>NZ_JBQFVB010000004.1:0-303384 GCF_056539465.1 Ruegeria sp. BB1
TCAGAACAGCCCGGTCACACTACAATTGATCCCCAAGATCAATCGCTTAACACCCTCAACCCGTCAGAACCACAAAACAATAGGGTGAGAGGCAATAACCTCATCCAAAACAAAGCTTCAATGCCGGAAAACCAAATAGACCTCAGCGATGCGAGGCCAATAAATTAAAACCCACTGACACGCTCGACCAGCCAATAGACCGACACGCTGCCGATGACATAGCCAGTGATTGGTCGGGTAACCCCGCTCAGCCGTGATGGATTAAAGCGCGCCACTTGACGCCACAGAAACATTCCTACTGACAGGCCCGCAATAAAGGTAAGTTGTCCGGCCTCGACCCCAAGGTTAAAGGCCAGAAGTGCAGCTGGGATATCCTGAGAGGGCAGGCCGATCTCGGACAGGGCACCGGCAAAACCCAGCCCGTGTAGCAGACCAAAACAAAAGCAGACAATCCATGGGTATTGCTCGGACAGTCTGATCTGCCCTTCTTTGTGTTTGAGAATTTCCAGGGCCAGGAAAACGATCGACAGGGCAATCACCGCTTCGACCGGGGCGGCAGGAACGTGCAGCACCCCCAGCGTTGCCATTGCCAGCGTGATCGAATGCGCGACTGTAAAGGCTGTCACTGCGCCGACCAGCCGCCAAGGATCACGCACCAGAATGAACAAGGCGAAGACAAACAGAAGGTGGTCCCACCCTTCTAGGATATGCTCGAAGCCAAGCCAGAAATAGCTGATGAAAACGGACCATGTGGTCGGATCTATTGGCAAAGTCAGGGCCGGCTCTTCAGGTGTGAACCGGAGGGTGGAAATCGCAGATTCCAGTGGCTGAACGCGCAGAAGGACATCGTTGTTTTGTCGTTCGAGGCCCCGGATTCTGACTTTGTGTCCTTCGATCTCAGCCCCGCACTCTGCAACCCAAGAGGAAACCCAAGCAACCGAGTCGAAGATCGGCGGTGGACCGTGCGATGGGGTGCAAGCTTCGGGCAGGATCGCGTCAATCCTCATGGGTTGGCCGTTCACATCCGGTATGCGCCACATCACTTGCCAGGTGCCTGGCGTCAATTGGTGGAGGTCCAGATATCCGGGGTCAAGCGCGTGTGCATTGCCGGACTTTGGGGTGCAGGCCAACCAGATCGCTATTATCAAGCAAAACAGGGCCCTCATTCACCGGACCCTGGTGTTTCAACCCGGTACTGCGCGGCAAGGGTTTCGTATTGCGCTTGCGCCAGTTCCTCGGCCGTGTCCCGACGCCATGCTATCAGAACCGCATCGCGAATGTCCGTAAGTGGCGGCAGATATTCGAGGCGCGTTTCGGTTACACGGACCAGATGCATCCCATATCCCGATTGAATCGGCCCAGCCCAGACGCCCGGTTCTAATGGGACCAGCGCAGCCGAAAACCCCGGGCCAAATGCGGCATCGACGGCGCCGGCGGGCGACAGCGGCATTGATCGAGGCATCAGGGATCGTACACCAAACTCTGACCATTCCCTGCCCGCTGTTAGTGCGGTAAGCGCGGTGTCCACATCCTCGGGCACCGGCTGATCGCCCAGATACACCTGATCGAATGCAATCTGCCAAGGTTTAGTAAAACGTGCCGAGTTTGCTGCGACATAAGTTTCAAGCACTGCATCTTCGGGGTCTACCGAGGCGGCGATTGCATCCGACAGGAAATCCATCTTTTGTGCCAACCGTGCCCGGATTACCTGATCCCCGCGATCCAACCCCAGGTTGCGCGCCTCGCGCACCAAGATTTCCTCGCGCACCAGGGCGTCGATCAGCACCTGCAACTCTGCGTCATTGGGCGGGCGTTTCCAGGTTGTTTCAAAGCGGGTGACCAAAAGCGTGACATCAGCGTCGTCGATAACAATTGCATCACCCCGTTCAGCGCTTTCGTCCTTTGGGCCCACAATGGCAAACCAGCCAAAGATGGCGGCTCCGATCAGAATAAAGTGGAGCAGGGGTTCTTTCAAAATATGCATGCTTAGTTCCGAAGACGCTTTCAGACCCGCCTTAATAGTAGTGGCGGGTCCTTGGATAAGTCAAACAGACTGCAGAATAATTACGCTTATATTCCAACGCAGTGGTGGTTCTTCGAAAAAGGCCATTCACCCCGGAGTGTACCAAATCGGTGAGGAATAGGCGCGTTCCTGATGTATCAGTTGTGCGTCTTCCGGCAGATCAATGCCAAACCGCAACTTGTCGTATAGCAACCAACGCGGGGTGGGGATTTCCAGAACCCTGACGTAATAAAAGGCCCGTTCATTCGGGTCGAAATCCGGGTCGGACCAAACAGTGATCAACTCGGACGCGCCGATGGTATTGCTCCAGCTCGCGGTTTCCACATCCACAGTATTACCGACCTCGGGTAGGTTGCCATCTGCATCCTGTGGCCGATCATCAGACCAGGCGACATTATAAACCTTTTCCTGCATCGACCCGTCTGCATCCAGCCATCCTTTGACGACCTGAACCCGATCCAGATTTGCACCGATCGGGTCGCGCAAGGCACCAATCAGGAAATTCGGTGCGCCATCCCCTTCGCGCGGGCGCAGGTCACCACCCATGGGTACGCCTTTCGTGTAACCGACATCCGCCAGAAAGCGCGTCTCAAGGTCGCCCTCGTCAAACGCCCAGCCTCCAAAGAAACGCAAACCGATCCGAGGACCGGTGGTCGCATAGGTTTCGCGGCGCTTGAACGCATCGAAAATGGCTGAGCGTGTGTTGTCGGTGGCCCAAACGGCAGTGTAGCCCGAAGCGACCAGCAGATCGCCCGGTATCTCGCCCAGCTCATTGGCAATAAAGGGATGTTGTATCCGGGTGGGCGACGGTTCCACACTTACAGATTTGCCAAAAAAGTTGTCTTCTTCGGCGGTTGCCAGCGAAGTATGGCTGTCAGTCGCGCCGCCCATGCCGAATTTATAGGGGTTCACGCCGAACTTTTCTTCTAGCATCAGGCCGCGCTTGAGGGCTTCGCGCGCATACTCGCCCGCCAGCATGTCCTCGGTTTTCAATTCGGTGATATCGAGGTTGCCAATATCCCAGTTCTCATAATCGGCAAAGGGATCATCCGGGCTGAGATACGGGTGGGCCTCGCCGTCTCCTTTGATTTGCGTGACCTCGTAGTGAGGCTCCCACCTTGCGCGGTTCTGGACGTATTCTTCGTCAACCTGGCCACCGTGATACGTGTCTTCGGTTGGGAACATCCAGCCGTTCGAAAGGTTGCCGTTATGGGCGAAAGCCACCGCCCGGCCGCCGGTTTTGGCTTCGTAATCCTCCAGCCAAGAGTAAAGCGCCTTGGGATCGGTGTTGCCGTAGGGTGGCTGTGTTACCGGCGGAACAACCTGCAACGCGCGGATTGGTCCGTCGCGCAACATAACATTCCGGTGCAGGTTGAAGCCCTTGGGCACCGAGGTCCATTCGAAACCGATAAACGCGGTGAATTGACCGGGATCGTTGTGCCGTTCCGCGGCCAGGACAATATGTTCCCAGGTGAACGCAAAAGCATCGGCCCCCGGGCTGTAGGACTCCAGCAAAATCTCCGGCAACGTCATCTGAGAAAAATTTGTGATGATATCGAAGGCTGCTTTACCAGCTTCTTCGCCACCGGCCTTGTATCCTTCGTACCATTCCAACCCCTTCGGGTCTGAGATCACACCGGGTTTGCCCGCCTGCAGATCGGGCGCGAAACCCATCAGGTCAGTATGATCGGTCAGAACCATCCAATCCAGTGGTCTGGCCAGTCTGACTGGTTGCCCGGTGGAGGAAATCACCTGCTCGCCTTTAGCAAATCGCCATGCGTCGTCAGGCAGCAGCGTGTTGCCGAATGCGCCCGCATCTAGTGACAGCCCCGTATGCAGATGCGTGTCGCCCCAAAGCGGGCGCTCGGGGAAAGTGCGGTTGGCGTAGGGTGAAAAGGGACGCTCGGCAAAGGTTCCCTCGGCGGCTTCCTTGGTGGGAACGGCATCGGCAAAAGCGCTTGCCGGGACTGAGACGAAAGTAAGTAAGCAGACAGACAGTCGAAGCATGTGAACCTCCCCATTCACAGAGTTCGTGGATTCAGCGTGTGAAATACCGAGAATATATATTCTAATTTGACGATATCATGTTGTGTGCTTCACGTGTGAAAAACTTTTTGACCATTACCAGTGGGCAGCGTGGCTTGCTTCAAAGTGGCAGCTGTATAAGAGAAACCAACCGATCCGCCGCGTCTGAAAGTGTATCTTCGTCAAACGCCGCGTACCCCAGCAGTAAGCCCTGCATCTTTTGCGGCAACACACATTGGTCAGACAGTGCGCTGATGCGCAGTCCGTTTTCCCCGGCACGCTGGCTGATTTCAATGTCGGACATTCTGTCTGCAAGTGCCGCTCGAAGTGCAACGCAAAGATGCATGCCCGACGAGTCCGGCTGAAGCTCCAGTAGGTCACAGGCGGGGGCGAGCGCGCTGAGCAGATGGCTCTGACGTCGCGCATAAACACGTCGCATGCGTCGTAAATGCATAGCGAATTCACCGCTGTTCATGAATGTCGCCAAGGCGGGTTGCGGGATCAGCGAGGCGCGTGGTCCCACACGATCAAGATAGGTCCGCGTGCTTTGCAGCATGTGTTTGGGCACAACTAGATACCCGATCCTCAGTGCCGGGCTGACGAGTTTTGAAAAGCTGCCAAGGTAGATCGTGTTATTGAGGCCATCCAACCCCGAAAGCGATGGCAAAGGTTGCCCCCGATAGCGGAATTCGCTGTCGTAGTCGTCCTCGATCACCACCGCACCGGTCTGTCTGGCCCAATCCAGCAAGGCGACCCTGCGGGGCAAGGGCAGGCTGACCCCTGTTGGATAATGCCGCGAAGGCGTGACGATAGTGGCATGGGCCTTGTCTGGAAGGCGTGTCACATCCAGCCCGTCCTGATCGATACGCACGGGGCAGGCTAAGTTTCCTGTATCCCTCAGAATCGTGTGAAGTTTCGGCCAGCATGGGTCTTCGATCGCAACTTGTTTGCCCGCACCAAGCAGCCCGTGGAATATAACCTCGAAGGCTTCGCGCGCGCCTGAGGTGATCACAACCTGCCCCGGATCACAGGACAAGTGTCGCCACGCGGCAACGTGGTCCGAGATGGCCGCGCGCAGCGGATACCAACCCAAAGGGTCCGCTCGCGCCAAAAGCTCGGGTGTTGGGTTGCGCCATGCGCGTTCAAGGTGGCGTGCCCATTGTTTGTGCGGCAGCAGGGATTGATCCGGCAGACCGGTTTGAAAGGGCAGCCATTTCTGGGTCTTTGGACCCGCCGGGCGGGGGATGGGCTGCGGTTGCGACAGGTGGGTGATCTCGCTGGCCACAAATGTACCGCTGCCTTGCCGGGTGACCAGATACCCTTCGCTGATCATCTGGTCATAAACCGCCTGAACCGTTGTTCTGGATATCGACAACTCGGATGCCAGTGTGCGGCTGGCTGGCAGCCGCGTCCCGACCAGGTCAGAGGACTTAGATATGAGACCGCGCAGCGCCTCAAGCAGTTGCGCCTGAAGCGAGGTCTTCAGCGATGCATCCACCGAGATCGCAAAAAGATCTCGATTCAAATTGGCCTTAGGAAAAGTTTTAAAATTGGACATTTAAAAACATCCAATACCCGGGCACTACAGACATAGCAAGATCAAACCCGAGCTATGACCATGAATGAGACTTTGAACATCACCGACAAATCCCGCCTGCGTCGATCCCATGAGCGGGGGCATTTCGACCGTGCCACCATCAACAGTATCCTGGACGCGCAACCCATGTGCAGCGTGGGTTATGTGATTGATGGCAAGCCCTTTGTCACTCCGACGTTGCAATGGCGAGAGGGCAATCGCATCTATTGGCACGGGTCCTCGGCCAGTCGTGCGCTGCGCAATTCTCGCAATGCGCAGGTTTGTCTCTCGGTCGCAATTCTTGACGGGTTTGTCCTAGCTCGGTCCGGTATGCATCATTCCGTTAATTCGCGGTCGGTCACGTTGTTTGGCACCGCGGTCAAGGTTGAAGACCCGGCAGAAAAGCTGGACAAGCTAGGCAGGTTTGTGAACGGCCTGTTCCCGGGGCGATATGAAAGCCTGCGGCCCGATCACGCGCAGGATCTGAAGGCAACAATGGTGCTGGGCATGGATATATCGGAAGGTAGCGCCAAGGTCCGCACGGGCGGTCCAAATGACGAGGAAGAGGATTATGATCTGCCCATCTGGGCCGGGGTCATTCCCGTTCACACGTCGGTTGGTGATCCTATTCCTGATCCCCGAAACATCGATGGCGTGCCGACGCCCGAACATGTGCAATCCTTTCGGCTGTAGGGCAGGGTGATGACGGACCTTTCGGTAAATCTGAATGTTGCCGCCCTGCTGCGCAACAGGCGTGAGCACCCCTGGCCGGATTTGATAGGTCTGGCAAGGATCGCCTTGAACGCGGGCGCGGCGGGCGTGACGGTGCACCCTCGCCCGGATGAGCGTCACACCCGGCCCGATGATGTGCGCGGGCTACGCTCTATGCTTGACGCGGAATTTCCAGACCGGGAATTGAATGTCGAAGGCTATCCAGATGAACGGTTTCTGTCGCTGGTTCAGCAGGTGCGCGCGGACCAGGTGACGTTGGTTCCCGATGATCCGGGTCAGGCGACAAGTGATCATGGTTGGGATTTCCCGGCACAGGGCGCGATGCTTGCGGATGTGGTTGCCGGGTTACAGGCGAAGGGTCACCGCGTGTCGCTGTTCTGCGATCCCGAGGCAGCGCACATGCCCCATGCCGCGATGACCGGAACAGATCGGGTTGAACTTTATACCGGCCCGTTCGGCGGATCTTATGACGACCCAGTGGCCGAGACGCGGGAACTTGACCGTCTGACCGCCGCAGCGACCGCGGCTGCGGCGCAAAGGCTCAAGGTCAATGCGGGCCACGATCTGACGGTCAGTGGCACGCGCAAACTGATCGCTTGGATCCCGTCGATTGCCGAAGTGTCCATCGGGCACGCGTTGTTTTGCGATGCTCTGAACTTTGGAATGACTGAGACGGTTCGTCGGTATCTTGGGGTCTGCAGCATCCCTCAGGCAGATGATCTTTGGGCGGAAACTGTCTGAAACAGACAGGTGTCGCCGACTATGATCGCACCCGGCTTTGGGCGTGACATTTTCACTGCTATTTGAATAAGCCTTTGCGGCAATTCATCTGCAAATACTGGCGAGCCTGGGTTGGCTGTAGTACACCTTTGCAGGTATGGGGAAGATTGCGGATAAACCTAAGCGGGAACAAGCAGATAGCGAGCAACGGCGTCAGGTCACGGTGCTGTTTGCCGATATGGTCGGCTACACCGCAATTGTTGCATCGCTTGGGGAAGAACAGGCGTTGGGCTTTGTTCGGCTGACCTACGATACGCTGGTCCGGGCGGTCGAGGCCCACGGTGGAACGGTGCGCGATTTTGCTGGCGACAGCATAATGGCGCTGTTCGGCATTCCCGACGCGACCGAAGATACGGCACTGCGGGCCTGCCGGGCCGCTATGGCGATCCATGCGGCATTCGAAGCGTCCGCCGCGGATATCGAAGCGCGTTTCGGCGTGCGCCCGAAGGTGCGTGTGGGGATCAGTTCCGGTACGGTTCTGATGGCGGCTGTCCAGGGCGAGAGCGGCCCGACGACTGCTGTGGGCAGCACAGTGAATCTGGCCGCGCGGCTTGAAAATCTTGCCCCGTCGGGTGGAAGCCTGATCTGCGACACCACACGGGGGCTGGTCCAATGGGTGACCGAACTTGGCTTTTTCGGCGAACATCAGATCAAGGGTCTGTCCGCGCCGCAAAAGCTGTGGCAGTTGCAGGCCGTTCACCCCGACGCAACCCGGTTCGACGCATCAGTGGCGCAAGGGTTGAGCGGCTATGTTGGCCGAACAGATGAACTAAGCACGATCTCCACCGCGCTGGAGCGGGCAAAAGACACCCGGTCCGTGATTGACCTGGTTGCCGAGCCGGGGTTGGGCAAAACGCGGCTGGTTTTCGAGTTTCTTCATCGCCTACCTGCGGACGAGGTGTCGGTCCTGACGGGAAACTGCTTTGCCGATGGCCAGCAGGTTCCGTTTCTGCCCTTCCTGGAAATCACGCGAAATTCATTTCTCATCACCGATGTCGACAACCCGCTGCGGGTTCGGGCCAAGCTTGAGGCCGGGTTAAAAAAATCCGGGCTGTTCACGCAACAGAACCTTGGGTTAATGATGAATTTTCTGGGTCTCACACCGCCCGAGGGGGCTCTGGACGGTCTCGACGGTGTTCTGATCGGTCTGCGTATTCGCGAGTTGCTGACCGAGCTGCTGCGCCTGAAATGCGCGCGGGGCCAGGTTGTTTTGCTGATCGAAGATGGCCATTGGATCGACAGCGCGTCAAAGAATTTGCTGGCGAATATGATCGAGGCTCCGGGTCTGTCGAACCTGCTGATCATCCAGACACGGCGACCCGAATACACACCCAGTTGGCAAAACATGACAGGGGTGACAACCGTGGCGCTTCGCCCGCTGAGGGTCGAAGACCTTGCCACGCTGGCGCAAAACCGTCTTGGGGTGGATGCTCTGCCCGATGGGTTGGCAGAACAGCTGGCTGACCGTGCTGGGGGCAATCCACTGTTTGGCGAAGAAATCTTGGGCTTTCTGCTGGATCAGGGAGTTTTGCTCGTCGAAAATGGCCGCGCCCATATCGAAGCGGATATCAGCGACAGCGGGTTGCCCGTCACCATGCGCAGTCTTTTGACAGCCAGAATTGAACGACTTGATCCCGAAGATCGCGCCTTGCTGCAGGCTGCAGCCGTGATTGGTCGGCGTTTTGATCCCGGTCTTTTGTCCCAGATCACCGAGACGACCAAGTCAACCGGCGCCACCCTACAACGGCTGCAAGCGCAAGATGTGCTGTACCGCGAGCCGAATTCGTCGGATTACATCTTCAAACATGTGCTGCTGCGGGATTCGGTCTATCAAAGCCTGGTTCTGTCCCGCCGGTCCGACCTGCATCTTGCCATTGCCGAGGCGTTGGTGATGCGCAACGCCAACCGGTTGCACGAGGCCGCCGAGGTGCTGGCCTTTCACTATGGACAGACGGATCGGGCAGATCAGGCGTTTCACTACAGTGCCATGGCTGGTGATAAATGCCTCGGCGTTTATTCACTGGACGAAGCCAACCGGTATTTTGTGGACGCTCTTGAGCTGTACCAAAACGACCCAAGTTGCGCCACAGATGCAGAATTTGCCGGATTCATGGCCAGTTTCGCGCTGTGTTCCAATATCTCACTGCGGGTCAAAAAGATTATCGAACTGGCCGGGACAGTTCGCCCGATCCTGCAAAAGGCTGGTGACAGTCAGGATCACACGTTGTTCCTGCACCACTATGTTTCTTGTCTGGTCTGCAACGGCAAGTATCACGAGGCGCATTGGGTTCAGCAGGAACTGACAGACATGGCAGGTCGTCTGAATGATCCGGCCTCTAAGGCGTATGCCATGGTGAATGAGCTTTCGGTCTCAATCTATCACGCGCCGATCGACAATGACCGTTTCGAGGCGCGAAAACGCGAAGTCGAGGCTGTGCTGGATCAGATCGACGACGCCTATATCCACAATTTTTATCAGGCCACTGTTGGCTGGAACGAACTGACACGGGGGCGGGTGGCGCGGGCGCATGCCGCATCAGATCGGATGATCGCCTTGGGAAAAGCCAAAAACGACCCGCGTGCGCTGGGCTATGGAACCGCCATGAAGGCGCTGATCGCGATGGTCACCGATGATCACGAACTGGCGCTTGAAATGGCTGAGAAGGCGCGCAAAGCATCAAAGGTCGAATTTGAGTTGGCCATAGCCGAAGCAGCCAGAGTAGGAGCCATGGTGCCGCTGGAAATGCCAGGGGCGACTGAGGTGGTCCAAAACCACATCAAGGCCTGCAACGAAAAGGGGTGGACGCTGTTCACCTTCGGGCCCGCGGCGATGCTGGGGGTGGCCTATGCGCTGAACGGTCGGATTACGGACGGGTTGCGCCAGATTGAATGCGCCATTCAGAAACGTACCGACGAGGGCACTCAGATATCCGCTGACTGGGCCCGTCTGTTTCTGTGCGAGATGTATCTGGCCATCCTAACAGGTGAAGGCGGCGGTTCGCTGGGGGTTCTGTTTCGAAATTTCCGGTCGATCCTTTGGGTTATGCTGTTTGGAAAAAAACGTCTGATCGCGATGGTTGAGCAGGTGCGCAAGAACCCTCAGTTCGACCAAAAGGGCCACTATATCGCGCGCTGTGATATGATCATGGGGCTGCTGTACAAGGCGAAGAAAAAGAAGGCGCAGGCTATCGAGCATCTAAGCCGGGCCCGCGTCATCGTCGAGTCTGCAGGGCGATCTCCGATGCTAACACGCATTGATGCGGCGCTGGCGGAATTGGCATAGCCTTTCCATTCAAATTGCTCAGGCTGATGGTTTCCGGGCGCGTCTTTGGTGGCTGAAGATCAACTGATTGGATTGGAAATCCGACCGGAAATCGGCAGCCCTGCCGGACAGCGCGTAATAAAACTTCATCAATCCGGGTTCGATATGGTGGGCTTGTTCGATGCAATCCTCGCATATTCGTTCAATCCGATCCTGAGGGTGCCGGTCCCGAATAGCCGCGATCAGCCTTTGGTGGGTTGTTTCCAATTTCTGAAATTCAGGGGTTTCCAGTACGTCTTGATTGCCAACCAGCACGAAAACGGGTTCCAGGTCAGTTCGTCCCTTAAGGTCGACATACCCGGCCTCAAGCATCGCCATTTCGTGCCGCGTTTTCTCATACACCGAACTTGAGACAACGATGTCATAGTCCACATGGCGGCAGCTTTGTTCGATCCGTGCGGCGACGTTCACCACATCCCCGATGACGGTATAGTTGAACCTGCGCTTTGACCCGATATTACCGACGCAGGCCCGACCCGTGGCGCAACCGGTCGCCAGCGCAATCGGCGGCCGCCCCTGCATGACGTCCGAGGCGTTGAACTCTACCAGCGCCCGTCGCATCAACAGCGCCGCCTTTGCGGCACGGCATGGGTGATCTTCGACTGGCAGGGGAGCGTTCCAAAACGCCATTACCGCATCGCCGATGAATTTGTCTATGGTGCCCCGTTCCAGCAATATCTGGTCGCCGATCTGAGAAAAAAGTTGATTCAGCAAGGTGACAAGATCGGTGGCCGAAACAGACTCGGACAAAGGCGTAAAGCCTCGTATATCCGAGAACATGACGGTGATCTCTTGTGTTTCACCGCCCAGTTGAAGCTGATGCCCAGACACCTCAATTTCGTCCAGAATCTCGGGCGCGACATAGTGGGAAAAGATCTGTCGGATCACACGTTTTTCGCGCTCGGTCGAGATGAACAGATAGCCCGCCAGCAGGCCGAAATTAGCCATGCCCCCCATCAGCGGAAAGGTAACGTCGAACAGAACCAACTGGTGCTGGAATGCCAGCCAACTGATGCCAAGGACAACCGCCGCAGCAACGCCACCTGCAACAAATGACGCAACCGCCCCGAACCGCGCCATGACGGCCGTGACCACTACGCCAAGAATGACGAAAGACAGCAGTTCGAGCGCCGACGTCACATCCGAGCGGCTTAGCATTTCGTCGGTCAGGACCTGTTCAAGAATTTGCGCATGGATCGACACGCCCGGAACAGATTCACCCAAAGGTGTCTGGTGCATGTCAAACAATCCGGCGGCCGACGTGCCGACCAGAATGATCCGCCCTTCGATTTCGGCGCGCAGATCGGGATTGTCCTGTGGCTGCATGATATCATCAGCTGACAGATACAGGTCCGGGTTATCGCGCCTGTATCTGACCCAGACCTCGCCGTTTTCGGTGGTTGGTAGGCGGAATTGACCAATCTCGACCGCCAGCATGATACCGGCCTCATCCGGCATGCCTTCGGCAATGATGACGGGTTCGTCTATGGCAACCCTTAGCGCCTCAATCCCCAGCCCCGGCAGCGCACCATCCGGCCCGCCCCACAAGATAGGCACGCGGCGCACGATGCCCATACCGCCAAGGGGTGAGACATTGACCCCTCCGATGCCTGCTGCCGTTCGATCCAGCGGTGAGGCTGGTGGGGTCCAATAAGGAACAGTAATCAGCCCTGAGGTCGGCGATTCCCCTATTTCGATGATCCCGGTCATCGGCGTGACGTGCCTGCCGTCGCTGGATTGCCGGGCAGCTGCGCCCAATACAACCGGCCAATTGGCGATCTCCATTCCGAAAAGCACGTCATGGTCCAGCTTCTCGGCGTGGCGCTCAACTGACAGCACCCCAGAGAGCGAGGGTTCTTCCAGCAACCGCGCAGGCGAGAACCTGTCAGGTTCGACGAACAAAATGTCAAAGGCGATAGCGGCAGCCCCATATTCGCCCAGGTTCTGGACCATCTGTGCCAATAGGGTTCGGGGCCAGGGCCATTGCCCCCAGTTTGCAAGCGACTGTTCGTCGATATCCACCACGCGGACAGGCAGATCAGGGTTGTATTCGCGGGGTGAGATGCGTTGCAGAATGTCGAAATAGATCAGCCGTGTCATCCGCACCGGATACGGATCGAGAACCCGGATAAAACACCCGAAAAGGATCAGGCCCAGCCCGACCAGCTGGAAGGCCCGCCGCCGCCCTGTTCTTTCTTTGGGCTTCCCGGTCACGTTTGCCTCCGAATATCGTGGTCAGCCCGGACGGACCTGAACGGGATGTGCGCATTTTTCTGCGACAACGACGGATCTGATGTCATGCAGCGGGGCCTGTGTTTGCTCAACCGCCGCTATTGCCGCCGTTACCGCCAGTGGTGCCACTGCCGCTGCCGCCGCCAAATCCCCCTGTTCCGCCACCACCAATCGTGCCACCGCTGCCTGGCCCGCCGCTGCCGGAACCGCCGCCGATCGAGCCGCCACTGCCATCGCCACTGCCGCTACCGTTTCCGACATTGCCGCCACTGCCGTTGCTGCTGCCAGTGCTGCTGCCGACGCTGCCGCCATTGCCGATGCCGACGCCGACGCTGTTTGACGGGGACGACCCGGAGGCCCCAGCGCTTTGCACTTCACGCGGCCCCCAGTTAGGGCCGGATGCAGGGACCTCTGATCGTTGCGGCAGAGGTGGCACGGCGTCCCTGCCGCAGCCCGTCACATCTGTTTGCAATGGAATCAGCAATTGCTCTTGTGACTGAACAAAGGGGAACCCTTCTTCCACCGCTTGTTCGTAACTTTCCTGATCGACAGAGCGCCCGATACGTCCACTCTGTGTGGTGGCGAGAAGGTTGCATTTGCGCCCGGTCTCTTGGCAAATGCCGTTCTGACCACACATTTCTACCCGGCCCTGTAAAATCAGCATGGCGCTTTGCGCGCCGGGCGCGACCCATATGTCAAAAGTCGTTCCGCGTACGGCCATGGTCGCAGTGGGCGTTTGAATCGAGTAGGCGCGCTTTTTACTTTTGCCAGAGATAAAGCGAAAGCTGCCGCCAAGGGCCTGAACCGCGAAGTTCTTGGCCTTTTTGTTGCCGCGCAGCATTGTCACATCCAGTGTCATCCGAGCATTCGGGCCAATCGCGATCTTGGTTTCATCGACGAAAATCAACTGAACCAGACCGCTGCCGTCTGTGGAAATGGAGTCGCCTGACGCAACTTCCATCCCTGCGCGCAGGGGCTGCGATTTCCCCGCGCGCGTTATTTCAGCGCCTTGTTCGACGCCAATGACTTTTCCTATGTTGGCTAAGGCCTGCAACGGCAGAAGCAAAACACAACAAACAATGAGTAACGATTTCAACCAAGCCAACCTAACGTCCTTCCCCCACAGATAGGTACTGAGCGCATCGCGCCCACCGCTCGGTTTGCCCCTCAATAAATTCGTATTTTTGAATTATACGCTAATAAATCTATACAAATATGCCTTATAGCCCGTGTATTTGGCAAGTTTTCAGTTCAGAGCGCGTCATTTTGAGTAGTTTGAAGAATTCCTTCGCGCAATTACGACTGCCTATATCTGTCTTCAAGAGCGTCGAAATTTCGCTGATTGCGTGTGCGTTTGCGACGAATTTGAGAAAAGTGAGCAAGGCATAGAAAATCGCCTTGTATCCGGGTGACAGGCAAGGATATACCCGCCAGCGGAGACGTGGCCGAGTGGTCGAAGGCGCTCCCCTGCTAAGGGAGTAGGCCCGGAAGGGTCTCGAGGGTTCGAATCCCTTCGTCTCCGCCACCATTCTGGCATGTGGTATTTCCATTATATATCAACGTGTTGATTGATTGGGCGTTCACCCATCACCACACGTCAGCACCACACGCTTTGTACAACAATCTAAACTGCGAGAATCGAAACCTCAGAGCGAATAGTTCTTGAATCCAACTCTATTTTTGGTTGTATGAGCTGGATGACTTTGAGATTGCTATGAATTTTCCAGCCGCCATAAATCCAGATCACTATTCGTCGATGTCTGCAAAGCAGGAAGGGTTCGCGGGCGCGCATATTCGGGCTGTCTGCGCTTCACTCGGTTGCGCTGTCAGCAAACCCGAACCGGACGATGACAAGATTGACTTCACCATTTCATCAAGAGTTCGCGGGCTGCAACTGAGCAAGCCAAAGCTGGATGTTCAATCCAAATCTAAACTAATTTCAGCTCCGCTCGACCCAAAGGCAGACGATTTTTCTTACACCGCTGACAAATCTCTTTACGATAACCTTCGTGATGAGAGGGTGGCTACACCTCGAATACTCGTGGTTACGCTCGTGCCAGCCGAAAGTGAGGCTTGGATCGCGTATGATCGCGACTTTACGAAACTTAGTTTTAGCTCTTATTGGATATCGATTAGGGGAAGGGAAGAGCTTCCTTCGGATCAGCAATCTAAAACTCTTAGGATACCGACAGCCAACCTATTTTCTGCAACATTTCTTCACGAAACCATGCATAGAATAGCCGATGGCTTTGAGCCGTTTGAGCCGGGCGCGTGAGGATGAACAGTTTCGACACAGACTTGCTTAAGCACTTGCAGGTAGAAAATGTACTTGCCTTCTTGGAGGCAAATGGATGGGTGCGGCGTAGTAGGCAAAAGTATTCGACTGTTTGGGAGCTGGAGGATACCGAGGTATTGGTACCGGCACAGGGGACACGCGATTATTACCCCCGAATCCATGAAGTTCTTTCAGAAATTGCTCTAGCGGTCGACACCAGCATTGAAGAAGTCTTTCGTAAGATGCTGATGAGCGGGTTCGAGAGGTTAAAGGTGTCCGCCGTTGGGCCGGGATCGAAAAACGGGACGGTTTCGTTTGATGATGGCGCAAAATTACTATCGAATATACGAGAGCTGTTGCTCTCTTCAGCAAGCTCCGTAGTCGAACCCCGCAGGGTCTATCATGGTAGGCGTCCAGATCGAGCTACTACTTTTATGAATGAAGCGCGGCTTGGGCAGACGGAACACGGCAGCTTTGTCATGACTGTACTAGCTCCGGTTATGAAGGACCGAAGCGAACACCTGCCAGGAATTGACCCGCCTCCTCCATATGGCTCCCAAGTTCTTAAAACACTTCTGAATGCCACGTCGGTAGCTGCCGACGCAGCGGCTGAGTCTTTCGACGAAGCTGAATGGTTCGACAAGAGATTTGTCCCATTGGTCGAGAAAGGTGTCAGCGCAAATCTTTGCTCGGCACTGAGTGGCATGTTGGAGGTGAACGGCACCGAAAAAGTGACCTTAACAGCCAGTTTGAGCGACCTTAGGAGCTACGAGGCTCCAATAGTTGAAGTGCCGACGCTGGTTGCTGAGCGTCTTTCACAGGCAGCGTCTGAGTTTCGTAAGGACCCTCCGCTGGAAGGTGTTTACGTTGAAGGCAAGGCGATTAGCTTCCGTAGGGAAAGCGTGAAGAAGATTGGAAAAGTCTCCTTGAAGGGGATTATAGGAGGCGAGAGTAGGCGTATCACCTTCAGTCTGCCTACTGTCCAATACAACCTGTTTCTTGAAGCTCACAAAGAAGATCATCCGATTAGTTTTGTCGCCGATCTCAAAAAGGCCGGTACGTCTTATGAGGCTACCGATATTCGGGAGCTGCGTTCCGGTGCGGATCAGGATTTGTTTATAGATTTCGATTGAGGGTTCCTTAAGGGTGGATGTCCCTCTGTTTTGTTTCAACGCAGCGACTGGTCGAACCTATGTCGTGTCAGGTGGGTAGAACGCCAGCCGACAATTCACACCATGTGATGAAGGAGCTACGTAGAATCGAAAACTGCTTTCAAGATTTACGATGGTATATTGCCATTCGGAAATGGGTGTTTCCCCCGTGCCCCCCTTCAGTCACCCCAAGGGCCGAAACCGCTTCTACGCACCATGGAAGTGACCCTAGAACGGCTGAAGGCCCGTCAGGTAACTCCCCAAGCTGAAACACCTTCCAGCAATCTGTGAGTCTCTGTGTGCCGCCTTATAGGCAACTAGCGGGAGGACTTCAGTCAGTGAGGCGTGGATGCTGAGACAGTTACCCTCAAAGGATGGACATGCTCAGCGTCCGACCGTCAGTGTTTTCTTCGGAGACGCTGAGGATGCCGTCCTCTGCTGTCACTACGCTGTCTCCTCTTTGCTCGACAGGATGCGATAAACGGACGCTCGTCCGATGTTGAGTTGCCTTGCGATGTCAGTGGGCCGTACTCCTTGCGCCTTTAGTTCTCTGACCTCCTCCGCTTTGGCTTGTGCAGTGGGCTTACGGCCTTTGTACTTCCCTGCAGCCTTGGCCTTTACTAGGGAAGAAGCTGAGATGGAGGCGTTTAGGAGGGTGATGAAAGAATACCAAGAGTGGGCTTAGCGGTTTGGGTCCTTCTCGGTGGATGTAACGTGGGTTTGTTTGCGCCGTGTTGAGTTAGTCAGCACATAGTTTTTGATCAGGTGGCATTTGGGTTGGGGTTGTTGTTATCCCAACCGATGCCCTGCCACTTAGACGTGGCAGGTACCGTAATGTCCGATCTGACGGGCGACTTAAAAGCAACCGCTCCGCTATAGAGACGCGGCTTCGCGACTTGGTGTTATGTGCATTCCAGGACGGAGGGCTTCAGTCGATACCACCCAAGCAAAGGTATTTGACCTCCAGAAAGTCATCTGCTCCATATTTCGAGCCTTCGCGACCCAGTCCGGATTGCTTGATGCCGCCAAAGGGCGCCACCTCAGTTGAAATCAAGCCAGTGTTGATCCCGACCATCCCGCTTTCCAAAGCCTCAGAAACGCGCCACACACGGGTCAAATCACGGCTGTAGAAGTAGGATGCCAACCCGAACTCACTATCATTGGCCATGGTGACGACATCAGCTTCATCCTCGAACCGGAAAAGCGGGGAGATCGGACCAAATGTCTCCTCCTTGGCTACTTTCATATCTTGGGTCACATCAGTCAAAACCGTTGGCTCAAAAAATGTGCCACCAAGATCTGAACGCTTTCCGCCTTCGACTATGACCGCGCCTTTGGATGCCGCATCAGCAATGTGTTCTTCAACTTTTGCCATTGCAGCCTCATTGATCAAAGGTCCGATGGTCACGTGATCGCTGAAGCCATCGCCGATGCTCAATCGGGCAACCTTTTCTTGAAGTTTTCCTGCGAATTCATCGTATACACCCGACTGCACATAAATGCGGTTGGCACACACACAGGTCTGCCCGTTGTTGCGGTATTTTGCGATCATTGCACCCTCGACCGCGGCATCGATGTCGGCGTCATCAAAGACGATGAAGGGCGCGTTGCCACCTAATTCCAACGACATTTTCTTGATGGTATCCGAGCACTGCCGCATCAGGATTTTGCCAACCCTTGTGGAACCGGTGAACGTGATTTTGGCGACCTTTTCATTCGCGCAGAGTTCTTGGCCCACTCCGGCACTGTCAGATGATGGGATAACGTTGAAAACGCCTGCGGGAATACCTGCACGTTCACCCAACACCGCCATGGCAAGTGCTGACAGCGGAGTGAGCTCAGCGGGGCGTGCAACAAATGTGCAGCCCACAGCCAGCGCAGGGGCAACCTTGCGCGCGATCATCGCATTCGGAAAGTTCCAGGGTGTGATAGACCCAACAACGCCCACTGGTTGTTTCAAAACAACGATGCGTTTGTCGCGCTGGTGACCGGGGATAACGTCACCATAAATCCGTTTGGCTTCTTCGGAAAACCACTCAATGAAGGATGCCCCATAGATGATTTCACCGCGGGCCTCGGCCAAAGGTTTACCCATTTCTGCGGTAAGGATCATTGCCAGATCATCGGCGTTTTCAACCAGCAGGTCATGCCATTTGCGCAAAACAGCGGCGCGTTCCTTGCCGGTGAGTTCAGCCCATTCTGACTTTGCAACGTACGCTGCGTCGATCGCGCCACGCACGTCGTCAGCATCCATGTCCGCAACATTCGCGATCAGATCGCCATTGGCCGGATTATAGACTGCAAAGGTCTTATTCTTAGTGATCCACTCTCCATTCACGTAAGCACGCGTTTCCAGCAGAGAGGGGTCTTTGAGGTTCAGTTTCATCACTTTGGTATCCAGCATTTCAGGCTTCCTTCACGGCGTCGATGGACGCTTCGAGAATGTCCATTGCTTCAGCAAAAACGTCGTCGGGCACGGTCAGCGGAGCAAGAAATCGGATGACGTTCCCGTAGACGCCACAGGTCAGCAGAACCAATCCGCGCGACAGGGCCTCTGCCCGAATGGCGTTGGCCATTTCCGGGTTTGGCGAGCTGCCGTCTTTTGTGTTGAATTCAGCGGCAATCATGAAACCGGGTCCACGGATATCGACGATTTCCGGTGTCCGTTCGCGGATCATTTCCAGGCGCTGCTTCAAGCGTGAGCCTAGTTCATTGGCCCGCGCGCACAGGTCTTCTTCCTCAATTACATCCAGCACGGCGTTGGCTGCGGCAATACCTAAAGGGTTGCCGCCGTAGGTCCCGCCCAGCCCGCCCGGCTGCGCTGCATCCATCAGTTCCTTGCGCCCGGTTACGGCGGCCAGAGGAAGCCCGCCAGCCAAACCCTTTGCCATCGTGGTCAGGTCAGCGCTGACGTCGTAACCATCCATCGCAAATAGGTTGCCGGTCCGGGCAAATCCGGTTTGCACCTCATCAGCGATCAATACTATGCCATGCGTATCGCACAGAGCGCGTAGACCTGACATCAACTCAGCCGGAGCAGCATAGAACCCGCCTTCGCCCTGAACAGGCTCAATAATGATTGCTGCCACACGTTCGGGGTCGAGATCAGCTTTGAACAATTTGGTCAGGGCACCCAGCGCCTCATCCGTGGACGTTCCGTGCAGCTCCACAGGAAAGGGGACATGGAAGACGTCCGGCATCATTGCTCCAAAGCCTTTCTTGTAGGGGGCAACTTTACCGGTCAGGGACATGCCCATAAAGGTACGCCCGTGAAATCCACCACCAAAGGCAACAACTGCCGGACGACCGGTCGCGGCACGCGCTATCTTGATCGCATTTTCAACAGCTTCTGCACCGGTGGTGACGAAAACCGTTTTCTTTTCGAAGCGACCTGGCACTTTTTCGTTCAGACGTTCGGCCAGGCGGATGTAGTTTTCATAGGGGAGGACCTGGTGACATGTGTGGGTGAAATTAGCAGCTTGTTTTTGCACTGCGTCCATCACCCTGGGATGACAATGGCCAGTGTTAACCACCGCAATTCCAGCCGCAAAATCGATATAGCGTTTGCCTTCAACATCCCAAACTTCTGAGTTGGCAGCCCGCTGGACGTAAACCTGCGTCTGCATACCTACGCCATTTGAAATGGCTGCATCGCGACGCGCGCTGATATCGGAATTAAGCATGAATTCTCCTGTTCATGCAGGTCTTCGGCCTGTCATGATGTCTTAATGCCAGATGGCACATTCAATTGGGAAACAAGGCGGGCCAGTCTTGCCCGCCCTTCGATTTACTGAAGGAGGGTCGTCCAGACTTTGCTCTGCAATTCAGTTGCGATCTCGGAACAGGTCTCTGAGAATACCAACGGCGTTCCGTCAGGGGGGGATAGCTCAGGCGCGGATGCCATCGCCTCACTCAGGAATTCTTCACTGCCTGAAATGCCGTTCGAGTAACCAGCAAAATTTGATTGGACAGCGATGTTTTCCGGACGCAAGACAAACTCAATGAATTTGAGCGCATTGTCGTAGTTCTGCGCGCCGACCGGTACCGCCAAGTTGTCGGCCCAGGTCAAGACACCCTCTCGTGGAAAGGCGTATTTCAAAGCTGGGTTTTCAGCACGAGCCCGGATCGAGTTCCCGTTCCAGTTTTGGTGCAGGGCCGCGTCGCCGGAAGTGAGGCGTTCGAGAATTCCATCAGAGTTGTAGACTTCCACATGAGGTTTCTGCTGCTTCAGCAGTTCAAGAACCTCGCGCATTTCATCCTTGCTTTCGCTGCAGACCCCATAGCCGAGATAGATCAATGCCATGTCGACCACATCGCTCGGGGCTTTAAACATTCCGATTTGACCGTGCAACTCTTCTGGTGGCCGGAACAGTGTTTCATAGGTGTCGATATCACCGCCAAAAACGTCCGTATTCACTGTGAAGGATGTCGATCCCCATTGCCACGGTACTGTGTATTCGTTCTCAGGATCCCATGGAGGGTTACGGAACCCTTCAGCTATGTTGGAATACCCTTCCAGATCCTGTGCATTGATTTTCTGAAACAGATCTTCTGCGACGAAGATGGGCACGTAGTTATGGCTTGGCACGACGATATCATAGCCGGACGCACCGGATTTCAGTTTGGCCAGAAGCGTGTCGTTGGAGTCATAAGTGTCCATCGTCACCGTAATCCCAGTCTCCGCCTCGAACTTCTCGATAAGCTCAGGCGACGTGTAGTCGGTCCAGTTATAGATATAGAGCTCACCTTCGGCCAAAGCGCCGGACGCGACGAGGCCAAGGCCAGTCACCAGTGTTGTTAATTTCATAGTATTTCCTCCCATTGGTTCAGAATTTCCCGCGCTTTTCAACGAGGTAAGATAGAGTGACGAAGAAGATGGAAATGATCAGAAGCACAGTGGAAACTGCGTTTACCTCAGGTGTGATCCCGATCCGAACCAAGCTGTAGATGTAGATTGGCAGGGTGGTAGACCCGGCTTCTGCGACCATCAGTGTGATGATGAAATCATCAATCGAAATAATGAAGGCAAGCATCGCGCCGGATACGATCCCCGGTGCCAGAAGCGGAAGCGTGACAAATCGCAAGGTTGCCCATTTGCTCGCATAAAGATCGCGTGCGGCGGTTTCCAGGCTTTCATCCATTCCCTGCAATCGCGCTCTGATTGGCAAGTAGGCGAATGGAATGCAAAAAACCGTATGCGCAATGATGATATTTCCTAGGCCCAGTGACAGCCCGATCGTTGCGAACAAAGTTAGCGTCGCGACAGCCGTCACAATCTCGGGCACCATCAGCGGCAACAACAGCATGCCGTTAAATAGTGGTTTCCGGGGCAAGGACTTGTTTCGTGTCAGCGAGAGCGCAGCCATCGTCGCCATTGTGGTTGAAAACACAGTCGCGGTTGTTGCGATGACCAGGCTGTTCCAGGCCGCACGACGAATGTCATCGTTGGCCAAGGCCTTGGCATACCAGTCCAGCGAGAAGCCGCCCCAAACAGTCGCGGACTTTGTGGCATTGAACGAAAAAATGACAAGGATCAGCAAGGGCAGGTACAGGTAGACAAAGAAGCCAAGTGAAAACCACTTCAACCCTGGCAATGCGCGGATATCACGGGATTTTGGCATCAGTGAACAAGCTCCGTTCCTGAGTTGCGCGCGTTACGTGCATAGAAGAGCAGTGCCAGCATCACGACGATCATGATCACGACGGACAAAGCAGAGCCAAACGGCCAGTCTCGCGAAGTTGAGAACTGCAATTGTACTAGGCTGCCCAGCATCAGGTTCTTACCGCCACCCAACAATTCCGGAGCGATAAAGGCACCAAGGCACGGAATGAACACCAGGATCGAACCAGCTACGATTCCCGGCAGTGAAAGCGGAACCACGACGTGGCGCAGGGCACCAATCCGCGACGCGTAGAGATCGCGCGAGGCCTCGATCAGACGCACATCCAGACGTTCGAGCGACGCATAGATCGGCAAAACCATGAACGGTACATAGGTGTAGATCAGACCCAGAATGATCGCACCTTCAGTGTAGAGAAGCGGGATGGGTGATTGGATAACACCGAGGCTCAGCAACATTTCGTTGATCAATCCGGTGTCCCGCAGGACCAGAATCCAACAATAGGTTCGGATCAGTAGGTTGGTCCAAAACGGGATGGTGATCAGCAAGATCAGCAGGTTTCGTCGCTCGGCCGGTTGCATGGCGATGTAGTAGGCAACCGGAAATCCGATCAGCACGCAGGCCGCAACCGAGACAGCGGCGACCCAGATGGAACGGAAAAGGATCAACAGGTAAGAGGGGTTGAACGATAGGTTGTCGTCAAAATCCCTTTCAAGCAGCAGCCTTGAATAAGCTTCAAATGACAACTCGGGGCGAACACCACCGTAGGGGTTCTTTTCCAAGAAAGAGTAAACCACGATGATCAAGATCGGCAGCAGCATGAAGAAGACGACCATGATAGTCGCCGGGGCTATCCCGGCAAAGGTCCTGATCCTTTGCATCGTTCAGGCCTCCAGAACGCGGACGGCCGAGGGATCGATCCCCACGTGAACAGCGTCACCGGGCAGTGCAAGTGCATCGCCGTTGTGATGATTTTCAGAGCGCACAACAATGCTTGGCCCATTCTGCAGATCAATGGCGTAATCCGTCGTATTGCCTAGGTACGAAATCTCGCGCACGTCTCCTGGCAGTGTTTCAGACGTAGCTGATGTCAGCAGATCGAGCTTCTCAGGCCGTACAAACAGTGTAACATCTCCGGCTGGCGGAGTGTTTTCAGTTCGCGCGGCGATTTCGATTTCGGGCGATATCCGAAAGCGGGCTGTATTCCCGTTCTGATGTGTCACCTTGCCTTGGAAGAAATTTGCGTCCCCGATGAAATCCGCGACAAAGCGATTCCGGGGCTGTTCATAAATCTCAGAAGGCGATGCGATCTGTTGCACACGGCCAGCCGACATCACCGCAATGCGATCACTCATCGATAGGGCTTCTTCCTGATCGTGAGTCACAAATACGAACGTAATGCCTGTTTCACGTTGAAGACGTTTAAGCTCAGTTCGCATCGATTGACGCAGTTTGAGGTCAAGCGCGGATAGGGGTTCGTCCAGCAGCAGAACTTTTGGATGCGGGGCCAAGGCCCGCGCCAAGGAAACACGTTGCTGTTGCCCACCAGACAATTGTGAGGGCCGGCGGTTGGCAAATTGGGACATTTGCACCAAGTCCAGCATCTCCAGCGCAGTCTTTTGTGCCTGAGCAACATCCGTTCCTCTGCGGCGCAGGCCGAAAGCCACGTTTTCAACAACGGTCATGTGTGGAAACAGCGCATAGTGCTGAAACACGGTGTTGATGGGCCGCTTCTCCGGCGGCATTGAGGAGATATCCTCGCCGTAAAGCCGCAGCTCACCCGAGGTGAGATCTTCAAACCCTGCGATTAACCGCAACAAGGTTGTCTTGCCGCATCCTGATGGCCCGAGCAGTGTGAAAAACTCGTTGTCGTTGATAGACAACGTTTCATTCTTCAAGGCCTCTACCGGGGGTGAACCCGGATAGCTTTTGCAAATATCAATTGCCTGAATTGCTGGGGTCAAAGACTCATCTCTCATTTGGATTGGTAGTGCTGCTTGAGTTTGGCAGAGGGTACGCGGCCCTTGAATCACCCTTAGTGGGTAGGGCTCAAAGGGCCGCAATCTATCTCAGGCGCATTTCAACGCTTCTCGTGGGTCGCAATATCCGTACTCAAGGCTGTCAGCGGCTGCTTTGTAAGTCAGCTTGCCCTCGTGCACATTCAGACCCTGTAGAAGGAAGGGGTTATCCAATGCCCTGAGACCGTTGTTCGCCAGTGCCAGCCCGTGTTGCAACGTGGCATTGTTCAATGCGTAGCTGGATGTTTTGGGAACTGCGCCTGGCATGTTGGCAACGCAGTAATGAACCACACCATCAACAACGTAGGTCGGGTTTTCGTGCGTCGTAGCCGTTGAAGTTTCAAAGCACCCACCTTGATCAATGGCGACGTCGACCAACGCCGCGCCTTCTTTCATCGTGGCCAGCATGTCCCGTGTTACCAGGCGTGGCGCCGCCGCGCCGGGGATGAGAACCGCACCGATTACGGCATCCGCTGTTGCCACCGCATCAGCCAACGCCGCTTTGGTGGAATAGACAGTATGAACTCGCCCATCGAACAAGTCATCCAACTGACGAAGGCGCTTTAGTGAGCGGTCAAAAATTGTAACCTGTGCTCCCAACCCGACGGCCATCTTGGCAGCATTGGTGCCTACAACGCCGCCGCCGATCACGACGATCTCGGCAGGTTTTACACCAGGCACGCCACCAAGTAGCAGACCCTCGCCATTGTTGTGCTTCTCCAGTGCGCTCGCTGCGGCTTGGATGGACAGACGGCCAGCGACTTCAGACATCGGAGCAAGCAAAGGCAATGTCGCATCGGCATCGGTTACGGTTTCATAGGCAATCGCCGTGCAACCCGATGAAAGCAAACCTCTGGTTTGCTCAGGATCAGGCGCCAGATGGAGATAGGTGTATAGGATTTGCCCTTCACGCAGCTGGCTATACTCCGACGCTTGGGGTTCCTTGACCTTCACGATCATATCCGCGGTGGCAAAGATTTCTTCGGCTGTATCAGCGATTATGGCGCCCGAAGCGCGATAGGTCTCGTCACTTGCCCCGATGCCAGCCCCGGCCAAGGATTGGACAACGACCTCATGGCCTGCCGCCACATACTCGCTGACCGCAGCGGGCGTCAGCCCTACGCGATGTTCGTTTGCTTTGATTTCTGTAGGCACTCCGACCTTCATTTTCGCCACCTTTGCTGAATGGATGCTTCCCCAGACACACTCTGAGGGTCATTGGGCAGCTACCTAGATGGAGGTCTCTGGTCGCGTCGATACCACGTGTGGGGGACTGTGTTGGGCACGGTTGTTAGCCGATGCTGACCTCAGGAATCAGCCGAATGGCGCACAAGCATTCATGGAGTCTACGATGACCACCCTCGATCGAAACGCCGCATTTGACCAAGATCGCGCGCACCTCATCCATCCCTATACCGATTTCTCGACATTCTCGAAGGAAGGCAGCCAGATAATTGAACGCGCCGAGGGAATGCATGTCAGCGATACTGAGGGCAACCGCCTGTTGGATGGCATTGCCGGGCTTTGGTGCGTCAACATTGGGCATGGACGCAAGGAGATGGCAGACACCATCGCCGAGCAGGTCATGAACATGCAGTACTACAACCCGTTTGGCCACAGCTCCAACGTTCCTGCCGCCAACCTGGGTGCGAAACTCGCAGAGCTTGCGCCAGGTGACTTGAACCACGTTTACTACACATGTGGCGGCTCAACAGCGAATGATGCCGCCATTCGGCTGGTTCATTTCTATTTCGACCAGAAAGGTCAGCATCGAAAGAAAAAGATCATTTCCCGTCAAAACGGATATCACGGCGCGACCTATGTCGCCGCATCACTCACCGGAATTCACGGGACAAAACACGGGTTCGACCGGATTGGAGAAGACTTAATAACCCACGTGTCTGAAGCCAATCTTTATGCCAAGCCGGATGGTTGGAGCGACGCTGAATACTGCGACTACCTCGTTCGCGAATTCGAGGCGCGCATCCAGCAGCTGGGTCCCGACAACGTAGCGGCCTTTATTGCTGAACCCATCATGGGCGCTGGCGGTGTGCTGGTCGCACCCAAGGGGTACCACAAACGTATGTGGGAGGTCTGCAAGCGCTACGACATGCTTTACATCGCTGACGAGGTCGTGACTGCGTTTGGGCGGCTGGGTGAATGGTTCGCTTCAGAAACACTGTTCGATTACCAGCCTGATATCTTGGTCTGCGCCAAAGGTCTGACCTCTGGCTACATTCCTTTGGGCGCCACTCTGATTTCGACCAAGGTCTATGATGTTATAGCGAAGCCGCAATGCGAAGGCGGCTTGTTGTCGATGGGGCTGACATATTTCGGGCATCCTGTCGCCTGTGCCGCGGCATTGAAAAACATCGAAATCATGGATCGTGAAAATCTGCTCGAAAACGTGCGCGAAGTCGGACCTTACTTCCAAGAGACCGCAAAGTCGCTTCTGAATCTCCCGATTGTCGGAGATGTGCGCGGAAGCCACCTGATGATGGGAATAGACTTGGTAAGCGACAAGTCGAGCAAAGCACCGATGGATGCCGGTGCTAACGCCGGGCATCACGTGTTCCGCAAATGTATGGAGCGCGGCGTGATTGTCCGCCCAGTCGGCGACCGGATCGTGTTGTCGCCCCCGCTGATCATTTCAAAAGAACAATGCGACGAGATAGTAGGCGCAATCAGCGAGAGCATCACTGAATTTCAGGCAGAAAGGTAATTGGTATGCGAAATATCACTCTCGCCGCCACGCAGATGTCCTGTAGTTGGGACATTGATGACAACATTGCCAGAGCCGAAGGACTCGTCCGGCAGGCCGCCGACGCTGGTGCGCAAGTCATTCTTTTGCAAGAGTTGTTCGAAACGCCGTACTTCTGTTTGGAACAGGATCTCCAATACTTTGACATGGCGCGCACGCTTGAGGACAGCAAAGTGGTAAGCCACTTTGGTGCGCTAGCGAATGAGTTGGATGTGGTCCTTCCGGTTTCGTACTATGAACGCGCTGGCCTGACACGGTACAACTCGTTGGCAGTGATTGACGCAGACGGCTCAGTTTTGACCAATTATCGCAAAACGCATATTCCACAAGCACCCGGATATGAGGAGAAATTCTATTTCAGTCCTGGTGACACCGGGTTCCAAGTTGTCGGAACCAAATACGGTCGCATTGGGTGCGGTGTTTGCTGGGATCAATGGTTTCCAGAAACGGCACGCAGCCTTGTTTTGCAGGGTGCCGAAGTTCTGATGTTCCCAACTGCGATCGGATCTGAGCCCAAGAAACCGGAACTCGACAGCAGCGGCCATTGGCGTCGGACAATGCAAGGGCACGCAGCGGCGAATATGGTGCCGCTTGTGGCCTCCAACCGTGTCGGCAAGGAAACTCAGGGTGAGACGGAAGGTCAGTTTTATGGAACGTCGTTCATTGCTGGGTATACCGGTGAGATTCTTGCGGACGCGGATCGCGCCACAGAAACCGTGATCACCGCGAGCGTGGATCTGGATGCCGCCAATGCATATCGCGACAATTGGGGTATTTTCCGAGATCGGAGACCAAATATGTACCAAACCTTGCGCAGCTTGGATGGAATGACTTCGCAGGGTCAATAAGCCAACTACCACTCACAAACTCCCCGAAACTTGAAGGGACCGCATTGCGGTCCCCTTTTTTGTTTTGCTGGTCTGATTTGAGTCAGACGGTTGGCACCTGTTGCGTAATACAGTGGACACCACCACCACCGCCCCCGATCATCCTTCCTGAAACACCTTTGACTTCGTGGTGCGGGAACACTTCGCGCAAAATCGCAAGTGGTTCATCGTCTTCCGACCGGCGCCCCGAGACGGGCACAACTATCGCGCCGTTACAGATGTAGAAGTTCATGTGGACGACATCAAAGCTGGTCAACGGAATCTCAACTACGTCTAGCTTCCGACCAGTAGCATCGGTCGCGGTTTCGAGGATTGCCCGAGCCTCCTGCGTGATTTGCGTGTTCGGATCACTCGGATCGTCAGTTGTGTGCAGTAAAACCAGGCCAGGTGCTGCAAATGCCGCTATTCCATCAATGTGACCGTCGGTAATCGGGTCCGGTGTCAGACCTCGAGGCAGCCACAAGACTTTCGTCACGCCGAGATGTGTCCGTAATTCGGCTTCGATTTCAGCCTTGGTCCAGCCAGGATTTCTGTTGCGATTCATCAGGCACTCTTCAGTGGTCAGAACGGTTCCTTGCCCATCAAATGCAACCGCCCCTCCTTCAAGCACCAGGTTGCTCTGATACATCGGCATGCCCAGCTTTGCAGCGAGCCTTCCTTTAACAAGCTGATCGTCACGATACGGAGGGAATTTCTTGCCCCACCCATTAAAGGTGAATCCTGCGACTCGACGATCACCTGATGAGTTTTTCAAGATCATGGGACCGCTGTCGCGCGACCAGGCGTCGTTCAGCGGCATTTCAACCAGCTCGATCTGGCTGCTGAGCATGTTTTTGGCGGCTTTAAGATCCTGCTTACGAACCGCCATCATTACAGGCTCGAACTCAGCGATGGTATTTGCGGTTTCAGCCCATTCCCTTCGGGCATCCTCCAAATCGCGGCGGCGCCAATTCTGGGGGGATGGAAACTGCATCAAGGTCCGCTCGTGCTTTTCCCATTCAGCAGGGAAGTGATAGCCATCTGAGCCACCAGCGCCTTCCTCGATTGTTGCGCCCGTCTGACTATAATCCACTTGTTTGTCCTTTCTGGCCCAAACCGGAGGCGCCAGGCCAAAAGATGCGGTCGCGACCATGAAGGACCGTCTGTTCATGTGTGTCACTATACTCCGGCCTCCGATGCCCCAAGAGATGGATCTAAATGATCGCGCAAGGAGTCGCCCAATAGGTTGAACCCAATGGCGACCAGCGCAATTGCGCCCCCCGGGAATACGGCAAGCCACCAGGAGGCAGGTTGGTGAGTTAGGCTTTCGAAAATCATAACCCCCCATTCCGGAGTAGGCGGCTGTGCGCCCAATCCCAGAAAAGACAGGCCCGAGGCCGCCAAAATGACGAACCCCACATCTGTCGTTGCTTGCACAATCACAAGTGGCCACACCATCGGCAGCAACGATGTGAAGATCAGGCGCGTATGCGATGCACCAAGGCAACGACTGGCCGCGACAAATTCTTGTTCTTTCAAGGAAAGCACGCGGCTGCGGATAAGTCGGGCGTACCAGGGCCAGAAAACCGCTGCCAAAGCGACGGTGGTTGAGATCATGCCGCCACCAAAGCTCGCGGCAATGGCTGCGGCCAGAATCAATGCCGGAAAGGCCAGAAACAGATCCGTAACCCGCATCAACACCTCATCAACCCATCCGCCGACATATCCTGCAACCAGACCGACCGAGGTGCCGACCACAGATGCTACAGCCAAAACCGCGAATGAAACCGATAGCGAAATCCATGATCCGGCAACGACCCGGGCTAGCATGTCTCGCCCAATCTTGTCGGTACCCATCCAGTGTTCTCCACTCGGCGGTTCGAGCCGTGCCATGATGTTCATCTTCAACGGATCGAAGGCGGTGACATGTATGTCCAAAAGATAAGCGGCAAATGCCGAAACCGAAATGACGACGATAAATGAAACGATGCAGACGGCAAGAAAGGCCTGACCGGAAGACGTGGCAAAACTAACAATCTGAGCTGCGCTTTCGCCTCCCGGAAATTGCAATCTATGGCCAGGGCGGATCAAGTTGGTATCTGAGCTCATGTGAGTTTCACCCGCGGGTCGAGCAGCGAATAGCTGAGGTCGACCAAGAAGTTGATCAAGGTGTAGGCAATCGAAACGACAAGCGTGATCGCCATGATGGCGTTGTAATCCGAAGAAGCGATTGCGTTGGCTGTGTAACGGCCTAATCCCGGCCAATCGAAGATCAACTCAATGAAAACCGCTCCTGATATCAATAGACCTGTGTTCAGACCAAATATCGTCACGATCGGCAGAAGCGCGTTACGCAGGGCATGCCGCAAGTAGACGCGAACCGGCCGAATGCCTTTGGATCGCGCCGTTCGGATGAAATCCTGCGACAGAACCTCAAGCATTGTGGTGCGAACGACGCGGATTGTGATCGCCATTGAAGGGATGGCCAAAACGGTAACCGGAAGGATCATGTGCTTCAGTGCATCGACAAACAGGTCAAATCGACCGGCCAGAAGGCTATCGAGTGTCATGAAACCCGTTACGAAGTCCGGAGGCGTGACACCAGTTCCCAGACGACCCCCAAACGGCAATAGGCCAAGCGTAGCAAAGAACAGTAGTTGAAAGACCAATGCCAACCAGAAATCCGGTACGGAAAGGCCCAGTACTGCCACGCCCCGCACTCCGACGTCCGAGGGCGCGCCACTGCGCACCGCAGCCAAAACACCCAAAAGGACACCAATTACAAGTGAGATGCAGGCCGCAAGAATGACCAGTTCCAGCGTTGCCGGAAAAAAGGTGACGATGTCTTCGGATATCGGACGGCGTGTTACAATCGAACGACCAAAGTCACCTTCCATTACGTTGCTCACATAAGTCAGGAACTGCACGCCTATTGGGTCATCCAGCCCCAGGCGTTCCCTGACTGCCGCCACAGCGTCAGCGTCGGCCCGGGCACCGGCGATCAGACGTGCGGGATCGCCCGGCAAAAGCCGGGCGAGCGCGAATGTCATCAATACGACTCCACCGATCAGGATCGTTGTTGCGACTGCGCGGCGGAGAATAAACCGAAGCATCTGCTTGCCGCTCAGTAGCCGCGCGACAGGTTGTACATGTCCAGCGTCGAGACATAGATCGGATTGTTCTCGACGCCTTTGATGTCATTTCGCGACACGAATTGTGCGCGTTCCTGAAGGATCGGAAGCCAGGCAGGGTCCTCGGTTGTCAGAATATCTGCAAGGCGCTGGAACTTGGCCGCCATATCCTCGGTCATGACCTGATTGCGGAGCTCTTCGATCAACGCCGTCGCCTCATCATTGGCATAACGACCCGCATTGCCGTCATAAGTTGCTGCGTCTCCGCTAAATAGACCCCAGGCAAAGCTGTAAGGGTGATCAACGTTCGGCCACCAAGAGAAGTAGAAGAGATCCGGGCGTTCCTCAGCTTCACCTTCGCCGAAGAACACATCGAGATAGGCCGAGAAAGACAACTCCTGAAGTTTCAAGTCGATGCCAATTTCAGACAGCCAGGCCTGCAGCAGTTGACCTTCGATATCCCCGAAGCCTGCATAGTAGGCCATTGTGAGTTCGGTGCCTTCCGCAATGCCAGCCTCTTTAAGCAATGCCCGGGCGCGATCCAGGTCGAAGGGCAACAGGCGATCCTTGCCATCGAGGCCTTGCATTTGAGTAGGAAACACCGATGTCGGCTTGTCTGCCGTGCCAAGGGCTACCTGCTCGATATATGCGTCGTGATCAAACGCATGGCTGATTGCTTGCCTTGCTTTTGGATCAGCAAGCTTACCATCTGTCGCAAACGCCACGTATTGAACCGTGAAGGTGGGCGCGTCGATCATGTTGAACCTTGGATCGTCCCGCAGAACCACCATGTCTTCGGGCTCCATCGCCAGTGTCATGTCGGCCTCACCGGTCTCCAACAGTTGTCTGCGCGTCGCAGACACCGGCATCGTCTTGGTGATGACACGGTTGAAATGTGGATGCTCCCACCCGCCACGATAGTCTGGGTTGGCAACAAAGGTGGCGTCTTGGCCTGGATTCAGGCTTTCCATCTTATAAGGACCCGTACCGACAGGGTTGGACTGAAGAAATTCCGACCCCATGTCATCATCGCCCTTAGAATTGGCTTCGGCAGCAGTCGGGCTGGCCATCCAGAACCCGTATTGCGAGCTAACCTGTCTGTCGAAGAAGGGACGTGGTTCTCCCAGATCAAAGCGGACAGTCCTGTCATCGACGACGACAATCTGTGTCTCGGGATCGTCAAGCTGCCAGGTTCCGGCGAGGCCCGCAGGATGCAGCACCATCCGGGTCACCGCTTTTTTCACGGCTTCTGCGTTGAACGGCGTGCCATCGTGGAAGGTCACGCCATCGACCAGCGTGAACGTCCAGCTTGTGTTGTCTTCATTGGCTTCCCAAGCCTCTGCTAGCGCTGGTTTGACCGAAAGAGTATCGCTTCCGTCAAGAATCGTCAGGGTCTCGTAGATGGGACGCAAGCCATAAGCCCACTCGATATTCGTCGCTGGGTCCAGGTTCTCGACCGTGGCGTCGACCAGAACAACCAGCGTATTGGGATCGCGCGCGCCAATGTCAGGAGCAGTTGCAGCGGTGTCCGCCCATACGCGACCTGCGGGGGCGAATGCCATCGCCGCCATAGAACACGTCCCAGCAAGGAATGATCGGCGTGGCAATCGGAACTGTGGAGAATTTCGTGTCGGTGTGCGTTTGGTCATGGCTGGCTCCCTGTAGTTCATCCAACGAGCGTGATGCATCGCGGTTTGTGCTTTTTGATGGGAGCCAGCGTCGCAGTTTGCCGTCCAACCTGTCGATACCACCTATGGGGCACAGCCGCCTAGCGCAGAACCATGTATGAAAAACGAACGGTCGTAACTCGGCTCGGAACACCACTGCACAAATTCCGCGGAATAGGAACGCCTCTGCAAATGGAACTATTGAGAGTTGATAACCTGTCCGTCTCAGTCGGAAACGGACCCCGGTCTGCAGCAATTGTGGACAGGTTGTCATTCCAACTGAAACGGGGCCAGTGTCTTGGCGTCGTCGGAGAAAGCGGCTCCGGTAAAAGTACAGCGGCCATGGCGATTATGGGATTGCTGGACAAGCGCTCTCTCAAAGTTTCCGGAGCTGTTGAATTTGATGGCCAGGATCTCCTTCAGCTATCGCCAAAGAAACTACGTGATCTACAGGGCACTGAAATTGCGATGGTTTTCCAAGATCCAATGAGTAGCCTAAACCCGGTCTTGCAGATCGGTGACCAGATAATCGAATGTGTTCAGGCCCACCGCAAGCAACCCGCGAAAGAGGCATGGTCTCGTGCCGTGGAGGTATTGACGCAGGTGGGAATGCCCGACCCGGAGGGAATGCTTAAGCGTTACCCACATCAACTGAGCGGTGGTCAGCGACAGCGTGTGATGATTGCGATGGCAATTGTATTCAAACCCCGGTTGCTAATTGCAGATGAACCGACAACGGCACTGGACCTGACCATTCAGGCGCAAATCCTTGATCTGCTTAAGGCTCTCTCTCGAGACCTCGCTATGGCGGTCGTTTTGATAACGCATGATCTGGGCGTCGTTTCGCAAATGAGCGACGAAGTTATCGTGCTTTATTCAGGTAAGGACGTGGAACGCGGACCTACCCAACAGGTACTTGAGAACCCTCAACACCCATACACGATTGGCCTTCTCGGTGCGCATCCTTCGCTGGATGCAGATCAAGACCGACTCACTCCTATCCCTGGCGCGCCCCCTTCCATTTGGGAACGCCCTTCGGGGTGCGCTTTCCGGGATCGATGCAGTGAGGCCGTGGACACCTGTGCCGAGGCGACGCCGTCGCAAGTCATGATTGATAAGAGTGACCATCTGGTGGCGTGCCACTTGCGCAGCGGGACAACACCTCAGAGGAAGACCGCATGACTAAACCAGCACTCAATATAGAAAACCTGTCAGTCGAGTTTGCGTCATCTGCGCCGCGAGGGATTTTTGAGGCACCTTCCACATTCCGAGCCCTCAATAACATCACTTTGTCCGTAAACCCCGGAGAAGTGCTCGGCTTGATAGGCGAGTCCGGCAGTGGAAAAACGACTTTGGGAAAAGCGATTGTTGGGCTTGTCGAGCAGTCGAGTGGGTCTTTGATGGTGAATGGTGAGGCACTTGATGCCACCAAGCCTGGTGACCGACGCAAATTGGCCGGTCAGGTGCAGATGGTGTTTCAGGATCCCTATTCCTCGCTGCATCCTCAAAAAACCGTTGGATATACGTTGGCCGAACCGTTTCGCATTCAGAAAACGGCAGATCGAAGCAATGAAAAAGACCGTGTTCGGGCGTTGCTTGAGCGGGTTGGGTTGAATCCGCAGCATGCGGCGCGGTTTCCCCAACACTTTAGCGGCGGTCAGCGGCAGCGCATCGCGATAGCCCGGGCTATCGCAAATAGCCCGTCGATAATTGTGGCGGATGAGCCGGTCAGTGCGCTTGATGTGTCAGTTCAGGCGCAAATCCTGAACCTTCTGGATGAACTGCGCACTCAGGAAAACATGGCGATGCTGTTCATCAGCCACGACCTTTCAGTCGTACGCCATCTTTGCCAGCGTATCGCCGTCATGTACTTGGGGGAGATTGTGGAAACTGGTCCATCCAAAGCTCTTTCCGCCAACCCAAGGCACCCTTACACAGCAGCATTGATGTCGGCAGTGCCACGTGTGAAGACAAAAAACAAAGCACGCTCAAAGCCGATCGTTTTGAACGGCGATGTGCCTTCGCATGATGCGATACCTTCTGGCTGTCCTTTTCACACGCGATGCTGGCTGTATGAGCAAAAAGGCCGTCCTGCGCGATGCCGTTCGGAGGTTCCAAAACTGGTTGATCAAGCCGAACATCATCAGTCAGCTTGTTTCTTTCCCGAAGATGTGGCCGTGTCTGCCGAAGGGGCGTGAGCCATCAGCCAGTCCCACAAGGCCCGTACAGCGGGTCGTTGCAGATCACGATCCTGGGTGACGATGTACATGATCCGGCCGGTTTCCAGTACGTGCTCGCCTACCTTACACAACTGCCCCTTTTCCAACCACGGCGCTGCCAAATCGGGGTTCCCCAGATAGACGCCGAGACCTTGCGCGGCAGCATCCAGTGCATAAACGGGATCGGAGAAATTTAGACCCGCCGAGTAGTTTTCACGCGATAGCCCGGCACGAATGTACCAGGTTTGCCAATCGTCCGGTTCTTCATCATGAATAAGGGGTGCGGTTTCAGGGTTGCTATGAAACGTCTCCAATAAGCTTGGGGCGCAAAGAGGAACACGTCGCTCCGAGAGAAATTGGGCCCCAATTTCATCGGGAATCTGCGGCGGGTCGTAACGAAATGAGATGTCATATTCCGTCTCGACCAATTCGGCTGTCAGCTCGCCTGTGTACAGCCATGGTTCTACTTCCGGATTTGATGATTTGAGTTCAGCCAATCTCGGCATGAACCAACTGGCTGCAACGACCGGCAAAATCTGCACGACAACTGTTCCTGGCTTTGAGTACGCATCAAGCCGTTGAACGCCTTGACGCACAGTTTCCAGCGCCTCCAAACTCGTTCGATACAGATCTCTACCGGCATCAGTAAGTTCGATGCCGCGCCCAACACGGTGAAACAGAGGTTGCTCCAAATGGGTTTCTAACGTGCGAATCTGATGCGAAATCGCGGACTGGGTCACGTTCAGCTCATCCGCTGCATGCGAAAAGCTTCCCAAGCGCGCCGCCGCTTCAAATCCTACAAGCGATCCAAGTGGTGGGAGGAGGCGATAGGGATTATTCATGAATTACACTAATGGGTTTCCCAAGAATTACGCGTTTGTCCATCACTGTATCTAATGAATAGACTCCAAACAAGACACAGCTATTGAAGATCGGAGTCACACGTGCAGCGGCAAACACCAAAACAAGCCGGATTTCACATGCCAGCAGAATGGGCAGATCACGAACGGACGTGGATGATGTGGCCATCACGCGCTGAGGTTTGGGACGACATCTCGGAAACGCGCCGGAACTACACTGATGTGGCCCATGCCATTCGCCAGTTTGAACCATTGACCATGCTGGTTCGGCGTGAAGACATCGCTGTCGCGCGTGATCTGTTGGGCAGCGATATTGATCTGTTGGAGCACCCGATCAACGACAGCTGGGCACGTGATGCTGGCCCTTGCTTCCTTGTCGACGGAGAGGGCAACAAGGCCGGAACCTCATTCCGCTTCAACGCTTGGGGTGGCAAATACGCGCCGTTTGCGGGTGACGATACAGTCTCATCAACAATCCTCGAAAAATCCGGAGTGCGTAAGTTCGTATCGGACCTGATCGCTGAAGGCGGCGGAGTCAGCGTCGATGGTGAAGGCACAATTCTCACCACCGAGAGCTGTTTCCCGAACTTGAACCGCAACCCTGACTGGACACGGACCGATATCGAAACCGAATTGAAAGAGATGCTGGGTGGCGACAAGGTTATCTGGCTTCCGGGAAACGTCGAAGAAACGGAAACAGACGGGCACGTCGATGGTATTGCCGCCTTTCTGGCGCCGGGTGTGGTTTTGGTCGAAGGCGAAGGGCCTGCGGATCACGAGTGGCATGACATCAATGTTGCCAACATTTCGGCACTTGAGAACCAGACCGACGCCAAAGGACGCCCGCTGTCACTGATACGTGTTCCGGATGCAGCGGATTTTGCAACGGATAACGAAAAGTTCTGCCGTTCATACGTGAATTCCTACATCTGCAACGGTGGTGTGGTGATGCCGAAATACGGCCTGCCAGAAGATGACATGGTCCGCGAAGTGTTCGAGCAATACCTGCCAGGCCGCCATGTTGCCCAAGTCGAAATCCCATCTATCGCCATCGGTGGTGGCGGCATTCATTGCATCACGCAACAGGAGCCAAAGTCATGAACAAGGAACTGAGCCAGACCCTGATCAGCAGTACACCCGGAGAGTTGGGCTTTGTGATGCCAGCCGAAACAGCACGTCATGCCGCTTGCTGGATGGCTTGGGTCCACGACGACCATCCCGACACCTGGGGGAAGGATATTGCAACGGTCCAGAATGCCTTTGTCGCGATTGCCAGCGCGATCTCCCAATTTGAGCCCGTGCGAGTGATCGCAGCACCCCATGCCTTCAAACTGGCCCGTCGCAAACTGCCAGGGCACATCGATGTGATCGCGCTGGATCAGGATGACCTGTGGTTCCGGGATACTGGGCCTTTGTTTGTGCAGAATGCAAATGGTCAGACCATCGGGTCTAACTTGGTGTTCAATAACTGGGGCGGCAAGTTCCCACTTGAGCCCGGCGACAGGGACGTAGGTGAAAAGCTGGTATCTCATCTTGAGCTTCCATATTTTCAGGCGCCCCTATGTGGCGAAGGGGGCGGGCTAATCAGTGATGGACGCGGGACTGTGATCACCACGGAAACCTGTTTTCTCAACTCCAACCGCAACCCGGGAATGACCAAGGCAGATGTCGAACGCGAGCTGTTTCACGCGATCGGCGCACGCAAAGTCATCTGGTTGCCCGGCGATGAAAACGAATGGATCACGGATGGTCACATCGATGGTGTTCTGACCTTTACGCGGCCGGGTCATGTTCTGTTTGAGGACAACCCTGACAACGAAAACCCTCATCAAAGGGTCTGTCGGGAAAACCTGAAAGCACTGCGTGGACAAACCGACGCTGACGGAAATGAAATCGAAATTACACTGATGAACGAGGCTTACCTTTATCATCACGAGAGCGAGTTCACCGCTACATCATATGTGAATTGCTACATTGCAAACGGTGGTGTGGTTCTGCCCAGTTTTGGAACCCCCGAGACAGACGATGCGGCCGTCGAAACCTTCAGGAAAGCCTTTCCCGATCGTCAGATCGTTCAGGTCGATATCCGGGACATCTGTTGGAACGGTGGTGGCATTCATTGCATGACCCAACAGCAGCCCGCTTGACAGTCAAGAAACGGAGGTTGGATATGCTTAGTCTAAAGATCAACAATGACGCAATTGGAACTCCACCAATAAATTCCATGTCAGGAATTGATCGGGCTCAATCAGCCGAAACCTTAGCGGGCTTGGCCACGATCATAGAAAAAGTTGGCCACGAAGAGTTCCTTGGCGCGCTTGCAGCCCTGTGCCAGTCTATATCGGGCTATGACAGCACCTTTGTGACTGCGTTCTTTCCCTCACATTCGCCGGTCGAATTGTTCGACAACCTCGACGATCAATACTGTGATGCGACAATCAAGCCCTACCTTGATTTCGCCTACCTGCTCGACCCGTTTTACAACCTGTTTCTGCAGGGTTTCGGTGACGGGGTGATGGCTTTGAATGACTGCGCACCGGATGATTTTCTGGTCTCGGAATACTACCAGACGTTCTATTCAGGCACCGGGTTGTTTGATGAAACCGTGCTCTTTATCCGCTTTGATCAGGACGCATGCTTAGTTCTTTCACTGGGAAGCCGGGAAGAGAGTTTTCAGTTGTCACCACAGGCCCGATTGGCGTTGGAAGAACTGTTGCCTTGCATTGTTGCCCTCTGCCGTCGGCACTGGCCACGACTGGATCCAGATACTGTCATTGGTCACGGGCGCATCGGGCAGCACCTCAACAAGTCCTTCGAGCGCTTTGCCACATCAATTCTTAGCGAACGTGAAGCAGAGATTGTTCGCCTCATTCTCAAGGGCCACTCGTCCAAATCCATTGCGCGTGAACTGGGCAACAGCCCCGAGACAGTTAAGGTCCACCGCAAGCGTATTCACGCAAAGCTGGGGATTGCCTCTCAGGGAGAGTTGTTTTCCCTGTTTCTCGAGGCACTCTCCCGAACGCCTGCGAATGCAACGGAAGACCCACTTGTTTACCTCGATCGAAAGTTGAGCGCTCCGTACGACGCCTGAAGCCTATTCTTCAAAGAGGCCATACGCGTCAAAAACAGGCTCACCCTGAAGCAAAGTGACTTCGATCTCGGCAGAGGGGATCTGGCTGACTGGTAAATCCAGGATGTTCTCGCTGATCACAACCAGATCGGCATATTTTCCGACTTCGATGGACCCTGTTTTGTCATCATGTTGAAGGAGGTAAGCCGGATTGATGGTCATCGCTTCAATCGCTGTTTCAACGTCTGGAAAGCCGTTCGTTTCACGACCGACAGACGCGGAGATTTTGATAAGCGGGTTGAGTTCGTCTGCATCCCAATCGCTGCTCATAGTGACTGTGGCTCCGGCGTTCAGCAAATCTCCTGCAGGCAATAGTCGATCTGTCCTGTCACCGATGAATTCTCCGATAAAGTCGATGTAGTCATCTTCCAGCGCACTTGGCGGGATCTGGAAATCGGCAACGGCATTCAGTTCTGCAAATCGCGGATAGTCTGCCGGATCGACCAAATAAAGATGCGTCAGTCGGTGCGGCCCTGAGTCTGGGTTCGCATCGACGATTGCATCCAACGCCAACCGTGCGCCGTTATCGCCTGTTACATGAAAATGCAGTTGGAACCCTGCCGCGCTGAATTCATGAGCGACCTCATTCAAATACTCGCCTGGGAAATAGAGATAGCCAAGCTCGGGACCGGCGTCGTTCTCATATGGCTCAAGTAGAGCTCCGGTTCCTTGGCTCAAAATGCCATCAACATATATCTTTGCTTGGTTGAACCGCACCAAACGGTCGGGGTCATTGTGATACAGTCCCTTTAGTTCAGAAAGTTGCTCTTCAAGGGGGCGGTCCGGATAAACGTAGAAAGCATTTGATGCACGTACGGTTAACTCTCCGGCTTCTTCAGCCCAATCCCAAACACGATGGTGTCCCTGAGGCCAATAGCCGCCAGCGTCGCTAATGGTTGTGATTCCGTTCTGGTTCAACTCATTGGCCGCCGCAAGCAGGCTGTCATAGGCAAAGTTCAGATGATCTTCGGTCGGCAAAAATGCCAAGGTGCGCAAGTTATGAGGCGCGTTTTCCAGCACCACACCGTTTGGGTCGCCTTGATCGTTACGTAGAATGATATTGCCGTTCGCCTTGTCGCCAGACACATCGTACCCCGCCGCCTTCAGAGCTACAGAATTTGCCCAAGCTCCGTGACCGATGTCGTCCAGGATCAAAATGGGACGGTCCGGCAGCAACTCGTCCAGAAACTCAACTGGGTTTGGGTGTAGATCCAACAGGTTCGGTATGTTTACGCCCGAAGCGCGAACCCACAGGCCCGTGCTATCATTCTCTGCGCATTCCAAGATGCTGTCCCGGTACCCGTTCAGGCTGTCAAATGGTTCGAATTCGCAAAGAGCTGCGTTTACGCCTGCCTCAATCGCATGAAGATGGGCGTCCTGAAAACCAGGCAGAACCATGCGCCCTCCAAGGTCGATGATCGACGCGCCAGACCCAACTGCGGCAACAACCTCAGCTTCTGTTCCAACGGCGACAATAACCCCGTTTTCGTCGATTCCGACTGCCTCAGCCCAATCTCGATTTTCGTTAACGGTGTAGACATCGGCACCCGTGAGAACCAAGGGCTGTGAAAACGCGTTTCCCGCTGCCAATGGGGAGAGCAATGTGGTTGCGAGGATGAAGGCTCGGGTCATTGGGGATCCCTTCAGTATTGCCGTGTCGTTAAGGTTTGCGTGTAAAGATTCTGCTTCTTACTCCTGCAATTGCAGGGCGTCCTGGTTCGCTTTGGCAAAGCGCAACGCCATATCCAACAGGACATTGGCTCCAGCGGCGGCATGTTCTGGCTTTGTATACTCCAGTTCATTGTGACTGATCCCGTCACGGCATGGAACGAAGATCATCGTTGTGGGTACGACCTGCGCGAGATTGAACGCATCATGTCCTGCCCCGGAAACGATTTCCATGGAAGGCAAGTTACGTTGATTGGCTGCCTCGCGGACCCCGCTCACCATTTCTGGATCGAACTGAACCACGGGAGAGTGCCAACGACATTTTGCTTTCACTTCTAGCTTTGGATGTTCGTTTGCAATGTTACAAATCCCATTGAGAAACGCCTCTTGCATAGCAACCAGATCGGCTTCTTTTGGGTGCCGCAGGTCAACGCTCAGACAAACTTGCCCCGGAACAACATTGATCGAGCCCGGACGCGTTTCGATTTTGCCAATAGTTGCGCGCGCGTTTTCATCCTTCTGCCCGATCCGATAGACCAGTTCGACAACAGGCGCTAACGCGGGCACAGGATCGCGGCGACTATGCATCGGGACTGGCCCTGCATGCGTTTCCTCACCTGTCAGCGTGACATCGTACCAACGGATACCTTGTCCCCCGGTGACAACCCCGATTGCCTTGTCTTCCATTTCCAAAATTGGACCTTGCTCGATATGCAGCTCGACATACCGCTCAATCTGTTGAAATCCCGGGGGACACCCCTTGTCATACCCATGGTGCGCCGTTTCTTCAGCGACAGAAACGCCTTGATCATCTGTGGTTGCAAGAACACTCGGTAGATCAAGAACGCCGCAATACACTCCAGAGCCCATCATCGCAGGCTGAAACCGGGCACCTTCTTCATTGGTCCAAACGACAAGGTCGATCGGTGCCCGAGTCCTGATCTTGAAATCATCCAATGTCTCAAGAACCTCCAGGCCCGCGAGAACACCAAGAATACCATCGAACCTGCCGCCATTTGGCTGTGTGTCCAGATGCGATCCGATGGCAAGGGGGAGCGCATCGGGATCAGTGCCATCGCGGCGAATGAACAAGTTTCCGATCTTGTCAAACATTGCCCGATACCGGCGGGACTCACACCATGCAAGAAACAATTCCCGGCCATCAACATCGTCCTGTGACAAGGCAAGCCTGCGACTTCCATTATTCGGGATCTCACCAATTTCGGACATGTCCATCAACCGGGACCACAAGCGTTCGGGATTGATCGAAATTTTCGTCATTTTCACCATCTATTCGTGATTAGGCGGTCTGAAATCAGGTGTGACCGCCTTCATTCTTTGCATTAGTTCAAAGCCCAACAATCCCCCATGAGGGGTACTGTTCGCCCGATCTGAGTTGATAAGGAGGCGTTCGAACCAGCGGCACTAGTGCAGTTTCAATCGCGGGTGCACGCGTTCTCGCAGAAGCTCACTCGCGATCAACAACGACCCGCGTACGTTTCCATGCAGGATGAGTTGATGTCGCCGGTACAGCATTTTGTATGCTCGTCTTGCGAACCAGCCGTCGATGGTCTGACTTCCCATCAAATTGCCCATCAATTGGCCAATTGTGGAGTGACCACCCAAGTTCACCAGTGAACCGCGATCCTGATATCGAAACGGTCGGGGCTTCGCGGAGGAAAGCAACACACGGCTCAGTTCCGTTGCCAGATGTTCGGCCTGCTGAGACGCCACTTGCGCCTTCGGCGGTAGGGGGCGGCCTACACCTGCACCAACGAGACGGGCGCAGTCGCCCAAAGCCCAGATACCTTCCGCATTCTCAACTTGTAGAGTCTCGCAAACCGCAAGAAAGCCGGTATTCAAGCTTTCTTCTTCGAAAAGCTTGTTCAAGGAGTTCGGTGCACCAATTCCTGCAACCCAGGCTGTTATGTTAGACTGAAGACACATGTCGTCATCAAGCTGAATAGATCCTCCCGGAAGCACTTTTTGAACTTTACAAGAGGTGCGAACCTCTACGCCTAGTTCTTCAAGCCGGGTTTGCGCCTTCTTTGACAGCTTTTCGTCAAGCACCGGAAGCAACCTTGGCGCGGCTTCAATCAGCCTGACTTTGACGTTTTTCTCAGGATCAAAGGCGTCAAACCCATATCGCGTCAGGTGCCGGATAGCCTGAGTGAGTTCGGCCGCCAGTTCGACACCAGTCGCGCCTCCGCCAATTACGCTTATGTGGAGTTGCTTTTGCGCGGCATCTGGTGCGGTATCGATCCGCAGGCAGTGCTCGAATAGCGCATCTCGATACCGGTGCGCCTGATGAAGCGTATCCAGGAAAAAGCAATTTTCGTCGATACCAGGAATACCGAATGTGCGCGGCTCGCTTCCAAGGGCCATAACCAGATGGTCATAGTTCAGTGTACGATTGGGAATGGATTCACCGAAGGTGCCTTCGCGCCCAGATATCTCGACTGTCTTATCCTTCTGGTTGATATGCAGCACTTCACCAGTTCGAAACCTGAAACCATGCATTTCCGCCAAAGAAAGATAGCTGATTTCGTCTCCGGAATGCCCACGTGTGCCAGCGGCCACCTCATGAAACAAAGGTTTCCAGACATGGGTCATCTTTCGATCGACTAACGTCACCCGGTGCCTGGGCGTCCGACGGAGTTTTTTGGCCAGGCGAATGGCAAGTTCCAATCCACCTGCACCACCGCCTAAGATCAGGATTTCAGCCATCGAGCGTGACCCATACCGATTTCGTCTGGGTATTCTCCAAAAGGGCATCCATACACTTGTCTCGGCCTTGTCCGGACTCCTTCCAACCGCCCCAGGGTTGGGTCATGTCTCCGTTCATGTAGCCATTGATCCAGACCATCCCGCAATTCAGATCACGGGCGACCTTGTGCGCGTCGCCCAGGGTCTGCGTCCAAATCCCCGCGGCAAGCCCATATGCACTGTCATTGGCCAGTTCGAGCGCGTGATCGGGTCCATCATGTTTGAGGATCGCGCCAACCGGGCCAAAGATCTCTTCCTTCGCAATCGTCATATCGGATGAAACGTCGGTGAAGAGTGTTGGCGATACAAAGCAAGCTTCGGGCGAGGCAGTATGCGATGATCCGCTGACGATGGCTGATGCACCTTCCTCAACAGCGCCTGAAACATAGCCAAGCACACGTTTCTGATGCGCACGATTTACCAAAGGACCCATCGTAGTCTCAGGGTCGAGCGGATCGCCCGGGCGAAAGCCCTCAGCGGCCTTCGTAAGGTGGTCGCAGAATTCATCATGTACTTCGCGCGCGACCAGAATTCGCGACCCTGCGGTACAGACTTCTCCTTGATTTCCGAAGATGCCAGCCGCCACAGATGCAGCGGTCTTTGCTAGATCCGGCGCATCCCTGAGGATGATCTGAGGGGATTTTCCGCCGAGCTCTGCGGACACTTTCTTTAAGTTAGAACGCGCGGAGTACTCGTACATCAGGCGACCAACACCGGTCGAACCAGTGAATGCAATCTTGTCGACCTGCAAGGACTGCGCCAGGGCTGCGCCCGCAACTGATCCGCGGCCCGGAACCACGTTGAACACACCTTCCGGACCACCAGCTTCAAGAAATAGCTTACCCAATAGAATTGCAGTAAGCGATGTATCTTCGGCAGGTTTCAGCACCACGCTGTTTCCTGCTGAAAGAGCAGGCGCGATCTTCCAAACCGCCATCATCGTTGGATAGTTCCATGGCGTGACACACCCTACGACACCAAGAGGTTGCCGCTGGATGTAATGGAGCGCATCGTTCGCTGTGACCGGGCAATCCCCGCCAATCTTGTCGACACATTCTGCCATGAACCGCATGGTCAGAACACTTCCCGGTACGTCGATTTCCAGCATCTCGGAAATCGGTTTGCCCATTTCAAGTGTATCCAGCACAGCGAAAGTGTCGCCGCAGCTTTCAATCAAATCGGCAAATCTGTTGAGAATACGCACTCTGTCGCGCGGCGGCATTCTGGACCACACGCCATCGTCAAACCGCTTGCGTGCGACGGCGGTAGCACGAGTAACGTCGCCGGTTGACGCACATTCAATGCTCGCGACAAGTTGCTGGCTATACGGATTAAGAGAAGCCAGTGTTTCGCCGGTTTCCGACTTGCACCATTCCCCATCAATCAACAGTCTTGTTTCTGGAGTTTGAGTTGCTGCGAACCTATGCCAATTTTTGTCGTTCGTATCGAGCACCAGCGACACCTTTCTCGTGAAATATTCTGAGTCGCCGCAACATTAGGCACCGGCTTTTCGACCAACGAGTCCCACGTAAGGGGGATTACCATGCAAACCGTAAGCTTTCAGAAACGATGAAATGAACTGATATTCCGGGCTTAGTGGAAAATCATGGTTGTGTTTCTCCGAAAAAACGCACCTCTGCCCCCGGATCAAAGGCAAAGGTAATCGAATGAATTGGTGGGCAAGAAATGCTAAGTCGATTGAAGCTTTGGCCGCGGTTGTAACCGTGTTCATTGCTATAGCTGCCCTAATCGGCGCCAAAGTTCAGCTTGACCGCCATGACCAAATTCAACGAGAACAGTCTGCTCGCGACACTTACCGAGCCCATCTCGCACTCGCTACGGCGCAACCCCAATTTGCGCGACCCGCAGACGCGTGTAGCCTTATTCAATCTGCTGAAGGCGGTGCGTACGAAGCCTTTGTTGACCACTTGCTGTACTCCGCAGAACAAATGCTGGCGGTTGAAGAGGGTTGGTCTGCAACCTTCTCGGGACGGCTTACTCCTCATTCAAACTATCTGTGCTCAGAATTTTCGCCACATATTCCGGTTGGTGAGGTTGGAAAACTGGTGCAGCGATTTAGGACCAAGAACTGCCAGGTGGATCCGTCGTGTTGAATTTCCCAAAGCAACCGTCGCCAAAGGCAAACGCTGGCATTGGAACATATTCTCCTTACGTTGTCCCGCATAAAATCCCGCATACATTGTTCAGTGGTTTGTGGGTGGATAGTCCTTAACCTCATGTATTATAAATGATTTCTAGAGTGGTGTCGTTTTGCCTAGACTCTCTTCGTCTCCGCCACCTACCATTTTTAGATGCGGTCGGAACAACGGCTTATGTTGTAAGCCGTTGTGGGCACTTGATGGTTTGGCTTATTGGAAAGCCAATGGCCTCGCTTACTAAGGTGACCACCGAAGTTTTTTCAGATGTACATTTCTTTGCGCGCCTCGGGGAAGGACCTGATCGCGGCGTCAACGCGCGTTTCAGGCAACGCGCACAAGGCCGTGGACAGCCCGTCGGCGATGGCTGCGCTGGGGGCTGAGACCGATACTATGTGGTTCGTTGCTACCTCGTCTTGCGGGTTCAGGATGTGGCCTTGATCATCGGTCAGCATGAGGTTGCCTGCGTCCGAGGTTGCAACGGCACGATCGCTTAATTCGATGGATTTGAGAACTTCTCTGCCGGGTCCGGCCAGTCCGACTTGCCAGGCTTGCCCGTCTTGGCGATGGCCAAGGGCGGCGATTTCCCCCATATTTACCAATACATCGCGTAGACCGTGCGAGGCCAGCAAAGCCGCGATGCGGTCGGTAATGGCGCCTTGTGCGATACCGTTCAGCGTCAGTGCTGAAACACCGGGTTGGGGCAGGCGGATCATGTCGGACCCGATTAAAACGCGAGACCATCCAATGGATTTTCGGGCGGAATGGACCTCTTGCGCGGTGGCCCCGTTAGCCAGCGCGGACCAGAGCGGTTGAACTGAAGGATCGAAAACGCCGTCTGTGGCCTCGTGCAAGGCCGAACACAGGCTGAGGACGTTCAGCAGTTCGGGAGCTGGGGCTGGCAGTTGCCCGTCGCGATTCAGTCGGCTGAGTTCGGATTGCGGTCGGTACAGGCTGAAGATGTTCTCAAGCCGGTTCACTTCGGCTTCGACCGCGGTGATGATTGGCGCGGCCTGTGTGTCCGTCAGCCCCTCAAGTCGCAAGCTGGCCGAGGCCCCCAGCGCGACCCCGTGCCAGTGAGACGTAGGGGCAGAATTGGCACCCGCGGGAAAGGCGGCACAAGCGGCGGACATGGTCAGAAACCGGCGGCGGGAGAGGGCGGTCATGAGGGGGTCTCCAGTTTCAGGTCCAGATCAACGGGGCCCAGAACCTCGGTGTCGGGGATGCCGGACAGAGGCAGCAGGTTGCCACCGTACTGGCCAATAAAGGTTTCAGCGGCAGCGGGGTCTGCAAAGGGCACCACCTCGCGCGCGCCCATGCCGCCCGCAACATTGGCTCCGACCACAAAGGTTGCGCCCTCGGCGGCGATCCAGTTGGAAACACCCGGCTGTTGCCAGTTGGGCGCGGCGCCCATATCGCTGACATAGACCGCTGCAATGGGTGCATCACGCTCGGGGCTTTTTAGGTAGGCCACCATGTCGCGCACTTGGGCGAAGAACAGAGGTGTAGGGTAGCCTTCCAGATGGATCTGACCTTTGGGGCCACCATGTTCAGCGATGTTCATCTGGCAGAAAAAGCTTAGCGCATCGGGGGTCAGGTCCACTGGATCAGGGGCCTCGGCGATCTCTTCCTTGCAGGCCGCCAGCGCGACAAACGCGATCAAAGCAAGACGTTTCATGGCTCGACCCTCCGAAACGCGGCGCGGGCGAGGATAAAGCCCAATACCGGCCAGATCAGCAGGGAGGCAGGAGCGGCCCAGACGGGCAGTGCCTGCGCGGCCCCGGTCATGCCGGACGCCATCGCAACGCCTTCGGTCGCGGCGATGTTCCACAAACGGAATGCGTCGGCCGGGTTGGCTACCATCACCCACGGAAAGACGGATTGGGTGAAGGTGCCGCCCTTGTCCATGACGACGGCTCCCAACAAGCCCAGATCATAAAGGACGACAAAGACCAGCCAGAGCCCGGCCGACAAACCTGCTGCTGCCGTGGCGCCCCTAGCCAGGGCAGACAGCAGGTAACCCAGCGCCAGAAACACGGCGCCCAGCAGGATGGATGTGAGGATTAGGCGTAGCAATGCCATCAGGCTTTCTGGCCCCGCGCCGCCGAACCATGCGGCCACTGCACCAGCGGTGCCAAAGCCGACGGTCATGGCAAAGGCAAGTGCGGCCAGATGGGCGGTGAATTTGCCCAACAGGATTTCTCCACGCCCCGCCGGATAGGATAGCAGCAGCGATAAGCTGCCCCGGTCCACGTCACCTGCGATGGCATCAAAAGCGATCATCAACGCCAGTAAGGGGGCAAGATATACTGACAACGTAGTCATCGAGGCAACCGAGACGGTCAGCATATCGACGCCCAGCGTACCGGTAGGCGCGCTGCCTGCAAAGGTTAGCGCCAAGGCGAACAGCACCATGATCAGGGTGGCCACCAGCAGCCAGCGGTTGCGGCGCAGGATCAGCATCTCCGTGCGGGTAATGGCGAGGAAGCGGGTCATTGCATCTCCTCCTGAGCGTAGTGGCGATAAAGGTCTTCCAGCTTGGGTGGGGTCATTTCCACATCCGCCACGGCATCGCCCATTCCAGCGATCCGGCGCAGGGCCTCCATTTTGTCATCTGGGGAACACAGCAACTCAACGGATGCGCCATTGATCCGGTCGCCACCCAATGCCGCGGCCAGCGCTTCGGGGTTGGTGCTGGCGCGCACGCGCAGGCGGATCGGTAGACCAGCTAGGGCCGACAGGTTAGTCAACGTATCATCAGCCACCATCCGGCCTTTGCGCATGATGGCGATGCGGTCGGTGCGCGCCTCAACTTCGGTCAGGGCGTGGGATGCGATCAGGACAGCGGTACCTTTCGCTGCCAACTCGTCAATGATGGCGTAAAGGTCTTGCCGCGAAATGGGGTCTAGCCCCGAGGTGGGCTCATCCAGCAGCGCCACTTTCGGCTGACCCAACAGAACTTGAGCCAAGCCCAGACGTTGCCGCATCCCTTTGGAATACGTTCCGATCCGGCGATCCAGCGCATCGCTGAGACCGACACGGTTCAGCAGGCCGGGTACATCAGCTTTGGTTCCCGACAATTTCGCAAACAGTGTTAGCTGTTCCCGTCCGGTTAAAGCGGGATGAAACGACACCGCCTCGGGTAGATACGCGGTCTCGCGCCGCGCTTGTTCGCTGCCGGGGGTGGCGTCTCCGATCCGAATGGCTCCGCCATGGATCGGCGTCAGGCCGAGGATGGATTTGATCAGGGTCGACTTGCCCGCGCCGTTATGGCCCAGCAGCGCCACGCGCTGTCCGGGGGCAAGAGACAGGTTGATATCGTCAAGAACGCGAGTTTTTCCGCGGTCCTTGCTGACATGGTCGATAACTAGGGCCTTATCCGTCATGAGGCACCTTTTTCATAGCTGGGGGTTCAGGGGCTTGCATCAATGGATTGCTGTCCATCACGCCGCCCGGCAACAGGGCCGGGAAGGCAGATTGCGACCAGCGCACCAGCTGCACGGCGGGGGAGCCGAGCAGCAGTTTGGCTGAGGGTTGGGTCCACAGCACATGGTCCATCGAGTCGTTGGGGCGATAGGGGGTATCGGCGATGCCGTTGCCATCCACATCATATGCGGCGAAATCGGACCAGTAGTTGCCGCGCCCGTCTTCGGACCACTCGACCCATTTGGTCGAGACGTATTTCACCTGTGTCCGGTTCCCGATGAAAGAGTTGCCAACGATGCGGTTGCGTTCGCTGCCAGCGGTAAAGTGGATGCCGATGCCGCATCCCTGGAACCAGTTGTCGGTGAATTCGTTCTTATTTGAATTATACAGGAAGGTGCACTTTTCCTTGGCACCTTTTACTACATTGCCGGTGATGGTGCTTTTATTGGCGTAGTTCAGCATCACGCCATGTTCGCGGTCACCGATGGACACGTTGTTGGCCACGGTCACGTTTGTGGTGAACATAACCGCGTAGCCGAGATCATTACCGATCGAGACATTGTCGCTGACGACCGAATTGTCCGCATACATGTAATGCACGGCGAACCGCAGGTCGCGGAACAGGTTGCCTGTGAAGGTGTTCTTTTTCGACGAGTTCACAAAGATCCCGTCGCGCCCGTACCGGATGTCGTTGTCTTCAACCCGCGCACCCGGCGCGTTCCAGACGTAGACGCCATTGCCGCGGTCATTCATCCGCCGGTCCTGCCGACCTTCGATCCGGTTGCCACGCACGATGCTGTCCTTGGCACCGTGAATGTCGACGCCATAAAGGTTGCCCAACAACACATTGTCTTCGACCACCGGCGCTTTGGCCGTTTTGGTCAGTTGGATGCCGCTGTCGATCCCGTCATGGCTTGAGCCCGAGCCGATCACCGTCAGACCGCGTACGGTCACGCCCGGTCCGGTCACGGTGATGACGCTTCCCGTGCTCTGGCCGTCAATGGTGGCTTGTCCCAACCCGTCGAGGGTTACGGGCCGGTCCAGAACCAGTGTTTCGGTGTAGACACCGGGGCTCAGGCGGAGGGTGTCCCCATCCGCCGCCTGCGCCAGTGTTTCATTGATGGCCCCCGCCCGGTTGGGCACATCCCAGTCCGCCGCCCATAGGGGCGAGCCAAGCAGGAGCGGTATGAGCAGAGGCCAACGCATGGGTTATGCTCCCTGCGGCTCGACCAGCATCCGGCCGCGCATTTCCATGTGCAGTGCGTGGCAGAACCACTGGCAATAGAACCAGTGTACGCCCGGACGGTCGGCTGTGAAAGTGACCGAGGCGGTTGCCAGCGGTGCAACTTCCATCGCGATGCCGTAGTTACCCAGGCAGAAGCCGTGGGTCACGTCGTCCACGTCATCCAGGTTGGTGATGTAAACCGTCACCTCGTCACCCTGTTTGACGGTGAACTTTTCCAGGCTGAAGGTCGGAGCCTGCGATGTCATGTAGACCCGCACCTTGTTGCCGTCCCGGATGGGTTCTTCGGCGCCTTCTTCCAGATCGATGCCATCAGCTTCGGCCTGTTTGCGGGCGTCTTCCCATGTAACATCGGCGCGGTCCCAGACGTTTACCGGGTTGACGATGTCGCTGCGAACGATGATCGAGTCATGCGGCTCGGCAAAGGTCGGACCGTCGTGAACCACTTTCATCTCGTTGGACGAGATGTCGATCAACTGCTCGTTCTCGGGCTTCAGCGGACCCACGTTCAGGAAGCGGTCTTTCGAGAACTTGTTCATCGAAATCAGCCACTTTCCGTCGGCATCCTTGGTTTCACCCATGGAGGTCGAGTTGTGGCCCGGCTGATAGTGCACGTCGACCTTCGAGATGATCGGATCCACATCGGCACCGCCGTAAGCCTCGATTGCCTTTTCGATGTTCCACTTCACGATCTGGCTGTCCAGGAACAGCGTGGTGAACGCGTTGCCCTGGCCGTCATAGGCGGTGTGAAGCGGGCCAAGACCCAGTTGCGGCTCACCCACGATGCACGACCGCGGATCGGCATCACTTTCGAACAGGGCGTCCAGTTTGGTGACGTCCATGATCGACACGGTCGGCGACAGCTTACCGTTGATGCAGACGTGCTTGCCGTCGGGCGCGGTGTTGATGCCGTGCGGCGAGTTCGGGATCGGAATGTAACGGGTGTACTTCTTGTTCTGACCCTTACGGCCGTCCAGAACCTTGACGCCTTTCAGTTCCTGATAGTCACCGGCCTCGATACCCGCCTCGATTTCTGCGATGTTGAAAACAACCACGTGGTCCAGCTCGTTCTCGGTCATCTCGGCCAGGTTCATACCCATTTCCGAGTTGTAGGAGGTCGAATAGGCGTATTTGCCCTGATAGTCACAATCGGTGTTGTCGAGGTTGCCCGACACCATCACCTGCCACGCCACTTCCATAGTGTCGCCGTCAAGCGCGGTGAAGATGTTCACGTATTGCGACGGATCGTCCAGCACTGTGCCGTCGTTGACCAGCGGGGTTTCATCCTCACCATTGGCAAAGACATAGCCGGTGCGCGGGAATTTCTGCGGACGCAGACCGTGGATCGCCTTGGCGTTCGGGATCTCGGTGATCTTGTCGCATTTCATCACGTCGCAGCGCACGCGGGCAACGCGGGTGTTGGCCTTGTCATTCATGAACAGGTAGCGGCCATCGTAGGTGCCATCGGTGAACGACATATGCGGGTGGTGCAGGTCGCCGTTGTCATAGGTTTTCATGCCACGCTTGGCGAGAAACTCTTTGGTTTCAGGCAGCAGGCCGTCGGTCATGATTTTCAACGACTCATTGGTCTGACCCCAGCCGGTGGCCGAGCAGCGGTTGAACACTGGCACGCGCATCAGTTCGCGCATGGACGGGAAGCCCAGGATGCGCAGCTCGCCAGTCTGACCTGAGGACCAGAAACCGTAATATTCGTCCAACTCACCAGGCTGCAGGTTGGCGTTGGCTGCAGCGCTGGCTTGTTTCGCGGTCATCAGGGTCGAGCCCAGACCGGTCCCGGCCAGCACCGCGCCAGTTGCGGTTGCACCTAGCATCCCTCGGCGTGTGATGTTCAGCTTGTTGTCATGTTCCGACATGTTCGTTCCTCCTTTTTTAGGAAACGGATTGCGGTTTGGCGTTCGGATGGTTCGCCGGTGGCTGTCCGAGGGGGGTCTTGAGGTCGACCGACCCTGTCTTGGCCCGCCGTTTCAGTTGGCGGATAACGACGGGACATTTGTCCTCGGACTGGTAGAGCACCTGACAATGCAGGCAGGTGACGCACTCGTTCGGATTGATCTCACCGGTGGGGTGGATGGCCTGAACGGGGCATTCGTTGGCGCAGGTTTGACAGGGGGTGCCGCATTCCTTGTAGCGGCGCAGCCAGTCAAACATGCGGATACGGGCGGGGATCGCCAGCGCTCCGCCCAGCGGGCACAGATAGCGACAGTAGAACCGTTCGATGAACAGCCCGATCCCTAGCAGGGTCAGCGCAAAGACCACAAACGGCCAGTCGCGCATGAATTTCAGAATGATGGCAGTCTTGAAGGGCTCAATCTCGGCATATGTTTCGGCCAGCGGGATCGAGACGAAGCTGAGGCCGAAAAGGCCCAGGAAGATCATGTACTTCGCGGGCCAAAGCCGTTCGTTCAGGCCCCATGGCAGGGTCCATTGCGGGATGCGCAATGCCCGCGCGATCTTATTGGTCAACTCCTGCAAAGCGCCAAACGGGCACAGCCAGCCGCAATAGGCCCCACGCCCCCAGAACAGCAGCGCGGCGGCGACCGCGAACCATTGGATGAAGACCAGCGGATCCAGCAGGAAGGCGTCCCAGCTGAACCCGGTCCGCAGGCTGCCAGCCAGTGCCATCAGGTTCACCACACTCAGCTGCGCATTGGCGTACCAGCCGATGAAGAACAGGGTCATGGTCAGGTAGCCGATGCGGAACCAATAGAAGACCCTCGCGTTCATCGTCACGTGGAACTGGAAGAAGAACGTCGCTGTCAGGACCAGCAGCATGACGCCAAGGACGCCAATTTCGACTGTGCGGTCCTTCCAGATGCGCTTCCACAGGGCGGCTTTGGCGGCGGCCTCGCCGGTGGCGTCGTCAACAACGGTTGGGGCGGTAACGGGCAGCAGGTACTGCTCGGGTAGTTTGTAGCCCAGATCGAAAGTCAGGAAGGTTTTCTCAACTGCGCCCACGGCCCGCTGTACCAGCAGTTGCAGGCGGAACGGCTCGGCGGGATCAAACTCCGCCTCGGCTGGGATTTTAAAGATATCAAGTTCGGTGAAGCTGGGCGCATCAGCGGCCGCAACCTTGCCTAGGCGCTCTTGTTGCTTGTCAAAGAACCGGACCGAATTGTCGCCTTGGATCAGCTGAATCCGGTCGAAGATCCCACCGCGCACATAGCCTGAGCCTTTGAAGCTGTAAGCCCCGCGCCCCAGTACCAGAATGGCCTGTTCGCCGTCGTCCAGCCACTCGACCAGGTTTTGATACTCGGCTTCACCCAGCAGGGATTTCCCGATCGAGGGAACCGAGACCAACGCCATATGCATATCGATAAACGTGTCATCCGGTTCGCCCGGTTCCGGGCGTTTGATGGCGCGCTGATCTCCGGTAGCTTCAAAAGCGGCGTTGACCTGACCGACATCCAGCGTCAGCCGCCGGATCGAGCCGTCACCCGACAGGGTGGTCCAGTCATAGATGGCGTTCTTAGCCATATCGACTTCGCGTTTCGGCCCGTCGGCCTGTAATGGCGACAGCCCACCTAAACCCAGCGCGCGGGCCACTTTGATACCGCCGCGCACAAGGCTGTCGTCGATCACCATGATGGTCACGGTGGCACCCGAGATGATGTCGAGGTCATGCCCCTCACCACCCGTTGCGGCCTCGTGTTTCAGGTCCAGACCGGTGTAGCCTTCGGTCAGCTCGACCATGCGCGAATTGGGAATGCCGATCAGTACGATGGGTTCCGAGTGTTTGACCAGTTGCACACCGGTCAGCACGGCATCAGCGTTTATTGCGGCAACCACATGGATGGGTTTGCCCGAATAGCCGGTGGTGCCCACGAAATCCGAAGTCAGGAAAGCCCAGGCGACGGTTTCGCCCCCCTTCAGAACCGGAGCAACAGGCACGTCATCGCGCACCGGGCCAAAGGCATCGGCACCGGGGGCAAGGTCAGAGGGCTCAATCTCGGGCAGGAAGCTGGCAAGGCTGTCGGCATGGGCGCTGATCGCCATCAGGCAGGACAGGACAAAGGCCAGCAGGATATGGGTTGCGCGACTTACGACCACGGCGCACCTCCGGTTACTTGGATTGACGCCATGGACGCGCGCGGGGCGCGTTCGGATGTTTCTTGGGGCGCGTGCGGGGGGCCTCTGGTTTCGGGCCATAATCGCCTAACTTGGTAGCAATTGACCAGATTGCGGTCATCGCAGCGAGCGACCTGAACAATCCCGCCCGACTTCAGTTCCGGCAGGTTTGGCAGGGGTGCCGCAGCGGTGACGGCGCACAAGGCACAGTCGGCGCATTTCGGGCAGGGCGCGGTTGGGTCTTCGGTCCCTTCTTCGAGGTCCACTTGAACCCAGACCGCGCCTGCCTCCGAGCAGATCTCAACCCACATGCTTTTTCCGGGACTCGCCAGCGCCGGACTAAGCAGTTGCAACAGCAAAAGAAGGGTGCCTGCCATGGCGCACGCCGCGCGTGAAGCGCGGACAGACAGTGTGTGCAGTGGGACTGGGGCAGACATGGAGAATCCAACTCGGCGTTCTTTCCTTTGTCCTACGGGATTCTCTCAGACGGATACTTGACTTAGGTCAGGTATTCGAAATTTGTGACTAATCGTCGGCTTCATCCATCAACCCGCGCAACCAGCGCCCGGCCAGCCAGGATGCGGGCAAGCCCAGCGGGATCGACCACAGGATTGCGCTTACTGGTGCGATCACGCCAAGCCCCATGCCATTGGCAACCAGACCCGCCAGAAACAGGTTGATGGCCACGGTCAGTGCCGTGGCGGGGTAGAGCAGGATGGCCAGTTTCCAGACCGGCCATTTGCCCTCAGTGGCTGGTACCTTCCGAGAAGGTGATTTTGTTCCAGACATTATATTTCCCCGAAGGTTTGCGCATGGGCAAGCGGCGAACCTCTTCCAGAGTTTGCGCGTCATAGACGATCACGGCACCATCATCTTCCCAGATCGATACCAGTGCATGGCGCCCATCCTTGGTGAACTCGACATGGGCCACGGTTTTACCCGGCGCTGGGCGTAAAGTCTTTACGATTTCAAGGCTTTGCTTATCGATTACGTGCATCGCATCCTTGTTGGGCCCAAAGAACACATCGGCCCAGACGTAATGAGAATTCTCATGACTACGCATGAAGAAACCCGGCCCTTCGGTCTTGATCCGTTTGACCGTTTCCCATGTCTGCATGTCGATCACAGACACGGTGCCGTCGGTCAGGTGCGGCGTGGCCATCACGGTTGTATCGCCGTACCGCCACGTGATGCCTGATCCCAGATGTGGCATACCCGGCAGGTCTAGATCAGCCACTTTCTGACCGATGACCAGATCAATAACCTGCCCGCCCTTGCCGTCGCGCGAGGCACCCATGACGTATTCATAGCTTTGGTCGAAAAAGAAATCGTCCAGATAGTCAGGCGTGGTGATCTTGCGGACCGGGAAGGGATTTGGGTTCTTGAACTGCCCTTCGATACGGAAGTCATGACCCAGTCCGAACTGAGGCGGGTTGTCGCCGTAAAAAACCTCCCAAATCTCGGGAACATCTTTCAGGGCTAGCACAAAGCTTTCGCGTGGCGGGGCCTGATAAACGGCAGAAACGCGGCTGGGATTGCCCTTTTTGCTTTTGATCTCGATGACCTTGGCGACCGAAAGGTCGCTGGTCGACAGCAGGGTCAGGCTGTTGGGCAGGTAATTGGCGACGGCCACCCATTTTCCATCACCTGACATGGCGATGTTGCGGCTGTTCAGCCCCGCGCGCACGCGGCCCACCTGTTTCAGAGCCCAGATATCGTATTTCTGAACCCAACCATCGCGCGACATGATGAAAACATAGCGCCCGTCGGGGCTGAACTTCGGGCCTCCGTGGACGGCGAACGGAGTTTCGAACCGATCCAATACTTCAAACGTATCACCGTCCAACACGCTCACGTGGTGATCGCCGGTTTCGACGGCCAGCGTGATGTTCATCGGGTCGCTGTCCCAGACGGGAGCATCGACCGGGCTGTATTCTGCGTCCAGCGTACGGCTGGCCATGATCTCGGCCTCGCCCCATTCGGGGTTGGTTTCCAGCGGGGATTTCAGCCAACCCGCCAGTTCTTCGATCTGCAAGGCGTCAAGTTCATGCGAAAAGGCGGGCATCTGGGTGGCTGTACGCCCCTCGGCAATCACGGCGGCCACACGCGGGCCGCGCATGCGTTTCAGCGTCTCGGGGATCAGGGCCGGGCCAACACCGCCCAAACGGTTCTCGCCATGGCACGAGGCGCAGTGTTCGGCATAGTCCGACGGGGCGTCGGCCCATGCTGAACCAGCCAGCAGCAGCGAGCAGAGCGTGCCTATTTTCAACGTGTCAAAAGAACTGATGTGCCGGATCATGACGTTTCCCCCGGAACGGCGTGACCTTAAGGCGTTCGCCTGCGTCATCCACGCCGATTTCTTGATTGGAAAGATAGCAGGCCGGATCTTCGGCCCAGGGATCGCCGGTCACCTGCAAAGCCCGGATACGAGTGTTGCCGCCACAGACGTCCTTTAATTGGCAGGCCCCGCAGCGCCCTTTCAGCGGACGTGGTCGGGTGCGCAGCATAGAGAGCATCTGGTCCTCGCTGGCCCACAGCTCTGAGAACGGTTTGGTCTTCACGTTGCCGACCGTGTAGTCGGACCAATACGTATCGGGATGCACGCGCCCCAGATTGTCGATATTGGCCACGCCCAACCCGCTGGAATTCCCGCCCCACGCGGCGAGATGTTCGCGCACATGAGCGGCCTTATCGGCATCGAAATGCGTGCGCACCCAGTTCAGGAAGTACCCCGCATCTGCATCATTATTGCCGGTCACAATGTCCAGCGGGCGCCCGCCGGAGGCGGCCTCCCACGCGCGCTCCAGCAGCAGGTCCAGCCCGTTACGGGTGCGCAGGTGTTCAGCATCTTCGCCCCGGTTCTTGTCGCCACGCCCAGCATAGACCAGATGCGACAGGTAGAACTTGTCGACCCCTTCGTCATCGCACAGTTGCAGCAGGTCGGGCAGGTGATGCTGAGTGCCTTCTGTCAGGCAAAATCGCAGGCCCACTTTGATCCCACGTTTCTTACACTCGCGCACACCGCGCAAAGCGTCGGCAAAGGCGCCTTCAACGCCGCGGAACCAGTCATTTGTGGCCCCGATCCCGTCTAGGGAAATGCCGACATAGTTGAATCCCACATCGGCAATCATATCAGCGGTTTCATCGTAAATCCGCGTGCCGTTGGTCGACAGCGCCAGCATCGGCACCAGATCGCGGGCGCGTTTGGCAATGTCGAAGAAATCAAACCGGTCCAGCGGTTCCCCACCCGAGAGGATCAGGGCCGGGACGCGAAATTGGCCCAGATCCTCAAGGGTTACCATGGCTTGCTCGTGGCTGAGCTCACCGGGGAACGCAACATCCGCCGAGACGGTGTAGCAATGGCGGCATTTCAGATTGCAGCGCCGCGTCAGGTTCCAGATCACCACCGGTTTCACCGGTCCGGGGCGGCGTTTTCGCACCGGGGTCGGGGTGACGAGTTGGTGCATGTATTCGGTCAGGCGGAACATGTTTCAGCCTTTCGCTTTCAGGCGCAGCCCGGTCTTTTTCAGAATGCGCGTGGAATAGAGGATGTCTTTAGCCCGACATGCATCGCCGAGAATGGCGGTGATCTCGGCGCGCTTTTCTTCGACCTCGTCACGGTCTGCGCCGTGAACCATGGCAAACAAATTGTAAGGCCAGTCGGGCAGGGCGCGGGGGCGTTCATAGCAGTGGGTGACAAAGGGCAGCGCGCCGATCTGGGTGCCCAGTTCAGTCACACGGTCGTTTTGCACATCCCACACGGTCATGCCGTTCGAGGTCATGCCCAGTTTGTAGTGATTAGGAGCAGCGGCAATGCGACGGATAACGCCGCGCGATTTCAGTTCGGCCAGGCGGAACAGCAACGCGTCTTCGTCCATGCCAAGACGCTCGGCCACCCGCGCATAGGGCGCGGGCACCAGGGGCAGGCCGCCTTGCAGCGCCTCGATAATCTCTCTGTCTTTTGCGTCGATCATGCCGCTACCCGGAAGCCGATGAAGAATTCCTGCAATTTGGGGAAACGGAGAACCTCGATCCCCGTTTCCCGTTCGATCGCATCAGCGGTGGCCTCGATCCCCTCGGGCGTTTCGGTGGCCAGTACGAACCACATGTTCAGCCGGTGCGTACGTTCATAATTATGGGCAACCTCCGCGTGCGCATTGACTTTGGTCAGGACGGTTTCGAAATTTTCGACCGGCACCGCCATGGCGCACAGACAGAACGCACCCCCCATGGCGGCCGCGTCGAAAAACGGACCGAAGCGGGTGATGATGCGTTCCTCTTTCATGCGGCTGAGGCGGTGCAGCAATTCGCTTTCCGGAATGCCAAGTTCGGTGGCAATCGCGGCATGGGGATGAGGGATCAACGGCAGGTCGTCCTGCATTCGGTTCAGGATTGCACGGTCGGTTTCGTCCAGTCTCATGCGGCGGCCTCTTTTGGTTGGATCAATGCGCCGGTCTGTTTAAAACAGCGGGTCGAAAACAAAACTTTGTGGCGCGCACCGGCCAGTTCCGGCAGGGCAACGGCGCCGGACAGAACTTCTTGCGCCTCGCTGCGCGAGCGGGCGTGAATCATGGAATACAGGCGGTAAGGCCAGACGTCCTCGACCGGGTTACGTTCATAGCACAGGGTCACGCCGGGATGTGCGGCCAGCGCCGGGCCGGCGGTGTCGATCTGACTGGCGGGCATGTCCCAAACCACCATCGCATTGGCCGACCAACCCAGCGCCCGGTGACGTACGATGACACCGAGGCGCGAGATGATGCCGGCATCGTGCAGCGCCTTGATCCGCGCCAGAACCTCGGGCGTGGATCGGTTCATTGATCGGGCCAGCGCGGTATAGGGTTCCGCGACCAGTTCTAGGCCGGAACTGAGCGCCTGTAGCAGAGCACGGTCGCCGTCCCGCATGGCCGAGCGATCCACCTTGCGGGGGCCGGGCACATTGCGGGAATTGCCCGACATTCGAAAACCAAGATCGACATTGAATGGGCGTACCAGCCGCAGGTCCAGTACCCGCAGCCCGGTACGTCGGGCGATCCGGGCAAGGGTATCGTTCACATGCACCCGGTCCGGCCCGGTGGCAACGAACCACAGGTTCCACGTATCCTCGCGCTGGTAATTGTGGTTCACTCCGGGTTCTGAGTCGATCAGGGCGGCGATTTCTTCCAACTGTTCCTCGGGGGCAGCAACGGCGGCCAGGGTGCTGGCCGATACTGCCCCCGGTGCAATCGTCGCACCCACCCGCGTGATCCGACCGGTTGCGCGCATCCGGGTCAGGCGATCGATGACCTCGGCCTCGTCCAGACCCAACGCTGCGCCAAGTACCTCAAACGGATGGTCGGTTATGGGAAAATCGCGCTGAAACTCGTCCAGCAAGCGACAGTCGATCGGGTCAGTGATGTGATCCATCGTCTCAAAGCCCCGTTCTGTGCGCACGTGCGGTGAAGAAGATGCCTGATGGGCTGTCCGCTTCAATCTCGCGTAGCTTTTCAAAGGTTTGCGTGTCATAGACCATGACTTTGTTGGCATCGCGCACGCTGATCCAGACCTCGTGCCCACGCGGGGTGAATTCCATATGCAACACCGCCGGACCGGGTTTAAATTCGTGGATGATGTCCTTGGTGACGCTGTCGATCACTTGAATCGTATCGTTCAGCGGATGGGCGAAATTCACCCAAACCTGCCGTCCGTCGGGCCGGGCCATGGCAAAGACCGGCTGACCGTGGGTCTGTGTGCGTCCGGTTTCGGTCAACGTGTCGGCATCGATCCAAAGAACCTCGTGATGGCCCACGGCGGGTAGAACGAATTCGCGGCCTGTCAGCGCCCAACCTTCCAGGTGGGGCATCTTGTAGACAGGCATTTCTTCCTGCCCGCGCCCGTAATCCGGTAGCACGCGGATCGGTTCCGGGGCCTCGGCCCAGAGATCCAGCGCGGTCAGCCCGTCCTCGCCGAACAGGCCAGTGATATAGGTGCGGCCATTGGCGGTGATCAGCGCGTCATAGGGGTTTTTGCCCATATCGGGGATCTTGGTGATCTCGGGCGTGCCTGTTGCGAAATCGGCAATCCAGGTTTCGCCAGAGTCCCACATGGTGAAGACGAACCTGCGGCCCGGCGCGTCGACCAGACCGATTGTTTTGCTACCCGTGGGGATATCTGCGATCAACTCAAGCGTATTGGCATCGAACACGCGGACGCCGCCAGGTTCATAGTTCGACACGGCGACTAGCTGTCCGTCGTCTGAAATTGCGCCACCAATTGCGTTACCGGCCTGTACGACGCGGTTCACGATCTGTCGGGTGACGATATCGACTTTGGTCAGCCCGCCATCGCGCCCGAACACATAAGCAAAGCGTTCGTCGGGCGAATAGACCAGCGAGGCATGGGACAGATCGCCCAGCCCTTCGATCCGCGCCAGCGCGGCCCGGTCGGATTGATCTACCAACAGGACCGAACCCTTGGCGCGTTCGATCACAAGACCAAGATCACCAGTGGCGGTTGGTTCAGCATGCGCCGAGGTCATCATCAGGGTGGCGGCAAGGCCAAGAATAAGCTGTTTCATTGTGCCTCCTGTTGCAGCAGGTAACGGGCGATCCATTCGGCCTCTTCCTCGGTAATAAGGGGGCGCCAGGGGGGCATTGCCGTGTCGGGAATTCCGTCGAGAATGACGCCGGTCAGCACGTCCGGATCATAGTGTTGCAGCGTTTGGGACCGAAGATCGGGACCAAGGCCACCCTTCAGCGACAGCCCATGGCACGACCCGCAATCCTGATGGACAAGCCGTTTCAAGGCGTCGGGGTTCAAGGTGTCGGCGGCAAATGCCGAGGTGGCGATCACAACCGCGCCGGCCAGCAGAACCGAAGTCAACGGTTGGCTGCTCTGCCTGCCAGGCGCAACAGTCCGGTGACCTAGCCTAGCCATGCGCTTGTTCCATCAATTCGGCCACCGAACGTTCGGCATACAGCGAAACCACCTGTCCGATGATGAACAAAGTGGGTGCCTCAAGTGCAGCGCTGCGCACGTCGGTGGCCAGCCTGTCCAACCGGGACACGATACGGCGTTCGGCCCGTGTGGTGGCTTTGCTGACAGCCAGAACGGGGGTCGATCCGGGCAGGTTCTCGGTCATCAGCCCCATGGCGATTTGGCCAATGTTGGCTACGCCCATGTAGACCACCAACGTCGAGTCGGGATCGGCCAACCGCTTCCAATCCAGGTCCAGCACCTTGTCTTCCTGCCGGTGGCCAGTGACATATTGGACCGAGGTTGCCAGCCCGCGATGGGTCAGCGGCACGCCGGTCGAACAGGATGCCCCCTGCGCGGCCGTGATGCCGGGTGCGTACTCGACCGTGACGCCTTGGGCCACAAGATACGCCGCTTCTTCCGAGCCACGGCCAAAGATCATCGGGTCGCCGCCTTTCAGCCGTGCAACGGTGTGACCGGCGCGGGCCTCTTCCAACAGAATCTCATTGATGCGATCTTGCGGTACGGTATGGCATTTGGGGGCCTTGCCGACCGGAATCAGCCGCGCCTTTTCGGCATGCAGGGCAAGAATGTCGTCCGAAACCAGCCGGTCATAGACGACCACGTCGGCCTCTTGCAGCATGCGCAAGGCACGCAGGGTCATGAGTTCGGGGTCGCCGGGGCCGGCGCCAATCAGAAAAACCTTACCGCTCATGTGCAAACTCGCTTGGTCTGAATGTCTTCCGAGCCCGGGGTTTGCCTGCGAAAATGGACGTTGCTGGGCGAACCGGGCGTGTCATGAGAACAGGTTGGCGGATTCTGCGCGTGGCTTCCTTGACTAAAGTTAAGGAGCGCGGGATTTGCGCCCGCGCTCCTTTGACTTGCCTGTATTTTTTGCCTCGGCTCAGGGTTCTACGGTGATCATTCCGATCATGTTCTGCGTTTCCCAATGCGGCCCGCACAGGTATTCCTGCGGGCCTGGAGTAAGGAATGTCAGATCAACGGATTCCTCGGGGAACAAACGGTCGCTTTCGGGTTCGCTGCCGTCTTTCAGCAGCACACTGTGACTGGTGCGTTTGTCCACGTTCATCCAGCGCACTGTCGTTCCTGCTTTCACGGTCAACTGACCGGGGCAGAAATTGTATTTGTACATCAGCACCACTTCGGCGTCTTCGACGGCTGACGAAGGTTGCCCGAACAAGTCGACATAGCGTTGCTCAGCCTCGGCGCAAATCTCGGCGGTTTCATCCGCCAAGACGGGTGGGGCGAGAAGTAGAAGTGCAGGAAGAAGGCAGTAGGGTTTCATGATCCATCTCTCCTTTCCAAAAAAGGGCGGGGGCCGGGTTTTCCGGCCCCTATCCGTTATTGTTTGACCACGTTAATGTTGGCGCTGTCGTCGTCCAGCGCCAAGCTGGTGTTCAGCGTAACGTGGTGGAACCGCGCGGCGGCAAAGTCATCATGAATGGCAAAGCCCACCGTATAGGTCTGACCCGGTTCCAGCGGCACGTCGCCGGGCGCACCCGAGTTCAGTGGCCGCGAGAAGACGACGGTCCACACGCCACCGGACAGATTGGCCGAGGCGGCAATTTCCCCGTCATTGACCACGCGCTGTTCCAACAGATAACCGTTGGAGGCGCTGCCATCGGCATAGACACGCATCAGGTCCAGATAAGTGCCATCGTCCAGGTATTGCTGGATCTGCGCTTCGGCCTCCAGCTTGTCCCAGCCACCCAATGCCTTGCCGCGGCGACCTTTGACTTCGACCTCGGTCCGGCTTTCGCTGATGTATTTGGTCACTGTGTCCTGAGTGCTCAGGCGGCCTGCGATATCCCCATTGGCGGCAATCGCGTCAGCGCCCGGATCAAATGGCATATAGCTGTTGTCTGCGTGGCACGAGGCCCAGCAGCCTACCTGATCGCCCAACTCGATCCCGGTACCGGTGATCATCATTGCGACCTTGATCTGGTTGTCGGGGTCCATCTTGCCGCCATCGACGAAGGGGGCAGGGTTATGGCCTGCATCCGGCCATTGCATGCGGATATAAAGGTTCTCGTCATCATGCGCGGCCTGCACGGTCGCATCGATCACACCACGTTTGCCGGGGATCGGGGTTGGTTCCAGATCACCGCCTGCAACGATCTTGTTGCCGATCGTATCCAGTTCTTTGGCGTGACAGGTCGAGCACTGATCGCCGCCCTTGGTCAGGGGACGGGCCCCGCCGTGGAACTTGCCGTTCTGCACCCACTCAAACGAGGCTTGACCGGGGTAGAACAGTTTCAGATCGGCGCTTGCAACGGCATTCCAGTCGACGGTGCTGCCAACATCACTGCCGCCGCCTGCCGGTGCTGCGGCTTCTTCGCCATTTGCCTTGGCGCGTTCTTCGGCGACGGCTGCGTCTACGGCGGCCGCGATCTGTGCCTGAACGGCCTCTTGCTGGGCGGCTTTGGCTGCTTTTTCAGCCTCGGCTTCGGCAGCTTCCTTGGCTTCGATCTTCGCAAGGCTGGTCAGGTATTCCTGCGGGATTTCACGAATGAAGGCCGGGTTGGGTGCCTCAAGCTTTTCCAGATAGTCCTCATCGGCCCGATCACGGGCGTCCGAGTGGGCAATCCCCTTATGGCAGTCGATACAGGTCTGGCCGATCTCCATCGCATTCAGGTGCTGCTGACGTGCGCGTGGTTTCTGGAACTCGGGCATCATCGATTCAAAATCGTGGCAGTTGCGGCATTCACGTGAGTCCGTGGATTTCATCCGCTCCCATTCATTCATCGCCAGATGTACGCGCTTGGCTTCAAACTTTTCACGGGTGTTGATGGTGCCGACCAGCTTGCCATACAGCTCTTTGGACGCCTTGATCTTGCGGATCATCTTGTGGGTCCAATCCTTGGGAACGTGGCAGTCGGAACAGACCGCGCCCACGCCAGACCGGTTCACGTCGTGGATCGTGCCGGTGTATTCCTCATAGACGAAATCACGCATCTCGTGGCACGAGACACAGAATTCCTTTGTGTTGGTGGCTTCCATGGCGGTGTTGAACCCGCCCCAAAAGACGATGCCCGCGACAAAGGCCACGGCTATTCCGGCCACGGGCATTCCCCACAGGAAATACCGGCGCCAAATTGGTTTCTTTTTTTCCGGTTCGGAAGTCATATCCGGGCTCCGTTTGGCTTTCTTATCTGGCCTTGGGTGGCAGGCCGGTGGATTTGGCTGTTTGGTCAAACGAGGAAAGGGCGGGCGAGGGGCCCGCCCTTTCCGGTTTTGGTTGCGAACTCGTCAGGTGACGTGGTTCGAACGGTTGTAGACATTGAACTTGCCGGTCGGAGCATAAAGCCCTTCGATGCGGCCGATTTCTTCCAGCGTCTTGGCGTCGAAGATCACGATCTGACCGTTAGGTTCTTTCGAGTCCGACAGGTTCCACTTGGAAACCCAGACCTCGGTACCATCCGCGTTGAATTCGAAGTGAACAGCGGCGCTGCCTTCGTCTTCGGTGATCTGGATGGTTTTCACGATCTCGCCGGTCTCTTTCGAGATGACCTGCACCGATTGCTGAACTTCAGGTTCCGGGTGCTTGGTCTGGTCAGCCCAGATGTAGTCCGAATTCGGGTGAGTACGGACAAACAGGCCGGGGCCGTCGGTTTCCACTTCGTAGCAGATCTTCCAGGCATCATCCGGGCGGTTTTCGGGATCGTTACCCCAGACGGTTACGGTACCCACACCAAGGTGTGTCGTACCAGCAACCGGGCCGCAATTTGGGTCGACCCAGTTGGCACCCGGGCCGGGGTGCGGCAACGCGGCTGTGTCGATCATCGCTTCCAGCTTGTGGGTTTCGGTATCGACAACCACCATCTTGTTCGACGCGTTCGCGGCGATCTGGAAGTATCGGCCTGTCGGGTCAAAGAACCCGTCATGCAAGAACTTGGCGCTGTCGATCTTGTCGATCCGCAGGTTGTCCAGATCGGTATAATCGACCTGCCACAACTGCCCCAATTCCTTCACGGCAACGATCCAGGTGGGTTCGTTCGGAGTTGTGTAGATTGCGGCCACACGGGCCTCTTCCACGTAATCCCCGTCCACGTTCACACCGCGGGTTGATACGACCTTGACCGGTTCCATGGTCTGGGCGTCGACGATTGCGAAATGCGGCGGCCAATAGCCCCCACCGATGACGTATTTGCCGTCACCAGAAACGGCAACGTCGCGGGCGTCATAGGCAATCTTGACCTCGGAAACCAACATCTTGTCTGGCGTCTGCCAGAGGTCGATCTTAGTCATCTTGCCGTCACGGCCCATGGTGTACCAGAAACGCCCGGGCTGTTCTGGCTCTTCCAGTGCGTGGTGTTCAGATGCTTTCAGAACGTGAACGGCATAGCCGGTCGGGATGTGTGTCAGAACCTCTTTCGTGTCGCCGTCGATCACGGCCACCTTGCCCACATCGCGTTCGATGACAACAAAGAAGTTTTCCCAATTACGGCCATGCAGCGGCTCGGTTGGATAATCGCCTTCTTCGACATAGACCTTACGGGTCGCCATCATCTGTTCAAGTGACATTTCAGGCGGCTTTGGCGGCTCCATCATGATGTAGGTCGCCATGTCCTTTATTTCCTGCTCGGTCATGATGTCCGAGAAGTTGTTCATCCCGCCTTCGGTACCCCAGGCGATGATCTTTTCAAGCCGTTCCTGACCTAGTTTTAGGGTGCCGGATTCGGTTACGGTGCCATCGTCGTTTTTGGTTTTGACCATCGGTTCAAGACTTTTACCGGTGGCACCTTTACGTAGAACGCCGTGACAGCCTGCGCATTGCTCGAAATAAAGTTGTTTGGAGGATTCAAAGGCTTCCTCGCTAAGGGTTGGCTCTTCGGCGAAGGTTGGCGCAGCGACGCTGCCCAGCAGCATCGCCAAACCGACCCCAAAGGCGCGGCCAGTTTTGTTGTAGCTGATTCCAAGTGACATGATCACTCTCCATTTGCGTGGTGAGGCAGGTCCAAGGGTGAGACATCGCGCCCGACGGCTCCTTGACGAAAGTCAACGCCAGGGGCCCATTTCAAGGGTTCGGCAGGAAAAAATGGCGAAAAAAAACCGTCATAAAATCTGTGTTTTAGAGGCATGTTTTTCGTGAGGATTGATTTTTGTTAAGTCCGTTGCGCGGGTTGGCTGCTAGGGCTGAAAAAAACGGTTGAGGAGAGCAGCCATGCCCACAATCATCGCCCGCATTCTTGGTGAAGGATTTCGTGTTTTCTTTCTGTCTGCCGGTCTCTACGGCCTGTTTGTCGGCGTGGTCTGGGGGCTGTGGCTGACAGTGCCTTACATGGCGCCGGATTACGGTATGACGCCGCCGATGTGGCACGCGCATGAGATGATTTTCGGCTATGCGACGGCCGCGCTGGGCGGGTTCTTTCTGACCGCAGTACCGAACTGGACCGGCGCCCCCGAGGCGCGGGCGCACTTTATCACTCTGGCTGCCGGGCTGTGGTTGGCCGGTCGGATGGCCATGTGGTTTTCAGGTGTATTGCCGCCAGTTCTGGTTGCGGTGGTCGACCTGGCCTTTGTGCCGGTTCTGGGGGCCAAAATAGCTACGCAGCTGATCCGCCGTCCCAAGCCGCAGAACATGATTTTCCTGCTGTTGCTGAGCTTGATCTGGGTCGCGGACATGATGACACATCTGCAATGGATTGGGGTCACTGAAGGCACTCTGCAAACTGGGCTGCGCGCGGGATTGTTGGCGTTGTGTGCGATGATCGCCATTTTGGGTGGTCGGATTACTCCGGCCTTTACCCGCAATGCCATGAAACGCGCTGGGGTCCCAGAGGCGGACTGGCCGGTTTCGGTCGCCTTGTTCGACAAGGCAGGCATGGTTCTGGCCCTGATCTTGCCGCTGGGTGTTCTGGTGCTCGGTGCAGGGCCGTTGGCCGGGGTTTTGGCGCTTGCCCTTGGGGTGGTTCAGATACTGCGCATGGCCAATTGGCGCAGCCGCTGGGCCGCCCGGCAGCCAATTCTGCTGGCGCTGCATTTGGGTCTAGGCATGTTGGCGATGGGGTTGATCTTGTGGGGGCTGGCAGTGCTGGGTCTGGGCAATGAAATCGCCGCCCTGCACGTATTGGGCATAGGGTGTGTGGGCGGTATGACCCTGGCAGTCATGAGCCGCGCCGCGCTGGGTCACAGCGGCCGTGCAATAATCGCGCCCGCCCCGATGGTCGTAGCCTATGGTCTGATGGCGGTTGCTGCCCTGTCACGCTGGATCGGGGCCGAGCTGAACGCAGGCTATATGGTGGCGATGCTGTTGTCGGACGGCCTGTGGGTCTGTGCCTTTGCGCTTTACCTGATCGCCATGTGGCCTGCGCTGACGGGTCCTCGTACGGGCCGGGAGGGATGATTTTCATTTACTTCCGCCAGCCTTGACTTTCGTTAAGGCCCTCCTACGGCCCAGCCGCCATTCTGGCTAGACAAGCTAAACTGCGCAAAGGAGAGCGCAATGCGAGAAGTCATGACCAAGAGCATGGCTCGCAACATATTCTATGGCGGGTCCCTGTTCTTTATCCTAATATTTCTGGCCCTGTCGGCCCATTCCCACTGGTACATCGTGAATTCCGAGAATTCGGCAAAACTCGATGAAAGTGTGGTTCGGGGCAAGCACGTCTGGGAAAAACACGCGTGCATCAACTGTCACACGATCTTGGGTGAAGGGGCCTATTTCGCCCCCGAAGTCGGCAACGTGATGACACGTTGGGGTGTGCTGGACGACCCGGAATCAGCCTTTGAGTCCCTCAAGGGCTGGATGGAGGCACAACCGACCGGCATTCCCGGTCGTCGGCAGATGCCCAATTTCAACCTCAGCGACGAAGAAATTCGCGACCTGACCAACTTCCTGATCTGGACGGACAATATCGACGCTCAGGACTGGCCGCCCAACGAGGCTGGCTGAGAAAGGGAACGGAGCAATGAAATACGAATCCCAAAAAATCGCCTACGCCTACTTTGCGGTGGCCATGGCCCTGTTCGTGATACAGGTTCTGGGTGGCCTTCTGGCTGGCCTGATCTATGTATCACCAAATTTCCTGAGCGAGCTTTTGCCGTTCAACATCGTGCGGATGCTGCACACCAATGCGCTGATCGTCTGGCTGATCCTGGGCTTCTTCGGCGCGGCCTACTTCCTGATCCCGGAAGAGGCTGAACGTGAAATCCATTCACCCAAGCTGGCCTATCTACAACTGATCATTCTGGTTGTGGGGACGTTGGGTGTGGTGCTGACCTATACCTTCAACCTGTTCGAAGGAAACTGGCTGCTGGGCAAAGAGGGGCGCGAGTTCCTTGAGCAACCCAAATGGGTCAAGGCCGGCATTGTCGTGGCCGCGCTGATCTTCCTTTACAACGTGTCGATGACCGTTCTGAAGGGCAAAAAGACCGCGATCACCAACATCCTCTTGTTGGGTTTGTGGGGTCTGGCGCTGTTGTTCCTGTTTGCCTTCTACAACCCCGGCAACCTGGCCTTGGACAAGCAATACTGGTGGTATGTTGTTCACTTGTGGGTCGAAGGTGTGTGGGAACTGATCATGGCCTCGATCCTGGCCTACCTGATGCTGAAGTTGACCGGTGTTGACCGCGAGGTGGTTGAGAAATGGCTGTATGTCATCGTCGCTGCAGCGCTGTTCTCGGGCATCCTTGGGACAGGTCACCACTACTACTGGATCGGTACACCAGCGTATTGGCAGTGGATCGGTTCGATCTTCTCGAGCCTTGAGGTGATCCCGTTCTTTGCGATGATGGCCTTTGCCTTCGTCATGGTCTGGAAGGGCCGCCGGGACCACCCCAACAAGGCCGCGTTGCTGTGGTCGCTGGGCTGTGCCACGCTGGCCTTCTTTGGTGCCGGTGTCTGGGGTTTCCTGCATACGCTGCACGGGGTGAACTATTACACCCACGGCACGCAGATTACCGCGGCCCACGGTCACCTGGCCTTTTACGGCGCCTATGTCTGCCTCAACCTGGCGATCTTCACTTATGCCATGCCGATCCTAAAAAACCGTGATCCGTATAATCAGGTGCTGAACATGGGTTCGTTCTGGCTGATGACCAGCGGTATGGTCTTCATGACCTTCGTGCTGACCTTCGGCGGAACCGTGCAGACGCACATGCAACGTGTGATCGGTGACTACTTCATGGACGTGCAGGATCAGATCGCGATCTTCTACTGGATGCGCTTTGGGTCTGGTGTAGTCGTGGTCCTTGGTGCGCTGCTGTTCGTCTACTCGATCTGGGTGCCCCGGAAAGAGGTCATCGAACCCGGCGCGGCCGAAACCCCTGCGGAGTAATGCAAATGGATGGCTCCATACAAATGGGAACGGGGGCGGCAAACGCCCCCTTCTACCTGCCCCAGGGCGATGAATGCGATGTGTTCACCGCCGCCTATAACAACGATCTGCCGGTTCTGCTGAAAGGGCCGACAGGTTGCGGCAAGACCCGCTTTGTGGCCCATATGGCCGCGCAGCTTGGCCGCCCGCTTTATACTGTCGCCTGCCATGATGATCTGGCCGCTGCCGACCTGATTGGCCGCTATTTGCTGAAAGGCGGGGAAACCGTCTGGGTCGATGGCCCGCTGACCCGCGCAGTGCGCGAAGGCGCAATCTGTTACCTGGATGAGGTGGTCGAGGCCCGCAAGGACGTGACCGTCGTGCTTCACCCTTTGACTGACGACCGGCGCATCCTGCCGATTGATCGCACCGGCGAAGAACTGGCAGCCGCGCCCGGCTTCATGCTGGTGGCATCCTACAATCCCGGGTACCAGAATATCCTGAAAACCCTGAAACCTTCGACCCGGCAGCGGTTCATTTCGCTGGAATTCGACTTTCCGTCGCCTGAGATGGAGGCCGAGGTTGTCGCCCAGGAAAGTGGCCTGGCGCTTGAACGCTGCAAACCGCTGATCCGGTTGGCGAACAAACTACGGGGGCTCAAGGGTCAGGATCTTGAGGAAGGCGTTTCTACCCGACTGGTTGTCTATGCTGCGACGCTGATCGCACAGGGTATGTCGACGGACCGCGCCATTCTTGCCGCAATGATCGAACCTCTGACTGATGACGAGGATATCAAACGCGGGCTCCTCGATCTTGTCACGGCTGTCTTTGGGTGAGGCCGGCCAATGGTCAAGATCGATTTTGAGCCATGGGAACCCGAAGAAACGATCGGGAAACTGTGGCACACCCTTGCCAGCCGCCTCGATGCACCTGAGGTGCATGTTGGAGCCGCGGTCGACCTTTCTGAGGTCGCGGGGCGGCTGGCAGTCCTCTTCCGAGGGCTTGGGGGTAGTCCGGGCGTTGAATTACGCCCGGTCTCACCCGAAATTTCACGCCACCGGTTAAGCTGGCGTCGCCGCTTGGGAACTGAGGCCGAGCTGATGCCGCGTGCTTCGTTCGATGGCGAGGTATTGCGCCTGCCGGACCGTCTGGCCGTTTTCCCGGCGCGCGAAGCCAACGGCGCGCTATATGTCTGGCTGGCAGCCGTTTCGGCCCATGCCGACACCCGAATTGATGAGGATGACCCCCTGCGGGCCGACCTGCATGCGCTGATCGCTGCGCGACAGATGGTCGAGGCCACGCTGGAAAACGCGCCCGGCTTGCTCCCCCTTTATACCGAACTGTGCAAGGGTCTGCTGCACCAACGTGATATCCCTAACCTGCCGCCGGTCGAAGCCGCGCTAGAAGAACTGGTTCGCCATATGCTGGGTGATCCGGCATCGCTGTCTGCCAAGGCGGAACAGCTGCTGGAGCTGGATGACAGCCTGTCTGCTCCGCGCGGGTATCAGCGTTTTCGCCCGGTCCCCCTGTGGCCCGAACTGCGCGCCGTCGGGTTTTCGGAACATAACGAGGTGGAAAACCCCGATACAGATGGCCCGCCCGAGGAATCGGGTGAGAAAACCCACCGCGCCCGCCGCCGTAAATCTGATCAGGCCGAACGGAAAGACAGCCTGATCCTGCACAAATTCGAGGCGATCCTCAGTTGGGCCGAGTTTCTGAACCTGAACCGCCGGGTCGATGATGACGATCCCGACAATGCCAAAAAGGCGGCCGACGATCAGGAAGAGATCGGGCTGGGCCAAATCTCGAAGGCACCGCCCACCAAGCTGAAGCTGCACCTGGATCTGGCGCCCGAGGATGTGAATCGCGAGCGTCTGTCGGGCCGTATCCTTTATCCCGAATGGGACGTGCGCACCGGTCAGTACTTGCCAGACCACGTGAATGTCCTGTTGTCGGATGCCGATATCCGCGAAGACGCAGCCGAGTTTGGCAAGGACCCGGCCACTGCCCGCCGCATCCGCGCGGTGAAGCGCCAGTTCGAGGCGCTGCGCCCCGGTCGGGTTATGACACGCGGCCATCTGGACGGCGACCAGTTGGATATCGAAGCCGCCGTGCGTGCCGAGACTGAACGTCGGGCTTGTGGGGAAGCCAACGAGCGCATCTGGCAGCAATCCCGTCCCGAAGCTCGCGATCTGGCGGTCTCGATCCTGCTGGATGTCAGCCGATCCACCGAAAGCGCAGTCACAGGCCGCGCCGTGATCGATATTGAACGCGAGGCGCTGGCCGCGTTGGCGTGGGGGTTAAATGCTTGTGGGGATGACTTTGCGATCCACGCCTTCAGTTCTCTGAAACGTCAGCGTGTCTATGTGCAGCGCTGCAAGCGGTTTGATGAGCCAATGGGCGGAACGGTCGAACAGCGCATCGCGTCACTGCGCCCGGGGCATTACACACGGCTTGGGGCGGCAATCCGGCATTGCTCGGCCGATTTGGCGGATCAATCGCGCAAGCGCCGGCTGCTGCTGGTGATCACCGATGGCAAGCCGAACGACCTGGATCACTATGAGGGTCGCCATGGTATCGAAGATACGTGCATGGCCGTCCGCGAAGCGCGTCGCGCCGGGCAATCGGTCTTTGGTGTCACCATCGACAAAACCGGCAAAAGTTGGTTCCCGCGTATGTTCGGGCAAGGCGGTTTTGCGGTGATCCCTGACCCGCACCGCCTGACGATGGCTTTGCCGCAAATCTATCGCCAACTGGTCGGCGCATGAGCGATGCCTCTCTGATCGACGAGCTTCCGGGCGAGTTGCTGATGTGGGTTTTGATCGTCTCGGAACTGCTGGTGTTTGGCGCTGGGATGATCGCCTTTATGGGCGTGCGTCTGACCGACCCGGCGGGTTTTGCCGAGGCGCAGTCACATCTGCATCGCACTGGAGCGGCGTTTAACACAGCGGTTCTGGTCACATCGGGGTATCTGGCCGCACAGGCGTTGCACTGGCGACAGGTCGCGCGGCGCGCGGCGGCGCGCATGGCCTTGATCGGCGCGGCCCTTCTGGGCGTTGTTTTCCTGATCATCAAAGGCACGGAATACGCGGATAAAATGGCGCAGGGGATCAATTATGAAACGCATCCCTTCTTCCTGTTCTACTACCTTCTGACTGGTTTTCACGCGGCCCATGTTCTGGCCGGGGTCGGCATTCTGTTACTGGTGTCCTGGCGGGATGACGCACGCAATATCGAGGCGGGCGCGCAGTTCTGGCACATGGTCGACCTGGTCTGGATTATGCTGTTTCCGGTGATCTATCTGTTGGGATGAGGGCGATGGGGGACAACACTCTGACACGGGCCTGGCTTGCCCTTTTGGGGCTAAGTGTCGGCTCAGCGGTACTGACCTTGTTGCCGGTGCCGTCTGCGGTCATGGGGGGTGGCATTCTGTTGCTTGCGCTGTTCAAGACGCGCTTAATCCTTTCGCAGTATCTGGACCTTGCTAAAAGCCTAGCATGGTTGCGCGGATTCACCATGGTTCTAACCGGATTTTCGGTGCTGATCTTTGCCCTCTACCTCGTTTGAAGCAGAAAAAAGCCGCCCGATTTGGGCGGCAGTTTTTTAAGCAAGGAGCGCTTTGTTTACTGGGCAGCCATCGGCATCCGCGCGATCTGGCAGCGTTGCCATAGGGCTGACAGCGCGCCGACCAGATGTTCGATATCTTCGTCCGTATGCACCGGAGAAGGGGTGATCCGCAGACGCTCGGTTCCTTTGGGGACAGTGGGGTAGTTGATCGGCTGGATGTAGATACCGAATTCTTCAAGCAGCGTGTCCGAGATGAATTTGCATTTCACCGGATCACCCACCATCACCGGGATGATGTGGCTGGGGTTGGGCAGATGCGGAATGCCTTCTGCATCCAACCGGGCACGCACCTGCGCCACGCGGGATTTCTGCTGATCGCGTTCGGTATTCGACTGTTTCAGGTGCCGGATCGAGGCCGCAGCGCCCGCCGCAATCGACGGTGGCAAGGCGGTGGTAAAGATAAACCCGCTGGCAAAGCTGCGCACAAAATCACAAAGTGCGGCTGAAGCCGCGATATAGCCACCAACCACACCAAAGGCTTTGCCCAACGTGCCCTCGATCACGGTCAGTCGATCCATCAGACCTTCGCGTTCGGCAATGCCGCCACCGCGCGGGCCGTAAAGACCGACGGCATGAACCTCATCCAGATAGGTCATCGCGCCGTATTTGTCGGCCAGATCGCAAATCTCTTGGATCGGCGCGATATCTCCGTCCATCGAATAGACGGATTCAAAGGCGATCATCTTGGGGGCGTCAGGATCGGTAGCAGCCAGCTTCGCCTCAAGGTCTTCAAGGTCGTTGTGCTTCCAGATCACCTTTTGCGCGCGCGAATGCCGGATGCCTTCGATCATCGAGGCGTGGTTCAGCGCGTCCGAGAAAACGATAAGGCCGGGGATTTTCGCAGCAAGGGTGCCAAGGGCCGCCCAGTTCGAAACATAGCCAGAGGTGAACAGAAGCGCGGCCTCTTTGCCGTGCAGATCGGCCAGTTCGGCCTCAAGCAGGACGTGATCGTGTGTGGTGCCCGAGATGTTCCGGGTGCCGCCAGCACCAGCGCCGCACCGGTCCAGCGCGTTATGCATCGCCCCGGTCACCGCCGGATGCTGCCCCATGCCCAGATAGTCGTTCGAACACCAGATACGTACGTCGCGCTGTACCGCCCCGTCGGTTTGACGTGCGTTTGGGAATGATCCGCAGCGGCGTTGCAGGTCGATAAAAACACGATAGTTTCCTTCGTCCCGCAGATCGTCCAGGCTCTGGGTGAAAAATCGCTCGTAGTCCATTATACTGGCTCCCCGGATTGCTGGCTTTGGGCCGAATTTATGTGCATGGTGACGCCTGCAACATGACAATAGTCAAGTTGAAGCAGGAAAAGGCTGGCGCGCCGGGCAGAGCTTTGGCATAGCCTTGCGAAAAAGGACGTACCGGTCGGACGATCGACCAGGGAAAAGGGGAAACTCCGTGGCACACGAAGCACAAAAAGCGATCGCGCGGCAATCGCTTTTGCTCAAGAGTTTGCCGGACCAGCATGTCGATACACTGCTGAGCCACGCAATTTGGCGTAGCTATGATCGGGGCGAAACGATCTTTCTACAGGAAGAAGAGGCCAAGGCCGTCCACGTAGTTCTTGCCGGTTGGGTCAAGTTGTTCCGCATGTCCCCAACGGGGGCCGAGGCAGTGGTCAGCGTCTTTACCCGCGGCGAAAGTTTTGGTGAGGCCGTCGCGCTGCGAAACGTCCCTTACCCCGTTTCTGCCGAGGCCGTTTCGGCCTGCGACGTGATGCATATCCCAAGCCCTTTGCTGTTGTCGTTGATGAAAGAAGACCCCGAGATCGGCGTTTCCATTCTGGCGTCCACGTTCACGCATCTGCATTCGCTGGTTGCACAGCTGGAGCAGCTCAAGGCGCAGACGGGTGCGCAGCGGGTAGCAGAGTTTCTTCTGAACCTGTGTGACGCCAAACCCGATGGCTGCGACGTAGAGCTACCTTATGACAAAATGCTGATCGCCGGGCGTCTAGGGATGAAGCCGGAAAGCCTTAGCCGGGCGTTTTCGCGGTTAAAAACGGTTGGTGTGCAAATCAACCGCAACCACGCCGTAATCTCTGATATCGAGCGCCTGCGGGATTATGCTGAAAGTGATCCGTCGGACAAATGATCAGCCCGACGGGCGTTTTGGGTTTTCCGCGGGGGGCTGAGGATGCTGGTCCTTGTCTGACTGAGGTTTTGTACCCCCGTATTGCCGCGCATGGGTTGCGACAACCCGGCCCGTGATCCGGTATTTCCAACAGATAAAAGAAGACAGGGCTGCGTTGCGCCCCTTGATACCCGGACAATCAAAAAGCAAAGGATGTTGGGGATGACGGTCTGATCGGGCGACTGATGAAGGTGACCCTCGCTCGAATGGTCCGGGGAGTTGTTTGCGCAGCTCAATGGTACCTGTAGACGAGATCATTGGGGTCATTTCGCTCGGCATTTGAATCCAAAATTCCTCCAAGCCGCTCAGCAAGGCGGCAGGAGCGGAAGTTGTTCGGATCGATATAACTGACGAGCGACTGGGTTACGTTCCATGTACAGGCCCAATCTCGCAGCGTTCGCGCAGCTTCAAACGCATAGCCTTTTCCTTCGGCATCAGCATAGACAAACCAGCCCAATTCGGGTTCGGGGAAAAGCGGTCCGGAGTTGATGCTAACCTGCCCAAGGCACGCTCCTGAAACACGGTCTTCCATCATCAGTGCCCCGTGTCCCATGAGGGTCCACTGAGCTATGTCATGACAGAAAATCCCCCAGGTCATGCGGTCAGAGACCGGGCCTCCCATGAACTTTGAGCGCTCTGATGTCATCAGCGCAAGATAGTCGGGCCAGTCTGCCATTATTGGTGGTCGAAGTAGCAGTCGTTCAGTTTCAAGCGTTGGTATTTCAGTCACCTGGTGGCTCCCGGGATTTGAATTATGAGTGGGGGGCAATTGACTGTCCCCTGCTTGTGTCAGGTTCTCAAACGCCTTCTGTCAGAACTTGTAAGACACCCGAAGCGCGACAGAGTCAGCTGTGATGTCGTCAGCTGACGTGTCATATGTGTCTCGCAGGTACTCAAGGCCGACCAGAACTCTGTCCGTTGCGCGATACGTAACGCCAACGCCAGCAGAGTAGCCATCTTCACTGATGGAACCGCCATCGATGTTCGCATATCCAATGACGCCGTACAGATACGTCCGGCCAAATACGTGTCCGCCTTTGAATTTCAGGCGTATCGTATCGACCTTTTTTGTTATGTTGTCAGACCCAAGCTCAGCGCCCGCATCATAAGTCAGTTCACCGCCAACTACATAGCCGTCAAAATTATGAAGATATCCGGCGTGGAGGCCCAACGCTGCGTTTCCGTTGTCGTTTTCGTCTTGGGAAACATCAACCGTGGATAGCTGCAAACCAGCATTGAAGCCGGTCCAGCTTTCGTCTGCCAAACACATTGTGGGAGCCATAGCGGCCAGTGTGATCAATGTTATAGTCTTCATTTTTAGTCCGTTTTCTTGTTTGTGTGGACAGGGGTATCTGCCCGCTGGACCTGCACTATGGTTCAACGGGGATGGCTTGCTGTTCGTCGGGGTGTTGGATTTAACGCCGGCCTGTTGCAGGTCGGCGGTGACCCACCCTCAGATCAAAGGATGGGTTTGGGCTTGCTGGTCAGTTGCAGCAGTTTTCCCGCGTCGTCATATCGTGCAGTGACGAGAACCCGCCGCGCATGGGCCACTTCCAAAGGCCCCCCGACAACCTCCCAGAGCCCGAAGGTAAAGAGGTCCAGCGTTCCGTGGCCTGCCGCCCGAGCAAGGTTTGGCTTTGTCCGGGGTTCGACGTCATAGACGGCCACCCAATCACCATTGGCTTGTTGCTGTAGCTGCTCAGGCGACCCCAACTGCCGTTCGACATCCATCCGGGTGGCCTCCTGGCTGACAACGCTCAGGTCTGGACCATCACTGCCTTTTGCGGCCATGTTGGCGGCACACCCACTCAGCGCGGCGCCCAGGGTAAGCGCGACTACCATTGACTGCATGGGTCGAACACAGCTCGCAATGCGATCGGTTGGATTGCGTCGATTGCGGTGAGCGGCAGATGAAACGGGATTGTCCGACCCCGGTGATTTCCAAATTTTTGTCATAGTGTTACCGTGTCTTGATTGAATTTCGTTTTGTGCCGGAACAGTGATTGCTTGAGGTGCACCTCAGGTCTGGAACTGGTTTCCGGCCGGCTTGATTTTTCGTTGGTCAAAAAGTTGATGACGATCCGACCTCTTGTCCGATGGGACATCAGAGTTCTGATTGCGGCCCGTATTTGCGGCAAATCGAATGGAATCTCGGCTTCAATTGGAGAGCGTATGTTGTGCTTTGCGATGCTCAGCATTGCCGCGTAGGCGTTGTTCCGTGGCAAGGAGGCACAAAAACGATACCGAGGACCGCGGAGCCGTGTCGCGATACTGCGGCATGTAACGTGGCCGACACCCAGAAGAAACTCGCCCCTGGATAACTTGCGTTCACCAATGTGGCGTATGGGGCCAACAATCGTGACGAACCGGCCTTTGCGTTTCAGTATTCGGTACGCTGCGGCCTCGATGTCCCGACCGCCTACCAGATCAAAGACCCTGTCGTAGGTGTTTTTGCCCTGCGAACCAAAACTGGTGACGTTGTAGTCGATCGTGTGATCTGCACCCAACGTGCGCACCAGATCGGCATTCGCGCCGCTGCAAACCCCGGTCACGATTGCGCCCTTTGATTTGAGGAACTGAACCATCATGGATCCGACGGCACCCGATGCCCCAACAACGAGGCAATGGTCACCTTTTTCGACGCGTGCGGTGTTGATCGCACCCCACGCAACACAACCCGATAGTGTCACGGCTGCCGCCTCGACATGAGACAAGGCCGGGGGTTTGAGCATCAGATAGTCGTGCGAAACGCATCTGTATGTTGCCCAAGACCCGTTTTCGCCAAGCTCGTTGGGAACGACGATCACTTCGTCTCCAACATTGAACCGGGTTGCGTCCTGACCAGTTGCGACAACGACCCCTGACACCGAAGTCCCCATGACGTAGGGGGAATTTGCCGAAGCGTGTTTAGGCCCGAAGAAACGACCAAGAGCGGTGCCCTGAGCCGCATAAATTTCATCGACATGCAGTGATGAAGCGAACAGCAGAATCGCGACTTGGTGGCGCGAAGGTCTTGGCACGGGCACGTTCACCAATTGCAATGCTTCCGCGACATTCCCAGGCTCAGGCAACTCTGTCAAAGCGATTGCCGTCATGCTTTTGGCTGCGCGGTAAACCGTGGAAAGCGCTCTTACATTGTCCAACATGTTTCTCTCCTGAGAGGTTTGGATCAATTGAGGGAGAACGGATTTACGAGCCAAGTCTGCGGACTTGTTTGAGACAAAGATCGCCTGGCTTCGTCCCAGTCCAGGGAAAGCCTGACCAGAAGTTCAAGCAAATCCCGGATACCAGCCAGCCGAGATGTTTGGCGTAACTCGGATATTGAAATATCCCTGCAGACAAGAGCATTCATGGCATTCGATCCTGTGTAGTAGACACAACTCAACTGGGCGCGCGAAGCGTTGTAGCTTGCGGTCTTGGGCTGCATCAGCGCATCATTTATTTCGGGGCGGCAGGTGAATTTCGTTGTCCTGCCAGATGAGTCGGGATATAAACCGACCGCAGGTCTGTAATTGCAGACCGTCGGTCGGTTTGCAAGGGGGAAATGTATGAAACCTACGAAGCGGAAGAATATGCAGCCAGAGGCGCGGCGCGCGCAGTTACTGGGGTGTGCGCAAATGTTGTTCTTTTCGAAAGGTTTCGAAGATACGACCATTCAGGATGTGCTGGATCTGGCCGGTGTTTCGAAAGGTGGCTTTTATCACCACTTCAAATCCAAGGATGAGCTTTTGTTCGGGGTATTGGATGGCATGGCAGAAGGCGTGTTCGCGCAAATGTCTGTTGTTGCTTCTGACGAGAAATCTTCGGCACTCGATCTGTTGCATAACTTCACCCATCTAAGGGCAAACTACCTGCGCGAGCATGACTACCCAGGCCAGGTCGAGATGTTCAAGATCATGAACCAGGACAAAAACCTGTTCCTGCTCGAACAATTCAAGCGCAGGGTCAGAACTGGTGCCATGCCGGTCCTGACCAAAATCATCCGGAAGGGCTGTGACGAAGGAACGTTCACTGTCGCCGATGTCGATACGACGGCAGAGCTTATACTCTTCCTTATGAACTTCTTTGATTTTGCATTGCTGCGCGCCATCGACGCCCGGGGAACTGACATAGCAGATGAAGCCGCACGCAATTTACAGGCGGCGATCGATATGCAATTTCTAACACTCGACCGAATTCTGGGTCTGCCGGATGGGACAACAGATTTTGGATGGCCGGAAGCGGTGGATGTTACGATGGAAACTGTGCCTTCACCCCCTTCCTCAGCCAAATAACGGACCTTGGCAGCGATCATTCAGTCACGAGACCAATGGCGACAGTAATTCTCCTAAACGGAGTAGGGAGTGTTGGTAAAAGTTCTATCGCAAAAGCGCTTCAGAACATTACGACACTACCGTTCCTTCACATCGAAATGGATGCCTTCCTGGCAATGTTGCCACAGCGGCTTGCTGGTGATCCAGATGGATTGAGTTTTGAAAAGCGTGTGGTGGGCGGGAAAGCAGTGACCTTCGCGCGGGTCGGGCCAACAGCCAGTCGCGCACTTTCCGGAATGCGCCGTTCAGTTGCTGCAATGGCGCGCGCCGGGAATAATTTGATTGTTGACGAGGTGTTGTTTGGAAACACGGAAGCCGGGTCTGCGAGCGCGGTAGCTGAATATCAAAGCTTACTGGAGCCGTATGATTTTTACATGGTTGGTTTGTTTGCTTCGCTGGACGTGCTGGAGGCACGGGAACGAAAGCGAGGCGACAGGACGCTCGGGCTTTCCAGATGGCAATTCGAGCGTGTTCATGATGGGATGAAATATGACTTATCGGTGAATACAGAAGATGCCTCGCCAATTGCATGCGCAGAGTTGATAAAGGAAAATTTGAACCTGTAGGTTGCGAAGATACACAATCCCATCGCTGACCACGTCAATATGACCACCAATGCGAACGATCATCCGGCCCTCGCTCAATCAACCCAACGTCTCGGCGCATGTGGTCGGACAATGGTGTTGTAGTGTTGGGATTTCCTACTGAGCCATTTCTTTTTCGAAAATCTCCTGAGTGTTGCCAAATTCGACGCAACTGACGGGCGCAGAACTCCAAAATACTGCGCGGGGCACGAATTGTATTATGATGCATGTTTCGAGCTTTCAATTTCGGGCACAGCTAATGCGTCCACGAAATGGGTGTCGTGGAGCGACCGGCGTTTTTGTTTTAAGTACTCACGAGGTGAGAGGGCGGTCAGGCTTTAGTGGTTTTCCGAATCCATCAATACAGACCGCTGGTCTGTATATCTAGACCGGCGGTCGGTTTGTAAAGGGAATTCAGCACTCACCAAAACAATCGTCGGTCCCGGAACAAAGATTCCATCTGCACCAGCCGTGGCATAGGCTGCCGCGCTCTAGAGCTTCTCCGACAAGTATTTCATGCGTGACGGGTTGCTTCGCGCGATGCACGAGTGGGCCGCAGCAAACGCAGATAAGCTGGTCTATCCGAGGTGAAGTTGGTTTGATGTGAGCTGGAAATGTCTGCTTTCGGGAAGCTGCACTGCAACACCACAGCCCTTGGCCAACGTCTCTTTTGGGTCGTGCCACGTCGCAGCCTGGGGTATTATTGCTTCGGTCGCTGTGCTGAAGTCGAATGTCCGCTACAATGCTCAAACTCTTAACGGATTCAATTAACTTCTAGCCGTTCGATGCCAATAATTTGGGGCAACGTAGTGGTCTGTGGATGCCGGTGTTTCCTTGTCTTTGACCCGTGTTGAGACACGCTTGTTGAGAACAGTGAACCCAAAATGTATTTTAGGCCGGATTGCGAACGAAGGGAAATCTTCATGATCAGGACTTCTGCGCTGGCGCTGTTTGCTTTCTTCTCGGCAACCTCGGCATTCGCAACTGTTGAATTGTATTGCGAAGCCCCTGATGGATCAGGCGCAGTTGTTGCTGTCGGATTGGGAACTGTCCCTGGACTCGCAGTCGTGAGTGCGACCATTCACGCAGACAGCAAACACTGGAGCTTAACAGAAGTTGATGGTGCGATACCAATCATCGTGGCGCAGGGGGCCGATGTCGATATGCACACCGTCATCGACTTCGCCGATCCTGAATATAGCCGGATCGTTGCCTCGGTTCGATTGATAACAGCCGTCGAAGGTGACGATTTCGTCACCGTGGGCACACTCACGATACCAGAAGTCGGTGCCTTCCCGCTGATCTGCGAAGGGCCGTAGCTGTCCGATATTTCGCAATACTCGGAGGTCAACTCGGCGGAAGCGGTCATCTCAAGTTATGCTTTACTTAAATGTCTGAAAAGGGCCGTTGGCGTCGCAAACTTAAGCCGAAACTATGCAGATGCTGCGCACCCCCCGATGGTTGCTATGTAACACAAACCGAGCTTTGGTTCGGGACAATTGGACCACTCACGTTGCGCTGATGTTCGCGTAATTTCCAACGTGGAAACTCGACTTGTTTAAGTGCAGGGTAATTAAGGGCTGCACTTGGAGGAATACGTTTTGATGGAATCGAGTTCTGACACTGAGACTTCCCCAGAATACTCCAAAACGGTGGAGAAATTTGACCTGGAGCTGGCAAAGTCTTCCTTTTTCGGCAACTTCAGCGACGGGATAAATGCATGCGTAGAATGTTGTGACGCCCATTTGCAGGGCAATCCCCGTGCTTTGAACTGGGTTGCATTGGATGGGCACCATGAGACGCGCAATTTTGCAGAGTTGCGCGAAGAAGCTGCGCGTTTCGCCAACTTGCTGGAAGAACAAGGCATCCAACCCGGTGACATCGTGGCGGGTCTGTTACCTCGCACCCCGGATCTTGTGACAGTTGTTCTCGGCACCCTCCTGGCTGGCGCGGCCTATCAGCCTTTGTTTACAGCCTTTGGGCCCAAGGCCATTCAGGACCGTTTGACCATGAGTGGCGCGAAGTTGGTTGTGACTGACGCCGCGAACCGCATCAAGCTCGACGGAGTGGAAAGTTGTCCGCCTGTCGCGACGATTGTGGAAACGAGACAAGGCGTTATTGCCGGAGACATTGATTTCCGCCAGGCGATGGCCGCGCATTCGCCTGAGTTCGTCCCTGTTTTGCGGAACGGCGATGATCTGATGTTCATGATGGCGACATCTGGAACTACAGGTCCCGCCAAAGGAGTGCCCGTGCCCCTAAAGGCACTGGCTGCCTTTCGATCTTACATGGTCGAAGGGATCGGCCTGCAGCATGAGGATGTTTTCTGGAATATAGCCGATCCAGGCTGGGCCTATGGACTCTACTATGCATTGATCGGCCCGCTACTATTGGGACATGCAACCACTCTGGTCGAAGGGCCTTTCACAGTGGACAGTACATATGACGTGATTTCGAAATTGGGCGTGACTAACTTTGCAGGCGCGCCTACTGCGTTTCGACTAATCATCGCCGCGGGAACCGAGCGCGCGTCACAGTTGCGCGATCAGATCCGTTGCATCAGCAGCGCAGGCGAGCCACTGAACCCCGAAGTCATCCGTTGGTTCGAGACCGAACTGAATGCGCCGATTAAGGATCATTATGGGCAGACGGAAACGGGTATGCTGGTGAATAATCATCACGGGCTCGAACATCCGGTACGCCCGGGATCGGCTGGCTATGTGATGCCAGGATACAGGGTTGAGGTTCTGGCTGAGGACGGCAGCATCGCCGACTTCAATGAGCCAGGTCAATTGGCCGTCAACATTGCGGATTCACCTCTCTTGTTCTTTAGCGGCTACCTAAACATGGGCACCAAATCGATCGAGAACGGATACTATCTTACTGGGGACACAGTGGAGCGGGATGAACACGGATGTATAACGTTCGTTGGTCGGAACGACGACGTTATCACCTCTTCGGGTTATCGCATCGGACCGTTTGACGTTGAAAGCGCTCTGATCGAACATCCCTCTGTAACGGAAACGGCGGTCGTAGGCGTTCCTGACAAGGAACGGACCGAAATAGTGAAAGCGGTAGTCGTACTGGCGGATGGCACAGAAGGTAATGATGCGTTGGCCGCGGAGTTGAAGGACTATGTCAAACAGCGCCTTTCTGCTCACGCCTATCCTCGGCTTATCGAATTCGTCAAAGAACTGCCGAAGACACCCAGCGGTAAAATTCAGAGATTTCTGCTTCGCCAAGCGAATGTCAGCGGTGCGTAATCAAGCTTCTCGAAGGCAAGCTCCTTCGTTCAACTGCATGCCAATTCTACCAGGCAGAGAACGACGGTTTTTCCCGCGTTGTGTAAGTTCGGTTTGAACAGGATTTTGCGTTCGCGGCGAAAGTCTGCAATGCGGGCTGCGACCGCAGCATCGAAACAAAGGGTTGGATGTCGGCTCTGGGCCGAATCTGCTTGCGGAATGCAAATAGTTGTTTCGGCATGTTCGTTCATTGCTTCGCGTTCTCTAAATACTCGGTCATTCTTGTTTGGCCTAAACATCCAAATGTTAGTTTAGTACGCTTGGGATGGACGGCTAATACCTACTGTGATCCTATGCCGTCGCAGTTCATGGGCATTCGATGCGATCAGCTTCGTATATTGTAGGTATTTTGATAGCCATTGCCGCCAGCATTGGCCTTTATTTGGTTTCTTACCAGTACTTCGTTTCGGAGGAGCTTTCGAAAGCTCAGGGCCGGCTCTCTCTTTACCAAAGCTCGGTAAACAGCGAACTCGAACGATTTTCCCACCTCACATATGTGCTGTCACAGGATTCTTTTGTAATTGGAACAGCTGAAGGAGACGGCACCGGAACTTTGAACCGACGCCTCGAGGATTTTGCGGAGCAGGCGGGGCTGGATGCGATCTACTTGATGGACGAAGACGGGATCACGATTTCCGCATCGAACTACCGCGACACTGGGAGCTTTGTTGGCCAGAACTACGCTTTCCGTCCGTATTTCCAAACTGCCATTTCTGGTGAACAGGGCCGCTTTTATGCCATCGGGGCAACGACTGGTCTGCCAGGCTACTTCATCGCCAACGCAGTGCTTGACGACCAGGGCGCTTCAACTGGCGTCATAGCGATTAAGATCGATTTCTCCAATCTTCAGGATAGTTGGAAAAACTCGGGCGAACAGGTTCTTTTGGCCAATGAAGACGGCGTCGTTCTGCTTTCTTCGAACTCGAACTGGCAATATCGCGCGTTGACGCCTTTGTCAGTACCACAGCAAGAACGGATTCGAGATGCCAGGCAGTTTCCGGGGCAAAACTTAGATGCGTTGGACTGGATTGAGTTGCCGGGAGATCAGGCCAGAATTGCGGGGACGAAGCGTCTGCATCTTGCAGCTACAGATTTACCCCACGGCTGGTCGCTTCACTATTTTGCAAGTGACGATCAGGCCGTAGCGCGCAGTTGGCTTGTAACTGCAGTTTTTGTCCTTTTGGCGGGGCTTACATTTATCTTTTTCCAGATACAACGCGCGAGGCGCGTAAGCGCGGCCTTGGAGCGGTCCGAAGAAGAAGAAGGAAAGCTGCGGGAGGCAAATGAAAGGCTCGCTATCGAAATCGACGACCGCAAGACAGCCGAGCGGAGTCTCAAGCGCACCCAAAGCGAGTTGGAGCGCGCAAGCCGATTGGCGGCTCTGGGGCAATTATCCGCGTCGGTCACGCATGAACTGGGCCAGCCCATCGCTGCGATGCGCAATCACCTGGTGGCAGAAGAGATCTCATCTTCCGGTGAGTCCAAGCTACCCCAAAAAATTGGAAGTCTGGTCGACAGGATGGAAGGGATCACGCGCCAATTGCGGTTCTTCGCGCGCTCAGAGAGCGAGGCGTTCGACGACGTAGACTTATGCACTTCGGTCAATGCTGCGTTGGCTCTGGTTGCGCCAAACATCGAGCAGGGCAAGGTGAAAATCTCAGTTGATGCGCCGACCGGTCCGGTTTTTATCCGGGGCAGTGCACTGCGGATCGAACAGGTCATCACTAATCTTTTGCGCAATGCGATTGACGCGATGGACGAAGCGGATGCACCTGAAATCCATATCGCTGTCATAGCTACTTATGATGAAGCGGTGTTGGAAATTCAGGACAACGGTCACGGGTTGGGTGAGGCAACGCTGGCTGAGTTGCAAGAGCCATTTGTAACCACAAGAGAGAGCGGGAGAGGCATGGGCTTGGGACTGGCCATTTCCACCAGCATTGTCAAAGATCACGATGGCAAGATGACGGCCCGAAATCGTGATGGCGGCGGAACAGTTTTTCGTGTCACCTTCCCGATGGCCTCAATTACTAACGAAACGAACGAATGACCCAGCGGCAACCCTTTAAAGTTCTGGTCGTCGATGATGACAAATCAATGAGACAGTCTCTTCTCGAGTTGCTCGAAGCCGCCGGCTGGACTGTTAGCGCCCTGTCGCGCGCGACCCACGTGATGGAGTATCTGGCCAGCGCGTCGCCCGATGTCATTCTGTCCGATGTGCGTATGCCGGGTATGTCGGGGCTTGATTTGCTGGCCAGTCTGGACAGACAAGTGGCGCCTCCGGTGGTATTGATTTCGGCACATGGTGACATCCCGATGGCGGTTCAGGCCATACAGGACGGGGCGTACGGGTTCATCGAAAAGCCATATGAACCACGGCGATTGCTTACGGTCCTGAGGCACGCAGCTGAACAAAACAGAATGCGGAGAAGCAATGCCCGCCTCAAAGACCGGCTGTTCAAACTGTCAGGCCTTGACCGCATCCTGCTGGGCCAAACAGACGCCATTACAGACTTGCGACAAGAAGTACTTGATCTTGCTGATACATCGGTTGCGGTTTTGTTGCAGGGAGATACGGGCACCGGGAAAGAGCTGGTTGCTCACGCTTTACATGATTTGGGCCGCTCGCCGGAGGCACCGTTTCTGGCACTGAATTGCGCTGCATTGTCGGCCGATACGTTTGAAGCGGAAATGTTCGGCATCGCGGGTGAATCCGACGGAAGGCTTGCGGCGGCGTCGGGAGGGACCTTGTTTCTGGACGAAATCTGCTCGTGCCCACCAGCGGCGCAGGCCAAGCTACTAAGGGTCATCGAAGATCAGCAGGTGCTGCCGGTGGGGGCTGTGTCACCGGTGCCGGTAAGCTTCAGAGTCGTGTCAGCAACCAACGAAGACGTTGTACTGGCAGCAGACGAAGGCCGCTTGCGTCAGGACCTTTTGTTTCGATTGAATACTGTCGTCCTGTCTCTACCTCCGCTACGTCAAAGACGGGATGATCTGGTTCTTTTGGCAACGCATTTCTTGAACGAATACGCAAAGGTTTATGAGATAGACGCGCCAGAACTCGATCAGGACGATTTGGCCGCTCTGCTTTCACATAGCTGGCCCGGCAATGTGCGTGAATTGCGCCATGTCTGCGAACGGCGCATTTTGGCGGCCCGATGCGGAGGAGGGTCGGTGGCGCAGGCCATCCAAAGCGATCAGCACTTCGACGAAGTGCCGGATACCCTACGCGAAGCGGTTGCTGCTTTTGAACGCGAGCTCATCGGCAAAGCCATCAAGGCGCATAAAGGCCGCATGGATGCCGCCGCCGAAGCGCTTGGAATCGGCCGACGGACGCTCAACGAAAAGATCGTCAAACTCGGTCTCGATAAAGAGGCGCTGTTGTAAGCGAAACCACTCTGCGGATATCCGCAGGGAAACAGAAATTCCTCGCGCATTTTCCTTCATAGGCAGGCTGCTGCACATCCTGAATACTCTGCCCAAACACATTGCGTGATCTGGGAGGAGCCACTATGCGCAAACATCTTAACCGGGCGGCCATTGCAGCTTTGTCGCTGACCGTTGCATCCGAAGCACTGGCTGTCGAATGGAACGTTTCCCTGTGGGGCAAGCGTCGCGCCTTTACCGAACACGTCGAGAAACTTGCGGAGTTGGTGAACGAAAAGACGGGCGGTGAGTTCACGCTCAACATCAGCTATGGTGGCCTGTCGAAGAACAAAGAAAACCTCGATGGGATTTCGATTGGTGCGTTTGAAATGGCGCAGTTCTGCGCTGGCTATCACCGCGATAAGAACCCTTCGATCACTGTCTTGGAACTGCCGTTTTTGGGCGTGACATCCCTTGAACAGGAAGTCGACCTGTCGATGGCCGTTTATCAACATCCGGCCGTTGTCGAAGATCTGGCCCGCTGGGACGCGACTCTGCTGATGCCGTCTCCGCTGCCGCAGTACAACCTTGTTGGTGTCGGTGAAGCACCCAAATCCCTAACCGATTTTGAAGGTCTGAGCGTTCGGGCGACAGGTGGCATCGGCAAGGCGATGGAGACGGTTGGAGCAGTTCCGACCTCGATGTCTGCATCCGAAGTGCGTCAGGCAATGGACAGCGGCATCGTCAAAGCGGTCAGCTTTGCGCCACACGCGCATATGTCCTTCGGCACCATTGAGAATGGCACGTGGTGGACGACGAACCTCAATCCCGGCACCGTCAACTGCCCTGTCGTGGTGAACACGCTGGCACTGGAAGATCTGTCTGACGAACACCGCGAAGTTCTGCTGGGGTCGGTGGATGAGGCACTGGATCACTACGTGAGCCACTACCAGACCAAAACGATGGAAGCGTGGGGCCCTGAACTGGATCAACGCGGCATCGAACGGGTCACTTTCAGCGATGAAGAAATCGCAGCGTTCAAAGAAGCCGCTGCCGCCCCCGCGGCCGAGGCCTGGATTGCAGAAAACACCGAGCGTGGCCTGCCAGCACAAGAGCTTTATGACCTTGTGACTGGGAAGATCGCAAACGGCAGCTAATCCACTCACTGCCCGGCGTCGCCTACCTGGCGTCGGGTGCCTTTCCCCCTGACAGCGGAGCAAAACGATGGCCGGGTCATCCCTGGTGCTGTCTGACGACAGCCGTCTCAGCATTCTCGATCAACACCTCTACAAACTGGAAAGCTTTCTGGCCCTGATCAGCGGTCTTGCGGTTTTCTCGCTGATGGTCATGGCCGTAGTCTCCGTTGGTGGTCGGAATTTCGCCAATGCGCCACTTCCCGGCTACGTGGATTGGATCGAGCAGGCCATGCCGTTAATCGCCTTCATGGGGATTTCCTATGCGCAGCGTGATGGCGGTCATATCCGAATGGACATGGTTGTTGGAGCGCTTAGAGGCCGGACGCTCTATATCGTTGAGTTCATTACAACCGCTGTCATTCTGGCGCTGATCGTCTTGCTGATCTGGGGGAGCTGGGCGCATTTCGCACGCAGCTTTGACTTTGGTGCTCCACTCTGGAGCCGCGACAGCTCCATCGACATAGGTATCCCGCTGTGGCCCGCAAAGCTGTTGGCCCCCGTTGCCTTTAGCGTGCTTTGCCTAAGGCTTTCTTTGCAGCTCTGGGCCTACGGGCGCGCGATCCGGCACCCCGATCAAGCACCTATTGCCGTCCCGCTGATAGCTGACGCAGCCACTCAAGCTGCAATGGAAGCCGAGCACGTCTCGGGCCACGATAACTGAGGTTAAATCTGATGGAACCCATTGATATTGGTCTGATCGTCTCGGGCGGTATGCTTGTTCTTGTGGTGCTGGGGATGCGCGTGGCCTTCGCCGCCGCGACAGCTGGCATGGTTGGTCTAATCTGGATCTTCTGGGCCAAGTTTGGTTATGACCCGGCGCGGTTCGGCAAGGCTGTGACTGTGGCCGTCAAAACAGCGGGGCAGGTGCCGCACTCCAAGATTTCAAGCCAAGCGTTGAGCCTTATCCCGACTTTCATCCTAATTGGCTACCTCGCCTATTACGCGGGCCTGACCAAAGCACTGTTCGAAGCCGCAAAGCGTTGGCTGGCTTGGGTCCCCGGTGGGCTGGCGGTTTCGACCGTTTTCGCAACCGCTGGGTTTGCTGCGGTATCCGGAGCCTCGGTCGCGACTTCCGCTGTGTTCGCCCGTATCGCCATCCCCGAGATGCTGAAGATCGGATACGACAAGCGTTTTGCTGCAGGTGTCGTCGCTGCAGGCGGTACACTCGCTTCGCTCATCCCGCCTTCGGCCATTCTGGTCATCTACGCGATTATTGTCGAGCAGGACGTGGGTAAACTGCTGTTGGCCGGGTTCATCCCGGGCATGTTCTCGGCGGTAATTTATGGCTTGCTGATCATTGGCATGGCCGTCGTTATCAAAGGATTTGGTCCCGCAGTCACCGGATTTACATGGAAAGAACGTTTCCTCTCGTTGCCGCCCGCATTGCCCATCGTGATTGTCGTCGTCACCATCATCTTCTTTGTCTACAACCCGTTCGGCGGCGATGCTTGGGGTACGCCAACCGAAGGCGGCGCAATTGGAGCATTTGTTGTGTTCCTGATGGCGCTGTATCAAGGCATGCGCTGGTCCGAGCTCAAAGACGCGCTTTTGGAAACTGCCAAGCTGAGCGTCATGATTTTCACGATCATCTGGGGCGTTTTGGTCTACGTTCGTTTTCTTGGGTTCGCCGAACTGCCAAGTGCGTTCTCCGACTGGATTACCTCGCTTGAGATGTCTCCGATGCTGATCCTGATCTGTATTCTTCTGGCTTACGCTGTACTGGGTATGTTCATGGACGCGATAGGTATGCTGCTGCTGACGTTGCCGGTAGTTTACCCCGCCGTCATGGCGTTGAACGGTGGCGAAACCGTAAGCGCAGTCGAAAGTACCTTCGGTATGTCTGGGCCTATGTGCGCCATCTGGTTTGGCATTCTGGTTGTCAAAATGGCTGAGTTTTGCCTGATCACCCCACCTATTGGGCTGAATTGCTTTGTCGTGGCCGGCGTTCGTGATGACCTAAGCGTTCAGGATGTTTTTAAAGGTGTAACGCCTTTCTTTCTGGCGGATGCTGCAACCATCGCGATGCTCGTTGCCTTCCCTGCTATCGTCCTATGGCTTCCTGGTCAGGTTTGAATGACATGGAATGATTTTGGAGTGCGGTATGCCGGTGCAGCTAAGGTCTGCATCGATCAGCTGCACTGCAGAATACATGAGACTTGTTCAATGGCCGGTTCGGGCCGTTCGGTACACGTGAGAGTTCGGGCGGAAAGCGGTCATTCGCTGCGAGCGCAAGACAATCAGCCATTAGGGAGAGTAGCAGACCTTGCCCACAGAGAGGAATCTGAAGACAGATCAGATTTACATGCGCGTACAAGTAGCTCTGTGAAGGTCTTAACCACCAGATTTGGTTCGTCACCACGTTTGCGGACGAGCGTGATATGCGACTTCTGATCGAACCGACCATTTCCGACTGAGCGCATTCGTCCCTGACGTACCCAGATATCAGCCAAGCCTTCGGGAAGATAGCCGATGAAACGACCAGTCAGCACCAACATGGCAACGCCTTCGATCTGATGCGCTTTGGCTGTAGAGCGTAAGCCGCGTGAAACCGGCGCAACTTTTTGTTCGTTCAAATAGGCACGATTGCAAAAGTTTGCCTGAGAAAGAAATTCATCAACGGCGGCCTTCGTTTCTGCTTTGAACAAAGGATGGGTTTGTCCACAATACAGGCCAATTCGTTCCGTTTTCAGCGGCTCATATATCAACCCCGGTTTTTTATTGTGGAACACTCCGATGCCTAAAGCGATATGTCCGTCCTGAACCCCTATCTCGATATCGCCAGGCGCAACTGAATGCAATTCGATGGCCACATCTGGCGCAATACGAGCAAACTCTGACAAAGCTGGTAAGATAGGCGCGTTGTCATTGAAAACCCAATTGTCGATTGCTCCGATAGTCAACCGACCGACCAGTTTCCCGCGCGTCCCGTCTACGGTTTCATTAAACAAATCCAATGCTGCAAAAAGCTTGCGAGAGGCTGCATAGACGATTTCTCCTTTGTCGGTTAGGCGGAACCCCTTGCGTCCTCGCTGGCACAGTCTCAGACCCAAACGCGTTTCGAGATCGGATATCTGGCGCGAAATCGTCGAAGCGGACACGTTCAAAACAACTTGTGCTGCCGAGAAACCGCGTGCTTCAACGACGACAGAAAACACGTGCAGCAGATGAATGTCGGCTTTCGATAAGGAAGGAGGCAGCATACATGACCTTTACTTGTATGTTTATGCAAATAGTATCACTTATTTTGTAATTTTATAATTGTAATTGCCGTGCCAAGCTTTGCAATACAAGGAATGAGACCAGAGGAAATGGCACCATGGCGTTGAACGCGGAAAATGCGCCCAATTGGGGAATCAACAACGATTACGCAAAACTCACGGATGTTCTGCTTGGTCGTCCTGAATACTTCAAATGGGTTGAAGCAGGCCCATTGATCGGTCGGACGTTGGCCAATGCGCACAAAACCGGCGCGATCTTTGATCTACAACAGGCGATGTCACAACATGCTGAAATGGTGTCGATTTACGAAGAAAACGGCGTGAACTGTCACTATCTGGACAGTGATCCGGTCCTTCACCGCAATTTCTTCGCCCGTGACAGCTCGGCGATGACCCCCTGGGGCGCTTTGATTTGCCATATGCAGTTGAAGTGTCGGCGTGCGGATTATGCCACCGCGATAAAATTTTATCAGGACAACAATATCCCGATTTGGAAATTTGCGACCGCAGGACACTTTGAAGGCGGTGATTTCAACATCATCGAACCTGGCCGTGTTCTAATTGGCTATTGTGGTGAGCGGTCTGAGCAAGAGGGATCGGAACAAGTAGCCGAATTTGTACGCGCCGAGGGTTGGGAGGCAGTCGTTGCCCCGATCAGTCGCGAGTTTGTCCACATGGACGGGTTAATCGTTCCGTTGGCCGAGAAACTTGCCGTGGCCTGCATTGACGCGATGGAGCCTTGGTTGGTGGATGTTATCAAAGGATGGGGCATTGAAATAGTTGATGTCGAGTTCCGCGAAGCCAAAAACCTCGGGGTTAATCTGGTGGCGCTAGGGGATAGCAAGGTACTGTCTATGGCTGGTGCTACCGACCTAAACGCAAAAATGCGGGCCCTTGGGTTCCAGGTCTATGATCCTGATATGTCGATGTTCACCTTGGGCGGCGGTGGCGTTCACTGCCTGTGTCAGGCCCTGCATCGCGAGGCCGCATGACCAATATCTGGGCATAAAAAATGATCGTCCGCGGCAATGTCCGATGGGCATGACATAAATCGGGGCACAGCCTGTTGGAGATTGCATACGTGTGGCCCAAACCGACGAAAACCGACTGGCGCGCAAGACATTCCGTCATATGTGATGAGGGTGGGTGCAATGTCAGTATGACCGGTCGGCCAATGTACTTGCCCGCGGGCTAGGCCTAAATCTAGATCTGTCGCCCATTGCCCTTGGCGGGCATCTAGACACGCAACAGCATGGAGGCATTCTAATGAGCAACTATGGTGTTTTTACAGGCTTAGAGATTGTGCACTTATTTAAGATCACCATACCTAAACGGACGCTCTGATAGATGTTGCCAACTGGGGTAAGGAAGATGGATCACTGTTTGCGCCTGTCATGCTGAGTTCAGACGTTTGCGCAGCGAGCTTTGATCTGGAATTGGCGCTAAGCCGTTCGGAAGTGGATGGGCTTCGGGTTGCTAAAGAACTGGCCCCGTTCAGTTATTAGGTTGAAGTGACCTGTGGATCGCCCCAGATCGGTGGGTTTCTTGATGCGGTTTTGTTGCATTAACCTTCGGTACAACAGAAGCATCGCTGTCCCAAACGTGAAGATAACAATAACTCGGCGCAATCTTTCCATAGGGCGTCGATATCCGCGCGACATTATCTTGATCAAAATGCTCTGGTACTGTCGCTGTCCGCTGTCGTCCTAAGATTGCCGTGGGGCTTTGGGAAACAGGACTGCAGACGCACCATCTGCGCATGGCTCAGCCAGAGAAGATCAGATATGTCACCGCTCATTCTTCGAACGATGAATCACGCCGCAAAGCGGATATCAATGGGTCCCGAACCTAGTTTTCAAACGCCACATCAAAACCCCAGATTCGCTGCAGATAGCCTAAAGTCGCTTCGGACGCCTTTTTGTTCAACGGCACACCATTGCGCATGGAGTGATTTAACCTGAGGTGACGATCGCCCATCAAGTCTACGTCAACGATCTGAATATCGGGATCGTGTTCCGAAACGTCGAAACCGTGCGCCAAGGTGTCGCGCACTTGGTGATAACCGCGCTCGTCATGAATTGCGTCGACTGTGTAGAAAGGTTTCCCTTCGTCATCGGTCAGTGAAAACATGCGGAATCGGCGCATGACATTGGGGCTGAGGAACTGTTGCACGAAGCTCTCGTCCCGATAGTTGGCCCAGGCATCCTTTAATATATCGCGCCACGCGCCGCTTCCCGCTATGTCCGGAAACCATTCCCGATCCTCCTCGGTCGGGTCGGTGCAGATGCGCTGGATATCCTGCATCATCGCGAAACCCAGCGCATAAGGGTTGATCCCCATCGCGTTCGGAGCGTCAAAGCCGGGCTGCGTCAGCACATTGGTATGACTGTGCAATATTTCCAGCATGGCGCCATCCGTCAGCAGACCGGCGCGGTGCAGCTCGTTGGTGATGTAATAGTGAACGAAGCAGGCGCACCCTTCATTCATCACTTTGGTTTGGCGCTGCGGATAGAAATACTGTGCTATGTTGCGAACGATACGCAAAACTTCACGTTGCCAAGACTCCAGAATTGGGCTGTGGCGTTCAACGAAATAAAGCAGATTTTCTTCTGGCAACCCCATTTCACGCTTGCGTTTCCGCGCCTCTTCATCGGTTTTCGATGACTGTGTGGGATGATCGAAGGCGTCCCACAAATAGTGTACCGCACGTTCCTCCTCGATACGCCGCTCACGCTGTCTGGTTCTCTCATCCGCGAGCGATGAGTGGGGCGGGCGCCTATGCCGGAAAACGCTGGACGGCATGAGCGCGTGGGCGGCGTCCAGCAATTGCTCAACCTCGCGTTCCCCGTGCTGTTCTTCGCATTGGGCAATAAAGCCGCGCGCGTAGTCGAGGTAGTCGAGAATACCCTGTGCATCACTCCACTGACGAAACAGGTGATTGTTCTTGAAGAAATGATTGTGTCCAAAGGCCGCGTGGGCAATCACAAGGACCTGAAGCGCCATAGTGTTGTCTTCGAGGCAGTACGAAATACAGGGATCGGAATTTATGACGATCTCATAGGCAAGACCGTTTGCGCCCTTGCTGTAGGCTTTTTCTTCGTGAACGAAACGCTTCCCGAAGGACCAGTGCCGATACATGAGCGGCATCCCGGTCGACGAGTAGGCGTCCAGCATTTGCTGATACGAGATGATTTCTATCTGGTTGGGATAGACGTCAAGTTCGAGATCATCAATCGCCACAGATTCGATCGCGTCAAAGCTGCGCTGGATGGTCTCGAAATCCCATTCCGCTCCGTCAAACAGCGGCGCCTTAGCTTCGGCAGGATCAGCCATTGGAAACTCCGTTCGTCTTGCGTGCAAACAGCTCGTGCAGAACCGGGTAGATGTCACTGGCGCGCGCGATCCGTTTCATGGCGAAATTTGGCCAAGCCTCTGCGACCTGTCGGTACGAGCGCCACAGCTCCATACCATTGTCTTCGCTGTTCATCAGATTGGCTTCGGTCTCGTCGACGATCTCCGTATAGGCGAAATATTGGCACCACTTCATCAGTTCACTGTTCAGCAGGTCGGCGCACAGTTGCGAATCTCCGCTGAAATTTTCACCATCCGATGCCTGCGCGGCATAGATATTCCACAGTGCGGACGGATAGCGGGCTTCGATAATCTTTTTCATCTCGTTAAGCGCGCTGCTCACGACCGTCCCACCGGTTTGGCGGGAGTGAAAGAAGGTATCTTCATCGACTTCCGCGGCAATCTGCGTGTGGCGGATAAATACTAGTTCGATCTTGTCGTAGCGTTGCTTGAGAAAAAGATGCAGGAGGACGAAGAACTGCTTAGCAAGGCTCTTCTCCCGCTCTCCCATCGAGGCCGAAACGTCCATCAGGCAGAACATCACCGCATTAGCTGCCGGTTCGGGGCGCATCTCGAAATACTTGTAACGTACGTCCAGCGGATCAATGTAGGGAATGATCTTGCGTCGCCGTAGCATCTTGTCGAGCTGCTCGCGCAACAACTGCCTTTCCGCCTTTCGTGCCGCATCTGGTTTTTCCAACGCCTCCAGTTCTTCAACCTGTTGCGTAAGAGCCTGTATCTCGGTGTTTGTCGGGCGCCGCATTGCGAGACGTCGCCCGAACGCATTGCGCATTGTTCGCGAAACACTGAGGTTGGCGGGCGTCCCAGCGGCAGTATATCCCATGCGGTGCGGTTTGGAGACGGCAACCTCTTTCAGACTGCGTTTTACCATGTCGGGCAGTTCGAGATCCTCAAAGAACATGGAAAGAAACTCGTCCCGCGACAGGACGAACATGAACTCGTCTTCGCCCTCTCCATCGGGTGCCCCCTCACGTCCACCTTGCCCATCCTGACCCGACGGGGGTTTCTTAAGCCGGTCACCTGCTTTGAACGTCTTGTTTCCGGTTAGAACCCGGTGTCTGGAACCACCTTTGCTGTCATGTTGAAAATGCGGCTCCCCGATCCCTTCTGACGATACCGAGATATTTTCCTGCTGGTCGACATCAGCGATTTTCCGACGCCGGACACTTTCGTCAACCGCCTCTTTGACGGCAGATCGAACCCGACGCAGAAACCGCCTGCGGTTCCCAAGGTTCTTATCCTTGGGGTTTAGCCTTCGATCGATGAAATGGGCCATTTGAGCATAGACTCCTCATCCTGCCTTGTTGACCCGCATGTACCATTCAACCAAGCGCCTGACCTGTCGGCGCGTGTACCCGCGACCGATCATGCGATCGATGAACTCGTTATGCTTGGCTTCAGTTTCCTTATCCCTCTTGGCCCCAAAACTGATAACCGGCAGCAGATCCTGAATCTGACCGAACATGCGCTTTTCGATAACGCGTCTCAGCTTCTCATATTTGCGCCAGTCGGGGTTACGACCGCGATTGTTGGCCCGCGCGCGCAGCACGAATTTGACCACTTCGTTCCGGAAGTCCTTGGGGTTGGAAATTCCGGCCGGTTTTTCGATCTTTTCAAGCTCCTGTTCCAGAACGCCGCGATTGAGAATCTGGCCGGTATCCGGATCCTTGAAGTCCTGATCTTCGATCCATGCATCTGCAAAAGAGATGTATCTGTCAAAGAGGTTCTGACCAAAGTCAGAATAGGATTCCAGATAGGCTTTTTGGATCTCGTTGCCGATAAATTCCGCGTATCGGGGCGACAGATCGTCTTTCATGAAAGATAGATACCGGCTTTCAATCTCGTCGGGGAATTGCTCGCGTTTCACCGCCTGTTCAAGAACATAAAGCAGATGAACCGGGTCGGCGCCCACTTCCTCGGTGTCGTGATTGAAGGTCTCGGACAGCACTTTGAAGGCAAAGCGGGTCGATGTGCCCGTCATCCCCTCGTCCACCCCGGCCGCATCCCGATATTCCTGCACTGACCGCGCTTTGGGATCGGTATCCTTCAGTGTTTCACCATCATAGACGCGGAGCTTAGAAAATGTTGGCGAATTTTCATGCTCTTTTAGCCGAGTCAAAACACTGAACTGGCTCAGGATAGACAGCGTCTCGGGTGCGCAGGGAGATTCACCTAGGCTGCTTTCCTCAAGCAACTTCTCGTAAATCTGGGATTCATCCGAGGCACGTAGGCAATAGGGAACCTTGACCAAACTGATCCGATCCAGAAAGGCCTCGTTGTTCTTGTTGTTTTTGAACTGCTGCCATTCCGCTTCATTCGAATGCGCAACTATCACACCCTGGAAGGGGAAAGCACCGATATTCTCCGTACCAGCATAAGACCCCTCTTGCGTGGCGGTCAGCAACGGATGCAAGACCTTGATCGGCGCCTTGAACATCTCAACGAATTCCATCAACCCCTGCGTGGTGCGGTTCAGAGCACCGGAATAGGAATAGGCGTCTGGGTCGTTCTGGCTGAATTCCTCCAGCTTGCGAATATCGAGTTTTCCGACAAGCGAAGAGATGTCCTGGTTGTTTTCATCGCCCGGTTCAGTCTTCGCAACGCAAATCTGGCGCAGTTTCGACGGGTAGAGTTTGACAACCGAAAATCTGGAAATATCGCCGTCAAATTCCTGCAGGCGTTTGACAGCCCAGGGCGAAATCAATCCGTTCAACAACCGTTTGGGGATATTGTATTTGTTCTCTAGCATATCCCCCATCCGCGCACGGTCGAAAAGGCCAAGCGGCGACTCAAAGATTGGGCTGATCTGGTCATCCGCCTTCAGTACATAAATCGGCTGCCGCTCCATCAGGTTCTTAAGAATCTCGGCAAGCGTTGACTTGCCCCCACCGACTGGGCCCAACAGATAGAGGATTTGCTTGCGTTCCTCGAGACCCTGGCTGGCATGGCGGAAAAAGCCAACGATGCGCTCGATGGTTTCTTCGACGCCATATATGTCCTGGAAGGGCTTGTATCGCTTGATTGTTCGATTAAGAAATATGCGACTGAGCCGAGCATCCTGACTGGTATCAATAAGCTCGGGCTCGCCTATCGCGGCGATCATCCGCTCGGCTGCGGTAGCCCGCATAGTTGGGTCTTCACGACATTCCAGCAAATAGTCCTGCAATGTCATTTCGATGAGCTTTGTCCGCCCATACTCTTCTGCAAACTGCTCGAAAATCTCCATTTTAAAAGTTCCTCTAGGTTTCGTACTCCTTCGTCCCAGCGCGCTAAGTTCATCCTAGTCTACCACAAAACTGGTCCGTAATTATCTAATTTCTAATCACAATTTGTTTCCCGTTCGTTGCTCCTTTGAAATTAGTATTGTTTGACGCCTGCAATATCTTCCACTACGCGACCCTTTTTGCCGGCTTGGTCGCGCCAACGTTAGTGTGAGTAGAAACCTCTCGTGATCGGGCTGCGGAACATTTGCGGCCCAGTTTCGAGCGAACTCAAGTTCGACCTCTCGCGGGACGTCCCTAACGGCGGTGCGCGCGAGGCGGCGTCCCATCTTCACCATCCGATTTCCCAGGTTATTCGATCCGACACTAGGTTCTGGTTTTTGACGTGCCTCTGTGCATCGGCCTCCAGCCCCATGCATCCGGTATACGGCCCACCCAGGGCGACGACATCGTTGACAGCGCTTGCCACTACGTTTGCTGGTGGCAGTGCATTGTAGGTGGGGATACTTCGAAGGGGAAAACCTAAACACGGTCAATTCGCGATCCAACGTGTTGTCTGCGCAAGAACACTACCATATCGCTGGGTGACCAATAAGTATGGTGTCAATAGAACTGACGCCGGTTGGAAAGTGAACAAGTTTAATGCGGATTACTCACCGACCGAGGTAATTCGAGTGCCGATTGCGTTGGACAATCAATGGCAGCTTTGTTCGCAAAGTAGACATTCAAGCAAGTTGCAGCAAACGACCGCTATGCGGACAATCCCGACCTACGTAGCTCTCAGACCAACGACGGTTCTCGGGCGGTACAGCAAAAATGAGTGTGGCGCCCTTGCGCAACGTTAGCCCAAAAGCGAGAGTAGCCTACACAAGGAAAGACCGATTTCGCGCGGCGTCACGACAGCGACTTGATGAGGAGAACCCAGTTTTCGGTCTCAGTCTCCCACCCATCTTTGGCGCATGGGGCTTTATCCAGCTCAGAGTATCCCTTTCGCTCGTATAGACGTCTCGCTCCCACGTTTTCATCGGCGACAATAACGCTCATTTTGTTGTATCCCGCGTCTCGGGCTATCTCGTCGGCGACATCGAGTAGTCTTGAACCAAGTCCTTGCCCCCGGTTCTCTGGGTAACAAGCCAGAACATTCACATACCAGCTGTCTAACGCTTTGTTTTCCAGCTCCTGCAAGGGGCGGAACAACGCTGGGAAGTCATCTCCAATTTCTTCTGGTTCTGATCCGATCCCATAACCCGTGAGCCCAGCAACTGCCCCGTTTCCATAGTCAATTACAACTACTTGCCTCTCTCGTGCCTTTTCGGCCTGTCGCGCGCGACCGACGGCCCAAGGATCCTCGCCATCTTGTGCCAGCCCGGTCCAGATATGGAGCGGCAGGCCTTCACCTGCAAAATTCACTAAGTCCGCAAGTGCATGGGCATCAGTTTCAACGGCCAATCTCAAAGGCTTTTCAAGTGGTATCACGTCTCGTACTCCAAAGAATTCAAAGCATCATAGACATCTCATGCCAAGTCATTCCTCCATGGTCGGAAGTCGATGGCTGCAAATAGCTGTATCCAAATCGCTCATACAGTGGGACGTGATGCTCTTTGCACATAAGGAAGATCGCCGATTTACCCACTTTTCTCATGCGGTCGACGAATTCAGTCATCAATGCCCGCGATAGGCCCCTTCCCTGATGGGCTGGATCAACGACGACAGACATAATGACGGCATTCGGAGCGTCGGGATCATGCCCCACAAGCTCCTTAAATTCCTCATCAGACAATTCGACGTCATGGGCACATCCGCAATTGATAAAGCCAACGATCTCGCCTTGTACTTCAAGAATGAGGAAACCATCGGGATATTCCTCAATCCTCTTGGATATCTTTTTGAGGGTTGCTGCGTCGTCGCCTTCATAGGCAGCAGTTTCGATCTCAAAGCATCGAGTTGCGTCGGAAGGTTTGGCGTTTCTGAACGTGCTCATGCACGTGACACTAAGCGCGTCGGGGCAAGTTGCATAGCCGCCATTGGTTGGGCCCGCAGCATTCGGTACTTTGGGCTCGAAGCGGACCTTCGCTGCAACTTAAATGGGTGTCTGCTATGCGGACAAACCTGCCTTCCAGTGTATTAGTCGAACGTCCGCTTTCCGCGCTTTGCGGCAGTCGTTAAAAAACCAACAGGGCGGATACCCGATTTGAAAGTACTCACTTTACATGGTCAATATGTCCCTAGAAGCAGTGAAGGACCCGACCCAAAAGAGTGACCGCTGACACTACGCTGGCGTCGCAACAATCCTAGCGGCACATCAGCTTCCCAGACGCACTGATTTGACCTCTCGCAAATGCAATCCGAGCATCAGTAGAGTCGGCCAGAGGAGATAGGTTTGGATTTCAACGTTCTCTCCAAAGGTCAGCAGGAGAACTGTGAGCAACAGTCCGAGCGGCAGCCTCCCGCGTTCCGACTTTATGGCGTCCAGGGTGACGATTGCTAAATGAACGAGGAAAGGAACGAGAAACGCTGTAAATCCGGTCAGCCCTTTCACGAATAGCAACCCGTACCAGGTGTGATGGCTGCCTATCGGCATGTACTCAACAAGATGCGCTCCGGGTCTGACTGTGCCGTGCCCGAAAACCACCGCATCCGATTGCCAGCGCTCATACGCAATACGCTGCAGAGTTTCGCGTACGCGGGTACTGTCGGCGCGAGCGGATTTGAAGCTGTAAAGGGCTCGGTTGCCGAACTCAACAAAGACTGCGCCCCAAACGGCTACGGCGGTGGTGACTGCAGACAAAAGAATCCACCCCGAGCTGCGGGCGACAAGTGGCAAGAGGCTGGGTGACAGCGAGCAGATCACCAATCCAACCATGCCCATTCGGGACTTGGACATAAGGATCATCAGAACTCCGGCAGCCAAGCCGATGACCTTCCAGCTGCGGTGCTTTTCTTCCAGGGCAAATAGGACCATGCAAACGCCCAACAAGGCCGCGAATGGCGACCAGGGCGCAAAGAACTGCCACCGTGGTGTGCCGCTGGCGGGGTCGATTGTATACAGGTAGACCGAGAAATATTCAGGTCCCGGGCCGCCCACTGCTTTAATGGGAGATGTAAACAGCAGATGCGGCAGACCGGCATAGGGGGCGGCAATGAGCAACGGCAGAAGGCACAAGGTCCAAAGGCCCACCACGCATTGCCCTCTGACCAAAACCTCGCGCCGTATTGGCAAAACCGCCCCTGCTAGGATAAACAACGGGATCAGCGCCCAACCCTTTGCCCATCCGATACTCGATTTGATCGTGTTGGTGATGCCGAGGTTCCAATCCGCGTGGCCTGCCCATAGTGAGACCAGCATCACCAGCATGCCAACGCTCCAGATCCAGACCAGAGCAGGTACAGGGCCCGTTGCACGCATATCCCAGCGGATCGCCGGACCGAGATAAAGTGACACCCCGGCTATCGCAGCCAACATCCAACCTAGCACCGGACCGACAACATACAGCGCGCCAAGCCCGTAGAACGGCCATGTCCAGATCAGCGTACACCAGACGATCTTTTCGGCTGGCGTTTGAGGGGCCACACGCGTCAAGCTGCGGGCTCTTTCTGGTCTTTCAGCAGCTTTGAGATCAGCGGGTTTCGGATCCATGCCAGAACCAAACCCATCAGCAGCATAAGGCTTGCAACGATCCCGGCGGCAATCGAGATCTTCTTGTTCGGCGAAGACGGGCGAGTCGGCAGAGACGGGTTCTCCAGCACTTGGATCAAGGGATAGGAGGCATAGACATTGGTCTTTTTCGACTCGGACCGAGCGATGGCAGAGGCGAACACGGCTTCTGCCACGGCGAAATCTCTCTGCCGGTCCTCCAATTCAGCGGCGATGGGGGCGAGGTTTGACAGGCGCAGGGTTTCCAGACGAACTTGTGCGCGCTGTGTCGCGACATGCTCTTCCAATCCGGCGCGCAAGGCATCTTCGCGCACCAACTCGCTGAGCAACTGCGCCCGTTGTCCTTCCGGCGCGCGATCCAGTCCACCGAGCTGCTCGACCTCAAGACCAGTCACCTGCGCCGCGCGTTTTAAAGCAACCGAACGCGCCCCTTCATAGTCGTTTTGGGCATTCACATAGATTGGGTGGCGCGATCCGTAGGTCGCGTCGGCTTGCGCCAGCTTTGCAGCCCCCACCGACACATCCTCAAGCAACGATAGGTACTGCGCATCTGCATAGAGTTTCAGCGTTGCCGCCGCTGCGTCAGAGGGCAGATTCAACGCGACTTGAAGCGCGGCGACACGTTCCGATTGGCGTGCCAGCTCGCTCTCCTGCTTTCGCAGTTCCTGCTTTGCACGGTCATTAGCGGCGACCTGCTCTTGGTATTGCGCGACCGATATCAGACCGCTTTGCGACTGCAGCTGTTTGATCTCGGCCCGCGTGGCCTGAATTGCGCGCGTGTAGTCTTTGATCGCGCCGGTATTGCTGGCCTCGCGAGTGGCAATTTCATCGGCGCGCAGGGCGTCAATCTCAGCGAAAAAGGCGGCCACCAAGGCGTCACCATATTGCTGAGCGTCTGCCGAAGAGGCCGCCTGAAGCTCGATATGGATCAGGCTGGTTTGATCGACCAGTTGCACCCGCGGCTTTCCAAACGCGTCCCGGTCAGCCTCTACCGCCTTGGCTGCCGCGTCGAGTATACGGTCGGCCGACAACAAACGTTTATACGTCTCGGTCGGGCTGATTGACCCGTTGGCAAAGGCGGAATTCGCGTATGAGGATGCCTGACCGATATTGGCCAGATTGACCGATGCCGAAGCGCCAGATCCTGGCAGGATTAATGATGCGTGAGAGGTGTATTTGACAGGCGCGGTCGCCAAATAACCGCTGATCGGGGCCCAGATGCAACTCGCCCCAAGAAGGTATAATGCCACGTAACGGGGCAGGCGGCCTACATCGCTAAGGCGCCCGCCCTTTACGAAGCGACGCCACCCGAGCGTTCTGAAATTGGATCGGGAAATGCGCACCCAATGCAGAAATTGCATGTCGCGCGTGGACTCAGAGGAGTTCGAAATCTGTTGCGGCATGGAAAAACCCTTTCTTACAAGGGTGATACACCGCATCTGATTGCTGATCATTCGCTCAGCAGGCTAGGGGCCGAGGGGATTGGGAGCGTCCCCTATCCCTTCGGATAGAGAAGCCTAGAACAACCCAGCCTCGCGCGCAGCCAGGGCGGCCTGCGTTCGATTGCTGACACCAACTTTACGGTACAAAGTCTTCATATGCAGTTTGATCGTCGGCTCTGACAGATCCAGATCACGAGCGATTTCCTTGTTGGATTTGCCCTCAGTCAGCCCTTTCAGAACTTGCCGCTCACGCTCTGTCAGTTTTTGAGCCATGGGGTGGGAGTCTTCCGGCTGCTCTGCGTTCATGAAACCCGCAGGAAGGTATTGTTCCCCCATCGCCATAAAGCGGATCGCGTTGACCAGTGATTTAGCCGGTAAAGTTTTTGGGACGAAACCGGCTGCACCAAGCTCTAGCGCGCGTTGCGCCAGATCACGCGAGGTGTCGCCGGTAAACAGGGCCACATGCTGGGCACCGTCCAAAGCGATGCAGGTTTCAAGTCCGGCCAACCCGTTCATGCCGGGCATGTTCAGGTCCAGAAGAACCAGATCAAAGGCTCCGTCGTTCTCAATCAAAGTTTTCGCGGCTGGGAAATCCGGCGCGGTCTCCACCTCGATCCCGCCTGCTGCATCTATGAAGGCAACGAGCGTGTCCAAAATAAGCTCGTGGTCGTCAGCAATAAGAACTTTCATTTCAAACCTCCGTCTGCCCCCAACCACACCCAAATGCGTTAATAAGTCATTGAACCCATGGCATGAAGCCTTCCTGACGGACAGATGAATATCCAATCGGATAGGTCAGCGGGCCGTTTTCACCACGCTATGTGCTGCGGGGTCGTTTGAATAGACCTATTCTCCGATCCCTCTCCGGATGCTCGCCTATCGGTTGCAGGGTCTCATTGGCAGTCTAAAGCCACAGATTGTCATTGTTGATCGGAGAGTTCTATGCAGTTCCTGTCAGTCCAAGATATGTATAAAGGCGCGCAGCCGACACCCATACCAACTCTGGAAAAGACTGAGATAATGGGTCTGCCAGTTGTGAACGCTCGATCCGGACAGGTGATCTCCAAACTGCTGGATGGGACACGCCGGACTGTGTTTTTCCTGAATGCACATTGCGCAAACATACGGGCCCGCAACCATACCTATCGAGCAGCATTGGCCCGGGCAGATATGATCCTACCTGATGGAATTGGTGTAGACGTCGCGGCAAAGTTGCAAGGCGTCCAGTTGACCGAGAACCTAAACGGCACGGATTTTGTGCCCAAACTGCTGAAACGCGCTGCGCGTTTTGGGCAGTCGGTCTACCTTTTGGGGGGAAGTCCCGGAACAGCTCAGGCGGCGGCGGCGCGGTTGCAGCACATGATCCCCGATTTGGCCGTGGCTGGTACGCGTGATGGCTACGCGGGGGCCGCGCGGGTTGATGAGGCGATTGACGATATCAACCAGTCTGGCGCAGACATCCTGTTGGTCGCGATGGGCGTCCCGCTGCAGGAGCTGTGGATTATGCAGAACCGCCACCGGCTTGCCCCTTGCGTCGCGCTGGGCGTGGGTGCTTTGTTTGATTTCCTGGCTGGCAACGTGCGCCGGGCGCCGCGCCTTGTTCGGCGCGTCCGGATGGAGTGGGCATGGCGGTTGGCGATGGAGCCCCGCCGTATGGCCCGCAGATATCTATTGGGCAATTTCGAATTCCTCGGGCGTGCCGCGCACAATTCTGTTCCCAAGGTCTCAGCATGTCGCCTGCTGGACCTCACTTTGGCGGTGGTCGCGCTGTCTCTTCTGGCCCTGCCCATGGCCGCAATCGCCGCATTAGTGCGATTGGACAGTCGCGGCTCCGCCTTTTTTCGGCAGACACGTATCGGTCGAAACGGGGTGCCATTCAAGATGTACAAGTTTCGCTCAATGACCCAGGACGCCGAAGCACGACGTGCGGATTTGCTCACCCATTCGGATCGTGAGGGCGTGTGCTTCAAAGCCAAAAATGACCCACGCATCACTCGCGTTGGGAAGGTTCTGCGCCGGTTCTCGCTGGATGAATTGCCGCAAATCTTCAATGTGCTGAAAGGGGATATGTCGCTGGTTGGTCCGCGCCCGGCTTTGCCCGAAGAGGTTGCCGCCTATCCCGAACAAGCGCTGGAGCGCCTGCAGGTGCGTCCCGGCATCACCGGCCTCTGGCAGGTTTCGGGCCGCGCCGGCATCGGCTTTGACCACATGATCGAGCTGGATACAGCCTATGTCCGCTCCCGTTCGCCCCTTCTAAACCTCATCCTCATCGCAATGACCGCACGTGCCGTCGTGTCAGGTCGCGGCGCTTACTGATCAAACCTAGGAGCATTGAAATGACACGTATTCGCAAAGCTGTTTTTCCGGTCGCGGGTCTCGGCACAAGGTTTCTGCCCGCTACCAAATCGGTGACTAAGGAGATGTTGCCGCTGATTGACCGCCCCTTGATTCAATATGCGGTGGACGAGGCCCGCGCGGCCGGGATTGATGAGTTCATCTTTATCACCTCAACCGGCCAATCCGCGCTGGAGGCGTATTTTGGTCGCAACTCGGGACTGGAGCGTAAACTGAAGGATGGCGGCAAAACCAGCCTGCTGAACCGTTTGCGCTGCACGAACCTTGAGGATGAGACATATAGCTTTATCCAACAAGACAGCCCGCGCGGTCTGGGCCATGCAATCTCTCTGGCACGTGACATTGTCGGTGATGAACCCTTTGCCGTGATCCTGCCTGATGATGTGATCTACGCGCAGCGCCCGGTTCTGGCGCAAATGGTCCAGAACTTTGAAGGCAGCCATATGATCGCAACCGAAGCCGTCCCATCCGACCGGATCAGCGCCTATGGCGTGGTCGATATCGAGCATAGGACAGGGCAGGTGCAACATCTGAAAGGGTTGGTCGAAAAGCCCTCTGCCGATCAAGCTCCGTCAGAATTTGGCATTGTCGGGCGTTATCTGATGCACCCTTCGATTTTCGATCAGTTGGACGGATTGGCGCCCGGTGCGGGCAATGAAATCCAACTGACCGATGCGATCGCGGCCGATATCGAAGCGACCGGATGCCGCGGTTTCGCTTTTCAAGGAGAGCGCTTCGATTGTGGGTCGGTCGCCGGGTTTCTTGAGGCAACCACCGTCTTTGCATTGGAACGTGCAGAGCTGCGTGACGGGTTCAAAACCATGTTGCGACAGCGCATGAATCTGCTGTCTACCGCCGCATGAGACCGAGGCACCTATCCGTTCGGATAGGTGCATATCCTCATGCCCATCTGTCGCTACGGACCTCTTTCTGGTTTCTTAAGGTCACAAAAATGGAGACCGAGATGCGCCTGTTTTATGCGATTCTCACAGCGGCGTTCACCATTTGCCTGACGCCTGCGCAAGCCGAAGACTTGGGAACTCCGAAAGGAGAAGTCGTCCTGACCGTTTCGGGCAACATCGCACAGACCGGCCCCGACGGGACGGCGCAGTTCGATATGGAAATGTTGCAGGCGCTACCGCAGCGCAGCTTTGAAACCTCGACGATCTGGACTGAAGGCGAGACCAGCTTTGTCGGCGTTCCCCTCTCTGTGTTGCTGGAACAGATCGGAGCAGAGGGTGCTACGATCCGGGCAACGGCGATCAACGACTACGCGGTTGAGATACCTGTGGGCTCAATATCGGCGCAGGACCCGATTGTCGCCTATGAGATGGATGGCGCGGCGATGTCCCGGCGGCAGAAAGGTCCGCTATGGATCGTATATCCCTATGACAGTGATACCAAGTACCAGACCGAGGTGATTTACTCTCGCAGCATTTGGCAACTCGACAGGTTGGAAATCGTTAAATAGCGTGGGGTTACAACACAGTATGAAGTGGGTGATACGGGCTAGACTTTGACAAGAAATTTCCAATACCACTCGCGGCGCCGGTGGGCTTTCGGGCTCCTCGGTATCGCCGTTTTGGGTGCCCTTGCTTTGGTCGTGTTGCTTTCCGTCAAGGTGATATCCGACCTGCGCGACCGGCAGTCAGCCCGAACAGATAACGTGCAATGGACGCTGACGCAGGTCGAGGTCGAGTTCCTGTTCTACCTCAACGCGCTTGAGGCGGGTGTATCGGACGCAGAGCCAAGCACAGAAAACCTGGACCTTGTCCGGCGCCGTTTCGATCTTTTTTACAGCCGAATCGATATTCTAGACACCTCGCGTCTGTTTGAAACGCTGCGAAGCGACCCGAAATTCGCTGAACCTCTGAACGACGTCTCCGCATATCTGGAGGTCTCGGTGCCTACAATCGATGCTGAGGATCCTGGGTTGAAGGCGGAGCTGCCGGTTCTCTATGACGGCGCGCAAGGGATCGCTCAAAAAGTGCGAGAGCTTTCGGTCTCGGCGATCTCGTACTTTGCAAGCCAGTCGGATCAGCGCCGTGAAGAAACCGCGCTCAGCCTGTTTCAACTGGCCGTTTTGTCCGGGGGATTGTTTCTGACGCTGACCGCGGTCAGCGTCTATCTCCTGGTGGTCAATCGCAAGGCAGATCGACGCGGTGGGGCAATCCAGCAGGCCAACCAGCGCATGAATACGATCCTTTCTACCTCATTGGATGCCGTTATCGTGGTGAACGCCGCCGGTGAAGTGCTGGAGTTCAACCCAGCTGCACAGGCGATTTTCGGGTATTCCGAAGATGAGGCCAAAGGGCATTCGATCGGCGACTTGATTGTGCCTGCGCATCTACGCGCGGCGCATGATGAAGGCATGGAGCGGATGCAGAGCGGGGGCGACCGCCACGTGGTTGGCAAGGGTCGCGTTCAGCTTGAGGCGTTGCGCAGGAATGGCGATGTTTTTCCCGTCGAACTCGCTTTGCAATCCGCTCAGGCCGGGGACGAGGAAATTGTTATCGGTTTCGTCCGCGATATCTCACAAAGCGTTGCGGATCAGAAAGAGCTTGTCTCGGCCCGCGACCGTGCCCTTGCCGGGGAAAAGGCCAAGTCGGATTTTCTGACTGTTATGAGTCATGAGATCAGAACCCCGTTGAACGGGTTGCTGGGCAACCTCACCCTTCTCAAGAATACACGCACGACCAAACAGCAGTCTCAGTTTGTCCGCAACATGGAGATCTCGGGCCAGGTTCTGCAAAATCATGTGGATGCGGTGCTGGATATTGCTCGGTTCGAGGCCGGCAAGCTGTCTGTCGCGCACGAGCCAACCGACCTGAACGCGATGTTGCAGGACCTTGTGGATGGTCAAAGCGGCAATGCGGCCTCGCGCGGCAATTCAATCTCGTGGCAATGGGTGGGCGGAGCCTATCCGCATGTCGCGACTGACGCGCAAAGGTTGCGGCAAATTCTGCTGAACCTTGTGGGTAATGCGATCAAGTTTACCGAAAATGGCCGTGTGTCGATCGAGGTCGAAAGATGTGAACCTTCCGGTCAGGGTAAGGCACATGTCTACGAAGTGCGTGTGATCGACAGCGGGGCTGGCATCGCCGAGGATGAGATCGGCGCCATTTTTGATGACTTCTACACCAGCGATCCCTCTATCGGTCGCACGGTCGGAGGGACCGGGCTTGGCCTGGGAATTGCCCGCAGGTTCGCGCAGGCCATGAGTGGTGAGGTGGGGGCGGAAAGCACATTGGGCGAAGGAAGCGTTTTTTGGCTGCGGATACCGTTGCAGCCGTCAGCGCGCGACCAACTGCTAGAAGCTGCTCAGATCAATACCGAGACCACTCTCCCGCTGAACTTGTTGGTGGTCGAAGACAACGAGATCAACCTCGAGGTCATCTGCAACATGTTGGCGCTGGACGGTCACCGTGTAACTACGGCGGAGAACGGGCAGGTTGGCGTCGACAAGGCCAGCAGTCAGAGGTTTGACGCGATCCTGATGGATATCAGCATGCCAGTGATGGATGGGCCAACCGCTGCGCGCCATATTCGTGGCGGTCGGGGGCAGTCGACCGATGTGCCGATTATCGCTGTGTCGGCCAATGTCCTGCCAGATGCGGTTGAGACCTTTCGCGCCGCCGGTATGACGGCTTTCATTGGCAAACCGATCTCGCTGAATGCCCTGCGCAGGGCGCTTTCTGTGGTCATGCGCACCGACGGGCAGATTTCGGAACATGCGCAGCCAGATCCGTTAGCGGAGTTGAAAGTCAGCCTCGGCCCTGAAGTCTTTGCCCGCCTGCATGCCAAGTTCATTGCCGAAGGGGATGAATTGGTTGAACAGCTAGAAACCGGGGCATTTGACCAGACAGATTTAAATCAAATCGCTCAGGCCTGTCACAAACTGGCTGGGAGTGCAGCAACCTTCGGCGTGGAAGAGTTTCGAGCGGCGTTAGTTGCGGTAGAGACTGCAGCCAAAGAACACAAAGACATCACTAACAAACTCGCTGCAGTCTCCACTGCTTGGGAGCGGGCGAAATCATCGCCCGCTAGGGATTGACTTAGGGCGCCAGCAGTGCCGCTGCGCCGACGATGCCAACCGCGCGGGCGACCTCGGTCAGGCCGGTCACCTTACTGTCGTAGCATGCAATCGCATCTCCTGGCAGAACATAGGGGTCATAGTCATCGCGATCCCCACGTCGCAGCAGCTTTTCGATATTGCGTTCAATGACGATCGAGTTCCCGGTCATCGGGTTGCGGGTGAACAGGACCGCGCTGCGATTGGCATTGGTGGTTTTGGCCCCACCGACGCAATTGGTATCGACTACGGCCTGCAGGTAGCGCGTCCCATAGGGTACCTCACGCACGTCTCGTCCAATGGCCGACTCTGCGTTGCCGGTGGCAGGTTGCGTGAGGTTGGACATATAAAGCGTTACGCCGGGCGGGCTGATCGGGCTGGGACGCATCAAATCATCCTGGAAACACCCTCGGCTGTTGACCACGATCTGATCCCCGGTCAGCAGCATGATGTCGGTCGGATCCGAGCCTTCGAACACCCCGCGCAGGTCCATCCGGTAGATCGTGCCCTGCCGGTGCAGCTCAACCGCTGACAGATCCGCATCCGGGCGCACACCTCCGGAGGCGCGAATGGCGACCGAGAGGTTGCGCGCCTCGGTCGAGGCACCCAGTACGCCCTGACGCCCTCGATCCAGCGCGTCGCCGGGGATGCCTCCGATCTCGACCGAATGGGGTTCAAACACCGCGCCTTTCACGCCAACAGTGACCGAGGCGAAATCGCTGATGCGCGCCGTGACGCGCGGGGTACTGTCGTAGAACTGTGCGGCTACCAGAACTCGGGCCACGTCTCGCTCGACCTGCTCGGTCGTTCTGCCCTGCGCGCGCACCGGCGGCAGGTACGGCAGCTTCAGGTCGCCATCGCGGGACACAACATAGGTGTCGCTGAGAAGCTCATCCCCGTCGATGGTGATCTGCACCATATCATTGCGCGAAAGTTTCTCGCCCAGCAGAGGGCTAAGCGCGGGTTTAGACCATTTGGCAAAGGCGTTTGTGCCCTGATCCCCGGTCGGAGGCATACAGGCGCGCCCGTTCAAATGTTCCGCTTGCAGCAAGGGCGCATTTGCCCGGCGCCGTGATGGGGCACGGTACTGCGCCTGATAGCTTTCGCCTTTTGCAACGGGTTCGATGTTGCGCGGGGTCTTCATGCTGCTGCAACCCGACAGAGCAATCGCGCTGACGGCCCCTAAAACCAAAACTTTGAAATGTCGTTTCATTTTGAACTCTCCTGAACTGCATCCACAGCTACAGCAGTGTCTTGATGTGCGTCAGACCGGCATCGGGATTGCCGTTTATCCCAATCGGATAGGTCGCTCGCCCGATGGTTCGTCTGGCTGTCCGCCCGCGTCTGGGACAGGGATGTCGCGGCCAATTAGAACTGATCCCAATACAGTTTTTGGACACTTGGCGACATGACTCAGCGATTGGCACATTCCAGTTTCCTGCGGCACCTGCTAGCCTATGCGGCGTCCGAAGTGGCGGCAAAAGCCTCACGTCTTGCGGTGGTCGTGGTTGTGGCCCGCACCCTCAGCCCCGAGGCAATAGGGCTGGCTGCCGCTGCCCTCGCGGCAGGGGATATCCTAAAGGCGCTAACCGAGAACGGCGTGGGGCAGAGGATCATCCAAGCCCCGCAGTCCGAGCTGGAACAGCGCTGCAACACCGCGCATCGTATCTTCTGGGTCTGGTGCGGGGCGCTGTTTTTGCTGCAGGTGACTATCGCCATTGCCCTCTATGCGATAGGGCACCAGACCCTGGCGCTGCTGCTCGCTATTCTGGCCGGAGAGTACCTGTTCATGCCCGCCGGCCTGGTGCAGGCCGCGCTTGCGATGCGTGAGGGCAAGCTACAAAAGACAGCCGCTGTTGCCGGAGGGCAGGTGGTTGGCGCAAATGTTATGGCCGCGCTACTGGCGCTGCTCTGGGCCTCGCCGCTGGCTTTGGTTCTGCCCCGATTGCTGGCCGCCCCGATTTGGCTGGTTCTGATGCGCCGTCTACGTCCCTGGGCATCAAACCCGAAGCGTGGGTTTGCCGCCCTTCGCCCGTTTGTTGGCTTCGGCTGGGCCGTTTTGGGGGTTGAGGTTGTCAAAGTTCTGCGTTTGCAGGCCGACAAGCTTGTCGTCGGCGCGATGCTGGGGGCCGAGAGCCTTGGCATCTACTTCATGGCCTTCAACGCTGGGCTCGGCTTGGCGACATCGTTCACGCAGGCCTTTTCAGTCGTTCTTTTCCCACATCTTTGCGCAGCCCCGGACAAGACCAAGGCGTTGCGTCATGGGCTCGGTACGTCCCTCCTGGTACTGTCCCCGCTGGTTTTGCTGCAAGCCGCCCTTGCGCCGGTCTACGTGCCGCTGCTGCTGGGTGCTGAGTGGCAGCAGATTTCACCGGTGGTCTCGGTCTTGTGCCTTGCCGCATTGCCCAGCGTCATCTGGTCCGCCGTGGCCGGCTGGCTGCGGTCCGAGAACCGCGCGATCACCGAGCTACGAGTCAGCACGGCCCTTGCATTCGCATTGATCCTCAACACCGCGATCATGGCCCCGTTCGGGCTGATGCCGGTGGCGATGGGATACCTGATGACCAGTGCTGCCCTCATGTTGATCGCCTCTTGGGTGCTGCTGCCTCGGGATCAAAAGACAACAGAGAGGTTCGGCTTCCAATGACCCGCTTTACCATCATCGTGCCGTTTCACACCGATGCGGACACAATTGCTGAAACGCTGACCAGCATTCGCGCGCAAAGCTTCACGGAATGGGAGGCGATCTGCGTCGGCGACCGTCCCTCGAAGGCGTGCCTGTCCATCGTGCTAGATCACATCGCCCAAGACCCCCGTATCCGGGTCGCAAGCAGCCCCTTCGATGGCCCAAGTGCCGCCCGCAACTATGGGGCCGAACTGGCCAAGGGAGACATGCTGGCGTTCTGTGATGCAGACGATCTGTGGCACAAGGACAAGCTGGCGCAGCTTAACGAAGCCTTTCAATCCTCTTCGACGGATGCTGTTTTTGGGCAGATCGGGTTCTTCGCCGATCAGCTCGGAGATTCTCAGACATGCTCGACCGTTCCTAGCGCACCACTGAACATTCAGGACCTGTTGGCTGAGAATCCCGTCTGCACCATGTCGAATCTTTCGATCCGTCGCGAGGTCTTCAACGCCATTGGCGGGTTGGACACGAGAACGGTGCATAACGAAGATTTGGAGCTGTTAATCCGCCTCGTAGGCAAGGGGTTTACCGTCAATGGGGTCAATCAGTTCCAGGTCTGGTATCGCACCAGAGCCGGGAGCTTGTCCTCGGACCTGAACGCAATGCGCGCTGGGCGGGCTTATGCGGTGAAAACGGCTGCGTCTTTTGGCGTGTTCCCGTTGCGGTCGTCCGAGGCCGTCTATTTGCGCTATCTTGCCCGCCGGGCGCTGCGGTTGGGGCATCAGGGTCAGGCCCTGTCTTACACACGCAAAGGCTTGAGCCTGCATGCGCGCAGTTTCCTGCTGCCCCTGCGCCGAGGACTGCCTACCGCCGCAGGGGCCGCGCTGGCCCCGATCCTCCCGCAAGCGATCAAACGCGCGTTGTTTTCTTAAGAGTTCTGAAGGAGATCACCATGCCCACAGCATCCATCGTCGTACCCGCCTACAATGCCGAAGCAACCTTGGTCGAAACGCTCGCCTCACTGCAGGCGCAAACCTATGACGATTTCGAAATCATCATCGTCGACGATGGATCGCAGGACGCGACCTCTGAGATTGCCCGCGCGCACCAAGGCGACCCGCGCGTACGACTTGTCGGGCAGGCCAATCGTGGGCTGGCGGGGGCCAGAAATACTGGCATCGCTGCCGCGCGGGGTACGTTCATCGGCTTTTGCGACGCCGACGATCTGTGGATGCCCGAGAAGCTGGCGGCTCATATTCACCATCTCAAGGCCGAACCGGATGTGGGAGTTAGTTTCTCCGGCAGTGCCTTGATCGACGAGGCGGGGTTCATGATGGGGATCAAACAAGCACCCCGCCTGAAGGATGTGACCTCAGCCCATGTTCTGAACCGCAATCCAATCGGCAATGGATCGGCGGCCGTTGTTCGAAAGTCGGTACTGGAGGCTCTGGCCTACCGCCCGAGTTTTGAGATCGAGCGGGATTGGGTCTTCGATGAGACGTTCAGGCAGTCCGAAGATATAGAATGCTGGATGCGGCTGATGTTGACGACCGATTGGCAGATCGAAGGCGTTCCGGGGCTATTAACCTATTACCGGATCAATGCAGGCGGGCTGTCAGCGGCTTTGGACCGGCAGTTGGAGGCGTGGGAGCGGTTGGTCGCGAAGTTGCGCCCGATTAACCCTGAGTTCTTTGCCCAGCACGAACACTCAGCGCGGGCCTATCAGCTACGCTATCTGGCACGGCGGGCCATCACCAACCTCGAACGGGACACAGCTTGGGAGTTGTTTGCGCGAAGCGTCCAGGAAAGCCTCCGCCCGGTGCTTGAGGAACCTGTGAAGTCGTTCAGCACCTTCGCCGCGGCACTTGTGTTGAAAACGTTTGGACCCGGCCCGATCACCCGGCTGAGGCAAATGAAATCCAAACTGCAATCGATTTGAGAGAGGCATCATCATGGAACAGAAAAAGGTCCTCCACCTGGTAGACGACACGACAGCGGGCGGCGTGATGCGAATGCTCGACCATCTTTTGGCGCAGTCAGATCTTTCCGGCGCGATCGAGCAAAAGGTGTTGAAGGTCAAAAGGACCGCGTTTTCTTGGGGCAAACTGGATGCGGATGTCATCGTGTCCCACGTCGTACCAAGTTGGAGAAGCCTGCCCGCGTTCTCGGCCCTTCGCGCAATGCATGTTAATACTCGACTTGTCCATGTCGAACACAGTTACACCCGGGCATTCACCACCCTGAATGTCCCTCACAAACGTCGGTTTTTTGCGATGCTACGGGTGATCTATTCCTTCTTCGATCAGTTGGTGGCGGTCAGCCATGCGCAGGCGGACTGGATGCAAGAACGACGCCTAGCTGCTTCAGAAAAACTGGCCGTCATTCCTCCGGCCGTTGATCTTGAGCAGTTGTCACGAAAGACGATGCCTCCCAAGTCAAAGACCACAATTGGCGCCATCGGGCGGCTCGAGCAGCAGAAAGGCTTCGACATCCTGATCCAAGGCTTTCGGTCAACCCGAACGCCAGGCGCGCGCTTGTTGATCTTTGGCGAAGGCAGTCAAAGGTCATACCTTGAGGCGTTGGCTGAGGGTGACCCGCGCATCGAATTTCGGGGTCACGCCAAAGATCCGGCAGAAGCTTATCAAGCCGTCGATATCATTGCGATTCCCTCGCGTTGGGAGGCTTATGGACTTGTGCTGGACGAAGCGCTTGCCGCGAAGCGCAATGTGATCGCCAGTAAAGTTGATGGGTTACGTGACCGTGAAGGAGATACAAGAGTTTCATTCTGCAACCTTGACCCTAATGATTGGCGACTTGCGATCAATAATTTTCTGCTTTCCGACACTATTGAGAAAAGCAGCTGAATCAAAATCTGACACTAGATCTTTGCCTTTTTGCTGAGTCATTCGCAGCAAAATCAATTGTGATTTCAAAGAAATTGCCTAAGGTCAGCTTTGCGTTTTGTACGCGCTTACTTAGCGCAATACATCTTGGTGTCCGCTTTGGACTAAGAGCGGTCATTGCCTTGTGCTAAGTGGATGGCGGCTCGGTCCGCACCTCGGACGTAGCTCCGCCTTGTGTGAACGTCCCCTGTCGGGCTGAAGCGGGCATTCGTCCCGAACCCCCAATTCGACAGCCTTCAAAGAACACCTAGAGCTTTACTTAAGAGAGGATGGTCCTTTGAAAATCATGCCCGCAAAGTCGGCGAGCCTCAATAGCACACGCAGGGCTGACTGAGGGGGTAGGCCGGGGGGTGGGTTCGTCAGTTAGGTGCAGCCTATCATCGAATGCTCAAGCCAATCGGCGCAACGTAGCCATCGGATGAGGAATCCCGTGCGATGGCCCCCATGTGGTCGCCTATCCCCTGTGGGGGCACGCCGACAATTCTATAAGCCTTTGATTTTATGGTGCTGCTGGAGAGAATTGAACTCTCGACCTCTCCCTTACCAAGGGAGTGCTCTACCTCTGAGCTACAGCAGCGCTGTGGGCGGGTGATTAGACGCAAACGAAACAGGGCGCAAGGGTCTCTGGACGGTTTTTTTCACCTCCTGTAGAGAAAGATTATGGCAGATAGAAATACACCCAAAAAACATGGCAAATCCGCGGACGCTCGGGAAGAGCGGCTGAAGGCGGCGCTGAAGGCGAATATGGCGCGGCGCAAGGCGCAGGCCAAGGCGCGCGCAAGCTCGGATAACGATGCCGAAAAGGACGAGGGATAAGAGCAGATGGATTCGATTCTGGTGACGGGCAATGGGCCGCTGAACGGTCAGATACCGATTGCGGGGGCCAAGAACGCGTGTTTGACGCTGATGCCCGCAACCTTGCTGAGCGAAGAACCGCTGACGCTGACCAATGCGCCGCGGCTGAGCGACATCAAGACCATGACACAATTGCTGCAGTCTTTGGGGGCTGAGGTGTCGTCGCTGCAGGACGGGCAGGTGATCGCGATGTCGAGTCATGATCTGACCAGCCACACTGCGGATTATGAAATCGTGCGCAAGATGCGTGCGTCCAATTTGGTGTTGGGTCCGATGCTGGCGCGGTTGGGGCAGGCGGTGGTTTCGCTGCCTGGCGGTTGTGCGATTGGCGCGCGACCCATGGACCTGCACGTTGAGGGGCTTGAGGCGCTGGGCGCTGAGATCGAGCTGAAGGACGGCTATCTGCACGCCAAAGCATCCGGCGGGTTGAAAGGCGCAGTCCACGAGATGCGTTTTGCATCCGTGGGCGCGACCGAAAACATCGTCATGGCGGCCACCTTGGCCAAGGGCACCACGGTTCTGAAGAATGCCGCGCGCGAGCCTGAGATCGTCGACCTGGTTGAATGCCTGCGCAAGATGGGCGCACAAATCTCGGGCGAGGGGACCTCGACCATCGAGATTCAGGGCGTTGATCGCTTGCACGGTGCAACCCACCAGGTTGTGACCGATCGGATTGAGCTGGGCACCTATATGCTGGCCCCGGCCATTTGCGGTGGTGAAGTAGAGTTGCTGGGCGGTCGCATGTCGCTGGTTAACTCCTTTGCTGCCAAGCTTGACGCGGCGGGTGTCAGCGTCACGCAAACCGAAAAGGGTCTGAAAGTGGCGCGCAAGAACGGGCGCGTGACCTCGGTGGATGTGGTGACCGAGCCTTTTCCGGGGTTTCCGACTGACCTGCAGGCGCAGATGATGGCGTTGATGTGTACGGCCGAAGGCACCGCGGTATTGGAAGAACGCATCTTCGAGAATCGCTTTATGCACGCCCCTGAACTAGTGCGTATGGGCGCGAATATCGAAGTGCATGGCGGCACGGCCACTGTTACAGGTGTGGATCAGCTGAAAGGTGCGCCGGTGATGGCAACGGATCTGCGGGCCTCAGTCTCGTTGATTCTGGCGGGTCTGGCAGCTGAGGGCGAAACTACGGTCAGCCGGGTCTATCATCTGGACCGCGGATATGAGCATGTGGTGCGCAAGCTGGAAGGCGTGGGTGCAAAAATAGAACGGATCAAGGGCCAATGACAGACGCAAGTTTCCACGACGGGCGCGAGGCCCCTCTGAATCTGGGTGCCGAGGATGCAGAGGATCTGCAGGTGATCTCGACCCTGGCGCAGGATGCGGTATTTCCTGTAACCGAGATAACATGGCAGCCCTCGCAGCGCCGGTTCGGCCTGCTGCTGAACCGTTTTCGGTGGGAAGATAAGGATGCCGCGACACGCCGTGATCGTCCGTTTGAGCGGGTTCAGGCGGTTCTGGTGTTCGATTCGGTGCTGTCGGTGGCCAGTCAGGGCATCGACCGCAGCGACAAGGACATGGTGATGTCCCTGCTGTCGATTGATTTTGAGGCAGGCGAGGACGGGGCGGGTCAGGTTTTGCTGACGCTGGCAGGGGATGGCGCCATCCGGCTGAAGGTCGAAGCACTGGACGCCACGCTCAAGGATGTGACGCGGCCGTACAAGGCCCCTTCGGGTCAGGCGCCGCATCACCCCGAATAAATGCAGAACAAGCGCGGCATTTCACAGGCATTCTCGCAGATTCCAGCTGGAGTATCCCTGCGCCGCGCAACCGTTTTTGATGTGTTCGATCTGAGTCGGGTGTTGATCCGATCGATCACCCAGCTTTGTGTCGCGGATCATCGGGGCGACCCACAGGCCATCGCGCATTGGACCGCAAACAAGGACCCTGCATCCATCCGGGGTTGGATCGTGGCGGGTGCGCACATATGGCTGGCCGAACATGCAGGGCAGGTTGCCGCCGTGGGCGGTTTGCGCGACGACGAAATCACGCTGCTGTACATTGACCCGGATCACACTGGTCATGGCATCGGGACCGTCCTGCTGCACCGGCTTGAGAAAGACCTGATTGCCTCAGGTCAATTCGATGCCAGACTAGAGGCGACAAAAACCGCGCAGGACTTTTACCGGCGGCACGGCTGGCAGGCCACCGGGCAATGTGGCGCGCGTGGCGACGTGTCCTGTTTCGCGATGCGCAAATCGCTGCACTCAAAGGACTAAGGGTTGAGGCCAACTCATCCCGGCGATATGTCCCCATCAAACGCCCCGGAGTGCCTGATCATGCCCGTTTTCCTTGATACCACGTCGTCCGAGTTCGAATCCGCCTTTCAAGCGCTGTTGTCGGCCAAGCGCGAGGACAGCCCGGACGTAGACGCCACCGTAGCGCAAATCATCGATGATGTGCGCAGCCGGGGCGACGCGGCTGTGATAGAGTTGACCGCCAAGTTCGATCGGCTTGACCTGACGCCCGTTACTTTGACCTTTTCCGCAGAAGAAATCGACACTGCGGTTGCGCAGGTTTCGGATACGGACCGCGCTGCGCTGGAACTGGCCGCCGAGCGCATCCGCGCCTATCACGAAAAACAGATGCCTGAGGATCATCAATGGACCGACGAAGCCGGGGCGACACTGGGTTGGCGCTGGTCGGCGGTGTCGGCAGCCGGGCTTTATGTGCCGGGCGGGTTGGCCTCGTACCCCTCGTCAGTTCTGATGAATGCAATTCCGGCCAAGGTGGCGGGGGTTCAGCGGTTGGCTATTACGGTGCCAACGCCAGACGGGCAGGTGAATCCACTGGTCCTGTTGGCCGCGCGGCTTTCCGGAGTCGACGAAATCTATCGCATCGGTGGCGCGCAGGCGATTGCAGCGCTGGCCTATGGCACCACATCCATCGCGCCAGTGGACAAGATCACTGGCCCGGGCAATGCCTTTGTCGCGGCGGCCAAGCGCCGAGTGTTCGGCAAGGTCGGGATCGACATGATTGCCGGTCCATCTGAAATCCTCGTGATCGCGGACAAGGACAATGACCCCGATTGGATCGCGTTGGATCTGCTCAGCCAGGCCGAACATGACGAAAGCGCCCAGTCGATCCTGATCACCGATGATGCCGCCTTTGGGCAGGCAGTGGCGCAAGCGGTTGAGAAGCGACTTGAAACCTTGCAACGCCGCGTCATCGCAGGGGCCAGCTGGCGCGACTTTGGGGCAATAATCACCGTGCGCGATTTGGATGAGGCCGCCGCCCTGTCCAATCGCATTGCGCCCGAGCATCTGGAGCTGTGCGTCGCTGATCCGGTCGGGCTGAGTGAAAAAACCATCCATGCGGGTGCGATTTTCCTGGGCCAGTACACGCCCGAGGCCATCGGTGATTATGTTGGTGGCCCAAATCACGTGCTGCCCACCGCGCGTTCGGCCAGGTTCTCATCCGGTCTCAGCGTGATGGATTTTCTAAAACGTACCACGCTCAGCCAGATGACGCCCGACGCGCTGCGCGCCATTGGCCCTGCGGCGGAACAACTGGCGCAATCCGAAAGCCTTGAGGCGCACGGTCTGTCGGTGACCGCCCGCCTCAATGGGCTGAATTGACGCAAAGACCTATGGCACATGGCGTTTCTGTGCGTTGCTCAATGAAAACCATTGCTATAGGTCTGTGCTGAACTGAACGGACCACACGCGACATGACCCGCATTTCACATATCGAACTGGATGATCGAAACCTGCCGCCGCCGACCCCCGAGATTGAGCAAGAGCGCAAGGTCGCCATCTATGATCTGCTGGAAGACAACAGTTTTACCCTTCCTCAACGGGATGGGCGCACGGTGCCGGACGGGCCGTATCACGTGCAACTGTCGATCCGTGAAAAACGTCTGGTCTTTGACATCGCCACCGAGGCCGAGGAAAAAGCCGCCGAGTTCCACCTTTCGCTTGGCCCGTTCAAGCAGGTGGTCAAAGACTATTTTCAGATCTGCGAAAGCTATTTCAATGCGGTCAAGAACCTGCCACCCAGCCAGATCGAAACCATCGATATGGCCCGGCGCGGAATTCACAACGAAGGCAGCCGCGTGTTGCAGGAGCGGCTGGAAGGAAAGGCGGATATTGACACAGACACCGCCCGCCGTCTGTTCACGCTGATTTGCGTGTTGCATTTTGGGGGCTGACGCGTGAAGCCTTTGCCGCAGTCGGTCCTATTTTGTTGCGACCACAACTCGGTCCGGTCTCCGATGGCCGAAGGTATCATGAAGAAATTCTATGGTACCGGCACCTATGTACAGTCTGCTGGCGTCCATAACGACCTTGAGATTGACGGGTTTTGCATTTCCGTTTGTCACGAGATCGGCGTCGAGCTGTCCCGGCATCGCTCGCGGTCCTTTGATGAGATGCAGGAATGGGGCGACGATCTTAGTTCCTTCGACCTGGTCGTGGCTCTGTCGCCCGCCAGTCAGCGTCAGGCGCTGGAATTGACACGGGTTTTTCATCTGGATGTCGATTATTGGCCAATAATGGACCCTACTGGACTGGGCGAGAATCGCGAACAAAAGCTACATCACTACCGACAGACCCGCGATCAGATCATCAAGCATCTGAAAGACCGCTGGGGCGAACCTACGGAGTGACCATGAACCAGACCGTCCAAACCTATTTCGATGCCTTCAACGCCGGCGATGTAGAGGGCATGTTGGCCTGCCTGTCCGAGGATGTAGCCCATCACGTGAACGAAGGTCAAATTCGTGTCGGGAAAGAGAAATTCACGGCCTTTTGCGATCACATGAACCGCTGCTATCGCGAGAACCTGACTGATATCGTTGTTTTCGAGGCCAAGGGCGGCACACGTGCAGCGGCCGAATTCATCGTGAACGGCACCTATCTGGAAACTGACGAGGGCCTGCCCGAGGCCCACGGTCAGACCTACCGCCTGCCAGCGGGGTCGTTCTTTGACCTTCGGGATGGCAAGATCACCCGCGTCACCACCTTCTACAATCTTGCAGACTGGACCAAGCAGGTGTCCGGTGGCTGAGGTCACCGCCGTCCGCCCCCTGATCGGAGCGGCGCTAGAGGCCGCTCTGGACGATGTGGCGCGCTTGCGGATCGAAGTGTTTCGGGCGTGGCCCTACCTTTATGATGGCGATCTGACATATGAGCGGAAATATCTGCAATCCTATCGTGACAGCGACAAAGCAATTGTCGTCGGCGCCTTTGACAGCGATCGCCTGATTGGCGCGTCAACTGGGGCACCGCTGACTGACCACGCCGACGATTTTGCGGCGGCGTTTGAGGGCACCGGGCTGGATCTGTCGCAGATCTTCTACTGCGCGGAATCCGTTTTGTTGTCCGATTATCGAGGTCAGGGCGTTGGCCATAAGTTTTTCGATCTGCGTGAGGAGCATGCCCGAGCACTAGGTTTCAGCAAATGCGCCTTTTGCGGCGTACAGCGCCCGGCGGATCACCCGATGCGGCCCGAAAACTACCGGCCGCTGGACGCCTTCTGGCGGGCGCGGGGATATGAGCCGCTGCCCGGAGCAATCGCGCAGTTTTCGTGGAAGGATATTGGCGAAGAGAGCGAGACGCTGAAGCCGCTGCAGTTCTGGATACGGGATATCTAACAGATGGCACTGACCCGTTAGCATGTAGTAATCCCGCAAATTGGCCGGCCTTTCCGATCTTCAGGGGAAACTGATGGTCGCCAGAACGAAGTGCTATGCCTTCTTTTCCCACCCTCGCTTTACGCCAGCCAAAATTGCTGGTCCTGCTTCTGCAGTTGGCACAATTTCCATGATGTCATTGTGGAAAAGCGGCCAGAATTGCGCACAGATCCCGATTACTTCGGCTTTGGAGTCCGCCTCAAGGAGAACATAGCCCTCAGTATTGCTTATCCAACCTGTGAATTTGACTGGGCCTTCCCCTTCCACAAGTTCGCTGGCATCGCCGACCATATCGGTCCACGCAGCGATCTCCCCCTCGCGGTCCTTTGGCCATGCCGCCGCCGAGCAAGTGAAGTGATTAATGTAATGAGGCATGTCAATTTCTCCCGTTATGAAAAACCCTAAACATCAGTTGAGTGTTACACAGTCTAAGACCGCCAGATTACGCGCCGATGAGGTGCTTTACAATTTTGCCGACAGCGTCCGATTTGACAGCTTGGTAACGTTGCCGAAATTGGTTAATGCAAATCTGGACAGTAATGCAGGTTTATTGGGTCGTCCAAACCAACTCTGTACTGGGTAATTTGCGGGCTGGCGTGCTTACTTTTGGTTCAATTGAGCTGTACAGGCTATCCATTTGCAATCTACTGTCGCGTGACCAAAAGATTTGGGTTTCAAAAAATGAAAGTCGCAACCGCTGCCTACAACCTCGATTGGCTCGACAGTTGGGCGCAGTATGAGGACAAGCTAGGCCGCTGGGTCTCAGACGCCGCCGGACAGGGGGCTGAGTTGCTGGTCTTTCCTGAATACGGTGCGATGGAGTTGTCGACATTGGATGGGGTCGACGTCGCGGGCGATCTCGAGCGTTCGATCCGGGCAGTGTCTGATCGGATGGAGGCGGCGCGGGCCCTGCATCAGCGTCTTGCGCAGGAATACAAGACCTACATTCTGGGCGCGTCGGCCCCGATTGTGGATGGGCCGGGCCGACCGGTAAACCGTGCAGCACTGTATGCGCCCGATGGTGGGCAGGATCATCAAGACAAACAGATCATGACCCGCTTTGAGCGCGAAGACTGGGATATCGCGCCGGGCGGACCGCTGAAACTATTCGATACCGCGTTGGGCAAGATCGGCGTGTTGATCTGCTATGACAGCGAATTTCCCCTGTTGGGCCGAGCGCTGAGCGAGGCCGATCTGATCCTGGTCCCCTCATGTACCGAGGCTTTGGCAGGCTATTGGCGGGTTCGGATCGGCGCGATGTCACGGGCGCTGGAAAATCAATGCGTTACGGTGATGGCGTCTCTGGTCGGGGACAATGACTGGTCCGAGGCGGTGGACAAGAATACCGGCACCGGCGGCATTTTCGGCCCACCCGACAAGGGGTTTCCTGCGACTGGTGTGTTGGCCGAAGGCGCTTTGAACCAGCCGGGATGGACCTATGCGGATATCGACCTTTCAGCAATTGCCGAAGTTCGCACCGATGGGCATGTTCTGAACCGCACTCATTGGGAGGAGCAGTCGCCGCGAGTCGATTCCGTCACATTATCGCGCCTTTAGGTGATTCTGGCCTTGAAATAAGCCCAAAATGGGCTCATTTAAGCGCACATCCCCGTAGATTCTGCGGGTGCAACGTAATGATGGAGACAACATGGCCAAGGAAGATACGCTCGAATTTCCCGGTGTCGTGAAGGAACTCCTGCCTAATGCGACGTTTCGGGTCGAGCTGGAAAACGGCCATGAGATCATCGCACATACGGCAGGCAAGATGCGCAAGAACCGCATCCGTGTTCTGGCCGGCGACAAGGTTCAGGTCGAGATGACCCCCTATGATCTGACCAAGGGTCGGATCAACTACCGCTTCAAGTAACGCCTGCCGCAATGGCGTTTATCTTAGGATCGGGCAGCCCACGGCGGCTGGACCTGCTGGCCCAGCTTGGCGTGCAGCCCGATGCAATTCGCGCCCCCGACATTGACGAAGCGCCTTTGAAAGGCGAATTGCCAGTGCCTTACTGTAATCGTATTACACGGGCAAAAGTACAGGCTATTCAGGCGGATAGCGATGATGTCACCCTGTGTGCGGATACGACCGTCGCGCTTGGCCGTCGCATTCTGGGCAAGCCCGAAGATGCGGGGCAGGCTGCCGAATTCCTACATGCGCTGTCCGGTCGGCGGCATCGCGTGATCACTTCGGTCGCTGTGCGGCGTGGGGATCGCGTGTTGCAACGTGATGTGGTCTCGCAGGTCAAGGTCAAGCGCCTGTCGGACGTTGAGATTAATGCCTATCTGGCAACCGGAGACTGGCAGGGCAAAGCAGGTGCTTACGCCATTCAAGGTCCGGCCGGGGCGTTCATTCCCTGGATTTCAGGTTCGTTCACCGGCATCGTAGGGCTACCCCTGTCTGAAACTGCCGCCCTTTTGCAGGGTATCGGCTATCCCTTGTATCGTGAGGTGTCATGAAGGGCCGAACCATCGTTCTGGATCATATCGACAACCGCGAAGCTGCCGCCTTAATGGTGGATGGCAAGCTGGATGATTTCCTGATCGCAGGGGATGCCCCCGCACCGGGCACGATCTATCGCGCCCGTGCCGACCGCCCCGTCAAAGGGCAGGGTGGCATGTTCCTGACAACTCCCGACGGTCCGGCCTTCTTGCGGCAGGTGAAAGGGCTGGCGCCGGGCGCCCTGATGCTGGTGCAGATCACTGGCTATGCGGAGCCGGGCAAGGCACTGCCGGTTACAGATCGCATCCTGTTCAAAAGCCGCTATGCGATTGTCACACCCGAAGCGCCGGGTCTGAATATTTCACGCTCAATCCGCGACGAGGACGAACGCGACCGTCTGCTAGAGATTGCGCATGACTGCATGGACGGCAGCACTTACGGCCTGATTTTGCGCTCTTGCTGTTTGGGCGAAGATGCGGGCGAGATCGCCGAGGACATCAACGCCATGTTGGCCCATGCCGATCAGGTTTTGAATGATCCGGGAACCGAACCCGAGCTGTTGTTGGAGGGCGATGGCCCTCACGTTCTGGCCTGGCGCGACTGGACTGACCCGGCCGAAGTGGTGACGCAGGACGGAAGCTTTGAAACACAGGGCGTGTTGGATGCGTTGGATGACGTGCGCGGTATTTCCGAACCGCTTCCAGGCGGAGGGTACTTGTATATTCAGCCTACACGCGCGCTGGTTGCGGTGGATGTGAATACAGGATCCGACACCTCTATGGCTGCCGGAACCAAGGCGAACTTCGCCTGCGCCAAGGTGTTGGCGCGTGCGTTGCGCGTGCGGGGTCTGGGCGGGCAAATCACCTTGGACCTTGCCCCAATGCCGAAGAAGGACCGGCGCGGTTTTGAATCAACCCTACGCGCCGCGTTCAAGGCAGATGGAATTGAAACCACCCTGGCGGGTTGGACACCATTGGGCCATTACGAACTGCAACGCAAACGCGGCCGTATTCCACTGACGGAGGTGTTGAAATGAGTTGCCCGATCTGTGGTGAAGACACGGTAACCAAGTTCCGCCCCTTCTGTTCAAAACGCTGTGCCGACCTCGATCTGGCCAAGTGGTTGAACGGCTCATATGCGGTTCCGTCGCAGCGGGAAGAGGACTTGGACACGGATGGATCCGAAGGTCAAACCGAGCAATCGCGTCCACACTGAAAAAATCTGAAAAAGCCTCTGGACACTGCCTGTGGCAAGTCATAGAAGGCCTCCACCCAACGATGAACATCGTTCCCGTGCCCGGGTAGCTCAGGGGTAGAGCAGTGGATTGAAAATCCTCGTGTCGGTGGTTCGATTCCGCCCCCGGGCACCATTAAATCAATAAAAATTAATGACTTAAATAGAATCGATGGACGTAAGATGACGTAAAGTTCGATTCCACTCAGTAGAATCGAACCATCATCCTCTCCGTATGGATTCCAAGCCTGAACAGCTTAAGGCCGTTAGTGCTAGGCTTGGTTCTCGATTTTGGTTTTTTTGCGCTACGCATTCCTGTTTTGGCACATGTCGCTACAATCTATGGCTGTGCTTGTATTGAAGATTGAATGCTAAGATGGTTTGCTCAAAAGAGTTTTTTAGGAGTGATTTGAGAAGTGGCTGGCGTATCGCGGAAAGAGTTTTTTGAGAGAATTGACGGAACTCCTCAAAAACGCATGTTTCTCTCAATAATGGCAGACTACGACCTGCCGACGGCAATCTGTGAATTGGTCGACAACGCGATTGACCATTGGATCGCAACAGAAAAACCCGACGGCACTAAAATTTGGCTGTTCCTGGACACAGAGCGCCAACTCATCACGGTACGCGACAACGCGGGCGGCGTTCCTGTTGATCAGATGAGGTTATTGATCGCGCCGGGAGCCACCCGATTATTCGATACAGGAAACTTGATTGGTAACTTCGGAGTAGGAGGAAAAAGAGCCAGCGTGGCATTGGGGGAGCAGGTCACAATCACTTCTCGTTTCAAGAAGCAGGATAGTTACCAGCTAGAAATTACGAAGGACTGGTTAGCAGACGAGGACTGGAGAATCGACGTAAGTCGCGTTCCCAACATTGATCCCAACACAACAAACGTCAGTATTTCCGAAGTTCGCCAGGGCTTTTCTCAACAAGATTTGGATGAACTATACAAGCATCTAGAGGCGACGTACGCTAGTTTCATAAAGGAGGGTTGCCAGATTTTCTTGAACGGCACCCCGGTGGGAGCAACGACTTTCGACACATGGGCCTATCCGCCGGGTCACCCCCCTACACCCCGTTGATTGGCGACTTGAAAGCCGAAGGCGAGGAGTTCGAGTGCGCCGTCTATCTGGACCGGTTGGATACGGTGAAATACTGGATTCGGAATATCGAGAACAAGAAAACCTCTTTCTGGCTCCAGCTACCACACGGAAAGTTCTATCCGGATTTTGTAGCGATGCTCGACGATGGGCGAATCTTGGTTGTCGAATACAAGGGCGCGCATCTTTTCGACTCGGAAGAAGCCAAGCGCCAGATTGGCGACGCATGGGCTGACGCCAGCGGTGGCCAATGCTTGTTCTGCATGCTGACTGACCGAGGATTCGATCTTATAGACAGGACAATCAGTTAGGTCCGCGTTAGAATCCCTTCCGCCGGGTTGCTGTCCCATTGCAGTCCCGGTGGATAACCTGCAGGGAGGACTTTGGCCACAGGACGTAATGTCTTTATCTTCAAGGGGATTTTGGTAGCGGAGGAGGGACTTGAACCCCCGACACGCGGATTATGATTCCGCTGCTCTAACCAACTGAGCTACTCCGCCATGAGTGAGTGGCGATTTAAGCGAGGGGCTGTGGCGGGTCAAGAGGGAAAACACGGTCAAAGCCGGATTCTTTTCTACGCCGTTCAAACCGTCTCGGGCGCCGCCTTGGTTTCGAAATACTTGGTTTCTGCGATCTGGCGGATGAATGCGGCGCATGTGTCCGGTGCCGTGATCAGGATCATATGACCTGCCCCGTCGATCCACTCGTTTGACAGGCCGAACTGGATCATTGGATCGCCGTGCGCGTGGGCTGCAAGTATAGCGTCCTGTGTGCCGTATAGAATGCCGCCGGGTACGGCTAACTCCTCATAGCGGGCGACCTGCGCCGCCATGCTGTCATCAATCCCCACGACGTCCTGCGATCCGGTGATGAAGGCCGACGGGCGCAGTCCAAGCGCACCGCCAGCACGATCCAGAAAGTCCGCAGGCGCAGGGTCGGGGGCGAAAACGACGTCCAGAGTGTGTGGTGCAGTTTTGGCGGCCACGGGTACAGCGATTGTGTTGCCGATCAGGCTGCGTAGCCATTCCGTGCGGATTTCCAGTGGTTTGAAAACCTGGGGTGTCGACGGCAAAACTTGCGTCAGAGGGGCCAGCAGAGCCAGGGCCTTGATCTTTTCTGGGCGGTCCAGCGCCATGGCCAACGACACCGCACCGCCCAAGGAATGGCCCACAAGGACAGCGTCGGTGACGTCCTTGCTGTCCAGAAACTCTTGTATCATGCGCGCCTGCTCGGGCAGACGGCCCAGATCGGCACTGTCGCGGGTCGAATAGCCACAGCCGGGCCGGTCCACTGCGATGACGTGATAGTCATCGGCCAGCATGTCGACCAAGGCATAGGTGAAATGCTGCAACTGCCCAGCCAGCCCGTGGATCATGACAAGGGTCTGCTTCGACGGATCGCCCTTTTCCACATAATGGATGCTGCCGCCGTTCACGGGCGCGATGACCCCAAGCTGCGGAACTCGGATTTGGCCTTGGCGAGTCAGTTTGCGGGTCCACAGTTTCATGCCGACAAAAAATGCGACGATCAGCAGGGCGATGGTTAGAAGAGTGGTCATGTCAACGATCTCCGGCTGGGGGAGGGGCAGGGTGATATTGTTCCAGCCCGGATCGGGCCATGCGCTTTTCATACTCGGATACAGTGCCGGGCCAAAGCGTCGTGTTGCGGCCTTGGGCATCCTGATACCACGAGGTGCAGCCGCCCGCTTGCCAGACGCTGTCTGAGTGGCGGTCCTGCATTTCCTGCGTAAAGGCTTCTTGTTTCGCGGCGTCAGGTGTGATGGCCTGTAAGCCGTTGCGTTGCATCTGATCCAGCACCCGGCCTATATGGCGGACCTGTGCTTCGATCATCAGCACGACCGAGTTATGGCCCAATCCGGTATGTGGCCCCAACAGAATAAAGAAGTTCGGAAAACCTGCGATGGCAGTGCCCAGATTGGCCTGCATCCCATCGGTCCACGCTTGGCGCAGGGTCAGGCCATCGGTTCCGGTGATGTCCAGACGCTCGACCACGTCCGTCACATGAAAGCCTGTGCCCCAGATCAATACATCGACCTGGGTCCGGCAGCCATCCGCGGCGATGATCTGATCTCCCTCGATTGTCGCCACCCCGTGCGGGATTACTGTCACGTTGTCCCGCGCAAGGGCCGTGTACCAGTCATTCGAACTGAGGATACGTTTGCATCCAATCCTGTAGCCAGGGGTCAGGCGTTCGCGTTGTTCGGGGTCAGTTATCGCTTTCTCCAGCCCGTTTCGCCACATCTTCATGGCAAAGTTGACCATCCGCTCTTCACCCCGAAACACAAGGTGGCGATACTCAAAAATCCAGTAGATCAGTTTGCGGCGTATCCGGGGCAGGATGGGGATGCGCCTATAGAGTCGGCGAACCCACGGTGCAATTGGCCCGTCGGGGCGGGGCAGGACGTAGGGCGCGGTCCGTTGGAAGATGGTGATTTGGGCTGCCGTTTTCGCAATTTCAGGCACAAACTGAACGGCTGAGGCACCGGTGCCGACCACAGCGATGCGTTTACCCACAAGTTCAACGTCGTGATCCCATTCGGCAGAATGGAACTTGGGGCCGGGAAAGCCGTCGGCACCGGGTATGTCGGGCACATCCGGTAGATGCAGTGCCCCAATGGCCGAGACTAAAAAGCGCGCCGTCCAGTGCTGCCCGCCCTCGGTTTCCACCTGCCATTGGTCGCCGTCCCAGTGCGCGGATTTCAGTTGCTGGTGGAAATGGCACAGGTCGTAAAGGCCCTCATCCCGGCAGATCTTTTGCAGATACGCCTGAATCTCGGCCCCACCGGCATAGGCGCGGCTCCAGTCCGGGTTCAGGTGCGTGGCCATCGAATACAGATGCGAGGGAATATCGCATGCCACGCCGGGATAGGTGTTTTCGCGCCATGTACCGCCGATATCGCCCGCTTTTTCAAGGATGGCGATATCGCTGTTTCCACGTTTGCGTGCCTCGATTGCCATGGTCAGCCCCGAGAACCCGGCACCAATGATCAGCATTTCCGCGCTGTGCGCCATGCACCTGCCCCTCCCAAAGCAACCGTGACGGTTTCATTTGACTATAGGGGACCTAAGACGTCTGAACAGCTTCCCGTGGGGTCACATAGAGTTTGGATAGCCTGGCGCGATTCGCCCTGACGTGACACCAATCTTAAAATTCGAGACGATGTGCCCGACCATGCGCGACAAGGCGTGCATTAAGTGTCTCGGCCTCGGGCGCACCGGATTCTAGCGCGAAGACAAAGGCGTGGGTTAGGTAAAAACAAGCGGCATCAATGTCCTGTGCCGCCTCGCGCTCATCCGCAGCCATTGTGTAATAGTGGGTCAGGGCAGCATGATCGTTCTGCTCATGGGCCTTTAACAGCAGGCGATCCAATTCGTCTTTTTCCATTGGACCTCCTGCCAAAAGGGGCCGGCCGAGAGGTTATTCCGCCCGTCCGTTTTCGATCTGCGTTGCGACCCAGTGATGGAAGTTATGGGTCGGCCCGTCCATTGCGGGTGAAAACCGTCCGCCATCGAACAGCACCCCGTGGCGACCCTTTTGCATACCTTCGACAACAAAGACATCTTCTTCGAAAATGGCCCGCCACTGTTGTGCGTTTGTGGTGCGAAGCCCGTCCAGATGCGGCGTGTCCTCAACGCTTTTGGCATAGTACAGCCGGATATGTTCGACGGTGTTTTCGTGGTCGACCGGCTCAAGCAAGATTGCAAAGGCATGGTCGCGCTGCACCCCCAACAGGACGTTCGGGTATAAGGCTACGTATTCCGCGCCTTCATCCCACTTGTCACTAAGGTCTTCAAAATCGGGAAAGGTGGTGCCGTCCTGATCCTTTAGCTGCCGGTAGACCAGCGTGCCCTGACCGGAGTAATGCCCGCGGACTTCGATGTTATAGTGATCTTCCAACCGGGAATAGCTGTTCAGGCCGGGATGCACCCAAGGCAGGTGATAGCTTTCGCAATAGTTCTCGACCGCCAGTTTCCAATTGGTTTTGACCTCCAGCTTGAACGAGGCCATCTCGCCGCCGTCATGCAGGGGTTGTTCGAATTCCTTCCACCGATCCAGCAGGGCACCATGGGCATCCTGAAACTCGGGTGCGTTGCCGTCTACGTTCACAAAGATCACATCGCGCCAGACATACGACCGGACACGCACCAGCCCTAGATCCTTGTGATCGACGTTTTCGTGCTTGTTCTGACCGGGGCCGCCCACATGCGGGGTAGCGCGCAGCTCACCTTTCAGGCTGTAGCACCAGCTGTGATAGGGGCAGCGGATCGCGCCTTCGATCTTGCGGGGCGTATCCACAAGGATCATGCCGCGGTGGCGGCAGGTGTTCTGGAAAACCCCGATCTCTCCGTCGCGATCACGGACGATCAGTAGTGGCATACCCAGAAAGTCGACGGGTTTTGCATCGCCTACCTCGGGGACATCCAGACCAAACCCGATCCCGGACCAATTGGCAAAGAGGACCGAACGCTTTTCTTCGGCAAAAACAACCGGGTCGATATAGTGTTCATTCGGCAGGCCATTTGCGATAGTCACATCGTTCAGAACGGATGACAGCGCGCTGTGCTTGTTCATCGGGCTCTCCTGTGGGTTGCTAGATGCGTTCTTTTCCGTATTGGCGGATGGTGTGACCCTTTCTCAATATCAGAAAACCTCACCACTGGGTGATCTGATCTAAACTGAACCGTCCTGAACCTCTTGAATGATCCATGATTTTAAGGCGCGGGCGCTGTCCGAGAGGTCTTCGTCCGGGCGGCCAACAATGTAGAATTGGTTGGGCGCAGTCAGATAGTGCGGGCCAATGGCGACCAGCTTTCCCGATTGCAGCATCGGCTGGATCAGCCGTTGCCAACCCAGCGTCAGCCCAGCCCCCTTGCGCGCCAGTTGCAGGGCAACCGAATAGCTGTTCACCCTGGAGTCAATCTGGATCGTGCCCACATATCCCAGTTGTTTGAACCATTCCGGCCAGGTGGTCCAAGTGCGGTCTTCCGAGGCCATGTGGATCAAGCGTTCGGCTGCCAGCGCGTCGAGGTCAGCACCAGCCAATCGGTCCGCGACCTCGGGGCTGGCGACGGGGATCAGGTGATCGCGGAACAGGGGGGTATGCGTCAAGTTCGGGTCGGGGTCGCGCCCGTAGCGAATAAAGAAGTCCACATCCGGTCGGTCCCGAAAAGGGCGATCCTGCGACAGCTGGTCCACGTTGACGTCCGGCATTTCGCGCCAAAATCGGATCACGGCGGGTGACAACCACAACGCCGCCACTGCCGTGGTCGATCCGACCGTGACTTTGCCGCCAGATTTGCGGTCACGGATCGTTGCCAGAACTTTCGAGATACGCCCGAATGACGACGACAGCGCCTCGTAAAGCGCGTTGCCGTCTTCGGTCAGATCGACGCCGCGATGCTTGCGCTGGAACAGCGTGGTTTCCAGATCGCCCTCCAACGCTTTGATCTGGTGGCTGACCGCGCCCGGCGTGACCGACAGTTCCTCGGCTGCATTCTTAAAGCTCAGATGCCGCGCGGCGGCCTCGAAGGCGGACAAGGTGGTCAGGGGCGGTAGGTTATAGTGGCGTCTGGACATAACGATTTGGGAAGTATTGCCTGATTTCAGATGAGCTCTCTTCATCCGAGTATTGGGCTTTTTATCGATGAAGGCCAGAACCACGTGCGTAGCAGTATTGTGTGCCGGTCAATTTGCTGGATAGGCGCGGTGAAATGTGGCCGTAAGCGGCGGGGGGAGCTGCTCTGCCCATAGGCGAGTCCGGTTGGTCAGGCGCTCACCCCCTGGTCCCGCTCGTACCCCCTCGTTAAATTCAAACTCGTAAACTGATCAGCAGGATTAGGTATTCATAGATGCGGAAATGGGCATAACTATTACAAGATCGTGTCAGTTCTATGTATCTTTCGGTCGAAACCGCGCAAATTGCCCCAATCTTAATGTGCATGTTTTCAACATACCTGCTGGTAATTACATCCTTTCCGCTAGTTATGTTTGTGTTAAATAGCTGGTCGTGACTTTTTTATTTCGCCAACAAAGGGATGTTTTCTGCAAAAAATGGCGTTAAATCGCATTCGGATTTCCTTTAGAATTTCCATGTCCTCATTAGACTTTGATGCTGGAGGACATCTATGAATTTGGAATCCCACGAAGCCGCAACAGAGATTGCACCGCGTGTCATCTCGATCGCAAAGCGCGAGCGCGAGATATTCCGGGCATCCAAAGCCGCCGAGGCCGCGTTTGAACAGGTCGCCTGCGCAGCCAAAGATGGCGCCGCAGTACATGGTGAGTTGCAGGACCGTGTCTTTTCCATTTTTCGCTGGTATTTCCTGTCAGCCTTTTGCACCCGTATGCTGACGGGCGCTGCGCATCGTCTTGAGCATCAGACCTTGCAGGTTTCGATGGATATTTTCAGTGCCGTCAAAATGGTGCTGACCGAAAGTGAGATTGAGCGGTCGATGGCTTTGGTCAGCGTCGAGCACACGTCGCCGACGATAGTTCGGGCGAATGACATTGGTAGCCGGGGGCATACTGTGGGCTGGGTTGCTGCAGGGCTGCATGAAATGGGGCGGGAATTCCCTGGCGAGATTCAGAATGCGCTGGCCGGTGCGCTGGCGGCGTCGACCCGGATCAACTGACCGCTGCGCAGTTATCCCAACGTCAGCGATTGACTACACAGTTTACACACATGCGAATCCTTGCGTACGATCCGATAGAATTTTTCCGATTGTTTTAACGCAAGGGTTTGATGCCATGTCAGAAACACTGGACCTGCATAAGTTCGAAAACCTAAGTCCTTTTCAAATCAAAGACGAACTGATCAAGCTGGCGCAGAAAGAGTCACGCCAGATGGCGCTGCCTTATCTGAACGCAGGGCGTGGCAATCCAAACTGGATCGCCTCCAAAGCGCGCGAGGCGTTTTTCCTGCTGGGTCAGTTCGCCATGACCGAAGCACAGCGCCATCGCAACGAAGCGCAGGTCGGTCTGGCAGGGATGCCGCAGGGGCCGGGTTGCTATGATCGGCTCAACGCCTATTGCGCGGACTCGATCGCGAAGAACGGCCCTCCGGGCGCAGATACTCTGGCCGCTGTGGTGGATTTCGCGATTGAGAAATTCGGTTTTACCCCAGACGATTTCGTGCTGGAACTCACCGATGGCATCGTCGGTGATCATTATCCAATGCCGGACCGGTGCATGGCGCATAACGAAGCCATCGTCCATGAATACGTGATGTGGGCGATGTGCGCGGGGCACCGGCCCGATGCCAAGTTTGACATTTACGCGGTCGAAGGCGGCACTGCCGCGATGTGTTATATTTTCAAGGCGCTCAAAAACCAACGGTTGCTGAGTGCGGGCGATACCATTGCGCTGGGCACGCCGATTTTCACGCCCTACCTGGAAATGCCGGTGCTTGAAGATTACGGGCTGAATGTGGTGGACGTGTCCTCGGAAGAAGAGGACCATTTCCAGCTGACCGATGACGATCTTGAGCAATTGTCCGACCCAAAAGTAAAAGCGTTGTTCCTGGTCAACCCGGGCAACCCGTCCTCGGTCGCCATCAGCCCCGAGGTCATGGCTCGACTGGTCGAATTCGTCAAAACCCGGCGGCCTGACCTGATCATCCTGACTGATGACGTCTATGGCACCTTCGTTCCAAACTTTCAGTCCGTTATGGGTCATCTGCCCGAGAACACCATCGGGGTTTATTCTTACTCTAAATATTTTGGCTGCACGGGGTGGCGTCTGGGGGCCATTCTGGTGGCCGAAAACAACATCTTCGACAAGATGATTGCCGAGGCTCCGGAGGAAACCAAGACCGTCGTCAATGCGCGATACGAGACGCTGACCCCCGATCCGTCGTCGTTCAAGTTCATCGACCGGATCGTCGCCGACAGCCGCGATGTTGCACTGAACCACACGGCAGGCCTGTCCCTGCCGCAGCAGGTGATGATGACGCTGTTTTCGCTGGTCGAGTTGATGGACGAAGATAAGGGATATCAGAAGTTCTGCTGGGGTATCCTGAAACACCGTTTCGATGAACTGGTCGAGGGGATGGGTATCGACGTGCCCGACAACCCATTGTTCGACAAATATTACGGCATCATTGATTTCGAATTCTGGCTGCGAAAATATGTTGGCGAAGAGGTGGTGGTGTGGATCAAGGAAAACGTCCACCCGCTGGATATCTCGTTCAAGCTGGCGCAGGACCATGGGATCGTGCTGTTGAACGGATCGGGCTTTGATGCACCGAACTGGTCGGCACGTGTTTCTTTCGCCAATCTGGACGATAGCGCCTATCGCCAAATTGGGCGTGCCGTGCGGGCGGTGGCTGTGGGCTATGTACAGGCCTATCGGGCCTCGAAAGGATTGCCGCTACACGGCTGAGGCAGAGCCGCAGGGAAGGGGAGCTTATCATGGAGTTGATCGGGTCGATCCTGGGCCCTCATCCTGCGCTGGCCTTGTTCTGCAGCCTTGCCCTTGGCTATGCGCTAGGCAAGATCACCATCGGCTCGTTTACCGTTGGATCGGTGGCGGGCTGTCTTCTGGCCGGTGTTCTGGTCGGCCAGACCGGTGTGGTCGTTTCAGATGACCTGAAACAGGCGTTCTTTTTACTGTTTCTGTTCTCCATTGGGTACCGAACCGGGCCACAATTTTTTCGGTCTTTGAACTTTAGTGCGTTGCCGCAGATTGCCATCACAGTGTTGCTTTGTGTTGTGGCGCTGTTGGTCGCGGTGCTGTTAGCTCCGCTTATGGGGCTGTCCGTTGGAATTGCTGCGGGGCTTTTAGCGGGCGGTGTCACGGAAAGCGCGACCTTGGGTGTTGCCATTGACGCCTTTGCCAAAGCTGGCGCCGACGAGACCGCGCAAGCCATTTTCGACGGTGAGATTGCCACCGGTTTTGCTGTGGCTTACTTCGTCGGGGTCATTGCGACCATCATTTTCCACACGCAGCTGGCGCCCAGGCTCTATGGCAGGTCGCTGAAAGAGGCCTGCGCAGAATACGAGGCCGGGTTGAACAGCAACGACGCCCCGATGGTGTCCGAACACCGCGATTTCGAAGCCCGCGCTTATCGTATCAATCCCGAATTCGTCGGCCACAGGATTTCCGAGCTTGAGGCCCGCGTGCCCGAACATGTCCGCGCGTTTTTCGATCGTATCCGCCGGGGGAATAAGATCCTGCCCACCACACGCGATATGGTGCTGCAAGAGGGTGACATAGCCGCCATCGCCGGCGTGCGATCCTATCTGATCGAACACACCGCCTTATTGGGGGAAGAGGTTGAAGATCCTGAACTTCTGGACTTGCCGGTTCAAACCAACGACATTGTTGTGACCAACAACGAGGTGGTCAACAAGACCCTGGCTGAACTGTCCGCCCGTCCCGAAGCGCGCACCATCTACCTGCGCGGCATCATGCGCAGCGGCGAGCGTTTGCCAATCTTTCGCGGCGTGACCCTGCACAAGGGTGACGTGCTGACCGTTTCGGGCACTCGCAGTCATATCGAGGATGCCGCTGCACGCCTTGGTTATCTGGACCGTGAAACCAGCAAGACCGATATGGTTTTTGTGGCCTTTTTCATCCTGATGGGCGGGTTGATCGGTATCCCCGCGTTGAAGTACGGCGCGATAGAACTGGGGCTTGGGACGTCGGTCGGCGTGCTGCTTGGCGGTCTGGTGGCGGGGTGGTTGCGCTCGGTCCACCGCACATTCGGCTTTGTGCCTGAGGCAACGCTGTGGATTTTCGACTCGCTTGGTTTGTGCGTGTTTGTGGCCTGCGTGGGCATCACCTCGGGGCCGAGCTTTGTGACCGGGGTGATCGAAAGCGGGCCATCTTTGATCTTCGGGTCGGTGGCCATCGTGTTGTTGGCCCATGGGTCGGCGGTCATTGTTGGGTGCAAGGTCTTTGGCATAAACGAGGGCGTTCTGGCGGGCACCTGCTGCGGGGCAGGGACCTCGGCCCCCGGTCTGGCTGCCGTGCAGGAAGCGGCGCAGAGCCAGGTTCCAACCCTGGGCTATGGTCTTGGCTATGCCGTGGGCAACGTCTTGCTGGCCCTGTGGGGCTCGGTCATCGTGATCGTTTTGATGTAGCTTACGGCACGAATGCCACAACCAACGGACCCCAGAGTGTCAGGAATATGTTCGCCACCGCATAAGTCATCGTAAACGCGGGCGTCGGGGTTGCATTCCCGGCTTTTTCCAAAAGCGTTGCAAAACCGGGATTACCCGACCGCGACCCTGTCACCACTGCACAAGCCTCGACCGGGTTTTTGATACGCAAGACGAAATAATTGATCGGGAACTGCACGATCATCGGCATCAGTGTGACCACGACGCCCAACAACAGCAAGGTGATCCCGTATTGCTGAATGGCTTCAAGCGCAGGCTTACCCGCGTTCAGGCCAACAACCCCAACGAACACGGCCAGGCCAAAGCTTTGTAGGAAATTCGCAGCCCCACGATTGATCCCACCGATCTTGGGCCGCCGGATGCGCAGGTATCCGATGATTAGCCCGGTTACCAAGCAACCAAGACCGGACCCAAGCGCCACTTTCGTACCGGCAATGACAAAACTGATCTCACCGATCAGATAACCAACAGCCACGCCGATCCCCAGTGCAATGAAGTTGGTGACCGAGGCTGCGGGCGGCACATAGCCCGCCATTTTAGCAACCCGGTTCAGATCATCCTTGTGACCGACAATGCTGACTTCGTCACCCGCGTGGATTTCGGTGTTGTGCAGCACTGGCACTTCATGGCCCATGCGGATGATTTTTGAGATGTGGACGCCCCGCCGCTGATCCGCCGTCAACGCCTCGCGCAATTCCACTAGCGTCTTGCCGGTCAGTTTGCGGTTGGTGACCACGACATTGCGGCGCTCTTCCACAACGGTCAGTTCGGGCGGGTATTCTCCGATTTCACCGCTAGCTGTACCTTCGAATTGTGTCAGCGTTCCGACCAGGCCAGAAACCACGATCACGTCCCCTGCGCTGATCAAAGTACCCGGCGTCGGATCCACCGGGACGCCGTCCTGCAGCAGCTTTTCGACGACCAGATCACCGTCATAGCTGCCCTCGATGGATTTGACCGATTGGCCTGCAATCGCGGCGTCTGCATTCACCTGATAGGCGCGGGCATCAAAACGGTTCATCGGAAGGAACTCACCTTCCTCCAGCTTGCGACCGCCACCGCTGAGCTTCTGAGCCAGCTTGATTGCCTCTTGGCGCAGGTCGACACGCATGATGATCGGGATAACGCTGACCGCTAGGATCGGACCGATTGAGCCAAAGATATAAGTGACCGAATACCCCACCGCGATATTGGTTTTCAGCTTTTCTGCCTCATCCGCTGCCAGCCCCAGCAAGTCGATGGCATTGCCGGCGGTGCCGATGATCGCTGACTGCGTCAACCCTCCGGCGGCCAACCCGGCGGCCAGCCCTTTGTCCAACCCCGCCAATCGAGCCACGACGATGACGAAGAACAGCCCCCATAGCGTCATCATGAACGCGGCCAGCAGCTTGGTCAGGGCGGTTCGGTTCAGAGCCGCAAAAAACTGCGGGCCGCCATTGTAGCCGACCATGAAAATGAACAGCGAGAAAAAGACGTTCTGAACATCCGTACTCAGGTTGATACCGCCGATCTGACCCACGAAAACGGCCACCAGCAAGGTTCCGGCGATGCCACCCAGTTCGAACTTGCCGACCCGGAACTTGCCGACGCCGTATCCCAGGCCAAGACAGAGAAAAAGCGCCATGATCGGAAAGGCTCGGAGCTGTTCAGTGATCAATTCCATCTTAAATTCTCCAGGGTTCAAGTCTGGCTTTAACGGCGCCACGAATGGTGCTTCAGAACGCTGATAATGCTTGGAAATTTAGATTATCTGTTTTGCGTCGCGCTCAGGTAAGCATCGGTTTTGTGATCTGTCAAATTGCCTGGCGAAATTAGTTTCTGTAATTGGGTCGAACGTGACGCGCGGGAACATGGTTCACAGAAATATTTGCCTACGACAACAGCTAAGACTTTAGGTCGCAATGCTTGAGGGGATAACCTCCCTGAATGCTCCGCCCAAGAAAGGCTCAGTTTGAATGGAACTTGAAATTTATCGCCAAGTTTTGGTCCCACGTCCCATGTGCAGAAATTAAATTGTAAGAAATCGAACATGAGCTAATGTGATGTGGTCGGAAAACAGCATTCCTAGGCGGTACATTGGCTATAATTTTCAGACTAGTGTCAGCGATCACTGGAGATTTAGGGGCGTTTTGATAATGTCAGTGTTGAGAATTTTATTGATCAATTTTCTGGTTGCGGTGGGGCTCTATGGCATATGTGAAATTACCGTCTCTACATATGTGTACTTCTCAAGCGGGCAATCAATCTGGGTTGCGGAAGAGGCAGGCAAAACTGTCCAGTTTGATCCTGTAATGGGATATAAACTTACGGAAACCCCGTCGCGATACCTTAAGATCAGTTACGGTGTGCTAAGCTCTTTGGGCACGATAGAGGGAAACGCGCAGGGATTTCCTGACAGGGACGATTTTCCAACCGAAAAAAAGTCGCCGGATCAGCGCGTATTAGCTGTTCTAGGCGATTCATTCACTGCGGGAAATTATCTTTCGCACAATTGGCCTGACAGGGCCGAAGATTTGCTGAAAATGAAGGGCGAGGATGTCGCCTTATTGAACCTTTCAGGTGACGGTTGGGGGCTTGGAAACTGGGCCAGTATCATTGATGGCATTCTTCAACAGGATCCATATGAGCTCGATGGGTTGATTTTTGCGGTCTGGAAATGGGATCTCGGGCGCCGGTTCAGATATGCTGACTACCGAGATCAGAATCGCCGCGCTGCCATGCAGGTGTCAGGTTGGAGCCGGGACGACCACCCAAAAGACCTTGCAGAGGCAATGGAAACACTGGATGGTGCGGGTCCTGAGAATTCATGGATCGTTTCTTCCGAAGAGTTTGATGCAGTTCTTCGCGGAAAACAAATGTCTCACCCAGTCTGGCGCTTCGTGGTTTTCGATCGAGTCAAATCGTTGCTTACACCGGTCGTCCATCAGTTTCGCCGGGGGCGGAATGACGAGGACTGGGCGGAACGGACAGCTTGTGTGGGGGAAAGCGACCCAGACAGGATTGCACTTTTCGATTCCATTAAGAGCTATGCACAGGACCGTGACCTCCCGATCCTTGTTGTCTACATCTGGAGCCGTGAGGGGTTGATCAATGGCGCCGTCAACGCCGATCTGTGTCGGAGGGAAAACGCGCGTGCATTTGCCGAACATATTGGCGCAGAATTCGTCGATGGGGGCGCGGCCTTTACGGGCGTTCCTCGTAGCCAGCTAAAGCAGCTCTGGCTTCCCCATGACGGTCACTGGGGGCAGGGCGGCTCTGACGTTTTTGCTGCCTTTATGACTAATATCTTGGTTCGTCCGTGGCCGTAACGGGCCCCGTGCTACGCTCATAGCACGAAACCGGACACTTCCCTTTAGTGGCGTAGCATAAGGTACTTGTCATGGGGCAACAACAGCCGTGCATGCCATATCTCGATTGTTAGAGATATGCTTCCACGGTAATTTTATGCAGCAGCTGTCTTACACCGCTCAAATGCAAACAGTTTTATTTGGCTCGACCCTCAAAGGTTTTCCTTTTTCGCCCGAAAAAGCACAATGAAATCAATGCGCGGTAACTCGATTGCTGCACCCAACATTCCTTTTTTGCAGCAAAGTTTTTCCTTCCAATGGCAAAGAAAAAGCCAGCGATACGCTGGCTTGCAAGAACATTTATGATCCAAGAGTAGATCGCGTCGGCGAAAAACTATGCGGTTTCTTCCGTTTATTGCCCAACTGACCCGCCACAGGAGTGCCTTGGGCGAACCGGATTTCCGCTTCGCCGTCGGTTGGGACGTTCGCGCATCCTAGCCGTGTGCGCGCAATTTGCCGGAGTCGTAGACCGGGCAGGCGGTAATGTCGGCCGTAGTTTCTGCTAAGGGCTCTCACTGCCAATTCGGACTTGGTGCAGAGAAGGTCCGTAGCGAGCCCAAAATGTCAAACATCGCATGGTACTGCAATGAACGCCTGCGACAGCAACTGAGATATACACTTTAGTGGTCAGGGGCTGTTCCCGATGTTCCTCGAATTGTCAGAGTCGCAGAATACTCGAAATGACGGACTGGCAGATCGGGTGTTCGCATTCGGTCCAGAAGGACCTCGGCCAACCGCTTGCCTAACTTCTTCGGGTCGATCGCCATGGTCGTGAGGCCGGGCGTCGAGACGGCCGCATCCTCGATGTCATCGAAGCCTACTACCGAAAAGTCATACCCTGGTTTCAATCCGGACTGGATCAAGCCGAAGCAAGCGCCAAGCGCCACAACGTCTCCGTTGCAAACAATACTCGTCACCTCGGGGTGTTGGTGACGGAGGGCGGCAATAGCGTCAACGCCAGCACTCTTATTCTCATCGCATGGCCAGACAATTGGCTGCACGTCATCCATCTGCTTTAAAGTGCCAAGGTAACCGGCAATGCGTTCTTCACGCACGGACGATTGCTCGGTGCCGCCAAAATAAGCGATGTGCTTGTGCCCTAAGTCTATCAAGTGCTGCGTGGCTTGTGCGAGGGCTTCGGTATTTAGAATGCCGACATGGTCGAAAGACTGCGACACCTTTCGCATGAATGTCACAGCGGGAACACCGTGAGCATTCAGAAGCTCTATAGATACTTCGCTTGTGTCGAGCGCCGGAACCCAGATCAAACCACGTCGGCCAAATCTGATGCAGGCTTCCAGAAGGCGGTCTTGACGTTGAAGATCGCCTTGCGCATCGAGGATCGACACCATGAACCCTTCGGATTCGAGCAAGTCGACGGCGCCACTCACAACCTCTGCGTTAAACGGGTTTGCCAATTTGTTTAGGATAAAGCCGATCTCGCGATTGTCCCCTGATCTCATTGTAGCCGCCGCTTGATTTGGGACGTAGCGCAGACGCTTGGCTGCGCTCAGGACTTTCTGACGTGTCTTCTCTGAAATTCGGCCGGTGTCACGCATAACTTGGCTAACGGTTGGAACCGATACGCCCGCTTCTTTGGCAACGCTGGATAGGGTGGGTTTTTTCTTCATGGGTCACAGTTTAGATATATCGTTTGCCTAAAGTCGCAAGTGGGTATGCAATTGGCAAGCAAATTATGGCGAAAGCTTGGCGGCAACAGGCTTGACTCAAGATACAACGATATATCATATTAACTGCATTCGCCCGCAGACTGACCCAAAGGTGTCGGCGAGGGAGAGAGGTTGTCGGGTTTCGGTCAGCCTCAGACATAGGGAGGAAATTATGTCGATTCATCTGAAACTGTCGGGTGCCGTGTCCGGTGTTGCGATGCTTGTTGGCGCAGCTGCCGTGCAAGCTGAAACTCTGTTCTGGTCGACCCAGGCCCGGCCCGCCGAAGAAGCGCAGGCTATGCGGACTGAGGTTCTTGGTGGCTTCGAGGGTGGGGTGGACTACCAACCGAACGAAGATGGCCCCTGGCTCACTCGCTTGCAAGCCGAGCTGCAAGCCGACTCAGGCAGCATTGACTTGCTGGGTTCCTTGCATGGCAACTTCTCGGCGATGAACCCTGATGACCTGATGGACCTTTCCGATCTTGGCGTCATGTCGGCGTCGGGCACTTTCAATGATCTGGCTAAGCTGGGAACCGACAGTCTGCAATATATGCCGTGGATGCAGGCGAGCTATATCATGGCCGCCAATACGGAAGCGCTGCAATACCTGCCTGAAGGTGCGGACATCAATGCACTGACCTATGACCAGTTGATCGCGTGGGCGGCGAACGTTGAAGAAGCGACAGGTCAGAAGAAGTTCGGCTTTCCAGCGGGACCCAAGGGTCTGAAACACCGCTTTTTCCAAGGTTATCTTTACCCGTCCTACACCAACGGTGTTGTGCGGACCTTTGCTTCGCCCGAGGCTGTGACGGCATGGGAAAAGTTCAAAGAACTTTGGAGCCATACGAACCCCGCATCAACCAACTTCTCATTCATGCAGGAGCAGCTGTTGAACGGCGATGCCTGGATTGTCTTTGATCATACTTCGCGCCTTGCGCAGGCTTTCAATGAGCGTCCCGACGATTTCGTCGCCTTCCCGGCGCCTGCTGGACCGACTGGTCGTGGCTTCATGCCTGTTTTGGCAGGTGTTGCCATCCCACGCACCGCGCCGGATGCCGAAGGTGCCAAAGCTTTGGTGACTTATCTGATGCAGCCCGAGACACAGATCGCAACCCTTAAAGCCACTAACTTCTTCCCTGTGGTTGATGTTGAGCTACCAGACGACCTACCTCCTTCGGTCAAAGCTGCCGGCGAAGCGGTTGCTAAGATGAGCAGCTCGGCGGATGCTAATCCCGGCCTTTTACCCGCTGGTCTGGGTAGCATGGGCGGCGACTTCAACCGTGTATACGTGGATGCATTCGAACGCATTGTTTTGGCTGGTCAACCCATTGAGCAGGTTCTGGAAGATCAAAAGAAACAGCTGGAAAAGATCATGGCCGAAACCGGCGCGCCTTGCTGGGCACCAGATGCGCCTTCGGAAGGTGCCTGCCCGGTCGAGTAAGACCTTCCATGACTGCCGGGCCGCGGAAGCTGTGGCCCGGCTCCCCAGCAAATCCCCAACTTAAAGGAGCGGTCCGATGGAAGCGCGGCTATTGCCTTACTTTCTGATCCTCCCGGTGACCCTGTTTCTCTGCCTGTTTTTCCTATACCCGTTTGCGCTAGTGGCGCAGCAGGCGTTTGGAACTGAGAACGGATTCTCACTGGATAACTTTCGCGAGGTTGTGAGCTACTGGAAGTTCCCGATTTCGATGAAGAACACTTTTCTTCTGGCCGCAGCCGTGGTGCCAATTCAGCTGGCGCTGTCACTTCTAATGGCCACGATGGTCACGAAGATGCAAAAGGGCCGTGATCTGGTTCTGTATATTTGGACCATTCCCTTGGGAATTTCTGACCTTGCTGCAGGTATCATCTGGTTGGCGATCTTCGAGCAGTCGGGCTTTCTGAACTCGATGATGGTAGGGCTTGGTGTCACTGACCAACCTGTAAGTTTGCTGAGTTATCAAACACCCTGGGTTGTGTTCCTGGCGATTATGCTTGCCGAGATTTGGCGTGCGACCGCGATTATGCTTGTGATCCTTGTGGCGGGCATCGGTCTGATCCCCAAGGAATACTACGAGGCTGCGGATGTGTTTGGCGCCTCGCGCTGGAAACAGTTCACCCGGATCACTTTGCCGCTTCTGCGCCCATCGCTGCAAACTGCCCTGGTCCTGCGTGTCATTCTGGCCTTTGAAGTCTTCGCTGTGGTCGCAGCCCTTGGGGGAACGATATTCCCGGTGCTTATGGGCGAAATCTACGCCTATCAGTTTGACTTGCAGAATGGCGGAGCAGCAGCAGCGCTGGCGATCATCGTTCTGATCATCTCGATCGTCTTCACTCTGATCATCATGCGCGCTCTGCGCGTCCCGAAAGGAGCCACGATATGACGGCAGTTGCAGACGTTGTGGCCCCTGACGCCCGCAAAGCGGGAAGGGGGCTCTATCGGGCTGGGGTTATCCTGCTGTGCGCTTGGGTGATTATTCCGCTCTACCTACTGTTCGTGAACACGATGTCTTCACCGGATACGGTGAACAGTTTTCCCAAGAGCTTCATTCCGGAGTTCAATATGGGATCCTTGGAGTTCTTTATGGGGTTCCAGGGGATGCTGAGGGCGCTTTGGAACTCGGTTGTGGTGGCTTTGATGACGATGGTGATGTCCATCGCCATAGGCGCCCCCGCGGGCTACGCGCTATCGCGGTTCGACTTCCGAGGGAAAGAACTGTTCCGACTGCTGATCCTGCTGACACGGGCCTTCCCGCTTCCGCTTTTGGCACTACCCTTGGCAGTTCTCTTCATCCGTACGGGCTTGGATGATACGGCTTTTGGTCTGGCGCTGGTTCATACAACGTTGGCGATCCCCTTCGCGGTGCTCATCACCTTTTCGCTCTTCTCGGGTATCCCGCTGGAGCTCGAAGAAGCAGCCTGGACATTGGGTTGCACACGGCTGACCGCATTCACCAAGGTGATCCTGCCTTTGGTGCTACCAGGGATCACAGCTTCGGCGATTTTCGCCTTTGTGATCTCGTGGAACGAAGTGTTCGCGGCCGCCGTTCTGACCATCGAGAACCGGACGCTTCCCGCGTTCCTGTTGCAGACCCTGGGCGAGGCCCCTTTGCACCTGAAATTTGCAGGCGGCTTTATCCTCGTGGTGCCTGCGCTGATCTTCATCTTCGCCGTGCGCAAATATCTCTTTGCGATGTGGGGCATCGCCAACCGCTGAGCGGTGGCTGAAAGGAAACTGTTATGGCTGAAATACAAATCAAGAACGTCGCCAAGAACTTTGGATCTTACCAGGCTCTTCACGACATCAACCTGACCATCGCAGACCAGGAATTTATGGTCCTTTTGGGCGCCTCGGGCTGTGGTAAATCTACGCTTTTACGCATTATCGCAGGGTTGGAAACGGCTACGACCGGTGAAATCTGGATCGGTGGCCGCCGGGTAGATCACTTGTCGCCCAAAGATCGCGGCATCTCGATGGTGTTCCAGAACTATGCGGTGTTCCCACACCTGACTGTGTTCGAGAACATTGGCTTTGGTCTTCGGATGCAAAAGCTGCCCGATGATGAAGTCAAACGCCGGGTCGAGAGAACTGCTGGGCTGATGCATATCGAACAGCTTCTAAAGCGCTATTCGGGAGAATTGTCCGGCGGCCAACGTCAACGGGTCGCTGTTGCCCGTGCGTTGGCAATGGAGCCGGACGTGATCCTGATGGATGAGCCGCTGTCGAACCTTGACGCGCTCCTACGCATGGAGATGCGTGCCGAGTTGAAAGGCGTTCTGGCCGAAAGCAAAACCACCGCCATCTATGTGACACACGATCAGGTCGAAGCTATGTCCATGGCTGACCGGATCAGCGTTATGCATCAGGGCAAAATTGTTCAGGCAGCCTCACCCATCGAAGTGTACAGGGATCCAGCGGCCGAGTTTGTGGCCAGTTTCATCGGCAACCCTCCGATGAATTTCCTCCCCGCTGAAGCTGCGGGCTCTGGTCGCTGGACAGTGGCGGGACAGAGCTTTGACGGGCCGGCAAATGGAAAAGATCTTAAATGGGCCATCCGTCCAGAAGATCTGCGCATTGCGGATCAGGGTTTCGGAGCGCGAGCCAAAGTAGTGGAGCCTCTGGGCGCACATTTGCTCGTGACTTGTGAAGTGGACGGACACCAGTTCCGCGCCGTCCTGGACAGTGAGCTCAGCGTGAAACCTGGTGACGTACTTACGCTGGCGCCGCAAGAAGGCCGGGGTCGCTGGTTTGACCCCGAAACCACTTTGGCTGTCGCGTAAAGGAGAAGATATATGAGCCAAGCGCTGATTGATCAGGCTCGTGAAGTAATGGAAGGAAATGACCGGGGTAGCTATACAGTTCCCACCCATGGCCTCTATCCCTTTCAGTGGAATTGGGACAGCGCATTGTCCGCGCTTGGCTTCTCACATTTTGACATGAATCGGGCATGGGTCGAGGTCGAGACTCTTATGGCTCATCAATGGGACGATGGTATGGTGCCCCATATCATCTTTCATGAACCCGATGACGGATATTTCCCAGGCCCTGAAGTCTGGAAAACCGGTCAAGTTATACCCACGACTGGCATCACCCAGCCAGCGGTCGCGGGCTTTGCTGTGCGGAAGCTCTACGATCGGTCCAACGACAAGGCTGTTGCGCGCGAACGGTTGGCTGAGCTCCTGCCAAAGGTTCATGCGTGGCACCAATGGTTCTATCGCGACCGCGATCCCGAAGGTACGGGGTTGGTCGCAATCATTCACCCTTGGGAGTCTGGCCGAGACAACTCGGTGGATTGGGATGAAGCGCTGGAAGCCATGCCGATCGAGGGCGTCGCGCCATTTACGCGGCGCGATACGACACACGCCAACCCTGATCACCGCCCGTCGGACGAGCAATACAAGTGTTACATCTGGCTGCTTGAACATTTCCGAGGGCTTGGTTGGGACAATGCGAAGCTCCACGATGCCTCACCCTTCCGGCTGGTTGATCCGGGCTTCAACGGTATCCTGATACGTTCCTGCGACGATGTAGCGGATTTGGCCGAAGTCCTGGGCGATACCTCAATGGCTTCGGAGGCGCGAACAATGGCCGTGAAGGGTCGTGCGGCATTGGAAAGCCTTTGGAATCAGACACTTGGACAATACACGTGTTACAACCGCGCTGCTGATCATCTGCAGAGCACGCCCACGGTAGCAGGGCTGCTCGCAGCAATTGCCGATGTCCCTCATGGCCGCGCTGAGGAGTTGGTACGCAGGATCGCCTTGTTGGGCCAGCGATGCGGCTATCTGGTGCCCAGTCACGACCCGGCAGATGGCGCTTTTGACAGCCTGCGCTACTGGCGCGGGCCGACGTGGTTAATCGTAAATTATTTGATTGCTGAAGGTCTAGGTCGGTCCGGGCAGGGGGAAATGGCACAACGCATCCTCGCCGACAGCCTAAAGCTTATTCAGAAAAGCGGCTTTGCAGAATATTATGACCCGATGAGTGGTGAACCTTGTGGCGGCGGCAGCTTTACGTGGACCGCAGCCATGGTAATCGAAATCCTCAAAACCAAAAGAGTGCCGGCATGAAGCGTTCGCGCATCAATGAAATCATGGCCCAAGCAGATGAGATGATCCGCACTCACGGGGTCACGTCGCCGCCCTTTGCCTTTTGGACACCCAAGGAGTTTAAGGCCCGTGAAAGTGAGGCCCGTCACGTGATTGACGCAAGGTGCGGTTGGGACATCACCGATTATGGTGACGGTGATTTTGACAAGATGGGCCTGTTCCTCTTTACCCTGCGCAACGGGTTACAGAGTGATTTGGCCAAGGGCGGCGGCATGTGCTACGCCGAGAAGCTGTTGATTTCAAGGCAGGACCAGCTGTCGCCCATGCACACGCATGTTCTGAAAGCTGAGGATATCATCAACCGCGGTGGCGCAACTCTGATTGTTGAGCTTTTCGGCTCAGGCAACGCGGGTGGTTTTGCAGAGGATCGCGGCGGTGTGGTCTGGCTGGACGGCATCCGACATCATTATCAACCGGGCGAAAAGCTGCGCCTGGCACCGGGTGAAAGCGTTACCCTGCGTCCTGGTGATTGGCACGCGTTCTGGGGCGAAGGCGGGGATGTGCTGATAGGCGAGGTCTCGACCGTCAATGATGACGAGACCGACAATATTTTTCGTGACCCAATTGGCCGATTTGCCGAGATTCAAGAGGATGTCGCTCCGACACATCTGTTGGTCAGCGACTATTCCAAATGGCTGGGTTGATCGATGAAAACAGTGGCGGATTCTCGGCAGACCTTTCGCAGACTTTGATCCCCATAGCCGCGTTTAGGCAATCATCCTGCATTGAATAATTTGGCAATGTTGTAAGGGCCTCATCTGGCCGTTCACTACATTGTGCTTCAACTCCCAGAGTTAACCAAAGCGGACCTTCACCCAGCATCTCGCGGCGGCGGCTTCGTCCCGCATTTCTGCCGTTCAGCAGATTTCAGCGAACGTCCGCTGCGAGTTCAATGCAGACCTTCAGGCGAAATTCCTCGGAATGACCGCCAACAATGACCGCTATCCGTTCCTAAGCCGTCATCTGACAGAAAGACTCAGATGACTGCCTTGAGCCCGAAGCAGGTTCCAGTTCACACACCAGACCAACTCACGTTCAATAATTTGTCCGCGAGCCGAGATGGTCTGCGAGCTGATCGAATACCAACCTGATCCTTCGCGCTGTTTGTAACTCAGAGTGTGTGGCCAACCAGATAGGAAACTTGAACGGCTCGCGTTCGGGCAGAACACGCTCCACACCGGGCGTAAGGGCCGCCACATCGTCTGACATAACACTAATGCCGAAGCCTTGGCGCACAAGCTCCCATGACACTATCCCGCTCTGCGATCCAATCCGGAAATTCTTGCGGGTTACTTCGATGCCAGCCGGATTGAGAAATCCAATCATCGTGTCAATGTCTCCAAAACCGACGAAATCCAACTTGGCAATTTCTTCTTCATTTCTTGGTCGTCCAACCTGTTCGAGGTACGAAGGGGCGGCGTAAAAATGTGCCGTCGCTTCTGCCACCAGTTTTGCAATCAGGTCCGGCTGTGTTGGGCGAACATGCCGAATTGCAATATCTGCTTCACGCCGCTGTATGTCTCGTATATCGTTTGCCGCAACGACGTCGATCTCAAGCCGCGGTGCCGCGAGCCTGATCTGCTTAAGAATAGGCGGAAGCTGATAGGCTGACATCACGTCGGACGCAGTGATCCTGACTTGCCCTTCAATGGCTTGTGACTGGCTTGTTGCAGTCAGAGAAATCCTATTCGCAACATTTGCCATTTCACTGACATGTACCAACAGCTCAGCACCAGCGGTTGTCAGATTAAGCGACTTGCCAACCCTTTCAAACAAGGTGACGCCGAGCGCCTGTTCCAGCGCGGCGACTTGCCGACCCACAGTTGGCTGGGTCTGCCCAAGCACGCGCGCCGCCGCGGAAAACGAACCTTCTTCTGCCGTTGCAAGAAAGGACCGTGCCTGGTTCCAATCGAAATTGATAGCGTTCCAATTCATGCATTAATGCATAACAGTTCTGCAATATCTGGCAATTCCATAAAATCGTGTTTTAATTTACTGGCTGCTGTGAAAAGTTTGAAAGAGAGATAAAAGATGGCTGCATTGTCCAAAGATGCCGAGTTCTGGAGCAAGATTTCGCGCAAATATGCGGCTGATCCTATCCGGAACATGGAAGGGTATCTGAACACGCTCGAACGTACAAAATCCTACCTGCAAGCCGAAGACAGTGTGTTGGAAATCGGGTGTGGGACGGGGTCAACCGCGTTGCTATTGGCACCGCATGTGGCTCAAGTCACTGCCTCCGATCTCGCACCGGGGATGATCGAAATCGCCAACGAGAAACTCGCCGAAGAAGAGCTGGAGAATGTCACGTTCAAAGTGGCCGAGGTTCTGCAGCACGATCCTGACGACGGTTCTTACGACGCTGTCCTCGCGCATAATCTACTGCACCTTGTACCCGACATGGGTCATGCACTCGAACACATTGCGACCCTTACAAAACCCGGTGGGGTATTCATTTCCAAGACCGTCTGCGCTCCAGAGAGTGGAGGGTTCAAATATGGCATAATCAGCCGAATAGCGATCCCGATTATGCAGGTGCTCGGGAAAGCTCCGTTCGTAAATTTTGTGTCCGTAGCTGAACTCCAGCACGCTATTGAACGTGCGGGCTTCGATATCGTTGAGACAGCGGATCAAGCCGGGTTATTGCCGAGCCGGTACATTGTCGCGAGAAAGCTGTGAAACAGTATTCGCGCCATAATTACTTTGCATCCAAGGGACAGCTCGGGCCATCAAGTGAGTACAATGATGAAAGATGGGATTTCATTTGCACGCCTTTCGGAAATCGATCCGAATGACATTGCGGTTCATATGTCCGACCCCCGGGTAGCAGAGCATATGCCGCTTTTGACGTTCAAATGGAATGTTGAGGTCGCAAGAGAATTTATCGCCAAAAAGGAAGGCTACTGGGCGCGGGACGGTCTTGGACATTGGGCGTTTTTGTCAGGCGGTCGGTATGTTGGTTGGGGGGGCTTTCAAAAAGAAGGTGACGAGTGGGATTTTGGGTTGGTTTTGCGGCCCGACGCCTTTGGACTTGGGAAACGGATTGCCAAAATGGCAATCGACTTTGCGATCGCTGACAAACGTATCCCCTTTGTCACGTTTCTGCTGCCACCTAGTAGAAATAATCTGGGTGCACTCCGGAAACTCGGTGCCAAACGCATCGGCGAGATCGAATACGAAGATGCTCAGTTTCTCAAGTTTCGCCTGGATACGGAGTGAATTCCGTTCTTCCTGATTTTTCCCGGTGGCACGCCAAATACCCGTTTGAAGGCTTTGTTGAACGCAGGCTCTGACAAGTATCCGATGTCAGCGGCAATCTGCGAGATTGGTTGATCGGTGGACACCAACCTTTCGCTGGCCAGGTGCATACGCCACGTTGCAAGATACTGGATTGCTGGAACGCCTACCAACCCAGTAAACCGCGCCGCGAACGCGGATCTGGACATACCAGCAACCTCCGCGAGAGACTCGACTGTCCAAGCCGCAGCAGGCGTACGGTGAATGGCGACTATCGTGCGCCCGATCTGCGGGTCTCGCGCCGCTTTCAACCAGCCGCGGTTTGCGTCTGGTGCGCTGTTCAGCCAACGACGAATGGCCTCGATGACAACGACATCTGCCAGGCGCGTAATCACGGTTTCGCCACCCGGTCTCAATTCCCGCGCCTCTTTTGCGATGAATTGCAAAGTCGCCTGTAGCCAGCTTCCGGCATCCTCTTCCCACGGGTCGATTTTGAGCACATCCGGAAGCAAGCCCATCAACATACCACTGGCGGCGTGATCGATCCGGACGAGGCCGTACATGATGCCCGTCTCCGCTCCACCACCACCGTATTCCAGTGTTTCATAGAGCTCGGTCACCTTGCGAATGGGCAACTCTTCCAGCGTCAAAAGCGGCGTGTCTTCCGAGCTGAAAAAACCGATGGGCGCACCGTTGGTCATCAAGACCAGGTCGCCTTTTTCGACCTCAAAGGGGTCATCTTGTCCGACCTTCATCAAGCACCGCCCGTGTGTGATGACCGCAAAGCTCAGTATGTCGGGAAAGCCTGGTATGGACACGCCCCAAGGAGCGGACATGCGCGACTGGCAGTAGAATGTGCCGGTGAGCTTCAGAAGATGAAGGATTTCCCCCAGCGGATCGCCAATCGGCTGCGCCAGCGCATCGGGGTCGGGGACATGAGGGTCAAACTGGTTCATGTCATGAGATTGGACGAAATTCACCTGTTCGTCTATTCGGTTTGGACGATTGGATAAGAATGCGGGATTTTGAAGAATAGAACATCTCGGATGATTGCTTAATTTCGGGCCATCAACTGAACTCAAGGAGATGACCAATGACACAGCAATCCATTCTCGTACTTGGCGCAACAGGTAAAACCGGATCGCGGATCGCGACACGTCTGGAAGAAAAAGAGCAGACAGTCCGGCGCGGATCGCGGAACAGTGAAACGCCATTTGACTGGGAACAACCGCAGACCTGGCCCGCAATCCTGGAAGGCGTTTCGGCGGCCTATATTTCTTACTTTCCTGACATCGCTTTTCCTGGCGCGGTTGAGCAAGTCGAAGCCTTCACAGCATTGGCTCGTGAAAAGGGATTACAGCGTCTTGTTCTGCTAACCGGGCGTGGCGAGTTTCATGCGGAACGAGCGGAAGCAGTCGTACGCAATTCCGGAGTTCCGTTCACTATCGTTCGTGCAGCATGGTTTGCACAAAACTTCTCTGAAGGGGCATTGCTTGGTCCGGTCATGGCAGGTGTCTTGCCGATGCCCGCCGGCGAAGTACGCGAACCGATCATCGACGTGGACGACATCGCCGATGTTGCCGTAGCTGCTTTGACAGAAGAAGGACACGACGGCGAACTGTACGAGGTCACGGGACCACGTCTCATGACGTTTGCCGACATGGCCGCAGAGCTTTCGCGCGCCATGGGCAGGACTGTGCAATACCTGCCAATTTCATTCGAAGACTTCCACGCGGAAATCGCGCACGCGAATGGCGAGATGATTGCTGATGTGATCACGGACATCGCGCGTGAAACGCTGGACGGGCGCAATGCGAACCTGACGGACGGTGTCCAGCGTGCGCTTGGACGCGCACCACGCGACTTCGCCGACTTCGCAAACAAAGCTGAAATGTCTGGCGCGTGGACCAAAGCCGCTTGAGGCAGGCCAAAGGAAATTGGAGACAAACATGAAACTTGAACTTAGAGGCAGGCTTATCTTGGGCATGTCCGGATTAACTGCATTCGCAATAGGTCTGGCCATTACTCTGGACCCACAGTCTTTCTACGCTAATTACGGCATCGTACTCTCGCCGCAGCCAAACCTGATGAGTGAGTTGCGTGCACCTGCTGCCAATCTCGCGGTACTTGGCCTGATCATTTTGTGCGGAGCCTTTTACCAAAAGTTGGTCCAGGCCTCAGCCTTGCTTGGGGTTACGGTTTTCTCATCTTTCGCCGTGGGCAGGACAATCAGTTTCGTCCTCGATGGTTGGCCTTCCGAAAACATTCTTGCCGCATTTGCGATAGAGGTTTTGCTTGCGGTGTTGTGTTTGTGGGTTGTCGGTGGAAATGCGAAATCTCCAGCGCCAGCCTGAGACGGCTTTGTCTGCAACTCGGCCGTAGGTCCTGTTCAATCCGATCACCGGTTCCAGTCGCATTCTGGGCATTCGACAATGGCGCTCTGATGGCCGCGTCGACCCGGCGCACCTCTGGGTTTGAAATCGGAACTCTGCTAAGTCGCCAAGAGCAGCGCATCGAAGGAGCACATCATGGAGATTCACCGCGCCGGGGACCGGCCCTCTCAATTTCCCGGCAATGAGTATTTCACCGGTACGGTCCGCTTTGATCCCGTTGTAACAGGGAATGATCCCTCGCCGGTCAAGATCCTTACGGTGACTTTTGAGCCCGGCGCACGGACAGCTTGGCACACGCACCCTGCCGGTCAAACGCTGCATGTTTTGTCGGGCTTGGGCCTGGCTGGGTCTGAGGGGCAGCCAGTGCAGGTGTTGCGCCCTGGCGATACGGTGTGGTTCGCGCCAGGAGAGCGGCATTGGCACGGCGCGTCGCCTGACTGTGCGATGACCCATCTGGCTGTGCAGACCTCTGTTGAAGGCAAGACTGCGGATTGGATGGAGCATGTCTCAGACGAGGATTACAGCGCAGCCCGCGCAGAATGAAGCGTTGGAGCCCTACCGAGCAAGTCGCAGCAGAGTAACCCCTTCTACGCCCATTCAAAGAGGGGTTAACGGATTTTTTCATCTCGTGACAGGCGCGGCCCTCGTTTCGTCCCTGAGAGGCCCGCACAGCGCGTTTTCACTTTTCTGGATTTCTGGCCCCCTCAGCCACCCATTTACCCTGCAAAATCCCATCGCTGCAGAACGTCTCTCGTCCGTGCCATTTTCTGCGCGTTGGCCACAACCTCATGCGATCCGTCGCGCACCGCCTCATCGAACAGAAAAGGCTCCTCGTACCCACATGCATTGCAGGCAGCCTTCTCACCCGTAACCACCGTATCCAGCGATCCGCATTCCGGGCATCGTGCCTGGACGTCATCGTTGAACATATCACGACCTCTCCTTCCTTTACCGATTGCCAGAACCGGGTCCCCCCGCCAGCATCGCTGATTGGCGCATCCGCTTGAACTCGTCTGGGGTGACGGTTCCGCTGCTGACATCGATACCTTTTGGGATCCGAGCTCTCTTGTGTCCGATCGCGCGAACGCTGCCTCTTGTAATCTCCAGACAGGTCGACCCGTAGCATGTCAGCCCGCTTGTGTTGATTTGGATGGCAGTCTGACCGTTCGCGTCAGTGACCAATGGAGCCTGTGTAGGTGGGCTGCACGCTGAAACCAGCAACGCGAACCCAAAATAAATCCATCTGTTCATACGAAATTCCCTTTTTCTCTGAAATAGGCTGGCAGCTGTTCAGTCAAATCTGTCGGGTGTCAGCTTCCAGCGCATCGAAGACGCTCTCGAAAAATCATCGCATGATCGCATCGAGTCCAAAGCGGACCAGCACCAAAACCCGTAATGTTCTCGCACGGGCGAAAATTTCAAACGTTGGTCAATTTTACCATAGTAGCAGGCTTGCTTTTTGCGCCTCGAAACCTTTTGGCGTCGGAAAAAGCGAGCGCATCCTGGCAACAAGTTCGATCTCACCATCCAGCATCTTTCGGACAGTGTTCAACCAGTTATTGAAGGTTTCAGATTCCCAATGATCTTGGACCGCGGCTTCGTTCCTGAACACTTCGTAGAAATAGAAACGATTTGGGTTTGTTTCATCCACCATAATATGAAACTGGAAAACTTCGGGTTCTTCACTGACAACATTTTGCGCTTGGAAGATGCTGGCGTCCAAAAAGGGCTGCCGATACTCAGGTTTTACGTTGATCACGAAGAACCCACCAAACATTGCATTGTCCATATTTGTCTCCTTCATTGACCTAAAAGCGGCGAAGGTCGCAAAACACACCCGTCCTGCTGGATGACGTTTTCCTACAGCACTGCGATACCCATGAACCTAAGCGGGTATCCTTTCTTTATCTGCTTCACCCCATCCTAGCGCGCGTGCAAGTTCGTGTGACATTGTGGTAAGTGTATGGCCAATCTTTTCTCGCTTCGAAGGTGTAAACACCCGAAGAGACGCGGTAGCGCCGATTGAAAGCGTCGCACCAACACCTGTCTTAGTCAGCGTTGTTGCGACAGAACTGATCCCGCGCTCGAGCTCTTCAACACATACGGCATACCCTTTGGCTCGAATGACATCGAGTTCCGCGGCCAGATCCTTAGGGTCTGTAATCGTGCGATCTGTGTACCGCTTAAGCTGCCCATCCAATCGGTCTTGAGACAGCAGCTCAGGCGACACGGCGGCGATTGCCTTGGCGCAAGAGCACGCGTGCATTGGTCGTTTGCCCATACCTGGATGAAGAAAAGACACGCCCGTCTGCGGTGTCTCCACATGAATAATCTCAACCCAATGGCCCCGTAGCCGAGACAAGAAGAACGCAGCGCCATAGTCATTCGCGGCGCCAGAGAGGACAGGCGCAATCACCTGCAAAAGAGCGGGATCAGAGTGATCGCTCAACGTGATACGCTTTAGCCTAATCCCAATCGCGAACTCACCGCGGGTTGGTGTTTCAAGGAGGCCGGACAAAACAAGGTCTTGAACCAGCCTGTAGGCCGTCGGTTTAGGTATATCGGACTGGGCACAGATATCCGCTACGGACGCACGTCCTTTTTGACCCACGATTTCCAAAATCAGCGCTAATCGTTCGAGATGCATTTTTCTCACTTTATGATAACTAAGTTTTCGATATACGATACAATTTAGGGAATCAAGGGAGGAGCACACGATGGATGGACAATGCTGTGGACCGGGCTTCAAGAGTCCGCAAGAAGCCATCAAAGCCCCCCGAGAAAAGCTACTCTACACGATCGCCATCTACACCGGGACAGGGATCCAGAAACCTGATTACCTTGCTACTGTGGATGTCGACCCTGACAGCCCGACCTATTCTCAGGTAATCAATAGGCTGGAAATGCCGGGGATTGGGGACGAGCTTCACCACATGGGGTGGAACGCCTGTTCGTCCTGTCACGACGACGGCTCTATGTCCCGCAAATACCTGATCCTGCCAGGCGTACGCTCTAACAACCTTCACATCGTTGATACAGCCACTGACCCGCGTGCGCCGCGGTTGCATAAGGTCATCGACGGAGCCGAGATTAAGGCCAAGGCAGATTTATCGGGCCCGCATACGGTGCATTGTTTGGGCTCGGAAATCATCATTTCCTTCCTTGGAAATGCCAAGGGTGAAGCTCCTGGAGGCTATCTGCATCTCGACAAAGAGTTCAACATCGTCGGTCGCTGGGAAACCTCGATGGGCGATATCAAGTTTGGCTACGATTTCTGGTACCAACCGCGCCACAACGTGATGGTCAGTTCCGAATGGGCTGCGCCCAATACCTTCATGCCGGGCTTCGATCTGGAAGAAGTGGGCCATCTGAAATATGGGCGGGAGCTGCATTTTTGGGATTTCGAAAAGCGCGAACCGGTCGAAAGCTTCTATTTGGGTGAAGACGGGCTTTTGCCACTGGAAGTCAAGTTCCACCATGACCCCGACAGCACGCATGGGTTCTGTGGCGCAGCTCTTTCGACCAATGTGATCCATTGGTGGCAAGACGATGCTAAAAAGTGGCGGTGGGAAAAGATCATCGACGTGGAAAACGAGATGCACCCCGAATGGCCGATCCCGTTGCCGGGGGTTATGTCGGCGATCCTGATCTCGATGGACGACAAATACTTGTACCTGAACAATTGGCTGCATGGAGATATGCGCCAGTATGACATCACCGACCCGCATAATCCCAAGCTGACCGGCCAAGTGTTTATGGGGGGCCTTTTGGGTAAAGCTCCGATCGTTAACGGGGTCGAGGTCGCGGGTGGTCCGCAAATGTTCCAGCTCTCTCTCGACGGACGAAGGCTTTATGTCACGACCTCGCTGTTTTCGACTTGGGATAACCAGTTCTATCCCGAGATCCGCGAAAAGGGCGGGGTTATGGTGATGATCGATTGCGACCCTGAAAACGGTGGTATGAAGATCAACGAGGATTTCATTGTGGACTTTGGCAAAGAACCGAATGGTCCGTCGCGCTGTCACGAGAGCCGGTATCCGGGCGGTGATTGCACAAGCGACATCTGGCTATGACTATGTATACCGTGACGATCGCGAACAGAGATGGCGCGCAATACTGTGTGGATGCGCGGCGTCCACTTCTGGAAACGCTGAGAGAACAGGGCGTCGACTTGCCTTTTGGGTGCAAGTATGGCGGCTGCATTACCTGCGCGGCAAAACTAAAGACTGGCGCGATCGATCAACGCCGACAGGTTGCGCTGAATAACCGGCAAATCGCGAACGGCTATGTGATCCTTTGCGTGGCACGTCCAACATCCGACATCACGCTTGAGATAGGGGTCGAGAGCCATGACAAGCTGTACCGCAATCCGTTTCTCGACCCACTCAAACCCCACGAACTCAAGGCTGACATTGCGACGCCGAAGGAAGGTTAACCGATGCAAGAAGCAGATATTGATCGCATCTACGATTACGACCCCAAGTACCTAGCCGACATCCTGCAGTCGGTCAAAACCATTGCAATGGTGGGGGCTAGCGCGGACAAAACAAAATTCAGTTATGGCGTTCTGCGACAGCTCAGTGAAATCGGCTATGATATTGTACCGGTGAATCCTAACCCGAATGTTTCGGAAATTAGAGGACTCAAGGTCTACAACTCGCTAGAAGAGATCGACAAACATGTTGATATGGTTGACGTCTTCCGCCCAAAGGAAGAGTTATATGGCTTTGCCGAGGAGGCTATCGCAATCGGGGCAAAAGTTCTTTGGGGTCAAATCGGTGTGTACGACGACCAAGCAGCGCAACTCGCCGAAGCGGCGGGCCTTAAAGTCGTGATGAACCGATGCCCCAAGATTGAACTCTTCCGCCCTTTTTGGAAGCCGCGCCTGGACCTAAAGATATGATGGAAATTCGATTGGTAGCGGCCTCCTCAGCTTCCAATGAGGGTGCCAATTGAGATTTTGTGCTTACGGAAGAGAAGACAAGTAATCCTGTCACTCTACACAACCGCCTAGTCTAAAACCAAAAATGTCCGATTTGTTTGGAGAACCAAAGGCCGCTTTGTCCGCAGTGCGGTTTAGCCAGACGTGCTTTGGTTTCAATTGTCGCTTCTGGCCGACGATCCGGCCGTTGTTCCAGGTCGGGCAAAGAGTGCGAATGGCAGGTAAGTCTGGGTTTCCATAACTGATCCTCCGCTCCGCTATGCACGCCCACAACGACAACCCGACGATGACGAGGGACGATAACAGGATGCTGCACCGCCTCCAAGGCCGGTCTGAGCCCAAAGCAGAAATCGCGGTTTGCTCTATCGTTGTGATAACTTATTGCTTTTGCGCAAGGACGTCTATTATCGCAGTGAGAGCCTTGTCTTCAAGCCCTTGATCTATACCCAATTGCGCCATCTCAACAAACAGTCGGGGCAATTCATCCCGGGCGCCAAGAGCCTCAAAACTAGCGAGAACATCTTCCAAAGCTGCGGCGTAAGTACTCATCGAAGCTGGTGGGTTGTCATAGGTGGCTTGAGGCGCTGTCGCAGCAAAGTAGTCGTAATAGGGTTTCATCATTCCCATAGATATGGGCACAAGATCTGAGAAGGTTTGCATGGGGATACCTGCCTTCTTCGCTGCCAGCGCTCCGTAAATCATTCCCCACATGAAACCTTGGCGAACTGTAAAAAGTCCCGCAAAGAGTGCAGCCAGCATTCCAGCTTGGCCACCCACATGGACAGAGCTTCCGCCCAAATTTCTAATGATTGGACCGTGGATCTTCCACTGTTCTTCGGTTCCAACGACCGACAGTACGGTATCCTTATCTCCGATCATATGCGGATAAGCATTGATGATGCCAACCATCCACGAGGCGCCAGCGTTTTCCACGAGTTGCGCTAAGTCTTCAGCATCCTCTGCGCCTCCAGTTGAGAGTTCGATTATGGTCTTGTTGGGCAGCGAATTAGCCGCATTGGACAAGAGTTCTATTGTCTGCGGGTGCGATTTTACGCAGGTAATCGTTACAGGACTGGCAGATATCGCCTCAGAAACAGTGGCCGCCACAGTTGCTCCTTCGGAACCAAGAGCGGTCGCTTTCTCGGGTGTCCTATTCCAAACAGTTACAGATCGGCCTGCTTTCATTTGAGCTCGGGCAAGCGCTGTACCCATGGACCCAAGACCTATTACTGAAATGTCCGTCATGCTGAACTCCTCCCAAATAACCAATTGCAAACAACGGCGCGGTTTTGTCTCGCCGAAGTGCCAACGGGGCGACCAATCAGATCACCGTACTTGGAAAACGGCTCGCTATACTAAGGTTTTCTGAACAGGTCTTTTGGGAAACGGGTGCTTCACAGTCGCATCACCATTGACCGATGGTCAGGCACTAACTACCGCACTCTCGCCGAGTGGTGAAAACTCGGCGCGGCATTTTAGACAATTCTACTGGCCTGACTGACACTGATTGCAACTTGCATGGCAACGCCTTCAGTTAGAAAATGCTCCGATATTTAATCTGGCTGCCACAATACTAAAAAAGGAATTTGAAGTGGCCCCTGTCAGAGGCCACTTCTAAGCGTATCACTCAAAGTTGTACGGCGCACCGGCTTGGTTGATCACACTGTTGTATTCTCGGAAAATTCCAACGATTTTCTCATGCACTTCGCCTTCCTGGGCAATTTCTTCCCAGAACTCTTTGGCTGCATTCTCGACCTCGGCCCATTCGGACGCTGGCACTGATCGCAATTCCAGCTTATCGCCATTTGCGCGCAGTGCCGCTTCTCCGCCCCAATACCATTGATTGCGATAGGTGTGACCTGCTTCGATACCCGCCATCACGATGGATTTGAGGTGATCCGGTAGCTCTGCCCAACGCTCCTGGTTTGCAAACCAAGATCCGATCCACGCACCCGAGATGTTGTTGGTCAGGAAATAGTCCGTCACATCAGCCCAACCAACCGTGTAGTCCTCGGTAATGCCGGACCACGCCATGCCGTCAAGCTCTCCGGTCTGTACGGCGACTTCCGCGTCTTCGTAGGGAATGTTCACCGGCACGACGCCAAACTTGGCGAGGAACCGACCAGCAGTTGGGAAGGTGTAGAGTTTTAGCCCATCCAGATCAGCAACCGATGTAATTTCCTTCTTTGTGTTGAAGTTGCACGGGTCTTGCCCAGCTGCAGACAACCACTGAACACCAACTTTGGCATACTCGTCGCGCCAAATATCCGCCAACCCGTATTGATTGAACAAAACCGGCACGTCGAGAATGTGCTTTGTCGCGAAGGGAAAGTACCCGCCAAAGACGCGAAGCGGTGTCGGTGACGCCATCGAGTCATCGTCCGAATGAACCCCGTCGATTGTTCCGCGCTGAAGCGCTTGGAACAGCTCGCCCGTGGGTACAATCTGATCTGCGAAGAACAGCTCGATTTCCAGCTCGCCGTTGGCATTGGCGTTGATGTAGTCAATTGCAGGCTTGGTCACATGCTCGCCCAACGCACCTCCGGCATAGGTCTGGAACCGCCATTTGATGGGGGCCTGCGCCTTTACAATAGCCGGTGCAGCAAGCGTCGCGGGCGCGGCCAAAGCGGCGGTCCGCAAAAATCTACGTCTTGTAGTCATGGTCTTCCTCTCCTGTGCTTTTCATTGAACTTGATCCGGTTAACCCGGTTTCTCGTTCTTTACGTGCTCAGTTTCCGTAGACGATGCCCGGAAGCCACAATGCGATGTCTGGGAAGGCCATCACCAATCCCAAAGCCAATGCCATCACTGCTACAAACGGTATGATGGACCTGTAAATATCTCCAATCGTCACCTCTGGTGGGGCCATGGCCCGCATCAAAAACAGGTTGTACCCAAAAGGCGGAGTCATATAGGCGATCTGACATGTGATCGTGTAGAGGACACCGTACCATATCAAATCAAACCCCAGCGCACCGACCAGCGGCACGTATAACGGAGCGACGATGACCAGCATGGCGGTGTCATCCAGAAACGTACCCATAACCAGAAAGCTGAGCTGCATCAGGATCAGGATGATCCACGGGTTCAGGCCCAGCTGCACCGTAAACAGGTTTTCGATCGCCTTGACCGCGCCCAGCCCGTCAAAAACCGCGCCGAAGGCAAGGGCCGCAAGGATGATCCACATAAACATGCAGGTAATTCCAAGCGTCTGTTTGATCGAGGTCTCAAAGACCTGCCACGTCATGCGGCGTTTCAGAACCGCCGCCATCAAGGCCGCGATTGCCCCCAAGGCTGAGCTTTCGACCAGTGAGGTCCAGCCATTCACGAAGGGCACCATCATCACCGCAAAGATGCCTATGGGCAGCAGACCAGCCCCCAGCAGGCGGAGTTTTTCGCTCCAGGTGACCTGCGCGCGTTCTTCGGCGCTCATCACAGGGCCGAGCGATGGGTTCAGGCGACAGCGGATGGCGATGTAGATGATGAACAGCGTGGCCATCATCAACCCGGGAATAACGCCTGCCAACCAAAGCTGCCCGACCGGTTGACGGGCAATCATGGCGTAAAGGACCAACACAACGGAAGGCGGCACGAGAATTCCCAAGGATGAACCGGCCTGTATGACCCCCGTCACCATACGCTTGTCATAGTTCCGGCGCAGCAATTCGGGCAAAGCAATTGTCGCTCCAATCGCCATACCTGCAACGGACAATCCGTTCATGGCTGAGATCAGAACCATCAGACCGATTGTGCCTATAGCCAGCCCGCCGGAAAGACCGCCCATCCAGACATGGAACATACGATACAGGTCATCCGCGATCCGGGATTCCGACAAAACGTATCCCATGAAAATGAACATCGGCAGCGTAAGCAGGGGGTACCAGCGCATGACCTTGATCGCTGCCGCAAACCCCAGATCATAGCCCCCCCTGTCGCCCCACAGGAAAAAGGCGGCAATCACTGCTACGAACCCGATAGCCCCGAATACACGCTGCCCGGTTAACAGCATCAGCATCATGGTCGAGAACATGAGCGCGGCTATCAATTCATAGCTCACCCGCGGTGTCCCCCTTCAAGGTCTTCGGGGGCCATATGCACCGGCTCATCATCTTTCGGACCCATATCATGTCCTCGCAACCGCAAGATGTCTTTGAACAGTTCCGAGATTGACTGCAACAGCATCAGCAGAATGCCAACCACCATGATCGTTTTGATGGGCCAGATATAGGGGCGCCACGCGGACGAGGACCTCTCGCCGCCATATTGGAACGAGTACATCAAACTGTCCCAACCTCCCCACAATAAAAAGGCCAGATACACGATCAGAAAAAGCACCGTCAGCACGTCAACCTGGCTTTTTCGGCGGTCTGTCCATTCTCCATACAGCAGGTCCATCCGAACATTCGCACCCATCTGCATCGCATAAGGACCGCCAAGGATGTAGTAAGCGACCATGGCAAACTGTGCCATTTCAAGGGTCCAGAGCGAGGGGACAAAGAAGGTCTTGGACACAGAGGAATACAGCAGGATCGCCATCATAAGAAAAATGCCATACATGATGACCCGCCCAATCGTCCTGTTGGCACGATCCACAAATCTGACATAGGCCTTCATCACATCTGTCACGAAGCCGCCTTTACATAATGTGATTTGTCATGTGAGCCAGCGTAGAGCGAAAATTTCTCCGAGCGACTAAGAACTAACATCCCGCATTCGCGCGGAAAACCGCTATAAAATTCACGCATGTTGAGCTCTACCCCAATACTTTCCCTCTTCATCAGAGCGACATGTCGGATAGCTGTCAAGTTGGTACCAGGCATAATTGGCTGATTAAGGTGATGGTTCTAGAGCTTCATGGCAAACCTATTGTTGCAAGTCGCCCTTACTTGCTACTTTTTCATTTCGATGGATGCACTTTTTTGTGTGAGAACAAACCTTTCAGAGCGACAAAAACAGAGAATTTGGCGCGAAGGAGCGTAATTTAACATTTCATTCAAATACGACCTTTATTTGAGATCGAAACCGAACCTGGGGAGGCCAACAATCTTCCAGATGAGATGCCTAAGGTCCTTAGTGATTTTGTGACGTCCTAGGGGCGCCTGCAATTGAAGTTGTATCTTCTTGCCGAGTAACAGTTATAGCTATCGACAAATCGCTGCGCGGCCCATCCTTACCTAAATGAATGTTCATCAGATAATACCAGTGGCAGCAGTGCCCGCAGTTCGAGAGTTCGGCAAGCCTCCTTTTTCGCTAGTGCAGCGAATGGCGGCAAAGCGAGCTGCGACCGCAGCATCTCGGTTGGTGGCTGGAGGTCGGCTCTGGGCCGAACGCTAAGGCAGGGTATTCTGCTGATCAATCACGCCCAAGTAACACACACTGCGCCGGTTTCCAGGTTGCGAAGAGGCTCATTGGCTTACTGTTTTACGTCGACTTGAAGCGCTTGAACCGTCGAAACACTCTAAAAGCGCAAAAATCTCAAGGTGTTGAATTCAATGGCAGGCGAGTCTCAATAATTCAGTCCCATTATTTACGTACTCCGACAATTCTTGTCGGATCACCTTAATGGTGAGACTGCGGTTCCAACAAAATCAGCTACTTAGAGTTTTCAATTTTTGAGACTCCAGAATCCGAGATTTTCTAACCAAACAAATAAAAAGCAGTCCTTCATTTAACGCGCGGAGAACGACTGCACTGAGCCCATCCTGTGAATTTGATTTTCTCGCTGCGTACGCTCGCAGCACAGACTTTGCCGCGTGCGCATCATCTTGTGCACAGCAACGCGTCTGAAGAACCGGTCGTTCCTGCGCAGCGCGGCGACAATGGATGCGCCAACTCACAGGTCGCGGACTTAGTGCTAATTCAGACGACATTGGAGTGAGCTCAATAGCGCCCTTTTGATTAAGCACCAACGCGGTTCTTTTTCAGGTGTTGAATAAAGAGGCGCAGTGGTGTCATCGAACGGTATTCCCGCGGGAAAAAGATATTGATGCCGGGGATGGAAACCCTGTTTTGGACTAAGACTTCTTCGACTAAACCGGATGCCAGTGATTCCAGATACGTGTCGCGAAACGTATAAGCTATTCCCAGCCCGCGGGCCGCCATTTCAACCGTGACCGGCGAAGAGTTTGCAATCAGGCTACCGCCCACTTCGACGGCGTACTCACCTTCAGGGCCGGTGAATGTCCAGGGGGCGAATTGGCCGGAGCTTTGGAAGCGGTAGCGCAGACAATTATGTTCCAACAAATCCCTTGGGTTTTCTGGGGTGCCATTCTCCGCAAGATACTTCGGGCTTGCCACCACAGCTGTTTGCAATGGACTTGTTAAGCAGATGGCAATCATATCCTGCGCAATCATGCCACCCATACGAAAACCAGCATGGAAGCCCTCGCCAAGCACATCCGACAAAGCATCGGTTAGCAGCAGCTCAACCTCGATCTCGGGGTATAGCTCCTGGAATGAGACCAGCGCTTCGCGAACGACCAGATGATAGGCGATCTCGGAAATCGCGAGCTTCAACGTACCGCGGGCTGAATGGCCTGCTGTAAGTGCGCTTTCAAGCCCGTCGGCAAGTTGATCAAATGCCGGGCCTGAGCTTCTCGCCAGAGCACGCCCGGCTTCTGTCAGATTGATTGACCGTGTCGTCCGGATGAACAGTGCAGTTCCAAGTCTGTCTTCTAGGTTCTTTAGCTGATGACTTACTGTGGACCGTTTGAGCCCCAGCTTTTGTGCAGCAGCACTCAGGCTGCCGTGTTGAGCAATCGCATTGAACACTTCGAGAGTGGAAAGAGGCAGGCGCATTGGTGCATCTCCTACACCATAGAGATGGTTAACAGGCATATTGTTGTCTGTGATGGAGTATATAGATTTGGCCAACAAGTAAACGCAACTCCCCGGACGGCAGAGACAAATCACCAATGAACATTCTCGTTTTGACCGCTCATCCAAACCTCAAAGCCTCATTGGTCAACCGAGTGTGGTTTGACGCCCTGTCAGATGTGGCAGGCATCACAACCCGTGACCTGATGGCCGTCGGCGGGCGGGAGATGAAATTTGATCCGGAGGTCGAACAGGCCCTGCTTCGGAATGCTGACCGTGTCGTGTTGCAGTTTCCGTTCTACTGGTACTCCTCCCCGCCCGTACTCAAGGCGTGGCTTGATCAGGTGTTGCTTGCCGGGTTTGCCTATGGCCCCGGTGGCAACCAACTAAACGGAAAAGAGCTCGTGCTTGCCGTTTCCACTGGTGGACCGGTCGAAAGCTATCGGACTGGTGCATTCAACAACTTTTCCATGTCCGAGTTTCTAACCCCCTTTCAACAGACGGCACTTATGACTGGCATGACCTATCTGCCGCCATTCGTGCTTCACAGTGCTATGAGCCGGGACCAAATCAGGCTCGAAGCAAGCGTCCCGGCGTTGATTGCGCATCTGACGGGACAACAGACCGAAGCCAGCGCCAAGTTGGTTGGATAGGCACATACCCCTCGCAAAAAATCAGGAGAAGCAAATGGAAAACCTCGAAAACAAAGTGATCCTTATCACCGGTGGTGGTACGGGAATTGGGAAAGCCACGGCATCTGCCTTTATTGCCAATGGGGCGAAGGTGGTTATTACCGGTCGCAGACAATCCGTTCTTGAAGAAGCAACTCAGAAACTTGGGCCGCAAGCCTACGCTATTGTTGGGGATGTCAGCAAAGATGGCGAACCGGCCCGAATTATCGAGGAGACCATCCGCAAATTTGGCCGGCTGGATGTTTTGGTCAACAATGCTGGAACCGGAAAGATGGGTCCACTGTCTGAAACCAGTGACCAGGATATCGAAAGCATTTACCGAACCAACGTGTTTGGACCGCTGGCTTTTGCCCGCGAGGCAACCCCCCATCTTGCCAACAATAAGGGGGCAATCATCAATATTTCTTCGGTAGTCGCGCGCGGCATGATGCCTGGCGCTGCGGTTTACGCATCGTCAAAGGCAGCTGTGGACCACGCAACCAGACTCATTGCTGCGGAACTCGGTCCAATGGGCATCCGGGTCAATGCGGTCGCACCCGGACTTACAGACACGGAAATAACGGCAGACGTAAAGTCAAATGAACAAATGCTAGGAATGATTATCGCTCAAACACCGATGGGTCGCATCGGTGAACCTGCAGACATCGCAAACGCGGTTCTTTTGCTTGCCGATAAGCGTGCCGGGTGGATCACAGGCCAGTCTGTACAAGCAGGTGGAGGGTTCCTGTTGTAAGGCGACGAGCGTGATTTTGAACATCAAGCTTCAATAAATATCCGCAGAGGGTCAAAAGCGACCCGGCAACATCTTCAACATGATGTTGTCGGGTCTTCAATGATTACAGCATGAGATTTCTTGCCGAACCAAACGATTTGCTGAGTTACACCGTCGGGATCAATATTGCGCTGCTGAAGCAACGAAAACCGCAAAGACTGATTCACTTGAATTAGCCTTTGTAGGGCAATGTACGAACTCTGCGTTTAGCGCCTCTTCAAGCGTTAAGCAGCATCTGGAAGAATGGGGCTCAGACCAGCTCAATGCACCCGCAGTGTTTCCAGAAGAACAAACAATCGGACAACGGCCATTCAAACCAACTGTAAAGCTCAGGTGTCAGCGCAGTGCTGATGTCTGGGCCTGGCGGGAGGATTGGAGGGCCCAACATGCCAAGAATTCAACTTCCCGCTGTCACCCCGAAACGAAGCGCCTGGAACAAGGGCCGGTTCATTGGCCAGAAACGACCGCTGTTGCCGAAACAGGTCTGGGCGATCCGAGCGCGGCTCGAATTGGCGGGCAACCTGCGCGATCTTACATTGTTCAACGTGGCGATTGATAGCAAGCTTCGCGGATGCGACTTGGTGAAACTGGGTTTACCACCATGTGCGAGAGCGACGCCCCTGGCGATGTCGTTGATTTCTTAAGCGGGTATCATGACAGGTTGGGCAAGGCAGTTTTCGAGAACGAAGGCACACTGGACAAATATCTGGGCGACGGGCTGATGGGGACCTTCGGGACACCAGAGCCCAGTGAGAACGACGCCAGTAACGCACTTCAATGCGCCTTTGACATACTTGAGGTATTGAGCATCTGGAATCGTGACAGGAATGCTGAAGGGCTTCCTCCGGTACGCATCGGAATTGGCATCCACTTCGGTCCTGTAATTTCTGGTGACATCGGAAACCGGCGCCGTCTTGAATACAGTGTCATCGGCGATACCGTGAACGTCGCAAGCAGGCTGGAGCAGTTGTCGCGGAACCTAAAATCTTCTTTGTTGGTTAGCGATTTGTTGATCGAGGCCATAAGTCCGACGGACAAGGCTGGGCAATCCTTAGTTAAGAGGTTGGTGTCCGCCGGAGTGCAAGATTTGAGGGGGCGACGCGGAAAGATCGGCGTTTGGATCTACCCGCTGAAGTAGTAAGTGTTTGCGCATGGCTTTGCCATTCCCCCGAATTCAACTTTCGCAATCCATTCAGTCGGACCCGCTCATTGAGCCGGTCAACGCCATCCATTTCCATATGTTCATGCAGCGTGTGACGATCGTAAAACAACTCGGGTCTGGAAAATCGACTCATCCACAACGCTTAATCGACGTGCGGCACTTACCAGAAACCGGTTCAGCGGATCACGTGGACAGAACAATTGGCGTGGTGAACGACCCGGTTTGCAGTTGACCCAATAAAAATGTTCTCGATCCCCGGCTTGTGTGAGGCCAGCACTATGCAATCGATGTCATTTTCATTTGCGAAGTCAACGATCGCGCGGCCAGCACTCCCCGAGACAAGGCGCGGTTTCGCACCCGATAGCTCCGCAGCATTCCGATGTAAGCTTTCCTGAAGTTCTTTTCGCGTATTTGCCAGAACTTCCTCGGGTATCTGAGATGCCACATATGCAGGGATCGGTTCCTGCACATGAAGCACTGTGAATTCCGCATCGGCATTCGCCAGCAAACGAGCAGCTTCAAATGAGGCCTGTGTATCGTGATCTTTGTCCAGTGCGACTGGTACCAGAATGTTTTTATACATATGAGCTACCTTCCATTGCTCCAGCTGCGATCGTTCCGACCTCTGCGGTGATACGGCTCTCTATACCGGATCGGATTTCGGAGATTTACCCGCCTTCTTAGCTGTGCTTGCAACATCATCCATTGTCTTTTCCACAGCTTCGACTTCTGTTTCCGCTGCATATGCTGCACATCGGGCAACTGTTTCGAACCATTCCTGAGCGTCAGCCACAAGGCGTTCGGCTGAGTGCTTCTGCCACTCTGCTATGGATTGCAGCGCTTTAGCCGGATCAGTCGGGTCTGCAGCAGACGCCGAGTGCGCAGCCTCCAGCGCGGTTCGCACAGCCTCGTGACGCCTCTCAAACCAATGCTGAGCAAAGGCCTCTGCCTCTTTCAGCGATTTTTCCTGCATGTCCCAGAATTGCTCAAGCTGAGCGCCCAGAAACGGATTGGCTGAAGTAGATAGCTGCATCTGCTTGAAGATATCGACAAGTGGGTTGGAGTAACTTGATTTTGGCTTCTCTTCAGGCATCGGAGATTCCTCCTCATCTCTAAATGCTGAATATTAACTGAGATCGAGGAAACTTGCCTTAATGTAAATCAACCAGCGCCGGCAAACGTGGTAGAGGTGTCCTGCAATCCTAGGGTGAACTTTGTGCCAACCTATTCGGTCTGTATAGCCTCAAGATACGCAATCACATTCGCCAGTGGCACGCCGACTATCATCGGTTGGCCGTCAGGCATGGAAATCGCTACTTTTTTATCCGAATCCAATGCTGGACCAAAAATGGGCATTTCCCCGCCATGTGCCAGCAGTGGCGCGCGACCGTCAATTTGACGCGCCACCGCCTCAGTCGGAAAAACGCCGCCATTTTGCACCGCGAGCCTCGTCAGATCAGGTGTCCTTATTGCCAGCATCTCCGCCATTGGACCATCTCCTGTGGCCTCGAAACCATGGCATTGCCAACAATAAGTTCTATAGAGATCGTGCCCAATTTGAAGGTCAATATCCTGCGCTAGTGCAGTACTTGCAGCAAATATTGACAAAAGAAGTCCGCGACAAACTAGCATCTGTTCCTCCTCCGAGATCAGCATTTCGAGTTGAAAATACGCGGTATCGAATGAATGCTTCATTGATCTCGCTCATATTCAACCTTTGAGTACCAGCTGGGAAAAACCATCACGAAACGACGGTCGCAGCATTCGGATCCGCCTCTCTGATCAGTCTTAGCGCCTGATGATATAGATCAATGCCAAATAAAGAATTACATTTCAAAGTATGAATGTTTCAGAAGAAGCTCGGCATGAGCGGTGATGAGCCCTTGGTTTATCATCGGGGTGCTTGTTTGCGGCACAGCTTCGGTAACCCGGCAATTGCCCATCAAGGAGTGAGGTGAATGCATACAGTTGATCCACCGTCCCCTAAACTCCGACGTTCTCTCACCACCCCGTTGCTTACATTATATGGGCTCGGTGTTACCGTCGGTGCGGGAATTTATGTGCTCGTCGGCGCAACCGCCGAGGCCGCGGGCCCTTATGCTGCAGTTTCGTTTCTTGTTGCAGCGCTCGTCGTTTCGCTGACGGCTTTGTCGTACGCCGAACTCGCGACACGCTATCCCGTAAGCGCGGGTGAAGCGGCATACGTTGAAGCGGGATTTCAAAGGGACTGGATGGCGGTTCTAATCGGTCTTGCCGTTGCTGCGTCTGGGATTATTTCAGCCTCCGCTGTTGCGATTGGGGCGGCCTCATACCTTCACACCCTGACGGGGCTTGGCACCGCATTGCTTACGATCGGCGTTGTGTCGGTCATGGGGCTGATTGCAATCTGGGGCATTACACAATCGGTATTTGTGGCAGCCGTGATCACGGTCATCGAGATCGCGGGGCTTCTTTTTGTAATTGGCTGGGGCATGTCTGTGCAGGAACCGCAAGGCCATGAAATTAGTGAGATGATTCCGGGGCTCGAGCTCAGTACCTGGCGCGGTGTTATGGCGGCATCTCTGCTGGCTTTTTTTGCCTTTGTCGGCTTTGAGGACATGGCAAACGTCGCGGAAGAGGTAAAAGACCCAACCCACACAATTCCAAAGGCTATCCTTTTGACGCTCGTTCTGGCGACGGGTTTGTATCTAGCGACCTCGATCACGGTCCTGCTCGTTGTTCCTATCGATACCTTGTCGACCTCGGCCGCCCCACTCACGCTGGTTTTCTTCGACGCACCCGAAGTAATCAAACAAGGGTTCGCCGCAGTCGCGGTCGTTGCAACAGTCAATGGCGTCTTGATCCAGATGATTATGGCGTCGCGGGTGATCTATGGTCTTGCCGACCGGGATCATCTTCCGAAAATACTGGCGACTGTCCCTCAGGTTACCCAAACACCGGTCGTTGCAACCCTGTTGGTAGTTGCGATAATTCTTCTGCTGACGCAAACTTTGCCAATCGGCATACTAGCGGAACGCACATCCCAGATCGTTTTGGGAGTGTTTGTTTTGGTCAACATCTCGCTGATATTGCTGAAGTCCCGGCCAGGGACAACTCGGGAACATTTCCGCGTACCTCTTGTTGTACCAATCCTTGGGGTGCTGACCAGCGCTCTGCTTTTTGGTGCCGGATTTCTCTGAGAGGAAAACCGACAGCACAGGGTCACCAGAACGGGGTCCGACTGACGCATGAACACTGACCGATCAACATTTGGAAGGCGGATTTCAGGCTGGTGGCACCGGACTTTCGTCGATCTGATCGCGCAATTGCAATGGTCTTACCTGCCACCATTGATGGTTTACTTTGCGGCTGGGGTTTCGGGGCTAACATCCGTCGTCGGTGCGTTTTTTCTTAAGGACTATCTGAATTTATCCGCAGCTTTTGTTGCGGGATTGGCATTCTGGGCCGGGTTGCCATGGATTCTAAAAATGCCGCTGGGTCATCTGGTTGACCTGTTCTGGCGCTGGAAATCTCTACTGATTGTCGTTGGCGCATCCTTTATCACGGCGTCATTGCTCATCATGTACAGGCTTGTGGCTGCGCCTGACCAAATGGCCGGCATTATGCCACTTGAGGATTGGTACGTCGTTGCCTTGATGTTGGCTCCTTCAGGTTATGCCATTCAGGATGTCGTTGCTGACGCCATGACAGTCGAAGCAGTGCCGCAATCGGACCGAGACGGACGCGCGTTTATTCAGGACGAAGTTCGTGCCCGGCACACCACCATGCAGACCCTCGGCAGGATTGCGATCATATCCGGGTTTGCGGGGGTCGCCGCGGTTAACATCTGGATTTTTTCGGGGGCGGAAAATCTGGAGCAAGCCGATCGTTTGGTTCTCTACGGTCGGGTCTATCTCATTGCCCTGGCTATCCCACTGTTGTCTGTCAGTGGAGTGGTTCTTCACGCTCTGATACAGCGTCGCCTCGTTCGTCGAGGACACCTTCTGCACAAACCAGATCAAACCACCGAAGTCAGGTGGCCGATACTGCTGGGCGGACTTGCGTTTGTTGTTCTCAGCATAGTGTTGGGAACCGCAAATTTTGCCTTCGCGCAAGAGACCGTTTTTGCGGTGTCGCTCACGGTCATTCTCTACCTCATGTCGCGTTTGCTGAGAGAGCTGGAGTCGAAACAGGCCAAAGTTCTGATCGGGACAGCAACTATCATTTTCGTTTTTCGAGCAGTTCCCTTGCCAGGACCGGGCCTGACCTGGTTCGAGATCGACGAGCTTGGGTTTGACGAACAGTTCCTGGCCATTCTAGCGCTTCTGACCTCACTACTTGCTCTGCTTGGTCTGATTATCCTCAGGCCGTTTATGGCAAGTCGTTCGATTGCGCAGGTTGTAGTGTTACTCACGATTGCCGCCGGAGTGCTGTCCCTGCCAAACCTTGCCTTGTACTACGGGGTGCATGAATGGACGGCCGCGCGCACAGGTGGGGTCGTGGATGCAAGGTTTATCGCCATTCTTGACACAGCCGTTGAGTCACCGCTGGGTCAAATCGCGATGGTCCCAATGTTGGCTTGGATCGCGCGCAACGCCCCAACACATCTGAAGGCTACCTTTTTTGCGGTCATGGCTTCGTTCACCAACATGGCATTGTCAGCAAGCAGTCTCGGTACAAAATACCTGAATCAGATCTTTACCGTTACCCGCGCGGTTACCGATCCCAGAACGGGTACCGTTGCCTCCGTCGCTGACTATAGCCACTTGGGGAACTTGCTGATTACCGTGGGCTTGATCTCTGTCATCATCCCACTGGCTGTGGTTTTTTTGGTGCAAAACTCGCCTTATCAGACGCGCGATTGAAAATGCGGATCAATCGCTTTCATCGAGAAGTATCTTGAGGTGTGACACCGGAACGCCAATATTCGAGCCGCCAAATTCGGGTAAGATCGCGGCATTGATAGCAACCACCTCGCCGTTTCGGTTAAGGGCAGGTCCGCCGCTTCCGCCGGTTGTGGTTTCAGCATCATAAACGACTGCACCGGGACTGGTCTGGGCGACGATCCCCCGGCTGGCCAGAGGCCTGATCTTGTTCTGCTCTGAAAGGTGTTTTGCAATAGTCCAGAAATCGACGGCGCCGTCTCTCTCAAGCGTTTTCAGAAAATCCGGCCCAGCCTGCACAATCAAGGCCTTAAGGCCAGTCGGAAACCCAAGCAAGAAAACTTCTTCACCTGCTCGCGTCGGGTGAGGTGCCAGTGAAAGTCCAAGCCCTTGAACACGGTTCGCATCAACGGACAGAAGCGCCAGATCGGCCGTTTTGCTTGCCCTAAGCAATACCGCTTCCATTGGCTTGGATTGTTCTGGAAGATAAGCCAGCAGGCTAAGTATCTCTGCTTCAAGCCCTGCTGCCTTCAGGGCCTGCGCCCGATCCCCGGTCGTCCAGGGCAAGGCGACATGACGGTTGGTCACCAAAAGAGAGGTGTCCTGCAATAGAAACCCGGTTCCGGTGAACTGAAATTCTGCCGGCGCGCCTGCCGCATCTGGCTCAATCCATGGTTTTCCAAATGGAGTTTTTAGTTTCTCCCCGTCCGGGCCAAGCACATGCCGCAGCAATTTGCCGCTTTCGGTCTGTCGCAATCCGTAAGCACCCTGGATAAAGGCAATAGATCGCGTCGAGGCTGTGATAACTCGCCTTGACGCACCAGCGCGTTCTTCCAAAGTGCCAAGGCGCTGCTCGGTGGAAATCACCTGGTTGTCAAATGCTTCTCTGAGCGCGACCAGATCATCCGCCGTCAGTGCATCTTCTCGCGTCTGCGTAAGCATGACAGCAACCGCCTCGATCTTGAGAGACTCCTGTTTAAGGTTGTCCGCCAGCTTCCGGTCGTTCTGAAAAAGCAAATAGCCAAAGGCAAAGATCAGAAGAAGCACACCGATAACGGTAACCCTGAACAAAACCGTGGTTTGTGATGTCAGCCGACGCCCGCCTTCGCGCAGCGCACCGGACATTTTTCTGGCAAAGGGTCGTCGGCTGGAGCGCGCATACACATAAGCGTCACTTATTATGTCTTCGACCGTGTGATGTGCAGGGAATGAGTGGTCACACACCCTGTAGCGCGACATGGGCCCCTCTTCACCGAACTCAATCATGTCGCCATGCCCAAGAACTGCCGAAGCAGTTTTTTGACCATTGACCCAAATATCCCGGCCAGGCAACGCGTTTAGCGCGTAACCGCTTTGCGACCACTGAATGGTCGCCACGTCTTCGTCATGCGGGGGCAAATCCTCTTTCCGCCTGAACTTCAGGATACGATCAGGACCCACCGAAGCAGCCAAAGCGTTGCCGACAAGCCAGGTAACGGTTCCGCGGGACGGCCCCGTCAAGCTCTCCAGAAATGCACGGACATCGCCCGTTTCACTTTCCACATCGCTTTTGTCCGGCGTCCGCATTGTCCATCTCAGTTCTCTAGCCCTATTGGCACATTATCATGCGCAGCAGTGAAACCGCTATGGTGGGCAATAATGTGCTCGTTTTAAGAACACCAAAGGTCCGCGCATGCTGCCCGGACCATGAAGGTTGCGCGTGCGCCTCCATTGCGCCTATTTCGATGAGACCTTAATCTTCCGGCTGGGATCCTGAGGTTCGGATTTCGGCATCGTGACGTGCAGGACACCTTTGTCGAACGCAGCGGAAATCTCCTCGATATCGACTGCATCAGGCAGCGTCATTGTCCGAGTGAAACTGCCATAGCTTCTCTCGCTAACGCGCAGATCGCCTGTGTCATCATGCGTAACATTCTTCTGGCCCCGCAGCGTCAATCTACGGTCTTTGATTTCGACTTCGACGTCGTCTTCTTCGAGACCCGGCAATTCAGCCGTGAGAACGATCGCTGTATCCGTTTCGTGGATGTCAATCGCCGGCGAAATCGCACCCGTCATGTCCAACGACGGGAAGCCGGTGCGTTGCGCGGCTGTTTCCAGCGGAAGGAATGGCGCTGCGCCCCCGAAAAAGCGCGACATCATGGATTCCATTTCGCGTCGAAAATTATCAGAGAGCGGATGTGTTCCAGCAAACAGTTGCGGGGTATTTTTGTCTTCAAGCATTTTCTGATCCTCCTCCTTTGGTGCGATTGGGGGGAGGCTGCATTATGGCAAAAAACGCGTATAATTACCTTGATCTTTCGCAAGCAAGCGTCCTCGGTAACGCGCCAAAAGGACATCTCGGCCGTATCGGCATTCCGAATGAAACAAGGCGCATTACCGGTCATACGTCCAGGCCAAGGGGTAAACTGATCTGACTCTATTGCGCCACCGAGCGTCTGAAAAGCATCAGGCTGGACGCCAGAAGGACTGCGCCGAGTAACGCCATCCATAAGAACTCTGGCCAGACCGTCTCAAACCTCGCCCCCTTGAAGATGATGGATTGGCTGGCGGACATGTAATGGCGGGACGGAAGGATCGATGTTCCGACCTGAAGCCAGTCGGGCTGCCCCTCGATCGGTGTCTCTCCTCCTGACAGCATCAGCATCGGAAGGACTGTCAGCATTACCAAAAGTGCGAATTGCGCCATTGAGCGTGCAATCGTTGCAAGAAATACCCCAAGTGCGGTTGCTGTGAAGAGAAAGAGGGCGGTGCCAACTAAAAACAACACCTTCGACCCCGCGATGTTGATCCCCAGGAAACCTTGCATAACAAAGGTCAGCGATAAGGCGGCCGCGACAAGAACCACCGCTGCGTTTGCCCAAATCTTGGCCATCGCAATGTCAAACGGGGTAAGCGGCATCGCAAGCAGATGTTCGATTGTGCCATGTTCACGCTCGCGGATCATCGCGGCACCGGTGAGGATCGTGGTCAGCCACATGATCTGGCCGATGAGCGCCACGATGCCGGCAAAACGAACAGTATCACGGTTGGGATTGAACGCACTGCGTATGATGACATCGACGGGCAATGACTCAGCTAGGTCCGCACCAATGGCAAAGCGACGGATCTCGGCGTTGAGGATATTGACGATATAGTTTGCGCCAATCCCGGCCTGTTCCATCGCCGTCGCATCAATCAGAACCTGAATTTCCGGCGTGCGCCCGGCGCGAACATCTTTCTCGAACCCTGGTGGCACCGCGACCACAAACAGGAAATGCCCGGCATCCATCTTTTCGGCTCCGGTACCCGGTGCGATCTGGACAACGGGTTGAAACTCCGGAGGGAAGAACGCCGTGGCAAGAGACCGTGAAAGGGGCGAGCCATCCTCATCGGCAAATGCAATGGAGGCATTGTTGACCGAGTTCGAAACCCCCGTCGCCTCCATCACGGGTGCCAGCGTGAATGACCAGACCAGCAGCGCCATCATCACCCAATCACGCCGAAGGCTCATCATTTCTTTCAAGCCAAGCCAGAAGATGCAGGACAACCGTTGCATTTATTTCTCCTGCGCTCGAAGTAAAAGGGCAGCGATCAACGTTAGCACCGGTCCGAAACAGGCCAGGGCCAGAAGATCAGGGGCAAGCGCACCCCAGCCCAGCCCTTTGGTGAAGGCACCGACATTCAGATGCAGGAAATAGGATGACGGCCAGAGCGACCCGATTGTCTGCGCGCCGCCTTCAAGCGTTGACACCGGTTGTAACAACCCGGAGAACTGAATCGTAGGTACGACCGAGGCTATCGCGGTGGCGAAGGTAGCGGCCACCTGGCTTGAAGTCATGGTCGCAATGAGTAGCCCATAGGATGTTGTAGCCCAGACATACAGCAACGCGCCGATTGCCAGAGGAACCGGGTTGCCTTTGAGCGGTACATCAAAAACAAAGACCGTCATTCCAGCCAAGAGCAGGAAATTGGCGAACGCGATTGCGATATAAGGGATTTGCTTGCCAACAAGAAACTCAAGCCGCGTCGTTGGCGTCGCATAGAAATTGGTGATTGTTCCCAACTCTTTTTCACGTGCGACGCTGACCGCCATCAGAACTGCCGGTAACATTATCAATAGGATCGCAGGCATGGCCGGGGCCATTGCGGCAATACTCTCGAAACTCTGATTGTACCTGAAGCGTGGCTCGATACGGGCGATCTCGACCGGATGCACACCGTTTTGGCGGGCCATTGCCGCCAAAAAGGTATTGTGGAGCCCCGCCACATAGCCTTCTACAGTCTCGCCTTTGAACGGAATTGCGCCGTCCACAATTGCAAGCACGTCCGTTGCTTCAACAGAGCGGATCTTGCGCCCAAAGTCAGGTGGGAGTTCGACAACCAGCGAGGCATCTCCTCGGGCCAGCCGTTCATGGCCCTCATTGATACTCGTCAGTGGCTGTGTTGGGTTGAAGTAGCGCGATCCTGAAATCTCTGCAATGTAGGCGCGGCTTTCTGGCCCCTGTGACAAATCCAGTACCGCGAAATCCAGTTCTTCGATGTCCAGCGTAATCCCATAGCAAAAGACCAGCATCAGGATCACCGAGCCCAGGAACGCAAACGCCAAACGCACGCGGTCGCGCAAAATCTCGATGGTTTCACGCTTCGTGTATGCCAGTGTGCGCCTGATACCCCCGCCAGCGCTGTCATCAAGGGCATGAACCGATGCCTCAGGAGCTTTCACCGGTGCCGGAGGGTCAGCTGCCTTCAATACCGTGACAAATGCTTCTTCCAGACTGTCTACCTGTGCCCCGGCGATCAACTCATCCGGTGTTCCCTCAGCCAGAACACGGCCCGCGTGCATGAACGACACCCGATCACAGCGCTCTGCTTCGGCCATGAAATGGGTCGAGACGAAAATCGTCACTTCTTCATCTCTCGAAAGCTCAATCAGCAACGCCCAAAACGAGTCGCGCGCCTCAGGGTCCACTCCCGAGGTTGGCTCATCCAGGATCAGCACGCGAGGTCGGTGGATCACAGCGACGGCCAGGGAAAGACGTTGCTTGATGCCAAGTGGCAACGCAGTGGCCAGCATGTCCATATGTGCAATCAGGCCAAAGCGTTCCGCCAGTTCATCGATACGCCTATCGCGGTCCGTGATCGCAAAGATGCGGGCATGTAGCTGGAGATTCTGCCGAACGGTCAACTCGCCATAAAGCGAGAATGCCTGACTCATATAGCCAATCTCGCGACGCATCCTCAGGTCGCGTGCATCAACCGGTCTTCCGAACAACAGCGCCTCACCGTCACTTGCGGGCAGAAGACCTGTCAGCATTTTCATGGTGGTCGACTTGCCGCAGCCGTTCGACCCGAGGAAGCCGAAAATCTCACCACGGTTGATCGAGAATTCGACGTTATTGACTGCCGTGAAATCGCCAAAGCGCCGCGTCAATCCGCGTGCCGTGATCACTGGGTCTGCCTCACTGTGATGTGTGGGCGCTTTCCTTGGTGCGATCAGGGGATCTCCGTGCGCCTGCAACCGCCGGTAGGACGTTTCAAGATCGCTGGCTTCCCCCTTCAATTCTGCCGGAGAACCATGGAAAAGCACGCGCCCGGCATCCATCGCGACGATAAAGTCGAATTGTTCGGCTTCTTCCATATAGGCTGTCGAAACCAGTATGGAGAGGTCGGGAGTAGCCTCTCGGACCGCGTCGATCAGCGCCCAGAATTGACGCCGCGACAGTGGGTCGATGCCGGTGGTCGGCTCATCCAGAACCAAAAGCTTAGGATCATGGATCAGTGCACAACACAGCCCAAGCTTCTGCTTCATGCCGCCCGAGAGTTTTCCCATCAGACGATCAGAGAATGGCGCAAGCCCGGTTGCCGACAGCAATGCTGCGATCCGGATGTCACGCTCCTGTTGCCCCTGTCCGAAGAGACGCGAAAAGAACTCAAGGTTCTCGCGCACCGACAATTCTGCATAGAGGTTCCGGCCCAACCCCTGCGGCATAAATGCGATCGCTGGGCAGATTTTGTGACGATGGGCACGGTCGTCGATCGATCCACCGAGAACCTTGATCGTGCCGGATTGAAGCTTCTTCGCGCCGGTGATCAAACCCAAAAGCGTTGATTTGCCAACCCCGTCAGGCCCGATCAGCCCAATAAGCTGACCAACCGGCAGATCAAGCGACAGGTTATCGAGTGCAATGCGCTGGCGGTACTTATGCGTGACACCACTGACGCAGAAATCAGATGGGCCCGTCTGGGAATTCATTCGAACAATTCGGGTGGAATCCGCCTTTCCAGATATACCGGCCATACACTGTCAGAAGAAAGCCTGATCACAGCGATACCGCGAAGGCCGGTTTTCACATGTTCGATCCGTTCTGTGATCAGATCCTCAGGAATGCGAACCCGAACGCGAAAGACCAACTGTTCACGCTCGCTCAATGTCTCTACCTGCTTTGGAGTGAACTGGGCTTCGGGAGATACAAAAGTGACGGTTGCAGGAACGGCAAAATCCGGCAAGGCATCAAGTACGATGCGCGCCTCAGCCCCGATGGGCAGCAACCCCGCTTCGCGTGCGGGCAGGTACACGTCCATATAGACGTTCTCTAAGCTGAGAAGCGTAAGGATCGGCTCACCCGCGCCAACAACTTCACCGGGCTCAGCCAGTCTGTAAAGAATGCGCCCCGGCATAGGGGCAACAAGCGAAGCATCCTCGATCTGGGCGACGATCCGGCGCACTTCGGCTTCGGCAGCCGCGATCTGGCTGTCCGAGGTTGCAACCCGGGCCTTGGCGGCACCCAGAACGGCGTCGGCAACCTGAAATGCGGTTTCGCGATCTTCAAAGACTGTCATCGAAATGTTTTGACCGGCCAACAGTGCCTTTGCCCGTTCCAGTTCCTGCGCCGCGCGACGCTGTTGGCTTTCTCGTTGGACAACAACAGCCTCGGCTTCGGCCTTGGCTTGACGCGCCAATGCTACTTCGGCTTTGGCGCGATCAAGCGCTGCAGACAGTTCATCGGTGTCCATCTCGACCAACAGTTCACCCACAACAACCAAGTTGCCTTCTGCCGCCAAAACCTGTGCAACCCGCCCTGCGAAGGTGGGGGCAATTTCCACTTGTTCGGCCTCTATCCGTCCATTGCCCTGTACAAATCCAACTGGCAATTCACTGCTGTCTTCTGAAACGAATATGTACAACGCCGCACCTGCGAGAAGGAGCATTACGACGATCAGTATTGCGCGCACATTCTTTTTCATGATCTGGCGTACCGCGGTTAAAGCTACTAGGTGACGTTATCTCAAACCCCGCAAAACGCTTTGTTTTGGATCAAACAGAGCCCTTTAGAGGGTTGTTCAGGCCAAACTCGGGTAGAAAACCGGCGCAGCAGTCTGATTGTTAACCCGCATCAATGGCTCAATGCGGATTTCACGGCGTGACTTTAGATTTCGGTTGCGCCGAACTGACGGAATTGTTGCGCATGGGCAAGCATCACGCGGTCGAAACAAATGCCCAATTGTCCATCCATCGTGTCAAAGCACTTACAAGTCACACTTCCAGCGTGCGGATAAAATCAACACTGCGTCAGTATTGCGGGTTGCCGCTGCTACTTCGGCAACATGAAGAACTCTTCCAGTACAATCTTTCCGTCTGCTACTGAATAAACTGCAATCTCACTCAAGGTGATACGTTGCCCAGTTTCCTTCTGCTTTACGACAGCCTTATATCGCACACTGAAGCGGTTTGGGGGATGAACATAAGGGCCATCAACGTCAAATTCGATGATTTCATGAGCTGCCAGCCAATCCTCTCTTTTCCCTTTGATAGCATCACGGCCTTTGGTGATGCGAAACTGTCGAACCGGAGGCACAACCGCTTCTATGGATTGAGCGTTCTCGGCATACATTTCATCAACATTTGCAAGGCCCCTGCGATCACGCATCGCCTGAACAAATGTTCTTCCAATATCGACTAATTCTTCCATGATAGCCCTCATTTTAGGCATCAACTGTATCACATCTTGCCTTTTCCAATCTTGACGAGGATCAATGAATTTAGATGTTGGCGAAGAATCCAGTTCGGGAACGAGAGGGCAACTAGTGCAGTGGCAAAGAACGGCCCAATTCCCGGCACCGTCATCAGCCAATGCGCCATCTCCTTGCCTCGTGGTCGGTGAGTCACCTCCGCATCCAACTCTCATATCTGACTGATCAACCGACTCGCATCCCGATCAGCGGACTTAGGCAAGCCTGTGCCGCTTCCTCTTGTGTTGCACCATCATGCGACAACCGATATCGACCACGAAGACAACCATGCTCCTGGCATCTAGACTATTGAGTGCAGGAAAAGCTTGTTGTGGGCTGCACAATTAGACAACGCCTTCAAAACCAACTGAAACCGATCGTTTTGTTCTGGCGGGCGCAGTGATCGAAGAAGTGGGTCTTACCCTTTAGTAGCGCCAAGGTAAGCAAACCAGTAGGCCAAGGCGACTCCTCCCGCCCCGCCGACAATATTGCCCAGAGTAACCCACAATAGATTGGTCGCCGCTGAGAAAACCGGCACAGTTGCCCCCGCCGCCCAACCCTGCGGGAAGAAAAACATGTTCGCAATCGAATGCTCGAGTCCCAGCAACACAAAAGCAGTGACGGGCCACAAAACGGCCAGAACCTTGCCGGCGACGCTGCGGGCGGCAAAGGACAGCCAAACAGCAAGGCATACCAACCCGTTGCACAGTGCGCCACGGGCGAAGGCCTCCATCGGTTCCAACCCCGCTTTGGCATCGGCTATCACCACGGCGGTATTGCCCATCGGCCCCTCGAGCAGGCCGGTCAGAGAGAAGGCCAATGCAAGCCCGAGGGCGCCCACGAAGTTTCCGGCGTAGACGATGCCCCAGCTTCGAAACAGCAGTCGCAGTGGTATCTTGCGGTCGACCGCTGCGATCACCATCAAAACATTGCCGGTGAATAATTCTGCACCACCTGCGATCACCAGGATAAGGCCCAGGGAAAACACCGCGCCACCCAGAACGCGGATCGGCCCCGCAGCGCTGTCTGCGCCAGTAACCGCCATCGTATAGGCCGCTGCGCCAAACCCTATGAATGCCCCGGCCAGCATCGCAAGAACGAACATGGGTGCCATTGGCAACTTTGCCTTTGTGACCCCAGCAGTCTCAACTAATGTTGCAATTTCAGAGGGTTTATGAGCGTCGAACAGGGACGAGGTGTTCATGTCGGGCTCCAGAGTTAGAACGGATCTACGTTGGCAGGTAGTTTACAGCCTGTCTTCTGACCTTGAAACAATGCGTAAAAAAACGGGAAGTTCATCTGTTCCACCACAGTTCGGGTCGTTTCGCCTAACACAGTTTAATTGCCGGTCATCGCCACAGGCCCCAATGACCTCTGTTTCAGCCTCCGTTTTCGTGCCACCGTCATGAAGCAGTGGATATCTGACTCCATTTTCACAGTAGGGAGTTCAGCGTCACGGGGTAGCCATCGAAACTTAATTCTGCCACGAGATTTCAATGCTGAGCTTATTGATCGTCATCGTTTTTGTGCCGATTGGGACCAAGTTTGAAATTTAGGCAACGGTCAAAACCGCACAAGTGGCATTCCGACTGATGCCTTGAGAGGTGCTCCCTTGAATCAGGCTACCAATGCTTCCCAATCCGCGGCGGCCCGTCACAATCAGGTCAGCTTTGCATTGCTCGGCGCATGCGATGATCTCGTCGACCGGATCACCGCGTTGGGTATGTGTTTGCGAAACTGTCTGATTGTATTCTTTGGCAATCTCTTTGCCCGCGGAAATGATCTTGTCTGCTGCCTGCTGAACCTCTTCGTCTGAAGGCATTGTCGTGACGGCGTGATAGCCAGCAACAGCGCCCATTGCGAAAGCCACGGTTTGCGGCTGAGGTGTATGGACAAGGTGAATTTGGGAGCCATATTTGCTTGAGATATCACAGGCTACGCGTAGAGCTGCTTCTGACGCCTCTGATCCATCCAAGCCAACCACAATTATTTTGAACATGTCGCACACCCTCCTTTGTGAGGGGTCAGTATGGGTGAACTTGCAGCAACTAGCATTGACTCAAATCAACACTTTTCGCTGCAAATTCGAGCGTTGTCGTCCGTTCGTTTCCAGAAGATTCACGGTAACCGAACAAATTTAATGACCGTTGGAGCTGCAAGCTAGTCGCGCCAAAGGGGCGACAGCGTATTTTTACTGCAAAAAGCCTCCCGCAGGCATTGCTTTGTTCAAAGGGTGTCAATTTGGGCCCAATGATAAAGATCAAGAGTAATGGTGAGAAAAATTGCTATTATGGACGTGCTTTTCAATCCCTTTGGCGAAGTTGGCAGCTTTCCTACGACACGACATTCAATCTAATTCCTGAGGATAACGACTATGCAGCCCTCTCCGCCTTGGACTCGCCCAGCTGCAATAGCCGCGGCATTCTTCGGTCTCCTGACAATATTCTCCGGCGGAACGGCCCTGTTTGGGGGTGCCGCCGCTAAAGCAGCAGTTGGAGATGCAGTTCCACTCGTGCTTTGGTTCAATTTTCTGGCTGGATTTGTCTATTTGCTTGGTGCAATCGCGCTCTTTAAATCAAAAACCTGGGCAACTCGAATTGCCTGGGTGATAGGCTTATCAACATTATTTGTGTTCGCTGTTCTGATATTAGTGGCACTGTTTGGAACGCCGTTTGAATGGCGAACCGTCGGTGCAATGACCATACGCACTGGATTTTGGCTGGCGATAGCTGTCGCGCTTTCCAGAACCGCATGAGCCGACAAAACGACGCCGCACCCGCGTCCAAAAAACTTGGCAAGACAGTCACTTTTGATTGAGATCAAGGGCTGAAGCGAACGGTTTCGGCATAGTTGGCGCGCTTTTCGGATCGATTTACGGGAGGATCGAAATGACAGTGCTGATTGCCTACGGCACCGTTGAAGGTCAGACTGCCAAGATTGCTCGCTTTATCAACGATGTAACAAGAAAAGCCGGCTACGATACAATACTGATCAACACCGGAGACCAGATACGACACGTGTCCCTGACAGGTGTGGACAGGGTCATTCTTGCGGCTCCTGTCCATGAACGCCGGCACCCCAAGCTATTCGAAGCGTTTGTTGAAACGCATAGAGACGCGCTTGCGTCCCGGAAGTCGCTAGTGCTTTCGATAGGCCTAAAGGCGGCTTTTGCAAGAGGCCAGGAAGACGCCTGGGACTATCTTACCGAAATGCTGATGCGTACGCATTTTGAACCTGACCTAACGGCTTTGGTTGCGGGCGCTGTGCAGCCTGACAACTATGGGTATTTTGAAGAAGAGATCGTTCAGCATGTTGTCTTAAAGGATCAAAAGATCGATCCAAGGGACGGTGCTCGGGAGTTCACCGATTGGGACGCTTTAAGGGAAACCGTGGTAACATTCTTGGACAATTGATCCATCCCGTGGCTTAACTGCTGCCTTTCTTCAGTTGTCTTACCTGTAAATGTCGCCGCCACATTGCACCTACGCCAGTTTTAACAGGCGTTCGAATTCACTGAGTTCCATATCAGAACGCGGCCTAGATTGAAACTACAGCGAGCATGATCTTCCTAAGCCAATGAAACGCTCGTGTTCCAAATCATTCGATGACGGACATGCAAAAGGCCACCATGCTGCCGTTCGCCGCGTCAGCAGCACTGCACCTCACGAGCGGCGGCTATAGCGCATAAGCAGACTTTGCAAATCTGCAAAGCCCACCCTCAATCCACAGACGGCGTGGTCCGGCTCTATCGCCGATTTTGTCAACGCCGTGTGCTTTCAAAGCGGAGTTATATGAATAGATTTTGACGCTCGTTTCCAGGCAATAGGCGCGATACGCTTCGTCAGTATCTGCTCAGCGTCTCCAGTATTATATTCCGCGTATTGACGTCGTTGTGGAAAATCCTGCCGGCGAGAAACTCGGACGGAAACTCAGGCCATGTCCTGCGCATTTCAGCGACGAGCCGTCGTGCTTCTTCTGAATTTCCCAACTGATCATACGCAACGGCTTGGAATAAGAGCGAAGGCGCACTGACTGGCGCTCCGGCAGCTGGCGCTCCCTGAAAGGCTTCAACAACACTTTCGTAGTTCCCGAGCATAAGTTGTGAAACGCCCCAGATGTTTCTCGCACCAAACCTACCAGATCCTGATTTGGGTCTCTCCGGGTTGCTAACCTCGGCAGCAAGTTCCGGGGCGTTAGCCAAGATGGCCGTCATACCTGCAACGTCGAGAATATGGCCATCCTTCGGCGCCAGTTCGACGGACATTCTAGCGTATTTCAATGCCTCATTTGGCTGGTTTTTGACAGCCAGCACCCAACCATTTGTGCCGTTTGCCCACGCATCAGAGGGGGACAATTCAAGCGCTTTTCCAGACATTTCCGAGGCTTGATTGAAGAGATCATCCCTTTGTGCTTCATCCGGCGACAACACTGCCAGGATCGCCAAGACCTGCGCGGATCCGGCATAGCCGTCGGACAGAGCCGGGTCGAGTTCCCTAGCGTGCTGGAACATTCCCAGCGCTATTTGCTGACGCTTGACATCAAAAACGGGGAAAAACATGCCGCGGGCTTGATCCGCAAGGTTGACCGCCTGGAGTCGTGTCAATGATTGTTCACCAAGCGCCACACGTTCTGCTTGTTCGATGGATCGAGTTGTTGGCACAACCTCCCTGTTATCCTGGCTCATCCAGATGCCAAGCACAGCGACCAATGCAAGAACACCCAGTCCAGCATGCAGCAGTTGCCGCGAACGCCAACGGCCAACTGGATTGTCGCTCTTCAGTTCACTTGATGTGCGGTCTTCGATTGTAGGTTCGAATGAAAACCGCGGCTTGTATCCGCCGGGGTCAACAAAAATGCGAACTCCATTGCCGTCCCAGTGATCTTCGTAGAACTGATGCAAAAGACGACGCAGCCGCCTTGCCTCAACGCGAACCAGGTTTTGACCACCAGTACCATCTATGCGCCGCCCATAGACCTCAACAGCGATAGCTTTGCCTCTAATCTGAGTGCTTCGACCAGATAGAGATTCCTCGACTATGTAGGTGAGAAATTGCGTGAGTCGTGGTGAAGCTTGAAACCCGTCGCTTGATACGATTCGACTCAGAGCTTCCCGGATGAGTTCCGGAGAAGGCTGTTCAACATGTTGATTTACTAGCAAATCGTTGGATTTGTTCAATGTCAACTCACCCCCAGCTCACGGTGACTCACTTGGCCTTTGCGGTCAACCGCACTCATCTTGATTTGAGAATGGATAGTGGGCGTCGGGATTTTTCCAATGACGGTGGACCTGATTGAAGAAATTCCAGAACTTTCCGATGTGCTGTCGAGGCGCATGGAAACGGATGCGCTACTCGGCGAGGTCATCGAAGACCTGAAGAAAGCATCTGCGTTTTCGAAAGACGCATCGATCACGGCCTCAGAACGCGCCGAATGGGCCCACATCAAATCTGAACTCATCAATGAGCTTCGCCGCATGTTGAAGCGCAATATGTGAGCCACTTCTAACTGAGGACCAATCCATGACCAAGGAAGACAATAGAAAAGACCAAGACGACAAACAGGTTCAGGCGTCAGATCAAATTGAAGACCCGTCGCGACGGAGTGTTCTTAAGGGCTTGGCCACTGGAGCGGCTGCGACAGGGGCGGCTGGGTTAGCGGCAGGGAGTGCTGAGGCTCACCAAGGAGACGGCCCCTTGGGAGAAACACTCAAGAACCCATACGGTGGTCGGCCCGCAGGCGGCATCTCGTTACCGGAGTACTTCCGTCCGACGAAGTACATGACTGGTTCAAATGCGAACTATTTTCCACTTAGTGAGGAGTTGGGGCCAGATGAGATGCGCATCTCATTCTGTGGCTCAACACCATATCCGCCGCGTGAAGATCAGGCGGGTACTTGCATCATGGTGGAGTTGGGGAATGGAAAACGGTTCTTCTTTGACTTTGGATCCGGTTGTGTCCGCAATATCATTGCCATGCAAGTGCCGGGGCAACTGATCAACGATATCTTCATCTCTCATTTGCATGTCGACCACTACGCCGACATTCCTTATATCTATCCGTTCCGGGCCTGGTCTGGAGGGTATACACCATTGCGCATCCATGGTCCCTCTGGTCGGACGCCCGAACTTGGCACAGCCGGAATGGTTAAAGGTATGCAACAGATGCTCAAATGGCATCTTGAAGCTTTCGACGTGTTCCCAATTGGTGACGGCTATGAGATCGAGGTCAACGAGTTCGATTTCCGCCAAGAAGGTGGCATCGTTTATGACCAAGACGGTGTGACTGTTCGGTCCTGGCCGCGCAGTCATGCCAAGGACGGCGCAGTTGGTTATCGGCTCGATTGGAACGGTCTGAGCTTTGTATGGACCGGCGATGGACGCCCGGATGAGCTTTCACGGAAATACGGCGAAGGTGTTGATGTCTTTGTAACCGAAATGTCGGGACAGGATATTGGTCAGTTGATGACCTACAAATACGGTATCCCACAGGATCTCTTTAATTACACTATCGATACGCATCACACCTCCCACTATGCCGTCGGTAAGCTCTTTGCTGACACAAGGCCGCGTTTGGGAATGGTGACACACTATACCCAGGACGAAGACATCGACGCTGAAATGCTGGCTGGTATTCGCGCCCACTACGACGGTCTGTTCCAATGGGGTCTCGATGTAGCCGTTGTGAACGTGACCAAGGATGCAATCTGGTACAGGAAAGCTGCACTGCCCGGAAAATCCGGTACTGTGCCACCATTTCGTGAACTGGCTGCGGCAGCCGAGGCCGGGCGTATTGAGCTTCCGGATGAAATCACATTACCGAATCCGAGGCTCACCCGAGCAGATCAGCAAGACCAGAAGTACCGTGATATGGAGATCGATCCACGCGAATACTACCCAACTGACGTTTTCCGAGCACCCGGCGGGGACTGGCCGCAGGACTTTACCATCAAAGTTTCGGATGTAATCGGCTCGCGTGATGAAGACTGAGAGGAGATCGAACAATGATTGAATTTGGTTCGACTTCTGCGATCCCCGTAACGATCCTTACCGGCTTTCTTGGAGCCGGTAAGACTACACTTTTGAACCGGATCCTAACAGGCAATCACGGGTTGCGGGTTGCGGTTCTTGTAAATGACTTTGGATCCATAAACGTCGATGCAGACTTGGTGGTCGGCCTCGAAGATGACGTAATGAGTCTGGCAAACGGCTGCGTTTGCTGCTCGATCCGTGATGATCTGATCGAAACGGTAGAGGTCGTTCTCGCCCGGCCTGAGAAACCAGAATACATCGTCCTTGAAGCAAGCGGCGTGTCGGACCCATCGTCAATAGCGATGACGTTTACGGATCAGCGGTTCCGGGACATGATCCGCTTAGATAGTCTCATGTGTCTTGTCGATGCGGAACAGTTATTTGCCGCACCGGAACAAATGGAGTTGAAGCTCCGACAAATTGCATTTTCGGACATGGTAATTCTGAACAAGGTTGATCTAGTCGACAGGGGCACAGTTCAGAAAGTACACGATTGGCTGGGGTCTCGCTTCCGTCGGTATCGTCTGGTCGAAGCTGTCAACGCGAACGTCCCACTAGACATACTTCTTTCTGTCGGTCGCTTTGCCGCAGAACAACTGGAAACAGAAATACCCGATCATCATGAACATGGCCCCGACTGCGGTTGCCGCCACGCTGATCATTCAGACAGCTTTTCAACAACTATGATGAAAGCTGAACACCCCATAAGCCTATCCTCTCTCCGCAGCGCTATTCGGAAGCTTCCCGGTGATGTCTATCGTCTCAAGGGGTTTGTCTTCAGTGAGGAGGATCCAGATCATCGCATTCTTATTCAGGTCGTTGGAAAACGTATGGACATCGCACGTGATGGCGCTTGGGGTGACCGCAAACCCGAAACAAGGCTTGTCGCAATAGGCGCACCGGGGGCCCTCTCCGAGGATGTGCTTTCGGATACGCTTATGGAGACAGTCTGAAAGCCATGTTCGATCAAGGATTTTGGCTTTAAGTCGACCGTGCTGGATAATTTCATCCAGTTCGGCGGCGGCGGACTGTGAGTGGGCCATTGACGTCATTGCCAACCTGGCGGTCTCAAGTGCAAGCCACCCATGAGAAAACGGCCAGCCAAGAGGAGACCGCCTATGAACCTCAGGTTGCTACGCTGCTCCATACTTGCCGGGATTGGTGCCCTTTCTGGTACTGCTTGGGCAGAGTCCCAGGAAGAAGAACTAGCAAAGCTACTTGCTAACCCCGTGGCCGCTCTCATTAGTGTACCATTCCAGCTGAACCATGATCAGAATTTGGGTGCCGACAGAAATGGTTCGCATTGGATATTAAACGTACAACCGGTTGTTCCCTTTCATCTTACGGATGATTGGAACCTCATATCCCGAACAATTCTTCCAATTGCCTCCATAGATGGTGGCCTGCCGGGTTCTGGATCCGAGACTGGGCTGGGAGATACTGTTCAAAGCTTATTTCTTTCGCCCAAAAAACCAAGTGCGGGCGGTTGGATCTGGGGGGCTGGCCTCGTTTTTCTGCTGCCAACGTCGACAGATAACAGCTTAGGTCTCGGAGAGTGGGGTGCTGGGGTTACCGGCGTGGCACTCAAACAGCAGGGTCAGTGGACATATGGTGGCCTGACAAATCACATCTGGGACATTGATGGTTATACCGACATCAACCAGACGTTCTTACAGCCATTTATTTCCTACACAAATTCGAACGCGTGGACGTTCACATTAAACACTGAGTCCACCTACAGCTGGGAAACCGATCAATGGTCTGTGCCAATCAAAGGTGTTGTCACCAAAGTACCCAACTCGGGGATCAACTTATCAGCGTGGGCGGTGGAGTACGCTACTGGGCCGACGGCCCAGATAGTGGACCTGACGGTTGGGGCGTAAGACTTGTAGCTACCTTGCTATTTCCCAAATAGTTGAGCTTTTCCTGAGAGAATACCGCTTACCGGATGCAGGCATTGCGCTGATGAAAGCGAACGGTGGTTTGCTCCGCATCTCGGAGGATGTAGAGCTCGTAATGAAGGTCCGGTTTGGGCTGCGACGGGTCATTGATGCAAAAAGTAGCGAAAGGCGGCAACGAGCCCTTGGTGGCGAATGCTGCGTCGCTCAAAAACGGCCGCATTGCGCAGAAAGCGGGCTATGCAAAGTTCGTCAAACCGCCTCAGCCAGGCTTTGTATTTTTGACACCATCGCTGCAAAGCACTCGACTTAGCCGAGTTGGCGTCGATCATGGGGAGCGGTTTTCTAGTTTCAGCATCGTTGTAGGCAAGAGAATTTGGGAGGGCCGCCTCAATCGCCATAGCGCTCCTAATACTGTTAATGGTGTGACGGTGGCCCGCCAAAGCGCCGTTTTCGTGAAAGGTGCTGCCAAAAGAACCAAGAGACAGGCTGGAGCTAAAATAAGGAAAACCGCTATTGTCATACTTCTTGTCGTTCAGTCGACACTTGAAACATCAGTCTCAATGCGATTGCATTTCACGCACCTACACGGTTGTTTGCAATCAAAGTTCAGCGTCAAAATTGAGTATTGAAGCCAGCAAAGATCTGCCATTTTGCCTGCCCTGGCCCTTTGCTCGCAACTGAGTACTGCGGTTCGACAAAAACGTTGTAGGTGATGTCCTTCTTTTTGAACACTTGCCCGATACCCAAGCCGATTGGCACATTATAGCTGTCCAATTCAAAATCGTAGGTCATTATTGGCGCTGACCTTAGGTATGTCCCTCCACCGAGTTGGTAGAACAGAAAAGGTTGAAAAGCTCCGATATTTACATCCTTTGCATCACTGTCTCCGGCAAAGCTGGCTTGCCAAGTCAGAAGGTAACCGTATTGGAATATCGGTGACGACGCATTGAACAAAACGTTCGCGATACCGGCTGACCATTTTTTAGATCCAGACCCATCCGTCGAACCTGTTGGCGCGGTTAATTGAGGACCGACACCAAAGCTAACAGCCGGATTTCCAATATCTATAAGGTAAGCGGCGAAAACGTTGAGGTCACCAACGCCCGTCGTTTTCCCACTTTGTGCCGGGAATGAATTTAAAGGCAAAGAGGCCCTTAGAACCCAATTTGTGTTCCCCAAGCTCAAAGGTTGCGCATACCTGAGCCAAAACTGATTGCCAGTTTGGTCCGTTCCGGAAATATCGCCAATATAATAGTTCTGAACGTTGACCGCTTTGAAATTTGCCAGCGGATTATTCGCCTGAGCTGCTGCTGAGGCCGCGTCGCTCTCCTGTGCAACCACAGGATTGCCTGTTGCCGTAGATACTCCCAGAAAGACGAAAAGGCTAAAGAAGAACCTGGCAAGGAAATTCCGGGTCGAAGTTACATTTGTACCTGAAGCCTTCAGATTGGTCTGCACCTTGCTACTCCTTGCCCCACTCGACTGTGTCATCGAAGTGTCGAGGCGCCGCATAACGACGCCTCAACCATTTGCATCAATTCCCGGTTGGAAGGCTTAGCGAGAACCCGTCTTTTTCCAGCTGGTCTCGCACAGTCTTGAACCGGTGATACTCGGTTAGAGTAATCGGACCAGAATATGACTCGCTCTGAACTGGACGCGGCGGATACTCAATGTAGGTTTTTACCACACGTTCAAGTTCGCCCATCAGCGTCGGAACTGTCCAAGTGTTCTCACGCCCGGTTGTCATGAAGATGTCATACCGCTCCATGGGATCTTCCCACAGGTTGAACACCTGCGGAACGGTGGCAACGTATTTTTCAGCACCGCGCCAACCCAATTCGGCTGCCGGGGCTTCAGAACCGGCCCGTGCACCGTTGTCGCCACGCATGTTGAAGACAGCTTTCCATTCGTTAACGCGCACCGCGCCCGGCGAAAGTTCATTTTCTGTAAAATATGCCCAGGAGTTGCGCTGCGGATCAGCCTCTCCAAACAGGACTGGAGCCATATCGATGCTGTCAAAGATCGTCGGTTGACCTTCCCGGTCTTCGGTCGGCAACGGCACTCCTGCAAGGCTCGCAAAGGTGGCCATCAAGTCAGTACCACCGGTAATGTCGCTCGACTTCGAATCCGGCGCAATTTTACCTGTCCATTTGGCGAAGAACGGTACGCGGTACGCTCCTTCCCGGTCGGTTCCCTTAGTTCCGCGAAACGGTGTCATGCCGGCATCAGGATGAACATCCTGCCACGCGCCATTATCAACAGTGTAAATGATCAGGGTACTTTCCCCAATTCCAAGATCTTCCACCTTGTCGAGGATTTGACCAGTGTGGAAATCAAGCTCGACCACCTTGTCGCCGTACTTGTTCTTAACCGCTGACTTACCCACGAAATCAGGCGACGGCAGGTTAGGCTGGTGGTTTGCAGCCCAGTTGATCGACATGAAGAACGGCTTGTCCAGACCAGCAAGACGCTCCAGTTCCGCCACTGCCTTTTCCGCTCCAACCTTGTCCAACGCAGCTAGATCTGCGGTTGTCATGTCTTCAATGGTCAGCACTTCCTTGGCAGGTTCACCAGCTACACCTTCAAATACGCCAGTGGTGTTCTCTTTATAAAATGCCCTCTGATCGTCGGACATCTGCACATTCCAGTCGTCCAGAGCATAAGTATACGCGTTCAGGTGATAGAGGAATGTATTCTCCATCTTGTCATAGCCATGGGCAATTGGCATGGCATAATCCGCTTCACCGAGATGCCACTTACCCATGAAGTAAGTGTTGTAGTCAGCCTGTTTCAAAACAGACGCAATCGTCCATTCTGCCGCCGGTAGTCCACCACCTTGACCCTGAAAAGCAACCGTCGTCATGCCTGAACGGTTCGGGTAACGCCCGGTCTGCATTGCTGCACGTCCGGGTGTGCAGGAAGATTGAGCGTAGAAATCCGTGAACATCATCCCCTGCTTGGCCATTTGATCAAGGTTGGGGGTGTCCATGCCACGCGCTGCGCCACCATGATAGGCACCAAGGTCCCAATAACCAGTATCGTCAGAAACGATCAGAATGATGTTGGGTTTGCTCCCGTAGGTCGATAGCGATGTCGGATCGAAATCCTGAGCCGTCGCGGAGATCGCAAAAGTACAAAAGAAAGCAGCCAAAGGCGTGGCAACTTGGTGAGGTTTAATCATGTTAGTCTCCTTCTCGGGAAAAGCATCAAAGTTAAGAAATTGCGCCCTTTTAACGGTCTATATACCGTGCAGGACACAACGCGCCTTGGGCTATTCCGAATAGCTTCCTATTCTTATGGGTAGCTCAGACTTTAGGGGCACCGTTTCATCACCCTGAAAATCACAATGATGCGTCGACAGCTTTTAAGTAATCCTGGAGATCGTTTTCGGGAACCTTTTGCGGCGTTTGAAAGTCCAGACCAACGCTCCACCTTTTTGATCGACCTAACCCACGAACAAGACTTGCTTTCCCTGCAAAAAGTATGGCCGCCTCATTTTCATCGAAGGTTGTCAGTGGAAAACGGCAGAGAACCAACAACTCACATTATGTTATTGCGATTCATTTATTTGTCAAAAACTTCGTCGTGTGCAAATCCAGCCCCGGATGTCTTCGTCCTGATAGACCAAAGGCCAACCAAGCACTAACTTTCAATTTGGACCACTTAAATGGGGCAGCTCAGTTCGACCACGCGCTAGAAGCGGCCGTAATCGCGAATTGGGTTGGGCGCACCCAGAGCAGGCCATCGCTTTAGACCGTGTGCATTTTTTGCGCAGCAAGGATTTTGGGACCTTCCTATTAAATGTCCGGTTTGCGCTGTCTGCGGTTCTCCGGTGAAAGCGGGCCAATGGCGGCAAAGTCCGCTGCCCTGCCATCTGAGAAGCGCGTGGGAATGTCCGGTTTGCGCGGTTGGCGGCGTGCCGCGCTTGCATATGCGCGCGGCTTGATCGATTGCGGCTTCGGGCTCTGAGTTCCGCTTCGGCCCCAAAGGAAAATCCTGCTGCCAAAAAGGAAGAACTATGCGTTGCGGATCATTTGTTAGGTTTTGGTGGAGCCTAGGGGAGTCGAACCCCTGACCTCTTGCATGCCATGCAAGCGCTCTCCCAACTGAGCTAAGGCCCCATCAAGGTACTGCCGAAGCAGTGGACGGACGTTTATGAGACGGCAACGGCGAGCGCAAGACCAAAAATGGAATTTGCCAAAAAGTTTCCGACCCGCGTCCGGGGTGGGCATGAGGCGACGCGGGGCCGCCTCTGACCGGTTTTAGTTTTCGTCTTCCGACGACATGTCGGTGATATCGTCCAACGAGACGTTATCGTTGTCGTCGTCATCATCGTCCAGAAGATCGTCGTCCAGTTCGACGTCGACATTGTCGTCATCATCCAGAACGATATCTTCATCCGACGCGTTCTCACGCGCTTTGGCCGAGGCGGCATCTTCCGCATCTGCGGCGATCATCCGGCTTTTGCCGGTCTCAAGCTCCACGATCTCGCCGGTATAGGGGCTGACGATCGGGTCCTTGTTCAGGTCATAAAACCGCTTACCGGTTGTCGGGCAAACGCGCTTTACGCCCCATTCTTCCTTGGGCATGTGAAATCCCCTTGATATCAGGTGAGTCGTATCAACGATTCAGGTCACGTGCCACATGCAGCGGGCACTGTCAAAGCCTTTGCGCAGGAGAAACAGGTATATGGGAGATCACGCACTGCCCGGGACGCCACCGGTGCCACTGACGTTGCGCAAATCGGCGCGAGCGCGGCGGATCAGTTTGCGGATTTCCCAATTGGATGGCCGGGTTACGCTGACCTATCCACAAGGCGTGCCAGAAGCCGAAGCCTTGAGTTTTGCGCGCACCAAAGAAGAGTGGATACGTCAGCACCTGCTGGACCGTCCTGACCCTGCGGTGGTTCAGTTCGGGCAAACCATCCCGATCGAAGGCACAGAGCGGCGAATCGTGCCTGCCAGCGGGCGGCGCGTTCTGTTACAGGGCGATGAGGTTGCAGTACCCGAGGGTGCCGAGGCACGGCGTCTGGCGCGATTTCTCAAGGAATTGGCGCGTGATCGCCTGACCGGCGCCTGCGATGATTACGCGGCGATGCTGGGACGGTCCTATTCCAGCCTGACCATGCGCGATACGCGGTCGCGTTGGGGGTCGTGCAGTTCCGCTGGCGGTCTGATGTTTTCCTGGCGGTTGATCCTAGCGCCGCCTGAGATCCTGCATTATGTCGCCGCGCATGAAGTGGCGCATCTGGTAGAGATGAACCATTCGGCTGATTTTTGGGCGCAGGTCGAGCGGATTTTCGGCGATTACCGCGATCAGCGGCGTTGGCTGCGCGACAACGGGGCGCAACTGCATCAATACAGATTTGATGCGTCCGCGAGTTGACCCTGGGCTCATTTGTGATCACATGGGGATATGTTGTCAGCGCGTCCCACTGAATCCCATACTGCCACCCATGATCGGGTCTATCGTGTTCTTCGCGCACGCATTATGCACGGTGAAATGGCACCGGGGCAGGCGCTGACCCTACGCGGGATCGGTAAGGAATTTGGCGTCTCGATGACCCCCGCGCGCGAGGCCGTGCGCCGCTTGGCAGCCGAGGGAGCGCTGTTTCTATCCACATCGGGCCGGGTTTCGACGCCTGAGCTGACCAATGACCGGATCGAAGAGTTGGCTGCGCTTCGTGCGCTGCTTGAGGTCGAACTTGCCAGTCGCGCCCTGCCGCGCGCACATATGGCGCTGATTGACCGGCTGCAAAGCATCAACATGAACGTGGCCGAGATGGTCACCAAACGTGATGCCGTTGGCTATATTCGCTCAAACCTAGAATTTCACCGCACTCTGTATCTGCGGGCGCAGGCCCCGGCGATGCTCGCGATTGCGGAAACCGTCTGGCTGCAACTTGGTCCCACCATGCGTGCGCTGTACGGTCGACTGCGGCGGACCGACCCGCCGCATAACCACAAACTGATCATCGCCGCATTGCAGGCCGGTGACGAGCCTGGATTGCGTTTGGCCGTCCGCTCGGACGTGACTCAGGGACTGAGGTTGCTGGTCAGCTGAGCGGCTTGTTGCCGAAGCCCGAATTTTGCATCTGATTGACGTCGTCGTTCTGGTTTGGGGATTGGGTCTGGGCTAGTCTGGACCAAATCACAACAAGAGCAGTTTTCAGTTATGATCAATCGACGGATATTTTCTTTGGGGCTCGGGTCAGCCCTGTTGTCGGCCTGTTCCACAGGCACCCCAACCAGCACCCCGGCATCCCGGATGCGGCCTGTGCCCAACGCCGGGTGGGATGCGTGGGTTGCCGGTTTCAAGGGCCGCGCGGCGTCGCAGGGGATATCGCAGACAACCCTAAACCTGGCTTTTCAGGGGGCGGGGTACCTGCCCGATGTGATCGAGCGGGACCGCAATCAGGTCGAATTCAAGCGCTCGCTCGAGGATTATCTGGCCATTGCGGCCTCAGATGAGCGGATCGCGACTGGCAAACAGATGCTGGTGCGCCACGCCGGAACCTTGTCGCAGATTGAGGCCAAATACGGCGTCGATAAAGAAGTGATCGTTGCCGTCTGGGGCTTGGAAAGCCGCTATGGCGCGCGGCGCGGGGATGTGCCGGTGGTGTCTGCTGTGTCAACGCTGGCCTATGACGGGCGGCGCGGCGCGTTTTTTGAGAAGCAACTGATCGCGGCTTTGAAGATCATTCAAGAGGGCGACACAAGCCCGGCCAACATGACCGGCAGCTGGGCCGGGGCAATGGGGCACACGCAGTTCATTCCCACATCCTATCTGGCCTATGCGGTGGATTTCACCGGCGATGGGCGGCGCGATATCTGGTCCGAGGACCCGACGGATTCGCTGGCCTCGACCGCAGCCTATCTGGCACGCGCGGGTTGGGTGCGTGGACAGCCCTGGGGTGGTGAGGCCGGGACGGTGTCTGGTTCGCCCGTTGCAGTTCTGCAGCCGCAAAAGCCGGGGCCACGTATCGCGGTATTCCGCAATTTTCAGGTCATCAAGCGCTATAACAATTCGGACAGCTACGCGATTGGCGTCGGACATTTGTCTGACCGGATTGCAGGCGGTGCGCCGTTTCAGGCCTCATTCGGGCCAGACGCAACGGGTTTGACGCTGGAAGATCGCAAGGAGCTCCAGCGCCGACTGACATCGGCCGGCTATGATACTCAGGGCGCGGACGGGGTGATCGGCAACAACACCAAATCCGCCATCAGCGCCTATCAACGCGCCAGTGGCATGCCGGTCACCGGGGAACCCTCGGTTGCGTTGCTGCGCAGCTTGGGGGGCTGACGGTTTACGCCGCCAGCCCTTTCGAGCCGATATCGAGGAATTTCTGCCGGCGGTCTTGAATCAGGGCCGCCGCGTCTTTGCCGTCCAGTTCTTTCAGCATCAGGGTGATGGCATCCCGAACGGATTCGACGGTGGCAGGACGGTCGCGATGGGCACCGCCTTTGGGTTCCTGGATGATAAGGTCGCAGACGCCCAGCTTGTGCAGGTCTTGCGCGGTCAGGCGGAGCGCCTCGGCGGCCTCCCGCATCTTTTCGGCATCTTTCCACAGGATCGAGGCGCAGCCTTCCGGCGAGATCACCGAATAGACCGAATGTTCCAGCATCGCGACGCGGTTCGCCGTCGCAAAGGCCACAGCCCCGCCGGACCCGCCTTCGCCGATGATCACCGACACCAGTGGCACGCCGATCTTCAGGCACATCTCGGTCGACCGGGCAATGGCCTCGGACTGACCGCGTTCCTCGGCCCCTTTGCCGGGATAGGCGCCTGCCGTGTCGATCAGAGTGATCACGGGCAGGCCAAAGCGACCGGCCATTTCCATCAGGCGCACGGCCTTGCGATACCCTTCGGGACGGGCCATGCCGAAATTCCGTTCGATCCGCGATTTGGTGTCCGAACCCTTTTCATGACCAATCACCATCACCGGCTGATCGTTGAATCGGGCCAGACCACCGATAACTGCCAGATCGTCGGCAAAGTTGCGATCGCCTGCCAGCGGCGTGAATTCGGTAAACAGCGCTTCGACATAATCCTTGCAATGCGGGCGGTCAGGATGGCGCGCCACTTGGCATTTCCGCCAGGGGGTCAGATCGCCATAAAGCTCTTCCAGAAGCTTTGCGGCCTTGGCGTCTAGTGCGGCGGCTTCTTCGGCCACGTCCATCTCTTCGTTGGCGCGGGCCAGCGCACGCAATTCCTCGGCCTTGCCTTCAATCTCGGCCAGCGGTTTTTCGAAATCCAGATACTGGGTCATGACGCCTCTCAACGCGGAAGTTCTTTGCTATATGACCTGAGGTTGCGCGGGATGCAACTCAGCAAGATTTGTGGATGCGGAATATGCGACCACGGATAAGCAAAGAGAAGGAAGGTTGCCGATGGCAAACAGCTACGAAGATCGCATTCTGCGCGTCTTGACTTACATCCACGATCACCCCTCCGGGGATCTGTCGTTGGATGCCTTGTCTGATGTGGCTGCGATGTCCCGGTTTCACTGGCATCGTGTGTTTCGCGCGATTACCGGCGAAACCTGTGCGCAAGCTGTCCGCCGGATCCGGTTGCACCGTGCCGCGTGTTGGCTGGTGCAATCAGACCGGTCCGTGGCAGAGATCGCGTCGGCGGTGGGTTATCCCAATCTGAATTCTTTTGTGCGTGCCTTTTCACAGGCCTACAGCGCCAGTCCGGCAGCCTTTAGAAAATCCGGGCGTTGGCTGGTGCTCAATCGAAAATTGAGAATCGGAGAATATCCAATGCATCCCGTTACAACCCGTACTGAACCCGCTCGCCGCGTTATCGCCTTGGCTCATAAAGGGGATTACGCAGAGATCGGCAATAAGTTTGAGGCATTTGGTGCCCTATGTGAATCCCGCAATCTGTGGCCTCAGCTTGGTCCGGTCATCGGTGTTTATCTGGACAGCCCTGATGATGTGTCACAAGGCCAACTGCGCAGCTATGCAGGCGCCGAATTCAAAGGTGGTGACACACCAGAGGGTATGGAAGACGTGCAGATTCCAGGCGGCAAAACAGCTATTCTGACCTACAAGGGCCCATACTCCGGTTTGCACGCGGCGTATCACACGCTGTTCGGAAACTGGCTGCCCGAGTCAGGCGAGGAACCCGCGGACCAGCCATGCTACGAGATCTACCTGAACGATCCGCGCAACACCGCACCCGAAGAGCTGCTGACCGAAATTTGCCTACCGCTGAAATAGGTCAGTTTGGCCACAGGACCGGGTAGAGCGAGGCGACCAGCAGCATCGCCATGGTCCAGTTGAAAACCACCAACCGGCGCGGGTTTGTCAAAATCCGCGCCATCTGCTGCCCCAGCACCGTCCAGGTGCTGACCGACGGCAGGTTCACCGCTCCGAATATCAGCGCCACGATGACGATGGCTTGCAGCGTGTGATCTGGCGTGTAGGCCGTGGTGGCCGTCAGGGCCATGGCCCAGGCCTTTGGGTTGACCCATTGAAAAGCGGCGGCTTGCAGAAAGGTCATTGGATCACCCTCGGCCATCTTGCCATTGGCCGGGGCCGCATGCGCGATCTTCCACGCCAGATACAGTAGATAGACGACCGAGGCGAGTTTCAGCACCGTGTAGCTGACCGGGTATCGGTCAAATACCTGCACCAAACCGGCACCGACCAGCAGGACCATGACAGTAAACCCCAACCCGATCCCTAACATATGCGGGATGGTTCGGCGAAACCCGAAATTAGCCCCCGAGGCCATCAGCATCAGGTTGTTCGGCCCAGGTGTGATGGACGAGACAAAAGCAAAGGCGATCAGGGCCAGAAGGATGTCATAGGTCATGGCGGGGATAATCACTGACAAAACAGCAAATGAAATTGCGTTTTTGTGCGTGTTTGGGGTAATTACACAATTAATGGCGAAGATTGATCACATAAATCAACAAATATTGCGCGCGCTGACAGGTGACGGCCGTATCAGCAACCTGGAATTGGCGGACCGCGTTGGCCTGTCGCCCTCGGCCTGCTTGCGTCGCGTGCAAGAACTTGAGCGCGCTGGCGTGATCACCGGCTACCGCGCGGTATTAAGCCCGAAAGAACTGGGCGTAGGGTTCGTGGGTTACATCGGCGTTGGATTGGGAGAGCATACCAAAGCCGCGCAGGAAGGTTTTGAACGGGCCGTGCAGCATGCGCCCGAAGTGATCGAATGCCACAATATCACCGGCACCATCGAATACTTGCTGCGTGTGGAATGCGCTGATCTTGCCGAGTACAAAACCTTTCACACAGAGGTGCTGGGAACCCTGCCGCATGTGACGTCGATCACCTCCTACGTGGTGATGGATTCACCCAAGGATTTGCGCGCCTGACAGGGAAATTGTGAATTTTAACTGTCTTGCGGGGAAAATCCTCACATCCTAGTGTCACAGCAATGGGAAAACCAAAATGGGGGCAAACCCCTCTTATGCCGTCACAGGGAGACGATCATGAAACTTATCAAAGCCGGTGCGCTTGCCGCAGCTATGGCATTGATTGCCGGAGCGGTAGCGTCAGCGCCGCTTAAGCTGCAACCTGCAAGCCCACAACCCAGCCCGCAGGCCGGGTTGAATGTGAAATACTATGGTACAGGCAATCAACACAAGAAGATCCGAGATCTGAGCCAGGCGAAAAGCCTGCTGTCACAAGCGCAACCCGGAACACCGTTGCGGGGGTTGGATTACAGGGACACCAGCAAGGGTGAGGACGTCATGACATTCGACGGCGCTTACAACGTTGCTGCCGAAGTTACTGGGTATATGCGGTTCGACTCGCCGGGGATTTACGAGTTGGAAACGTGGTCAAATGACGGGATTGAGGCTTCGGTTGGTGGTCAACAGATTGGCCGCGTAACCGGTATTCAAGGCTGTGAAGCCAATCAACGTACCGAAGTTGAAGTGCCCCAGGCGGGCTGGTATCCGTTGAAGATCATCTATTTCCAAAAATTGGGATCCTCTTGCCTGATGATGAAGTCGGGCAAACAAGGCGAAAAGCTCACCTGGGTGCCCAACGACATCTTCGGGCGGTAACAAGAAGGCGCCCCGCAGGGCGCCTTTTTTTGGCCATTAGCCAGCGGCGATCAGTTCCGCCTGCGCCACAATCACTTCGGCCTGTTTGATCGAGGCGATATCGACCAGACGCCCTTTGTAGACGGTCGCGCCTTCGCCATTGGCCTTGGCCTGTTCCATTGCCGCCAGGATTTCGCGCGCTTCCGAAACAGCCTCGTCCGAGGGGGTAAAGACCTCGTTGGCCAGTGCGATCTGCTTGGGATGGATCGCCCATTTGCCGACCATACCCAGCGTGGCTGAGCGTTTGGCCTGTGCGATGTATCCCTCATCATCCGAGAAGTCACCAAATGGCCCGTCCACCGGCAGCACGCCATGGGTTCGGCAAGCGGCGACGATGGCCGCTTGTGCCCAATGCCAAGGATCGGACCAGTGCTTTTCGCCTTCGCGCAGCATGTAATAGTTTTCCTGCGTTCCACCGATGCCGGTGGTCTGCATGCCCATCGATGCCGCGAAATCCGCTGCACCCAGACTCATCGCCTGCATTCGTGGTGACGAGGCCGCGATTTCCTCGACATGGGCAATGCCTGCGGCAGATTCGATGATCACTTCGAAGGATACCGGCTTGGTGCGGCCCTTGGCGCGTTCGATGGCGGTAACCAGCGCGTCCACGGCATAGACATCTTCGGCGCAGCCGACCTTGGGGATCATGATCTGGTCCAGACGGTCGCCAGCCTGTTCCAGCAGATCCACAACGTCGCGATACCAATAGGGTGTGTCCAGTCCGTTAATGCGTACGGACATGTACTTGTTGCCCCAATCGACGGTGTTCAGCGCCTCGATCACATTGGCGCGGGCCGCGTCCTTGTCCGACGGCGCCACCGAGTCCTCAAGATCAAGGTTGATCACGTCTGCCGCTGACGCGGCCATTTTCGGAAACAGCTTGGTGTTCGATCCAGGCCCGAACAGCTGGCAACGGTTGGGGCGGGCGGGGGCGGCGGGTTGAAGGCGAAAGCTCATCTGGACCTCGTGCGAGAAATGAAATTACAATTTTTCTGCTCATTGAGGTATTAAATTGCGTGCTTATGCGCAAGCGTCTTTATGCAAGTGCGGCATTGCGTTCGCAGCATTTGCCGCGGAAAGCGATCAAACTGGTGATTAAAGTTTAATCACTGTGAAAACTTGAAAGAATATTTCAGTAAATGAAGAACTCGCGCGAAAATTTCCCACCAATGGCAACTATGTCAGGCGAAAACGCAAAGCACTCGTCAGGCGCGTCCCATAGGCTGCGCCGGAATCAAAGGAGTGAACCGCAATGATCGAGACACCGTACCTGCTGTTTTTGGGCGATGCGCCCGACCAATTGGCGGCCAAAGTGGCAGTTGGCATCAAAGACTGGCGCCCGGAAAACGCTGTGGGCCAATATCGGATGGACGGCTGCAAGGCCGATCTGGGCCTGACGGACATGACCCTGACCGAAGCAAAAGAGGCGGGCGCTAAGACTCTGGTCATCGGTGTGGCCAACCGTGGCGGCGTGATCAGCCAGGAATGGAAAAAGGTTCTGGTGATGGCGCTGGAGGAAGGCTTTGATCTGGCGTCTGGCCTGCACAACCTGCTGCGCGACGAGCCCGATCTGGTTGCCGTTGCCGAGGCCACGGGCCGCAAGCTGCATGATGTGCGCGTCCCCGAGGTCGAGTACCCGATTGCAAACGGCATCAAACGCAAGGGCAAGCGGTGTCTGGCAGTTGGCACGGATTGCTCGGTTGGCAAGATGTACACGGCGATGGCAATGGATGCCGAGATGCGCAAACGTGGCATGAAATCCACCTTCCGTGCCACCGGCCAAACCGGTATTCTGATCACCGGTGACGGTGTGCCGCTGGACGCCGTGATCGCTGACTTCATGGCCGGATCGGTCGAATGGCTGACACCCGACAATGACGACGACCACTGGGACTTGATCGAAGGGCAGGGATCGCTGTTCCACGTGTCCTACTCCGGTGTGACTATGGCGCTCATCCACGGCGGCCAGCCGGACGCACTGATCCTGAGCCACGAACCCACCCGTGAGCATATGCGCGGTCTGCCGACCTATACTTTGCCGACGCTTGAAAACCTGCGCGACACCGCGCTGGCACTTGCCAAGGTTGCAAACCCTGATTGTCAGGTCGTGGGTGTCTCGGTCAACACACAGCACATGAGCGAAGAGGACGCCATCGCCTATCTGGCGAAGGTCGAGGCCGATCTGGGTCTGCCCGCCACTGATCCGTTCCGCTTTGGTCCGGGCAAACTGGTCGACGTGCTGGCCGCGTTGTGATCAATAGACCCCGCCAGAGGACTCTCTGGCGGGGAAATCTTGAATGAATAAAGGAGTGGGCGCGTGCAGATTGACGTCTCTCGTGATGTATTCCGGTTGGCTCAGGTCTTTACGATCTCGCGCGGGTCTAGGACCGAAGCGAATGTGCTGACTGTACGTGTATCGGATGGCGCGCATCAGGGGCGGGGCGAATGTGTGCCCTACGCTCGGTATAATGAGACGCTGGAGTCGGTCGAGGCCGAAATTGCCAGTTTGCCCCGGACGTTTGATCGAGCGCAGTTGATGGATCTGTTGCCCGCTGGTGCCGCCCGCAATGCGGTAGACTGTGCACTGTGGGATCTTGAGGCGAAGCGCGCCGGAAAACGTGCATGGGAACTGGCCGGTCTGCCCGCGCCCGGCCCAGAGATCACCGCCTACACCTTGTCGCTGGACACGCCGGAAAAGATGCAGGCACAGGCGGCTGAAAACGCGTATCGTCCGCTGTTGAAGATCAAGCTGGGCACGCCAGACGACATGCCTCGTCTGGAAGCCGTACGCGCAGGCGCCCCTGACGCCAAGATCCTCGTCGACGCCAATGAGGGCTGGTCGGCCGAAGTCTATGCCGATCTGGCACCGCATCTGGTGCGGCTGGGAGTTGCGCTGGTCGAACAGCCTTTGCCAGCCGGGGAAGATGATGCCCTGATCGGGATGGATCGCCCAGTGCCGGTGTGTGCCGATGAATCGTGCCATGACCGCAGTAGCCTGCCCGCGATGAAGGGCAAGTATGACGTGGTAAACATCAAGCTCGACAAGACCGGCGGTTTGACCGAGGCGCTGGCCCTGCGTGAACAGGCGCTGGCCGAGGGTTACAAAGTTATGGTCGGATGCATGGTCGGCAGTTCGCTGGCTATGGCGCCCGCGACACTGCTGGCGCAGGGTGCGATGGTAACAGACCTTGACGGCCCGCTTCTGTTGGCCGAAGACCGCGACAACCCGCTGAATTTTGATGATGCCGGAGTGCATCCGCCTTTGGCGGCGCTCTGGGGGTGACGAACGCCCGGAAAATGATCCGGTGGATCATTTTCAGTAAGGAACGGGCGAAGCCCTGAGACGAAAAGGATATGACATGACCCGCACCGTTTACGTGAATGGCGAATACCTGCCTGAAACCGAAGCCAAGGTTTCCATTTTTGACCGTGGTTTCCTGTTCGCCGACGCCGTTTACGAGGTCACCAGCGTTCTGGATGGAAAGCTGATCGATTTTGAAGGCCATGCCGTGCGCCTCAAGCGGTCTCTGGACGAGCTGGAGATGGCCGAACCTTGCACCAAGGATGAGCTGCTCGAGATTCACCGCAAGCTGGTTGAGCTGAACGGCATCGAAGAAGGGCTTGTGTACCTGCAGGTCAGCCGTGGATCGGATGGCGACCGGGATTTTGTGTTCCCGTCGGCAGATACCATGCCCAGTCTGGTTCTGTTCACGCAGAACAAGCCGGGCCTGGCCGACAGCCCGGCGGCGAAAATGGGCGCCAAGATCATCTCGATCGAGGATATCCGCTGGGGTCGCCGCGATATCAAGACTGTTCAGCTGCTGTACCCGTCGATGGGTAAGATGATGGCCAAGAAAGCGGGCTGCGACGATGCATGGCTGATCGAAGACGGCTATGTCACCGAAGGCACCAGCAACAACGCCTACTACGTGAAAGACGGCAAGATCGTCACCCGCCCGCTGTCGACGGACATTCTGCACGGCATCACGCGTAAAGCCGTGCTGCGCATGGCGGCTGAGGCGCAGATGGAAGTTGAAGAACGCCTGTTCACCATCGACGAAGCGAAAGAGGCGGACGAAGCCTTCACCACCTCGGCAAGTGCGTTCGTCATGCCGGTGGTTGAAATTGACGGTGTAACGCTGGGGGATGGCACACCGGGCCCGATCGCCAAACGGCTGCGTGAGATTTATTTGGACGAAAGCCGCAAGGCAGCGATCTAAAGAAAAGGCCCGCCGGATTGGCGGGCCTTTTTCGTTTTAGGGGATTAGTCTTTTTTCCCAACATTTTCTTCAAACGCGACCTTGAAGGCGGCCTGTTTTTCAGGGCTGGCGTCGGTCTGATAGTTCGCCTTCCACTCATCCATGGTCATGCCGTAGAAAACCTGACGGGCTTCGTCCTTGCCCATCTCGATGCCCTTTTCATTGGCCGCTTCCTGATACCAGCGCGACAGGCAGTTGCGGCAGAACCCGGCCAGATTCATCATGTCGATGTTCTGAACGTCCGTGCGGTCTTCCATCAGGTGCTTTTGCAACCGGCGGAACGCGGCGGCCTGAAGTTCGATTTCGGTTTGCTTGTCCATTGTCGGGCTCCCAATGCGTGTCGTTTGCCTGACCTAACAATCCGAAGGCGTCGTTACAATAAACAGGAAGGGCCAGCAGGCCCTTCCCAGCGATCGATTTCGGTTTTAAGCCAGCTTCAGGGCCAGCCACGGCATCAGGCAGAAAACGATGGTCAGTATCTTGTAGTTGGCCAGATACCGGAAATAGGCCCTTTTCGCATCGCCAGGCTCCATCTGGAACATCCGGCCGTGTATCTTGGCAGCCCAGTCCTGTGAAACAACAATCATCAGAGTAGTGAACACCAGAAGGGCGAGGTTAAGGACCGTCATCCAGCCGAAGACTGTCGTCAGGAATTCCTGAGTCATGTTCGTCTCCTTTCCCTTAATATATATGGGCTCGGGATACCCTCACAATAACGTGAGACCCGGAATCGACCTTATTTGACCTGACGTCAAAGACCGCTTTCGCCCAAAGCGTCCTGCAGGATTATGGCCAAACGCTCTGCCCATTCACGCTGTCCGGCATTGTCCGCGATCAGATCATTACGCAGCTCGATCAAGGCGTTAGGGCGACCATGCGTTGTGCAGTGCCGATCAATTGCGTCACCGGGCAGCACGCCAGTATAGGGCTCGTTGACGCCAACACACAGGTCTGCTTCGGCCTCAAGACGGTCGATCAACGGGCGCGAGAACCGTTCATCCGGAGTGTGCAGCACTCCGATATGCCATGGGCGTGGGTCGCGGCCACGCAGTTGGCGGGTGAAGGAATGCATCGACACGATCACCGCATGCGGCAGGCCCGCCATACGTTCCAGCGCCTCGTGATAGGGGCGGTAGCACATGTTCAGACGCCGTTCACGCTCAGACGCGTCTGCGTGGCGGTTGCCGGGTATGATCGAACCGTCATACAGCTTCATCAGCAGGGTCGGGTCATCCTCACCCCGGTTGGGATCAATCACCAGACGTGAGAAATTGGCAGCAATAACTGGCGCGTTCAGGATCTCTCCCAATAGCTTTGACACCTCATACGCGCCCACGTCATAGGCGATGTGACGCTCCATATCCTCGCGCGGCAGGCCGAGGTCTCCGCCGTTGATTTCGGGGGGCACCGTGTTGGTTGCGTGGTCACATGTGATCAGCCAGCGCGAGGGGCGATCAGCGCCGTGGATAAAAAACGGGGAATACGTCATAAGCCTGTCATCTAGTTTGCCGCAGGTGTAGGGCAGTTGCTTCGGAAAGGGAATTGCGCAATAAGCAGCCTGATGCAATGTTTGCGGTAACATTTGTGCGATTCAGACAGAAGACGTGAGGAGAGAAATACCAATGCGACGCCTGAGAAATGTAAAAATCGTGGCGACGCTGGGACCGGCGTCTAATGATTATGACACCATCCGTGCGCTGCACGAGGCCGGGGCAGATGTGTTTCGTCTGAACATGAGCCACGGCAGCCATGATGAGATTCGCGAACGTCACCGGATCATCCGACAGGTGGAAAAGGATCTGGAAAGCCCGATTGCGATTCTGGCTGACCTGCAAGGGCCCAAACTGCGCGTGGGTGAGTTCGCCAATGACGCCGAAGAACTGGAAGAGGGCGCAGCCTTCCGTCTGGACCTTGACGCTACACCGGGGGACAGAGGTCGCGTTTGTCTGCCGCATCCCGAGATTTTCGCCGCACTTGAACCGGGCGCGCGGCTGTTGGTCAATGACGGCAAAATCCGCCTGATCGTTCAGGATTGTGGCAAGGAATTCGCCAATTGCACGGTGGAGGTCGGAGGCACGATATCGAACCGGAAAGGTGTGAACGTCCCCGATGTGGTTCTTCCGTTGGCCGCGCTGTCTGAAAAAGATCGCGATGATCTGGAGTTTGTCTGTAAATTGGGCGTTGACTGGCTGGGGTTGAGCTTTGTTCAGCGCGCCAAGGACGTCTTTGAGGCCCGCGCACTGGCTGATGGTCGCGCCTCGATCCTGTCCAAGATCGAAAAACCGGCGGCAGTTGAGGCATTTGACGAAATCCTCGATGCCTCGGACGGGATCATGGTGGCCCGCGGCGACCTGGGGGTCGAATTGCCGATCTCTGCGGTGCCTCCGATCCAGAAACGTCTGGTCAGGCGGTGCCGCGCGGCAGCCAAACCGGTGATCGTGGCCACTCAGATGTTGGAGAGTATGATCGAAAGCCCGATGCCAACGCGAGCCGAGGTTTCGGACGTCGCGACAGCGATTTATGAAGGCACTGATGCCATCATGCTCAGTGCTGAATCAGCGGCGGGGTCGTATCCGATAGAGGCCGTGCAAACCATGAACAAGGTCGCTATCGAGGTCGAGGCCGATCCGACCTACACCCAGATCATCGCCGCCTCGCGCACCGCAAAGGGCACCACAATTGCTGACGGGATCGTGGCAGCTGCGCGTGAGATTGCTGAAAAGACAGACATCAAGGCCATTTGTTGCTTTACCCAAAGCGGCACAACGGCGCTGTTGACCGCGCGGGAACGTCCCGGTGTGCCGATCATCGCCATGACGCCCGCCACCGGAACCGCACGGCGCCTGTGCCTGAGCTGGGGCTGCCATTGTGTGATGACGCCCGAGCTTGAGCGCTTTAAGGGTGCTGTTGTCAATGCCGCCCGCACTGCCCGCGCCAGTGGGTTTGCGACCGAGACCGATCAGATCGTGGTGACCGCTGGGGTGCCATTCAACGTGCCCGGAACCACTAATATCCTGCGTATTGCGCCCTGTGACGAACGTTTGATTTATAACACAGATCCGGGCTGATGAACTTGCGTCAACGTGCATACTGCCTCATGGCAGACAGGTCACTTGTCAAGCGACAGGGCTTTTTACGATCTCCATTACAGTAAATGAGCTTGTCTGGTGAATTCCAGGCAGCTTATTTATTTTCTCACCGAGGATATCGCGGAAGTGCGTGATATCCCGCGTGCGGACTGTCAGGAGATAATCAAACGATCCTGCCACCATTAAGCAGCTTTCAATTTCTGGAATATTGCGGACAGCGTCATTGAACCTGCCAAGAGATTGCTCAGCCGTCGCGGCCAGTGAAACCTGGACAACCGTGACCAAGGCTAGCCCCATTCGCTCTTTATCGACGATGGCACAATAGCCTTTGATGTACCCGTTTTTTTCCAAGCGCTTGACCCGCTCGGAACAGGGGGTATTGGTCAGGTTGACACGTGCCGCAAGATCGACGATCGATAACCTTCCGTTGATTTCCAGCTCTTGCAGGATGCGTTGGTCTATTTTGTCCAATTCTCTATCGATCAGTAAAAATCCCTGAAATTTTAGCGCAAGACGACATTTTTCACTGAATATAGACTAAAATAATCCCCAATTCCTAGTGATTATTCCTGATACTTATCTGAAGACAGCTGCGTCAATGTGTTCCAAGTTTGGCTGTCTTGTCGAGGGCACGGGCCTCGACCCAACGAAAAAAAATTGGAGAACCGACATGACAACAAAAATTGTCATTGGACTGGACGGGACAGAGACCGGGGAGCGCGCGATCGCTTTTGCCAAGGATTTGGCAGGGCGCATCGGTTCATGCGAGTTGCTTGTGGTTTATGTGATCGAATGGTCCCCATTTACTTTTCAAACACCTGAAGAAAATGCTCTGCGCCATAAGCGGCGCGAGGAAGAGGTCGAATTGGCCTCGACACGGATCGTCACCCCTGCGGTGGAAGCTTTGAACGCAGACGGTTTTACGGCCCATGGCATTGTACGCCATGGTGACGTGGCTGAAACGCTGAACGCGATCACAGTCGAAAACGGTGGTACCCAGATCGTCGTCGGACGCGCCTCGGCCGATGGGTTCAAGAAACGGCTCTTTGGCAGCTCGACCCAGAATCTGGTCATGCATGCCGATGTACCGGTCACCGTTGTGAACTGAGCGGAGGGACGAGAATGAATATGCTTAAAAAACTGGGCTTTGCCACAGCGGCTGCCCTGTTCGCCAGCCCCGCTTTGGCCCAAGAGGCGCCGGGTCTGGACGACAAGATCAACCAAGCCTTTGCTGATTTCACCGGGCCGTTCGTTAGCTTTATCTTTGCCCCGTTTCCGGGCACTAGCTTCCCTTGGATCGTGGGTTGGCTGGTCGTCGCGGCCACAGTGTTCACGCTGTATTTTGCCTTTGTGCAGCTGCGGTTCTTTAGTCACGCGATCAGCCTTGTGAAAGGCGACTATTCCGATCCCAACGATGCGGGTGAGGTCAGCCATTTTCAGGCGTTGGCCACGGCGCTTTCAGGAACGGTCGGTTTGGGCAACATCGCTGGTGTGGCGGTGGCCGTCGGGATCGGCGGGCCGGGCGCCACGTTCTGGATGATCGTCGCGGGCCTGCTGGGCATGGCGTCGAAATTCACTGAGTGTACGCTGGGCGTGAAATACCGCAACGAATACGACGACGGCACCGTTTCCGGTGGCCCGATGTATTACATGTCCAAAGGGTTCAGTGAGCTGGGCTTGCCGGGCGGTAAGATACTGGCTGTTCTGTTTTCGATCTTCTGTATTCTTGGAGCGCTGGGCGGGGGCAACATGTTCCAGGCCAATCAGGCGCACCAACAGATTGCAGGCATTGTCGGGGATTATCCGGGCTGGATTACAGGCCTGGTCTTTGCCGGTATCGTGTTTGCAGTGATCGTGGGCGGCCTGAAATCCATCGCGCGCGTCACCGAAAAGGTCGTGCCGTTCATGGGTGTTATGTACGTGGCGGCAGCACTAGTGATCATCATCATGCACGCAGACCAGATCGGCTGGGCCTTCGGCCAGATCTTTGCGGGTGCCTTCACTGGCCTCGGCATCGCAGGCGGTATGGTTGGGGCGCTGATCCAGGGCTTCCGCCGTGCGGCGTTCTCGAACGAGGCGGGCGTTGGTTCTGCGGCGATTGCCCACTCGGCCGTGCGGACCAAAGAGCCGATCACCGAGGGCTTCGTGTCGCTGCTTGAGCCGTTCATCGATACGGTCGTGATCTGTACAATGACTGCACTGGTGATCATCATCACTCAGCAGCTGATCATCGACCCGGAAACCGGCCTTTACATGCTGACCGAAGATGGTTCGGCTATTGCCACCGTTGATGGTAATTCGGGTGTCAGCCTGACGTCTGCGGCGTTTGGCAGTGCGTTCAGCTGGTTCCCCTATGTTCTTGCGATCGCGGTGGTTCTGTTTGCCTTCTCGACCATGATCAGTTGGTCCTATTATGGTCTCAAGGCCTGGACTTATCTGTTCGGCGAAGGACACACCAAAGAGCTGGTGTTCAAGGTCATCTTCTGCATCTTCGTTGTCATCGGCGCGGCGGCCAACCTTGGTCCGGTCATCGACTTCTCGGATGCGGCGATCTTTGCAATGGCGGTTGTGAACGTCTTTGCGCTCTACTTCCTGATGAAAGTAGTGCGCGAAGAGCTGGCCAGCTATGCAGCCCGCCTGAAAAGCGGCGAAATCCGCAAATTCGAGCACTAAATCAATCCACCGGGGCAGCCAACGCTGCCCCGGTGCCTGACCACCCTGCGAAAAGCGCAGATTCTGGTCAAAACCCCCTTGCCAGTATGGAAGAACTTGCGTAAACGGCGCTTCTGATCGCGTGACCGGCCAATGTGGCATGCCGAGTCGCGTCAAGTACCGAACCCCGAAAGGAGACGGAAATGCCTAAGATGAAGACAAAGTCGAGCGCCAAGAAGCGCTTTAAGGTGACTGCGACCGGTAAGGTCCTTGCTGGCCAGGCCGGCAAACGGCACGGCATGATTAAGCGGACCAAGAAATTCATCCGCGATGCCCGTGGCAACACCACCCTGTCCGCCCCCGACGCCAAGATCGTCAAGGGCTACATGCCCTACGACCGCTAAGAGGAGATTAAGAGATGTCCCGCGTTAAAGGTGGAACCGTAACTCACGCCCGTCACAAGAAGGTCATTAAGGCAGCCAAAGGTTACTATGGCCGCCGCAAGAGCACCTTCAAGGTTGCCCGTCAGGCCGTCGACAAGGCCAACCAGTACGCAACCCGCGACCGTAAGAACCGCAAGCGCAACTTCCGCGCGCTGTGGATCCAGCGTATCAACGCTGCTGTCCGTTCGCATGACGAAGCACTGACATATTCCCGCTTCATCAACGGCCTGAACCTGGCCGGTATCGAAGTGGACCGCAAAGTTCTGGCCGACCTGGCCGTGCACGAACCGGAAGCGTTCGGCGCGATCGTCGCCAAAGCTCAGGCCGCTCTGACTGCCTGATCCTCTGAAAAGAGACAGTGAATGAAAGGCCGTCCCTTTGGGGCGGCCTTTTTTGCAAGCCCGCACAAGTGCGATACTTAATTGGAACACAAAACGCGCTGCTTTGAAGTTCTCCGCGCTATTTCTTTGGATAGGCAAAAAATGCGCTGCGTGAATGTCCAAATCGGTGATTGTGCCAGTTTTCGCGCAACGAAGCGTAGCTTATAATGCGAGATTGGTTTCCCGGAAGATTGGGGTCTCGAACAAAGACGACCTGTTTCGCGTCGTCAAAGCCTATCAAAACAAAGGTATGACCCGCGTCTTGATGAACATCTATCAATACTGGCAATCCCTTCTCCAAGTTTCGTTTAATCTGCTTAAGCCCAGACGCAAAACCCGAGTTAGTTTTGGGATAATCGCGTATTTTCCAATTATACCCGAGCCTTTGAAGCGCATGGTTCATGTCACGCCAATAGGTAAAGTCCGCATTTCTTCGACTTTCTGGCTTGTAACCCTCAGCTAAAGCTTTGAGTTCTCTTGGGTCAGCGGCGTTGCCAAAGTAACTCATAACCATAGCGGCAGAAGTCGGCACACAAAGATTGTGCCCCTGACGGATATGGGGAACATCCAAACGCACAAGGGACTTCGAAATCTGTGGCGGAGGAAGTTTATTGTGAGAAACCGCCCCATACTTCCAACTTATTTCCGCGCTGAGGCACGAAGCACAAAATAGATAAGCAAAAGCAATTAACAACGACGTTCTTTTCATAGCCATCTCGATTAACCATTTGTCAAAATACAACGGAGGCTAGTCTAAAAGCCGTCAATTTGGCAAATGCTGCAATGAAAGAGTCGAGGCTGTTGGGTATCGCGCAAGTGGCCGCTTTGTCTCGTATGGCACGCAATTTGGGTTTTGAGCCCCAGAAGGCCCAGGGCGTTCAACGATGGACCCAGATATTTGGTGCTACATGGCGATATGCGGGGCAATCGCAAATAAGCATCACCTAATTGTTGCTGTCCTTCTTCACCAACTGCGCTGCAAAGGCCACGCCGGTTCCCGGTCCCGCATAGGTGACCATGATCACGTCATCCAGATAGACACCGTTGAAAATCCCAGCCGAGACGTCATCCCCCGATATCCCGGCCTCAGCCAATACGAACCGGGTGGGGTCATCCAGGCTGAAGGTGCCCATTGCTTCCTCGACGATCCATTCCTTGTCACCAATGCGCCGCCAGCGGTTGGTGGCGGTGATCAGGTTGCCGTCCAATTTGGTGACTTCCAACTCCATCTCGGTCTGCAGCAGGCCCTTCTCGTGGTTGGGGTTCGATTTGGCGAAGGCCACCAGATAGGTGCCATGCCATGTACCGACGATCTGAGGGAAGCCGCTGCCGTCTTCGGCACTGGCGGGGGCTGCAAGGGCTAGCACAAGGGCGGCGGCAATGCTGCGGAAAAGGTTGAGTGTCATGGGGCGATCTCCTGCAAAGGGTGCCATCAGGCTACCCGAGTTCTGGAAATTGGCAAACCATGGTTTAGAAACAAAAAAACCGGCGCCGAAAGCGCCGGTTTTCATAAGCTTTGTGCAGCGACTTAGCCGAACACACGACCAAGCGCGCCGTCGACGGCGTCGGTGATCTGGTCGATGTCATCTGCCGTTGCGATCAGCGCGGGCGAGAAGCACAGCGTGTTGTTGCGGCTGGGGATCGAGCGGTTGGTGGCACCGATGATGACGCCTTGCGCCATACAATCAGCCACAACGGCCTGAACCTTTTTCTCGTCCATCGGCTCTTTGGTTGAACGGTCTGCGACCAGCTCGGCACCCAGGAACAGGCCCTTGCCACGCACATCGCCGATGACCTTGTGCTTTTCCATCAGCGCCTGCAGGTTGCCCATCATACGGTCACCCATGTCGGCGCAGTTGCCCAGCAGGTTTTCGTCCTGAATGATGCGCATGTTTTCAACCGCAGCTGCCGGGCCGGCGGTGCAGCCACCAAAGGTCGAGATGTCGCGGAAATAGCTCATCGGATCAGCGGCATCGTCCTTGAACATGTCAAAGACTTCCTCGGTGGTGACCATGCAGGCAATCGCCGCATAGCCCGAGGCAACGCCTTTGGCCATGGTCACGAAGTCCGGCTTGATGCCGTATTGCTGATAGCCGAACCAAGTGCCGGTCCGGCCAACGCCGCAGACCACTTCGTCGATGTGCAGCAGCACGTCGTACTTCTTGCAGATTTCCTGCACGCGCTGCCAATAGCCTTCGGGCGCTTCGATCACGCCGCCGCCTGCGGTTACCGGCTCAAGGCACAGGGCGCCAACGGTGTCGGGACCTTCGCGCAGGATGACCTCTTCGATCTGATCTGCGGCCCAGACGCCAAAGTTTTCTTCGGGCGCGCCGTCCAGCTCGTGCTTGCGGTACTCCATGCAGTGGGGCACGCGCACGAAATCGGGCGCGAAGGGGCCGTACTGGGCGTTGCGCTCGTCCTGACCGCCTGCCGACATGGTCGCCAGGGTCGAGCCGTGATAGTCACGGTCGCGGTACAGGATTTTGGTCTTTTTACCGCCATAGCGCTTATGCGCGATCTGACGGACCATCTTGAAGGCCTTCTCGTTCGCCTCAGAGCCCGAGTTGGTGTAGTACACCCGGCTCATGCCCGGCATTTTGTCGATCAGCATTTCGGCAAAAATCGAACCGGGGATCGAACCTGCGGTATTGGCGAAATAGCACAGCTTCATCAGCTGTTCGTAGACCGCCTTACAGATTGATTCGCGGCCATAGCCAACGTTGACGGTCCAAACTCCACCGGACACGGCGTCCAGATGCTCTTTGCCCTTTTGATCCCAAACGCGCATGCCCTTGCCTTCGACAATGATGCGTGGGTCATTGGTTTCAAAGGGTTTATGCTGGATCAGGTGATGCCAGATGTGGGCGCGGTCGGCTTCGACTACGCGGGAAAGATCGTTTTCGTTGAACGTGCCGTCCATGACATGTCCTTTCAATAAAGCTCGTTGCACGGATTGCAGGGGCTATCCCGAACCGGCAGATGTTTTCGATGGCTCAGATCACCTTGAATGGCCTGTCGGAGATAGGGCCAGATTGCACCATCCCGTATTGCCAGTCCATTCCTGAGACGTATTTTTACGGGTTTGTCAGGGGCTCAACTTTGTGCTCAATTCGCGCAAATCGCGATTGGGAGGATCAGCGGATGGGAGCCACACAAATTTACGAGCGTCATCTGGACAAATGCCGGGCCAACTATGTGCCGTTGTCCCCGTTGAGCTTTCTCGAGCGCACAGCGCAGGTTTACCCTGATTACCCCTCGGTTGTGTATGGTGATCGCCGGTATAGCTGGGCCGAGACCTATGCCCGATGCCGCCGTCTGGCGGGCGCATTGGTCGCACGTGGAATAGGGCAGGGCGACACTGTGTCGATTATTGCCGCCAATATCCCTGAAATGTACGAGGCACATTTTGGCGTGCCCATGGCCGGTGCCGTTTTGAACGCGATCAACACGCGTTTGGATGCGGCGATCATTGCCTTCATCCTTAATCACGCGGAATCCAAGGTGCTGCTGGTCGATCCCGAATTTTCGGGTGTGGTGAAAGAGGCGCTGAAACAGGTCGACCACGACCTGCTGGTCATTGATATCGAAGACGCCAGTTTTGAGGGCGGAGAAAAGTTGGGCAACCTGACCTATGACGCCTTGCTGGCAGACAGCGATCCTGAATTTGAGTGGTCCTTGCCCAAAGACGAATGGGACGCGATCACGCTGAATTACACGTCCGGGACAACGGGCAATCCGAAAGGCGTGGTTTATCACCATCGGGGCGCGGCGCTGAACGCACAGTCGGACTTGTTGGATTGGGATATGCCGAAACACGCGGTCTATCTGTGGACCTTGCCGATGTTCCATTGCAATGGCTGGTGTTTTCCATGGGCGATGGCGGCCAATGCGGGCGTTTCGGTCTGTCTGCGCGCGGTGCGGGCCGAGCCGATCTATGCAGCCTTCAGGGATGAGAAGGTCACGCATTTCTGTGGCGCGCCAATTGTGCTGAATATGCTGGCCCATGCACCGGATGAGTTGAAAGACTTTGATCATCAGATCAAGGTGATGACTGCGGGTGCTCCGCCCCCTGCCGCCGTGATTGAAGCGATGGAAGCCATGGGGGTCGAGGTGACCCATGTGTATGGTCTGACCGAGACCTATGGCCCATCGGTGGTCTGCGCCTGGAAAGACGAATGGAACACCAAGGATGCACAGGAACGCGCGGCGCTGAAGGTGCGGCAGGGGGTGCGCTATTCGGCCCTGTCGGGCCTGATGGTGGCCGACCCTGAAACGCTAGAACCTGTACCTGCCGATGGCGAAACCATGGGTGAGATTTTCATGCAGGGCAACGTGGTGATGAAGGGCTATCTGAAAAATCCCGAGGCAACGGACAAAGCCTTTAACGGCGGTTGGTTTGCTTCGGGCGATCTGGGGGTGATGTATCCCGACGGCTATATCGCGCTTAAGGATCGGTCCAAGGACATCATCATTTCAGGGGGCGAGAATATCTCGTCGGTCGAGGTCGAAGGCATCCTGTACAAACACCCAGCAGTGATGGAGGCCGCAGTTGTGGCGCGACCGGACGAAAAATGGGGCGAAACCCCCTGCGCCTTTGTCGAGCTAAAGCCTGACGCCACCGCGACCGAGGCGGAGTTGATCGCATTCTGCCGGGATAACATGGCCCATTTCAAAGCGCCTAAGACAGTGGTGTTCGGAACCTTGCCCAAAACCTCAACTGGGAAGGTTCAGAAGTTTGTCCTGAGGGATCAGGCGCGTACGCTGACCTAAGCGCCCATCTTGTCAAAGATCGAAAGGTTCAGCTCAAGCATCTCACCCATCCAGATGGCCCGGTCCCGATGATCCTCAAGGTGCTGTCCGGTTTCGGGGTGGGTGAAGATGGTCAGGCCCTGCCGGTTCAGCATCAGCCAGGGAATGACCTGATCGAACGCGTCCGGTGCAAAGGCCAGCTGGCAGCTCCAGCGTGGGTGAGGGCCGACATTGCGTTCATGCACGCGACCCATATCAATAGAGAACAGCCCTGCCGCTTCTTCGCAAACCCGTCGTGCGGCATCCACTGTGTCCGCGTCAAAATAGACATGGGCGTGATAGCCGGTGATCTCGGGCATGGCGACCTCATCCATCTGTTTCACAGAAAACCTAGGTCGAACTTGCAGCCATTCCTATCCTCATCGGCACACATACCCTGTGCGCCGGGTTAAGTAGGGGCATTCGCATTTGGATGTGCCGCGGCAAAGGCGGGATGGTCGGCACAGGCGGCCTCGACTGCAAGGATGCGGGGCAGGTATGACAAATCAACCTGCCAGCGCCGCGCATTATAGAGTTGCGGCATCAAGCATAGATCGGCCAGCCCTGGGCTGCTGCCCGTGCAATAGGGTGTCTGGTCAAATCCCGCCAGCAGCGTTTCAAACGCCAGCAGGCCGGGTCGGATGAAGTGGCGCATCCAATCGCCCGGCATCCCTTCGGCGCCGTTGCTCAGCTTTGTGGCATATTGCGCCACCGACAGGTTGCAGACCGGGTGGATGTCCACCGCGATGGAGTGTGCCAGCGCCGTTGCCTTGGCGCGCAATGCAGGCTCGGCAGGCAATAAGCCCAACCCCCGGCTTTGATCCAGATAGTCGATGATTGCCAAAGATTGCGTCAATCGCAGCCCGTCAATATCCAGCACCGGAACCAGCCCCTGCGGGTTACGCGCAAGATGGTCTTGTGACTTCTGGTCCCCGGCCTTTAGATCAACAAAGACAGGGCGATAGGCAATTCCCGCCAAATTCAGCGCGATGCGCACACGGTAGCTGGCCGATGAGCGCCAGAAATCAAAAAGAACCACTTCGCCCATTGTTTCAGGTCTCTCTTAGGGCCGCGGCTTCGACTGCCTGGTTCAGCACGTCGGAGTCCCCGATATGGTTCGCCAAAACCAGGACCAGACGCGCGTTCAGCGCGTCGCTTGCGGATTTGTCCAACCCGTCATGGGCGGCCAGCAGTCCGGCATAGAAATCATCGGCATTGTCGAGATTGGGGGTGAGGATCAGATCAGTCATTTTCTTACTCCTTGCCGGTGGCCCGGCGGATCGCCTGCCGGAATGCGTTTTCTTCGTAGCTGTCACGCCGCGCGGCAACATGCTGGTCGGGGCGGATCAGATAGACCGCGCTGGCGGCATCGCCCAGATACCGACGCTTGAGTTCCAGCGTCAGGTCATCCTTGACCGACAACGCAAGCCGGGTGGCTTCAACCCCGTCTTCTTCGATCCGCTCGGGGGCGTCGGCGTCAATGGTCAACAGGGTGAACTTGCCTGCCAATTTTGGCAACAAGAATTCATCGCCCAGCGGCGCATCCGGGCAGGCCGAGCCCGGTCGCGTGATATCCGGGCCGTCCAGTGCATCGGCTGAGCTGAGCGAAGACCCCTGATAGGCGCAGGGCGTGCTCAACCGTCCGGAATTGACCAGAGGGCGGGCAAATTCGAAATGTTCGCTGAGGTCCAGAACCGCGTCCCGCAACAGTTGCGACATCTGGGATTTCGGCGTGATGAAGTCGGTCGAGCGGCTGGATTTCGTGATATTCTCATCCGCTGCCTGCACTCGCTCGCGGCTATAGCTGTCCAGCAAAAGCTCGGGCGCTTTGCCGTCCAGAACCAGTTTCAATTTCCAACACAGGTTATCAGCGTCCTGAATTCCTGTGTTTGCCCCAAGTGCCCCAAACGGGCTGACCTGATGGGCGCTGTCCCCGGCAAACAGAACGCGCCCATGGCGGAACCGCTCCATCCGGCGGCATTGGAACGTATACACCGATACCCATTCCAGATCGAAATCCACATCCTCGCCCAGCATGGCTTTGAGGCGGGGGATGACATTCTCGGGGCGTTTTTCGCGCTCTTTGTCGATGTCCCAACCCAATTGCAGGTCAATGCGCCAGACATTGTCGGGCTGCTTGTGCAACAGAGCCGACTGCCCGCGATTGAACGGCGGATCGAACCAGAACCAGCGCTCGGTTGGGAGATCGGCCTCCATCACCACGTCGGCGATCAGGAAGTTGTCTTCGAAGACGCGGCCATCGAAATCCAGCCCCAGCCTGCGACGGGTCGGCGAGCTGGCACCGTCGCAGGCAATCAGCCACTCGGCTTCGACGTTATAGGGCCCCTCGGGGGTTTCGACCTCAAGCACCACGTGGGTGTCATGGGTGCCGATGGCCTCGACCTTGTTGCGCCCGCGGATTTCGATGGGCGTGCCCGAAGCCTGCAATTGCCGCACACGGTCGACCAGAGCATTTTCGAAATAGTATTGCTGAAGATTGATGAAGGCCGGGTTTGCAAAACCCGTGTCGGGTTGCAGATTGAACTCATAGACTTGGCGATTGTCGAAATAGACCTTGCCGACATTCCACTGCACGCCCTTGTCCACCATGGGGCTACCCGCGCCCAGACGGTCAGCAATATCCAGTGTACGTTGCGAAAAGCAGATGGCCCGGCTGCCGAAGCTGACCTTGTCATTGTCATCCAACACCACGACCGGGACACCTTGCTGGGCCAGATCTATCGCAGTGACCAGCCCGACCGGCCCGGCACCGACCACAATGACCTTGTGCCGGATGGCGATGGCAGCGTCCTGATCCGGGCTGCGTTCGTATGCGTAAAGTGGGACTTCGAAAATCTTGTTCATGGGTTCTCCCCCGATACATATGCGCGCAAGACGCAAATCTCCTGTCCTCTGACGCGGCCACGCCCGAGACCTTGCCCAATGCTTTCATTGATTTTTCCGACGCAAAACGATCTGGATCAAATGCGACGGAATGTCCTTAACTTTGCAGATTCGACCACATCTCAAGGTCGCGCTGGGCGGTCCAGATGCGTGGGGTGTCAATGCCGCGTGCCTCGTCATAGGCGCGCGCGACGTTGAAGGGCAAACAGTGTTCATAGATCGCATAGTCGGCGAATTTGGGGTCGCATTCAGCGCGCACAGCTTCCCAGGCCTGTTTTAAGGTGCCGCCACACGCGGCGACCCGTGCCACCGGTCGGTAGGTGCTGTTGACGAAGTCGCGGGTGCTTTCAATCGCTGCGTTCACCATGTCTGCCCCGATCAGCGCATCTCCGCGCCCCGGGGCGATGGCATTCAGATCAAACGCCTTGATTGCGTCCAGCGTACCGCCCCAGTCGCCGAAATGCCCGTCACCGCAGTAGCAGGCGGAATGATATTCGACGATGTCGCCAGTGAACATTACGTTCTGGTCTGGCACATGAATCACGATGTCCCCGGCAGTGTGGGCGCGACCCAGGTGCATGAGGTCGACCCTGCGATTGCCCAGATAAACAGTCATCCTGTCCCGAAATGAAGTCGTGGGCCATGTCAGGCCGGGAATGCTTTCGTGCCCTTCAAACAGGCGGGGAAAGCGCTGAAACTCGCTATCCCAATCCTCTTGCCCGCGTTCGGCAACCATAGCGCGGGCCTTGTCCGACATGATGATCTGCTGCGCCTCGTAGGCACTCGCGCCCAGTACACGGACCGCATGATAATGCGTCAGCGCCAAATGTGTAATCGGCTTATCCGTGACCGAACGCACGCAGTCGATCACCTTGCGTGCCAGCTGCGGTGTGGCTTGTGCTTCGATAATCATCACGCTGTCGTCGCCGATGATTACGCCGGAATTTGGATCGCCCTGCGCTGTAAAGGCATATAGGCCCTCGCCAATTTCGGTGAACGAGATCGCCTTCTCAGAAAGATCCGATTGCGAGGCGAAGGCCTTTGTCATCAGTTTGTTTCCTGCAGGATCTTTGCCAACTCAGGTGTGACTTGTAACGTCACGCGCTGCATGTCAGCGGACAGGGCTCCCATGGTTTGCTGCATGAACGGCTGCATTTTGCCCATGATGGCGCTGCCATGCTCTGATCCGTAGAAATCGATCAATGCAGACAGTTCTTCGGCCGAGAACAAGTCAGCGCTGCTGTCGATCATCTGCTGTTCCAATTTCGGACGCAGGCTTTGCATCGCGCCAGACATCACAACACCAATACGCTGCAACTGATCCTCCGTCACAGTAACGCCCGGCGGAAGAGTGGCCGCAACCTGCGCTGCCATACCTTCGGGTGAGAACATGTTGTCCATCATCAATTGCACATCCGGCAACTTCACATATTCCTCGGCTAAGGCTTGATTATCGGCGGCCAAGGCCGAATGGCTGAACCCGATGGCCAGTATCAGAGAAGCAACAAGAGTTTTCAGGGTCACGTTTGATCCAATCACGTTTGGGCACGTTTCATCGTGCATATGGGGTGTCGAGCGCGGCGAGAACGGTTCCGGTGCAATTGCCGAAGCCAATCGTGTAACCGGCACCTTTGGCAGCGCCCTTCAACTCTAACGTGTCGCCATCTTCGATGAAACTGCGGGATTCACCGCTGTCCAGTGTCAGGGGTTCCTTTCCTCCCCAGCTTAGCTCCAGCAGTGAGCCGCGTTCGGGCTTAGTTGGACCCGAAATGGTGCCAGACCCCAGCAGATCGCCGGTGTTCATCGGGCAGCCGGATGTGGTGTGATGCGCCAGTTGCTGCGCGGCTGAATAGTACATTTCCTTGTAATTGGTCCGCGCGATGGTTGTGGCGGCCTTGCCATTGGGCGCCATTGAGATTTCCAGATCGATATCATACAGCATCGGGCCGCAATCTTTCAGGTGATCCAGCAGTTCGACCTCACGTTCCGGAGTGTCGCAGCGGAACGGCTCCAACGCCGCTTTGGTGATGATCCACGGGCTGATCGAAGTGGCCGTGGCCTTGGCCTGAAACGGGCCGAGAGGCTGGTATTCCCAGGCCTGGATATCACGCGCGGACCAGTCGTTCAGCAGGACGTAGCCAAAGATGTTGTCATCCGCCTCCTGCACCGAGATCGGACCCTCCGACGGGGTGCCGACGATGGCGCCCATCTCAAGCTCGATATCGAACCGTGCCGAGGGGGCAAAGCGGGGCGTGTCGTCATTCGGCCCTTTCAGCTGACCCCAGGGGCGGCGAATGTCCGTACCCGAGACAACAACTGACGACGCCCGGCCGTTATAACCGATCGGGATGTGTAGCCAGTTCGGCGGCAGCGCGTTTTCCGGGCCGCGGAACATGGTTCCGACATTCTGGGCGTGATGCCGTCCCGCGTAGAAATCGGTGTATTCGCTGACGGCAAACGGCATGTGCATTTCAGCCTCTGCCTGCGCGATAAGCAGGGGTTCGACCTTGTCTTGCTCTTCCGACCCTTCGGTCAGCAAATCTGTCAACCGATCGCGCAGGGCAGCCCAGACGGCGGGGCCTTGCTCCATCAGCGGGTTCCAAAAGGGCAGGTCAAACAGTGGCTCATCGGACAGGTCGATCAAACCCTCGGCTTCGGCCGTGGTGACATCCAGGATCAAGTCTCCGATGGCGACACCACAGCGGGGCTCGTCGCCCCCGGTCGAAAACACGCCAAAGGGCAGGTTGTTCAGTGGAAAAGGGTGGGCCGCGTCATTGGCCGAGGCCACCCAGGATTTCATCAAAGGCATCTGTGATCCTTGTTTGTCTGATCTATTGCGCGTCGCGCAAGGATTTTAGCCCCAGCAAAAGCGCGGCCACTATCATGAACCCGCCCCCAGCCCGATCCAGCCACAGCCGCGCCGAACCTTTGAGCCGCAAAGCCAGCCAGCTGGCGCTGCCGCCATAGGCGGTCAAAAACAGCCCGTCGATGGCCAGATAGGTGGCAGAGAGGAGTGCGAACTGCGGCCAGAACGGCAGCGTGCCGTCAATGAATAGCGGGAACAAGGCCGCGAAGAACACCACAGCCTTGGGATTGGCTGCTGAAGTAATAAAGCCCTGCATCCAAAGCGCCTTGCTGCTGGCGCGCGGCGCGGTCTGCGTGGTCGTGCGGTCCGCCTTTACGATCATCTTCACCCCAAGGAACACCAGATAGGCCACGCCTAGCCATTTGATCACCGCCAGCGCTGTGCCCGAGGCCGCAATGATCGCGGCCAGACCAAGCCCCGCAGCGAGCATTTGCAACAGATTGGCCGTCAGGTCTCCGGCTGCCGTGAACACGCCGCGTTTCAGGCCATTGGTTGCGGAATTGGACAGCATCAGCAATTGGCTGGGGCCGGGTGTGCTCATCAGCAGCAAGACGGTGACGACATAGGTGATCCAGATATCAAAGCTCATCTCAGCCTCACTTTTTGCCAGGGGTTCCGTCGAACTTTTTCTCAAGAGAGGTCCAGCAGTCAATGTAATCGTCCTGCAAGGGGGCCTCGTTGGCGGCAAAAGGCGTCAGATGCTGTGGAAAGCGGGTCTCGAACATGAAGGACATGGTGTTGTCCAGCTTGTCGGGGCCAAGGTTGGCATTCGAGGCCTTTTCGAACGCCTCGCGATCCGGCCCGTGCGGCAGCATCATGTTGTGAAGGCTCATCCCACCGGGAACAAAGCCCTGCGGTTTGGCGTCATACTGACCGTAGATGTTGCCCATCAGCTCAGACATGATGTTCTTGTGATACCATGGCGGGCGGAACGTATCCTCGGCCACCATCCAGCGTTCGCGGAACAGGACAAAGTCGATATTGGCCGTGCCCGGCTGCCCCGAGGGCGCAGTCAGCACAGTAAAGATCGACGGGTCGGGGTGATCAAACAGGATCGCGCCGACCGGGCAATAGGTGCGCAGATCGTATTTGTAGGGCGCATAGTTGCCGTGCCACGCGACCACGTCCAGCGGGCTTTGGCCGATCTTCGTTGTATGGAACTGCCCGCACCATTTGACGGTCACGGTCGAGGGCACCTCGCGGTCTTCAAACGCCGCCACCGGCGCTTTGAAGTCTCGCGGATTGGCCATGCAATTGGCGCCGATCGGGCCACGACCGGGCATCTCGAATTTCTGACCGTAGTTCTCGCAGACAAAGCCACGTGCGGGGCCTTCCAGTACCTCGACGCGAAAGACCAGTCCGCGCGGGATGATGGCAATCTCTTTAGGTTCCAGATCAATAATCCCCAGTTCGGTCGCAAAGCGCAGGCGGCCTTCCTGCGGCACCACCAGCAGCTCGGAATCGGCTGAGAAGAAGTAGGCATCCACCATCGACTCGGTAACCAGATAGATATGGCTGGCCATGCCCACCTGCGTGTTCACATCGCCCGCCGTGGTCATCGTGCGCATGCCCGTTAACCAGGTCAGCCCCTGATCGGAATGAGGCACTGCATCCCAGCGATACTGGCCCAGACTGATCACATCCGGATCAACGCAAGGCGCGGATTTCCAATAGGGCAGGTCTACCTTTTCGTAGCGATGCGAATGCTTGACCGAAGGCCGGATGCGGTAACACCACGTCCGCTCGGGCGGGTTGGCGGTAAAGGCCGTGCCGCTGAGTTGTTCTCCATAAAGGCCATAATTACAGCGCTGCGGGCTGTTCATTCCCTGTGGTAACGCGCCAGGCAAGGCCTCGGTTTCAAAGTCATTTCCAAAGCCAGGCATATAGCCTGCATGGGTGCCCACGGGCGTGCTGGCCTGGGTCATTTTATGCGGATCAGTCGGATGGTTCATCCTGTGTTCCTCCATTTGCTGCTTGAGGAATAATAGTTGTTTTTGTAACTAACAAGCATGACAGATGATCAATTTAGCGAAAATGATGGCTTTGATCTGCAAGATTTCCTGCCCTATCTGCTGAACCGCGCGGCCGAGGAAATCTCGTTAGAGTTCCAGCAGATCTACAAGGATCGTTACGGTATGCTGCGCACCGAATGGCGGGTTCTGTTTCACCTGGGCAATTATGGAGAGATGACAGCCAAAGAGATCGGCGAACGCGCCCGATTGCACAAAACCAAGATCAGCCGCGCAGTACACAGGTTAGAGTCCCGCCGGTACCTGGTGCGCAATCGCAGTGAAACAGACCGCAGGGTCGAAAACCTGATTTTGACCCACATGGGGCAATCCGTCTATCGCGAGCTAAGCGGTATTGCCGAGCAATATGACGCAAAACTGACGGCCCAATTTAACCCAGATGAAGTCGTGCTGTTGCGCAATATGCTGCGGCGGCTGGCACATATGGATTGAGCACTGGTAATCGCGGCCCCTGGTCCCCAGATGACAACCAGAGCGGACACTGGAAAAATATTAAAATGACAACCCTGACTGCCGAAACGGCAAAATCCAATGATCTTATTGACTGGTTGGTTACACGCGGCCTGGAAGGGGCAGCGAAAGAAGAGCTGCTGGATGGCTATTGCAACAAACTTTTGGAACTTGGCGTGCCGCTAATGCGTTTTCACGCCGCGCAGTCGGCCTTGCATCCCGTTTACGGCGGGACCGGCTTCAGCTGGTACGAGGGCAGGGGCGGAGAATCCGAGACCTTTGAGTATTCCGAGCAACCCAGCGAACAATGGCAGCAAAGCCCTTTGTTTGCGATCTTGAACAATGAGATAGACGAGATCCGCGAACGCCTGGTCGATCAGAATGAGCCCAGCCGTTTTCCCTTGTTAAACGACCTGCGTCAGATTGGTGCGACCGACTATTACGCCACCGGTGTTAATTTTGACGTTCCCACCCATAACGCTCCGAAAGACGCCAAAAAGGCGGTGGACGGGGTGCTGTTGTCTTGGACATCGAACGCCCCCAAGGGGTTCGAGGACAAAGATCTGGAATTGATCCACACAGCCTTGCCCCATCTGGGGTTGGCGCTGAAATCTGCTGCAAGTGCGCGTGTTTCCAAGGATTTGATGCGGGTCTATCTGGGTCGCGATGCGGGACGGCGGGTGCTGTCTGGTGAAATCCGGCGGGGATCACTGCAGCAGATCGATGCGGTGATGTGGAATTTTGACCTGGAAGGATTCACCAGCCTCTCCGAAGAGCTACCGGGTGCTGAAATCATCGACATGCTGAATGACTATCTGGCCGTAGCCGTTGGTGTCGTTCACGACAATGACGGCAATATTCTGAAATTCATGGGCGATGGGCTGATGGCGATGTTCGACGTCGGCGAGATCGACGAAGACGCGCGCGCCGCGCTGAAGGCTGTACCGATGTTGCAGCAGCGGATGGAGGCCCTGAACGCCCGCCGTAAGGCAAACGGTTTGCCAGTGGCCAACTTTACTCTGGCCCTGCATGCGGGCGAGATTCTGTATGGCAATATCGGGTCCGAGACCCGGTTGGATTTCACTGTTATCGGGCCAGCAGTAAACCAGACCGCACGGATCGCTGGGATGCATCGGTCGCTGGGGCAGAGAATTCTGATCTCGGATGACGTGGCCCGCGCCGCTCAGCCTTGCGGCCAGGACCTGATCTCGGTTGGGCGTTACATGTTGCGCGGTGTGTCCGAGCCGAAAGAGTTGTTTACGGTCTACAATGCCGCCGAGGCCTAGCCGGGGCATTTAACTGGCTGGATTGATTAGCTCTCTGCCGGTGAAACGGCCCGCTGATACAGGTGCCAGGTGGTGTGGCCAAGGATCGGCAGAGTGAAGATTAAGCCTAGAAAAGCCGGAACCATCGACAACAGCATGGTGACCGAAATGATCGCCGCCCAACTAAGCATGACCACCGGGTTTTCCGTGACGACGCGAATGGACGTTATCATGGCAGAAACGAAATTGGTTTCCCGGTCCAGCAGCATGGGCATGGCGATGACGGTCACCGAGAACAGCACAGCAGACAGAAAGCCGCCTACGCAGGTGCCAACAGCCAGAAAAGTCCAGCCCTGCGGCGTGAAGAAGACTGTGTTCAAGAACCCGTCAAAATCCGAAAAGGATGCATTCTGCAGGATAATCGCCAGCCAAAGCCGAACCTGATATACCCACACCCAGAATATGAACAGGGTGACGAAGGCCATCCAGCCCAGTTCACGCTTGCGTTGATTGGCCATGACGGTGAGGATTTCAGACCAGCCGAAGCTTTCCCCTTTTTGCAACCGACGGGACATTTCATAAAGCCCGGCCGCGGCAAACGGCGCGACCAGTGGAAAGCCTACAATGGCGGGAATGATCATCCAAATCTTGCCGAGCCAGACCAGACCCCAAACAAACACGATACCGAAAACCGCATAGAAGAGGCCGAAGAAACCGCTCATTAAGGGGCGAGCCAAAAAGTCGGAAAACCCGGCCTTCAGCGACGCAGTGATATCACCGGCGGTTACTTTGTTGACTTTGGGCATAGCCTGCTGCTGCGGCGTCAGTTTGTCAGGTGGCGTGGAACCAGCGGTCTTGGATGTCATGACATGCCTCCTCCGCAAACAAGTTTGCGTCAGGGGCAGCGCAAGAGCAAGGGTGGAGTATGGCTGCTTGGTTATGCAGCCTTGTCAGAACAACTTCTAAAAGTCGATCTCGACCCCAGGCAGGTTCAATTCCTTCATCATGTCGCGCAGTTCCTGCCGGGCTGCGATGTTCGAGATGTTCAGCTGTTTGACCCCGATATCCTTGAGGTCCAACAGTGTCAGGCCACGCGGGAACAACTCTCGAAAGATGACCCGTTCGGAAAAGCCCGACGCGACACGGAAGCCGATGCGCTGGGACAGCATTTCGATCGCGCGCTGCATCTTTTCCTTGTTGACCATACGCTGTGTACCGACGCGGTTGCGCACGACCACCCAGTCGATGGGTTTGAGCCCGGCCTGCGCCCGCAATTGCCGCGCGTTCCAGACCATTTCGGAATAGACCGAGGGTCCAAGGATCTTCTCGCCCTTTGAATCGATCCGTGCCAACAGGTCAAAGTCGATGAAGCTGTCGTTCAGCGGTGTGATCAGCGTGTCGGCCAGCGAATGCGCAACCTGACTGAGGCGGGTATGCGAGCCGGGGCAGTCGATCAGGATAAAATCGCTGTCGCTTTCCAGTTCAGAAACGGCGGCGGACAGGCGGTGGTCATAGATATTCTCACCGGGTTTCAGCTTGGAGGCGTCGATCTCGGGCAGGTCATGGTGGCGCGGGCTGGGCAAGGGGACCTCGGATCCGTTCATGAATTTGCCGCGATTTTCGAAATACCGCCCCAGGCTGCGCTGTCTCAGATCCAGGTCCAGGGTGCTGACTTTGTGACCCAGCCGTGCCAGTGCGGTGGCCACATGCATCGACACGGTCGATTTGCCTGCGCCGCCCTTCTCGTTTCCGACTACGATGATATGTGCCATGCCTGTATTCCCATGTCCCGCCGTGCTTCGCACACGTTGTTGCGAACCACTATATGTTGTGGAAACCGAGATGGGAAGAACCTCAATCGGTGATTTCAGGCTCTAAATTGGAAAACTATGACGTGGAATAGGGTTAAGCTGTGTGCTTGTCAAAAGCGGTGCCCTGTTTCAGTGTCAGACGCAAAGAATTGCGATAGGGGCGACCGGTGGATCATCTGTTTCTGAACGTTCTGAACGTGGTCCTACCCGTCTTGATCTGCGCCGGAATCGGATATTGTCTGGCCCTGATCAAAGCGCCGTTCGACAATAAGGTGATCGGGGGGATCGTGTCGCGGGTGGGGTATCCGACGCTGATCATCTCGCATCTGTCCGCTACCAGTATCGCTATTGGTACTTTTCTGGATGTAATGGCCGCCGCTGCACTGGCCATCGCCGGATTCGGAGTGCTGGGGTTCGTCGCCCTCAAGGCAATGCGCCTGCCGGTACGCGCATTTCTGACACCGCTGATGCACAGCAACGTGGGTAATATCGGCTTGCCGATCACGCTGCTGGCGTTGGGGGACGCAGGCATGGCCTATGCGATGGGGTTCGTTGTCGTCGTGCTGATCAGTATCTTCACCATCGGCATGTGGATTCCGGCCGGAGAATTCTCGCCCCGTAAAATTGCCACCTCGCCGATCATCTACGCTGTGACCCTTTCGCTGATTTTAATGGCGACTGGGTACAGCCTGCCGCAACCTATCGCCAAGTCCTTCGACATTCTCGGCGGGTTATCGATTCCGCTGATGTTGCTGACGCTGGGCCATACACTGGCGACTTTGCGGATCAAACGTCTGGGTCTGGCGGTGGTGCTGACCCTGCTGCATCTGGTTATGGCGGTTGCGATCTCAAGCGCGCTGGTTTGGGCGTTTGGCTTTACCGGGGCTGAACGCGGCGCGTTTATCCTGTGTTGTCTGATGCCATCTTCGGTTGCGACCTACCTGTTCATTGATCAGCACTTGCCGGAATACGGCCCGGATGTGGCCGGATTCATTTTGGTTTCGACACTGACCACGATTGTTGTTCTACCGGTTGCGCTGTCCTACTGGATCTGACGCGCACCCTATGCGAAGCGAAAAAAACTGCTAAACTGCTGATAAATTGGATTAAAGACCTACAATCTAAGGGGCGTTGATGACTGACAAGACCTCGGAACAAGTCACCCCGCAGGCTCGTGCCCGCGTGGTGCTGGCGATGACGGCGATCTGTATGATGGTCGTGGGGTTTAATACCACCGCCGTGACCACCATCCTGCCCAACCTGAAAGCCGAGTTCGACCTGACCCCGTCCGGGCTGCAATGGGTGATGGCAACTTATTCCGTAGCCAGCGCGACGCTTGTCACCATCGTCAGCCGTCTGGGCGACATTACCGGAAAGATGGGCGTATTTTTCTTTGGTATGATCGTCTTTGCGATCGGGTCGGCCTTGGCGCTGTTTGCTCAGGATGGGGTGATGCTGCTGATTGGTCGTGGTGCGCAGGGGGCAGGGGCAGCAGCGCTGTTCGGCACTTCGTTGTCTTTGTTGACCGCCGCTACGCCCGAAGAACAACGCGCCAGTGTCACCGGGGCCTGGGGCGCGATCGTTGGTCTGGCCATCGGTGTCGGGCCTATCGTCGGCGGGGCCTTTGGCCACTATGTCAGTTGGCGAGCGGTTTTTGCGGCCGACCTGGTGCTGCTGGCGGTGGCTTTCGCCATCGGACTGCTCGTCAGCAGACGGAAATACATACCCGACACCCGCCTTGCCGGGGCGAAATTTGACTATCCGGGTGCAGTTGCCATCCTGTTGTTCCTCGGGCCACTTTCCTTTGCGCTCAGCAATGGGGAAAGCGGTGGATGGGCCACGCCGCTTACGTTGGTGCCGTTGGCCATCGCGGCAATGGCGACCGTCGTACTGGTGATTGTCTCACGCCGCAGCTCAGATCCGCTGGTTGAACTGCGATACTTTCGCCATCCGCGTTACTTTATGGCAGCGGCGGGCATGTTTGTTACCGGTTTCACGCTGTTCTGCTTCTTTGTATATTTCAACACCTTCGTGCAGTCGCCGGACGCCTTCAGATACAGCTCTATCGGGGCAGGGTTAGCGATCATGCCGCTCAGCCTCAGCATGTTCGTCATCTCGGTGACCGCGCCCCGCTTTTTGGCGCCCTACAGTTTCCGGTGGCCCGTTACAATTGGCCTGGGGGCGATGGCCTGCGGGTTCCTGTTGCTGATGACAACCAACAATTCCACCCAATATGCCGAGATTTGGTGGAAGCTTTTGATTGTCGGCGTCGGTATGGGCATCTGTTTTTCCTTGCTGCCGCGCCTCGGCCTGCGTCTTCTACCCGAAGAACATGTTGGCCAGGGGTCAGGCGTGATCAACGCCTGCCTCTATTTCGGAGCCACCCTTGGAGCGGTGGTCGGTGGACTGGCCGAGTCCATCACAATTCGTCGCGGTCTGTCCGAGGTGATCGCTGCGCTGCCCGCTGGGTCAACCCAGCGCGAGGATCTGGCACATGCGCTGACCCACGGCACGCCCAGCCAGATCCAGCAATTGATCGCGGGGATGGACCCGTCGACCAGCTCTGTCTTAGCCAAAGCTTTGCGCGAATTGCAGGACAATGCCTTTGACAGCGCCATGTTGGTCGCCGCGGTTGCCGCGCTTGTCGGCATGGTACTGGCCTTGCTGCTACTGCGCGGGCCGGTGCCGCCGTTGCACAGTGCGGCAGAGCTGACGCGCGCACCCAGGTAAATGCATTAGCGGAAAAGGACGTCGACCGGTCTGGATCAAATGGGTTTAACCTCCAAGGTACACCCCATCTTTGGGTCGATAGAAAACCTTCTGATCGTGCAGCTTGCCAAGAAGATCATGGACGCGGCGCAGGGTGTTTTCGCGATCCACTTTCCCATCATCCGTTTCATCTGGTGTTGCCAGCGAACGGGAGGCAGCCAAGCCGCGCAAGGCTGTTTCGATCAGATCCATATCCTGCACCGAAAGTTCGAACATATCATTGTACTTGGGCATTTTAGGGTCTCCGTCGTATCAGGGCGGTTCTTGGTGCTAAGTGTAACACCTTTTCAGCATTGTGCGGCGATCACTGCGTGTGACGCGTGAGATCGGCGAGGGTGCCTTCAGGGGCTTCCTTTCTGGCAGGCCCTTTGTATCGTCTCACATGCCTGTCCCAAAAAGAAAAAGGCCGCCCCTCGGGACGGCCTTTCGCATTCGAAACGGGGTGGGATTAGAAGCCCAGACCTTCGTATTTCTTCTTGAACTTCGACACGCGGCCGCCGGCGTCCATCAGGCGCGACGAGCCACCGGTCCACGCGGGGTGCGAGGAGGGGTCGATTTCCAATGCCAGCTGGTCGCCTTCGCTGCCCCAGGTGGATTTCATCTGAACCACGGTGCCATCGGTCATTTTGACGTTGATGAAGTGGTAATCGGGATGGATGTCTTTTTTCATCTTTCCGCTCCTTACGCCTCGGCGCCAGCTTTGGGCTTGTAGTTTGTGACTTCTGCGATACGTGCGGATTTACCGCGACGGGTGCGCAGATAGTACAGTTTGGCGCGACGGACGCGGCCACGGCGGACAACGGTGATGCTGTCGATGTTGGTCGAATGCAGTGGGAACACACGCTCCACACCTTCGCCAAACGAGATTTTGCGGACGGTGAACGATCCGGCGATGCCGTCGCCACCTTTGCGCGCGATGCAGACGCCTTCGTAGTTCTGCACACGGGTGCGCGACCCTTCGGTCACTTTAAAGCCGACACGGATGGTGTCACCGGCTTTGAAATCGGGGATGTCTTTCCCCAGGGCGGCAATCTGTTCCGCCTCAAGCTGTGCGATCAAGTCCATCGCAGTTACTCCTATCTGCTCGTGGTTGGTCCACGAAGTTAAGCACGGCCTGAGAGCTCTTGGTCTTCACCGGGTCCTGCGTACAGCCCGCCAGAGGTCAGATCGAATGTTCCTTTGGTCTGGCCTGCCCTGACACGCCGTGGCTGAAGAAAGCTAAGCGATGCGCCATGATGCAAACCAAAACACCGGAGTCGCGTTACGCGGCACCGGATTGCGCTGCTTTACGGGGTTTGCGATCAGGGATCAAGATAAAAACACCATATTTTCAACGCAAGGGTGGTGGGTTTTCGCCGTAAGCAAACTGCACCGTTGCGTTATCAGGCGGATCAGGCATTCTGGGGGCAATTATAAGAGCAGTAATTTAAAAACAGGAACCGATCATGCGCATTGCATTGATGCTGGCCGTCATGGCCTTTGCGACCCTGTCCTGTGGTCGCAGCACACCTCCGCCTCAAAAGGTCGAGGCCAAAGCTTTTCTAAGTACAACTTCCCCTTCAGTCATCTACCCGGCCTTTGGCGACGCCGACCCGCATGACTGGGATGGGCGGCATCCTGGCCACTATCCGGTGCATGGGCTGGATGTCTCACGCTGGCAGGGGCCGATCGACTGGCATCAGGCCAAGGCATCAGGCGTCAGTTTTGTGTTCATCAAAGCGACCGAAGGTGGAGATGTCGCCGACCCCTTGTTCGAAGACCATCGCCGTGGCGCGCAAGCTGCGGGCGTGCCGTGGGGGGCGTATCATTATTATTATTTCTGCCGCCCAGCGCATGAACAGGCCCGATGGTTCATCAAGAACGTGCCAAAAGGGGCTGACCTGCCGCATGTGCTGGATATGGAGTGGACGCCGCATTCCAGAACCTGCAGGTTGCGCCCCGATGGTGCCACCGTCCGGGCCGAGGCTAAGCGGTTTCTAGATATCTTGGAACGTCACTATGGACGCCGTCCGATCGTCTATACAACGGTGGATTTTCATGGGGATACAGAAATAGGACGTCTGCGCGGGACCGAATTCTGGCTGCGATCCGTTGCCGGACACCCCCATCAGGTTTATCCGAGATCGTCCTGGCGGTTCTGGCAATATACCGGCACCGGGCTGGTGCCTGGCGTGCAGGGCAAGGTGGATATCAACACGTTCAACGGCCACCCCGAAAGCTGGGCGCGCTGGAAGGCGGGGGGCTAGTCCCGCTCCTTTCGGTAGATCTCCCACAGATCGGGTCGCCGTTCGCGGGTGATCTGTTCTGACATTTCGTGCCGCCAATCGGCAATGCGCCCGTGGTGGCCGGACATCAGAATGTCGGGGATCGGGCGGCCCTTCCATTCAGCGGGGCGCGTGTATTGCGGATGCTCCAGCAAACCAGACGAAAAGCTTTCTTCCTCGGCCGAGGCTTGATTGCCCAATACGCCGGGGATCAATCGCACCGTGGCGTCGATGAGTGCTTGCGCTGCGATCTCACCACCGGTCATAACGAAGTCGCCCAAGCTGACCTCTTGGACGCCATAATGTTCCAGCACCCGCTCATCGACGCCCTCGAAGCGACCACACAGCAGGGTCATGCCGTCGCAGCGCGCGAGGTTTTGCATCATACGTTGATCCATCCGGCGTCCACGCGGGCTGAGATAGATCAGCGGCCAATTGCCCTGAACACCCGCCATCGTGTGTTCGATCGCCTCTCCAAGAACGTCGGCACGCAGCACCATGCCTGCACCACCACCCGCAGGTGTGTCGTCGACGTTGCGATGTTTGCCGATGCCGAACGGGCGCAGATCAACGGTTTCCAGCTGCCACAAACCTTCCTGTAATGCCTTTCCGGTCAGGCTTTCGCCCAGCACCCCAGGAAAGGCTGAAGGAAACAGAGTGATGATCTTGGCCTTCCACACCCCATGCAGATCAGGCGTAGGAGTCAACAGCTCGCGCGGTTTCAGGGTTGGCCGGATCGCCTTGCGACCGTGGGATTTACTGGGTTTGTCTGTCATGTCGTGCCGGTCAGAGCGCCTTTTGCGCGTTCAATTATCGCCGTCTTTTGCGCAATCAAGGCGGCTTCGTCCAGACGCGAGCGATTCAAATCCAGCAATTCCGCCAGAACGTCCTCGGGTAGGCGATTGTTCACCCGGGAAGGCGGCACCAGACGTTTGGTCTTGTCGCGCGACAGGTTCAGAAATTCGGCGAACGGGGTGCCGGGACCAAAGCGTTGCAGTTGCAATTCCTCAAGCCAACCTGTCTTCACCGTGACTGAAGGCAGCCGTTCGCGGATTTGGTCTGCCGTGTCTTGCAAAGATGGCAGATGATCCATACTTGCCCGGAAGGCTTCGAAGTCATGGACCTGACGCATGCGTTCCAGATCATGCGCCCAGAGGCTGCGCAGCCAGCCGCCGCGCTGGCGCAAGGACAGGTAGATCGTGATTTCGACCTCTTGCTGGTCAAAGCGGTGCCGGACCGCGTCCACCAGACAAGCGGCAAGTTCCGGTGCGGCTGCATAGCCCTGTTCGATGTTGCGGCTAGGGCGTAATCCGGCAAAGTTTTCTTCGCTGACGATCAATCCGCGTCTGGTGCCGAAATCCAGTGTTTCGAGAAAGGCGCGCATCCGGGTTCCGAATTCGGACAACGTACCCACGGTGCCATATATGGAATGTGTGGTGGCCGCGCGGGATAGGCCCGAGTTTCGGGTGCGATAGGGCAAGATCAGCGAGAAATGCGGCCAGATCAATTCGCGGTTGTCATACAGGAAAGACTGGGCCGCGGTGGTGCCGGTTTTGTGCAGCCCTAGATGCAACAAAACCCTCCGCATCAGATCAGCCCTTCGGGCGGATCAGCGACAATGCGGCCCTTGTCCAGATCAACCGTCGGAACAGCCTCGCGCGTAAAAGGCAGCAAGACCGTAGATTTCAGACCCGGACCATGCAGTTCCAGCAAGTCGGCTGCGCCGTGGTTCTGCACCGATTTCACCCGGCCCAGCAGAGTGCCGCCTGTATCATAAACCTCAAGCCCGATCAGATCGGTATGATAAAATTCGTCGTCGGGCAACGAGGGTAGCTGATCGCGACGGGCATACAGACGCAGGCCATTGATCGCGTCCGCTTGTTCTTTGGTTTCAATCCCGCCCAATCGGGCGGCGAACCCGTTCTTGATGGGGCGGGTCAAAACCAAGGGGTAACGCTCGCCGCCGTTTTCGTCCGTCAGTGGGGAATAGGTCTCGATATCCTCGGGGACCGCGCAAAAGCTTTTCAGGCGCACTTCGCCGCGCACCCCGTACGAGCCCGCAATGCTGCCGACACAGATCAGATCACTCATTTGGCTTGTCCACCGTCACACATAATCCGTCCTGCCAATCGCCGCGTGCCTCACAGGCCTCGCGCTGGTTCGAGCGTTCAAAGAACACGCCCACAATAAATGCGATCATCAGCAGGATGGGAAGTCGAATAAGCCCGAACATTCTTAGCGCACCTCAATCGGCAGCGTGTCGTGGCGGCTTTCCCAGCCAACACGTTCCAATTCGGGGGTGTCGGAAAATTCTTCCGGCTGCCCGACGCAGAAATAGCCGATCAGGCGCCAGTCGTCCGGCACGTTCAAGTCACGGGCCAGCCGGTCAGGGTCCAGGATCGACACCCAACCCAGTCCGAGCCCTTCGGCCCGCAAGGCCAGCCAGAACAGGGTAACGGCGGACACAACAGAATAGCGCCGCATCTCGGGCATCGTTCCGGCACCCAGACCTTGCCCCTTATCGGTGGCATCATCGCAGAACACGGCCAATTGTACCGGGGCTTCTTGCATGCCGGACAGTTTCAACTGGCTGTAAAGTTGCGCTTTTTCGCCGGAGTAACCGTCCAACGCCTGCGCGTTGGCGGTTTGGAAATTTTCAAGCGCCGCGGCACGCGCGGCTTCGCTTTCGACGCGGATCACACGCCAGGGTTCGCTAAGCCCAACCGAAGGGGCCAAGCGAAACGCGTCGAGGCAGCGCGTCAGCACTGCCTCGTCTATCGCATCGGTGCGGAACCGGCGCACATCGCGCCGGAGCCGCATTAACAGATCGAACTGCGTGCGGAAATCGTCAGTGAAAGTCTGATCCTGCACGCGCTCGCCTGCTTATTCTTCTGCTGCTGCTTCTTCAGCCGGTGCAGCAGCTGCTTCGGCAGCTTCAGCAGCCTTTGCAGCTTTCTCTTCCGCGCGTTCCTGAGCTTTCTTGCCCGGGGTCCCCTTGTTGGGGTTGTTACGCTCGGCTTTGTCACGGGTGCCAGCGGCTTCCAGCATGCGCGCGATACGGTCGGTAGGCTGTGCGCCCTGATCCAGCCAGTACTGGATACGCTCCATGTTCATTTTCACGCGCTCTTCGCTGTCTTTCGGCAGCAGCGGGTTGTAGGTGCCCAGTTTCTCGATGAAACGACCGTCGCGAGGCATGCGGCTGTCAGCAGCCACGATGCGGTAGAAAGGACGTTTTTTCGAGCCGCCGCGGGCGAGACGAATTTTCATTGCCATGGTGGTATCTCCTTTGGATGGCGTTTACCGGGATCGTTTCCGGTTAATTCTGGTGTTTCTTGTGGTGTCGGATGACTTCCTGAATGATGAAATTCAGGAAAGCCTTGGCGAAGTCGGGGTCTAGATCGGCCTCTTTCGCCAGGTCTTCTAATCGTGCGATCTGCGCAGCCTCGCGCGAAGGATCGGACGGGGGAAGGTCGTGTGCGGCCTTGAGCTTGCCAACAGCCTGCGTGTGCTTGAACCGCTCGCCCAGCGTATAGACAAGGATCGCGTCCAGCCGGTCGATGCTTTCGCGATGCTCTTTCAACAGCGCGGCAGCCTGTGTCACGGGGTTGGTCATTGGCCGTTCCTCTTTGCGGGCAAAGCGATGTGGGTCATGCGTAGGCCTCCATGCCGCCATTCACCAGATCGGCGGGGGCAGGGTGGCGCCAGATTTCGGTCGCGCCGAATTTCGGGTGTTCGTAGTGATAGTCGAGCTTAGCGCCCAGCCGTTTGGCCACGGCCTTGCTGGCGTGGTTTTCCGGGTCGATCAGTGAAATCGCCGTGTCCCAGCCCAATATGTCATAGGCATGGGCGCGCGCGGCCAGAGCGGCCTCGGTCGCATAGCCCTTTCCGGTCGCATGATTCATCAGGGTCCAACCGACCTCGGGCTCGGGCCAACCTTCGGGGAACCAAAGGCCGATCCGCCCGACATAGTTGCCAGTGTCTTTTTCGTCGACGCTCCAATATCCATAACCACGCAGAGCCCAATGGCCAAAATGCATGGCAATGATCCGCCACACTTCATCCCGACGCAGAGGTCCGCCGACATACTTCGCAGCATCGCTGGCAAAGAATGCGGCGTCCGCGTCCAGATCAGTTTCAGATGGTGCGCGCAGGATCAGACGTTCGGTTTCCAGAGTCGGTATGGCCAGAGCAAGTTTCATGCCGGCACCTCGCCATAGCGCCAGACATGCTGGTCTGCATCAAATGCACGTTCGGCAACTGCGTCCCGCGAAGCACCCAAGCGCTGTGCCAACGCATTCGAACGGGCATTTGAAGCCGATACATAGCTTACGAATTGCCCAGATCCCAACAGGTCAAAACCGAAATCGCGAACAGCTGAGCACGCCTCGGTGGCGTAACCCTGCAGTCTGTGATCCGCGCGGAACAGGTAACCAAGCTCGGGCTCCTGATCGTCCCATTCGAGACCCAGAATGACAAAGCCAATGACCTGAGCATCCTCTTTCAGTGTGACGGTGAACAGACCATGTCCGTGCAACAGCCAGCCGGAGGTATAGTAGGAGAACTCGGTCCAGGCGTCCTGATTGGTGTCGCCAAAGCTCTCTTTACAGATCGACGTCCACACTGGCAGGTCGTCCAAAGTGGGTGCGCGCAGAACCAGCCGCCGGGTCTTAAGGACCGGCAGGGCCGCGCGATACTGCGCTGCTGCCATCGCCGCCTTGCCGGACGGGGGCTGGGTGCAGCGTGCTGGGGTCACTTTTTCTTTCCGAACCCGCTGAGACCCGGAGGCAGACCCATGCCGCCACCCATACCGGGCATGCCGGGCATTTTGCCGCCCATTGCCTTGGCCGCCTGTTCCAGCGCCTTGGGGTCCATGCCTGCGGCCATTTCTTCGGGCGACGGGCCACCTTTGCCGAACATGCCCTTCATCGCTTGTTTCAGCATCTTGCCTTTACCCATCTTGCCCATCTTTTTCATCATGTCCGACATCTGCCGGTGCATCTTGAGCAGTTTGTTGAGGTCGCTGACCTCCATACCGGAACCGGCTGCAATGCGTTTCTTGCGGCTGGCCTGCAGCAGTTGCGGGTTGGCACGTTCGCGCTTGGTCATCGACTGTATCAGGGCGATCTGCTGGCGCAGGATTTTGTCGTCCAGACCGGCCTGATCCATCTGCTTGGCCATCTTGTTCATGCCCGGCATCATGCCCATCATGCCCTGCATGCCACCCATCTGGATCATCTGCTCCAGCTGCATTTTCAGGTCGTTCATGTTGAACTGACCTTTGACCATGCGCTTCATCATGCGCTCGGTCTGTTCCATCTCCATCGTTTCCTGGGCCTTTTCGACCAGAGCAACGATGTCGCCCATGCCCAGAATACGACCAGCGATCCGGTCCGGCTCAAAGGTTTCGAGGGCGTCCATCTTCTCGCCCAGGCCGACAAAGCGGATCGGTTTGCCGGTGACCGCGCGCATCGACAGCGCCGCGCCGCCACGTCCGTCGCCGTCCATACGGGTCAGCACCACGCCCGAGATGCCGACCTTGGCGTCGAACTCTTCGGCCACCTCAACGGCGACCTGACCGGTCAGGCCGTCAACCACCAGCAGGGTTTCGCGTGGGTCAACCGCATTGCGCACCTGCTCGACCTCGTCCATCAGGACTTCGTCGATATGCAGACGGCCCGCGGTGTCGAGCATATAGACGTCATAGCCACCCAGCGTCGCCTGTTGCTTGGCGCGCTTGGCAATGTCGACCGGTTTTTGGCCAGGGACGATCGGCAGGGTATCGACGCCGACCTGTGTGCCCAGAACGGCCAGCTGATCCATCGCCGCCGGGCGATAGACGTCCAGCGAGGCCATAAGGACCTTCTTGCCCTCTTTCTCTTTCAGGCGTTTGGCGAGTTTACCGGTGGTGGTCGTCTTACCCGAACCCTGCAGACCGACCATTAGGATCGGGGCAGGCGGGTTGTCGATCTTCAGCGCACCGGGGTCTTCCTCGCCGCGCAGTACATCAACCAGCGCGTCATGCACGATCTTGACGACCTGCTGACCTGGGGTGATCGACTTGGTGACCGCCTGACCGGTGGCCTGGCTTTGAACCTTCTTGACGAATTCACGGGCAACCGGCAGCGAGACGTCAGCCTCAAGCAGCGCAACCCGAACCTCACGCAGGGCGGTCTTGACGTCTTCCTCGGACAGGGCGCCCTGCTTGGTCAGCCGGTCAAAGACGCCGGAAAGGCGTTCGGATAGATTTTCAAACATGCCTTCGGCCTCCTTAGCCGGTTATCTCGTGGCGCCTCTTAGATAAGAAACACCGGTTAAATGCACAATTGCCCCCTCCCACTGAATTAGACGTGGGGGTAATGCCAAATGACATTGCCCCCACGGGCGAAACTCGCTGGTGGGGGGCGATCCCTGAACGACTCAAGGGACCGGAAGATCAGATGCTTCCGGATGTTGGCGGCGATTTAGGCCGATTGGCTGACAGAGTCAACCTTGCGTGCCGGAAGCCATTCATTGACGGCATCCACCAGCCGATGCGCGCCGCGCCCACTGGAATAGGCCTCAACAATGGGGTGCCGACCCGCGCTCATGCCTTTGTCCAGTATGAGTACGGGGCGATACAGCGTAGATGAGCCCTTGTTGCTGCGCGAAATCGTTGTTTCAATCTCGGCATGGGACAGGTTCGACAGCATGTGTTCGACGGCATCATAGCCAAAAACCGAATGCCTGCGGATCACGATGCTGTCTTTGTCCCGGTCCAGAATGACCTGAACGCGCCGTACAAAAGCGCAGAAGGCCCCAAGTCCTAACCCTCCGCCGCCGAGGGCGAATATCAGGCCGAACAGGATGGCCTCGCCCCCCTCGGTCATCAAGAAGAGACCGAGGCCGACAAAGATTAGAATAAATAAGACAAGTGTGATGCCTATGAACCATGGGGTATCGGACAGGATCAGTTGGTTCGGTGTATTGCGCGTGACTTTCATGGCGGCACGCTAGCACTGTGTCGCGGGTCTGTCGTGTCTTGAATCTTGTTCCATGTTGCGCGAAGAGCGCGTTACATAGGAGGTTCCCATGGACGCATCATCTGCCTTTCAAGATACATTGCCGCTCAGCTCTGACGCGCTGCTGACGCAGTTGGGCGATTGGGGGCTGGCCTATCGGTTGCACAGCCATATCCCGCTGCGCACGGTCGAGGATGCGAAAGGGGTTGAGGATCAGTTTCTGGTGCCCGGAGAAAATACGCTGCGGCTCAAGAACCTGTACCTGCGTGACAAGAAAAAGCGGAACTATCTGGTGACGCTGGAACAGAGCCGCGAGATTGACCTTAAAGCCCTGGGTGCGGAGTTGGGTGTCGGGAATCTGTCCTTCGGTTCGGCGGATCGTCTGATGCAGAACCTCGGTATCCGGCCCGGAGCGGTCAGCCCACTGGCGATGATCAATGGGGTTCAGAACGAAGTGCGGTTCTTTATGGATAGCGCGGCGCAGAATTCAGACGTGATCAACATGCACCCGCTGGTGAACGACCGTACCATAGTAATGACGCGCGCCGATCTGATGGCGTTCTTTGACCGGATCGGCTGTGAAGTGACCTGGTTGCCCTGATCAACCCTCCAGCGCTTCTTTCAAAGCCGCCTCGACATGCGCTGCGGACGGGTTAATGAATAGGTGTCCGTCGGACTTGAAAACGGGATCGTCCAGATGATCAGGAAAGGCCAGGGGTAACTCGGTGCAGGCCAGGAGGACGGCGGTGCCGGGGGTGGCATGTTTGTTGCAAAAGGTCAGTAGTCGTGTGCGGGCCGTGTCCGACGCGCCGCCGTAGAATTCGCTGTCGATCATGGCCTGCATCTCGGCAATCTCGGGTTCCGGCAGGCGGTCGTTGGCCGTGATGCCCTCTTTGGCCAGCCGATCGGCATAGTCAGTCGCCTGCATGGTCACCGCCGTCCCCAGAACCAGAGCGCTTGATGCTCCGGCAGAGGCAGTGGCTTCGGCGGTTGCGTCAAAAATGCTCAGAATTGGCATCGCCACACCTTGCCGGATCGCGTGCAGCCTTGCGTGTGGCGTGTTCGAGGCGATGATGCCGAAATCGCAGCCTGCGCGTTCCAACGTCAAAAGGGCCTCGCGGAAGACGGCGTCGAATTCGGCCCAGCTGGCCTCATCCCCTGCCACACCGCGCAGGGCGCGGGTTTTGGCCTGTGTGACGGATTCAATGGTCATGGGCGGGATGGGTAGTGGCGAGCCGTGACCGAGGTCAGCAAAATACCGGCCCGCGCCCTGTGCAATCGCCCGGTAATAATCCACGGTCGAGGCCCAGCCCACTCCGCCCAGAATTCCGATCTTTTTCATAACTAACGCCCAGCCTGCCAATTCCCGTTCGGGAGGCAGACTGGACGTTTCGGCGTATAAAGACCAGAGGCGATCAGGCCGCCAGCTCAGTTACTGCCTTGTGGGCGTTGTTCAGCGTGGCCTCGGCGTCCAGCGCCATTTTGTCGGCGGCGACCACGTCGACATTGGTGATGCCAATAAAGCCCAGAACGTGACGCACATAGTTGGTAGCAAAATCGATCTCGGACCCAACGGCAGTGCCGCCCGAGGCGATGGCCAGAACCACGCGTTTGTCTGTCAGCAGTCCCACTGGGCCGTTCTCAGTATACGAGAATGTCAGGCCGACGCGGGCAACCAGATCAATCCAGGCTTTGAATGCGGCAGGTACCGAAAAGTTATAGATCGGTAAACCGATGACGATGGTGTCGGCCTGTTGCAGCTCGCCTACCAGTGAATCCGATAGCGCCAGATGTTCGCGCTGCGCGTCGTTGCGCTGATCGCCGGGGGTGAAGTTGGCGCTGATCCAGTCCTCGGTCAGCAGGGGCAGGGGGGAGGCCAGATCGCGGCGGATAATGCGTGCAGCACCCAGATGGTTGACGATACGGTTGGACAGATCGCGGGTAGCTGAACCTTCACGGCGGGCCGAGGCGTCGATATGCAGGATGGTCTTGGTCATTTCACTTGGTCCTTCTGATAGGATTTTCGTCTGCGGCCAATATGGATATTGCGAGAATGAACAAAACTCGGATATATCAACACTGACTGTTGGAATTTGCACATCTGAGGTAATGCCGTGGACAATTGGGACGAAGTAAGAACCGCTTATCAGGTTGCCCGTATGGGGACCGTCAGCGGCGCGGCCGAGGTTTTGGGCGTGCATCATGCCACCGTGATCCGCCATATCGACGCGATCGAGGCACGGCTGGGTGTCAAACTGTTCCAGCGTCATGCGCGTGGTTACACGCCGACCGAAGCCGGGGATGATCTGTTGCGTGTGGCACAAGCGACCGAGGATCAGTTCAACCAACTGGTCGGGCGAATGAAGGGGCGGGGGGACGATGTCTCGGGGGAGTTGGTTGTAACGTCTCTGTCCTCACTGGCGCCTTTGGTGGTTCCGGTACTTAGTGAATTCCAACGCCTGCACCCGGGCTTGATCGTGCGCTATCTGACTGGGGATCGCCTGTTTCGTCTGGAATATGGCGAAGCGCATGTGGCGATCCGGGCGGGTTCGGCCCCTGATCAACCGGACAATGTGGTGCAGCCGTTTATCGATCAGGAAGTCGGGCTTTATGCCAGTACAGCATATGTGGAGCGTCACGGTCAGCCCAAGAGTGTCGAGGACCTTAGAAACCATTTCTTCGTTGGTGCCGACGATGAAAACAGCCGCGCTCCGTTTTCGCGCTGGTTGCGCAAGACCGTACCGGCCGAAAACATCATATTTCGCTGTACCAATAATTTCTGCAACCGCGAGGCGGTTATGTCCGGGGCTGGGATCGGCTTCATGGCTCGTTGGGAGGCGGGCCGCGACCCCAGTCTGATCGAGGTCATAGAGCCGCTGCCCGAATGGTTCGGGAATCTGTGGCTTGTGACCCATGTGGACCTGCACCGCACCACCAAGGTTCAGAGTTTCCTGACCTATCTGAAAGAGCAATCCAAAGGTTGGTCGGCGTGAGCCCTCAGGCCCAGGGCCATCTGGCCATGCTGGTTTTTTCGGCTCTGGTGGCGGGCAGTTTTTCGCTGGGGTCACTGATCGCCAACCAGATCGCGCCCGAAGCGATCACGGCAGCTCGATTTCTGATCGCATCGGTTGTGATCGGCGTTGCGGCGCTTCTGACGACCGGCTTGTCCCGAAGCGCGGCGCAGGCACCCTGGCGTTATCTGGTCTTGGGCGGATTGTTCGCCAGCTATTTCGTGCTGATGTTCCATGGATTGAAGACCGCGCCCCCGGTCAGCGCAGCGGCAGTGTTCACGCTGACGCCGGTGATGTCAGCGGTTGCAGGGTGGGTGTTGCTGCGGCAGGTCACCACGCCAAGAATGGCTTTTGCCCTGTCAGTTGGCGCAGTGGGCGCGCTTTGGGTCATTTTCCGGGCCGACTGGCGGGCCTTTATGGCGTTCGAGATCGGTGGCGGTGAGATCATCTATTTCTGGGGCTGTTTGGCGCATGCGATCTACACGCCCATGGTGCGCAAGCTGAACCGAGGCGAGCCGGCGGTGGTGTTCACCTTTGGTACTCTGGTCGCGGGCTGCGTGTTGCTGACGTTGTATGGTTGGGCCGAGATCCGCGCGACCAACTGGGCCAACCTGCCGCTGATTGTTTGGGTCGGATTGCTCTATGTCTCGATCTTTGCCACAGCGGCCAGCTTTGTTCTGGTGCAATTCGCAACCCTGCGGCTGCCTTCGGCCAAAGTGATGGCTTACACCTATCTGACGCCCAGCTGGGTGATCCTGTGGGAGGTTGCATTGGGTCAGAAGCCCCCAGGCTTACTGGTGTTTGTGGGTGCAATTCTCACCGTCGTGGCGCTTGTACTCTTGTTAAAGGCCGAGGATCAGCCGCGCGCATCATCCAAGCCCGTGCCCGAATGACGCTTGTATTCCCGTCAGATTGTGCGAGCGTTGGTTGCCGGCAAAACAGGGGCAATAACCAATGAGACCAGCACTTTATCTGATCACGGTGGTGGGGCTGTCGGCCTGTACGCAAACGTCCTCGGGCAATGCGGTTTCAGAAACGGATTTGCAGGGCAGTTGTGAAGCGCTTGTTTCCGCCGAAACGGGGGTTGGCCCCAAGGACGTGAGCGCCATTTCCACCCGGTCCGAGCCGACAGGATCGGTGACGACCTTGTCGGTCGCTGGGGCGCAGGCACCATGGTTGTGCATGTCTGATCCGTTCGGTGTCATCACGGGTGTGCAATACAGCCAAGAAGGTTAGTGGCCGTCAGGGTTCAGACGCCCGTTGAGGCAGATCAATGTCGATACATGCGAATAACCTTATGCTTGGGACCAAGGAGGATTCGTCATGTATACTCACATTATGTTCCCGGTTGACTTGCATCTTCCCCCCGAGGTTCGCAAAGCCGCCGATGTCGCTGCTGAAATTGCCAAGTGGCAGGATGCGAAGATAACCGTAGTCAGTGTGACCGGAACTCAACCCGGTGACCCGGTTCAGACGGACGCAGCAGTCAACGAAGAATTGCAGGGTTTCGCCGATGAACTGGCCAAGAGCGGCGGGACAGAAGTCGCATACCGCAATATTCACTCGGTCGATGTTGCAGCTGAGGTTGACGGTGACCTTATGCGCGCCGCCGAGGAAATTGGTGCTGACCTGATTGTTGTGGGAACTCACGCCCCGCGGATCACGGACTATATCTTTTCAAGCCATGCAGGATACCTGGCCAATCACGCCAAGGTTTCGGTTTTCGTCGTGCGCTAAATCTAGGGATCGTCAGCCGCAGGCAGTTCAATTTCCAGAAACCGTTCGAACGCGTCCAGATTGACGGGCTCGAACTGTCCAAAGCCTTGCATCCAGACCGACGCCGTGCGCAAAGCGTCAGGTTCCAGCTTGCACCACTTTACCCGTCCGCGTTTTTCCTGGCTGATCAATCCAGCCTTGGTCAGGATCACCAGATGTTTCGAGATTGCGGCCAATGACATCTCGAACGGTTCTGCCACATCGGTCACGGCCATATCATCCTCAAGCAGCATCGCCAGAATGGCGCGGCGCGTGGGGTCGGCGAGAGCTGCGAATACGGTGTCGAGATCATTGGACATGCCTTCGCTCAACCACAGCCTTCGAGTTTGGTCAACCATTTGGTTGAATATGCGGATTCAGGGGTTTTGGTTGAAGTCGCTGCGCTTGCGCAGGTTTTCCCTTGGCTGAGGTTGGGTGAAAAACACTTAAAATCAATCATTTAAACTGCGTCAATTCGGTTGCTCAACGCCGTTGACTCTGTGCGCCTTGCCCCTTAGCACCCTACCCAAGACTGTGCGAGGGAAACGCCCGTGACCGATGATGACCAAAAGCAGCGTATGGCGCAGCTGGAGGCGAAGATCGAGGCGGCGAAAAAGGCGAAGCAGCCAAAGCCTCGTGCAGATGCTGACGTGTCCGGGGGCGAGCTTGCCTGGAGGATGGTCATCGAAATGGTATCCGGTCTGGGGATCGGATTTGGCATCGGATACGGGCTGGACAGCCTGCTCGGGACGATCCCGATCTTTCTGGTGCTGTTCACATTGCTGGGCCTTGTCGCCGGAGTGAAAGTAATGCTCCGCAGCGCCAAAGAGGTTCAAGAGAAACAAACGGCAGCGACGGCTGCCGAGAAGGACGAAAGGGACTGAACGTGGCGACTGAGACCACCGCAGCAGAAGGCAGCAGCCTGGTTTTCCACCCGATGGATCAGTTCATCGTCAAACCGCTTTTCGGTGACGGTGCAATTGCATGGTACACGCCCACCAACGTGACCCTGTGGATGTTCCTGGCGATTGCCGCGATCTTTGCTCTGCTGGTTCTCAGCACTTCGAAACGCGCGATTGTTCCGACCCGGATGCAGTCGGTGGCTGAACTGGCCTATGGTTTCATCTACAAGATGCTGGAAGACATCTGCGGCAAGGAAGGCGTTAAGTACTTCCCCTATGTCATGACCCTGTTCATGTTCATCGTCTGCGCAAACTTCCTGGGCATGATCCCGACGTCCTTTACTACCACATCGCATTTCGCCGTGACCATCCCGTTGGCACTGGCCGTGTTCCTGACCGTGACCGTTCTGGGTTTCGTCAAGAACGGTGCCGCGTTTCTGGGCCTGTTCTGGGTTTCCAGCGCACCGCTGGCCCTGCGTCCGGTTCTGGCGATCATCGAGCTGATTTCGTACTTCGTACGCCCTGTCAGCCACTCCATTCGTCTTGCCGGTAACGTCATGGCGGGCCACGCGGTTATCAAGGTGTTCGCAGGCTTTGCCGCGATCGCCGTGATCTCACCCGTGTCTGTTCTGGCGATCACCGCAATGTATGGCCTCGAGGTCCTTGTGTCCTTTATCCAGGCGTACGTATTCACCATTCTGACCTGTGTTTACCTGAAAGATGCGCTGCATCCTTCGCACTAAGGTCTGATACCCCAACATCGAAACTTCCAATTCGTAAGGAGATACATCATGGAAGGCGATCTCGCACACATCGGCGCAGGCCTGGCAGCAATCGGTTCCGGCGCAGCCGCAATCGGGGTGGGCAACGTTGCAGGCAACTTCCTGTCCGGCGCCCTGCGCAACCCTTCGGCGGCTGCTTCGCAGACCGCAACCCTGTTCATCGGTATCGCGTTCGCAGAAGCCCTGGGGATCTTCGCATTCCTGGTCTCGCTGCTGCTGATGTTCGCCGTATAATCTGCGGAACCTGATCCTTACGCGCAGGTGGGTCCAAGCCATAGCGGCCCACCTGTTGTAAAGACAACGTTCCGACGGAGGATATCATGGCGACTGAACCCCTTACAGAAGAGGTAGCTGGCTCGTGCGTCGACTCCTATGGCTCTGCCATCGGTATGCCGCAGCTCTGCTTCGATTGGTTCCCCAACCAGATTTTCTGGCTGGTCATTACGCTGGTCGTCATCTTTCTGGTCCTGTCCCGCGTGGCTTTGCCTCGCATCGCGGCAATCCTGGCTGAACGTCAGGGGACCATTACAAATGACCTGGCTGCGGCCGAAGATCTGAAGGCCAAGGCGGTCGAGGCCGAAGAGGCCTATAACAAGGCGCTGGCCGATGCCCGTGCCGAAGCGCAGCGTATCGCTGCCGAAGCACGCGCAGAAATCCAGTCTGGTCTGGATGACGCGATTGCCAAGGCGGACGCGGAAATCGCTGCAAAGGCGGCTGAATCGGAAAAGGCAATCGCCGAAATCCGTGCCGGTGCGCTGGAAAGCATTCAAGTGGTTGCCAAGGACACGGCGGCTGAACTGGTTACTGCACTGGGCGGTGAGGCGGATGCCAAAGCCATTGACGGTGCTGTTGACGCGCAGATGAAAGGATAAGCGACATGCGGAACACTCTTGCCCTTATCCTGACCTTTGGCGCTGCCAGCCCCGCGCTGGCCGCAAGCGGCCCGTTCTTCTCGCTTGGCAACACCGACTTTGTGGTCCTGTTGGGCTTTATTGTCTTCATCGCGGTCCTGTTCTATTTCAAGGTGCCGGGTATGATCGGTGGCGCGCTGGACAACCGCGCCGAGGGCATCAAGTCCGAGTTGGATGAAGCCCGTGCCCTACACGAAGAAGCCCGCACCCTGTTGGCCTCGTACGAGCGCAAGCAACGCGAAGTTCAAACGCAGGCAGACGCGATTGTGGCGGCTGCAAAAGACGACGCCGCGCTGGCGGCCGAACAGGCCAAGGCCGATCTGGAAAAGTCCATTGCGCGCCGTCTGGCCGCTGCACAGGATCAGATCGCATCGGCCGAGGCTTCGGCAGTTAAAGAGGTGCGTGATCAGGCGATTACTGTTGCTGTTTCGGCGGCAAATGCGGTTCTGGCCAAGCAGATGACGGCGACGCAGGCGAACAAGCTGATCGACGCTGCAATTGCCGATGTGGGCGAAAAGCTGCACTAAGATCTTCACATGATGAAATTGAAAAACCCGGCCTCAGAGCCGGGTTTTTTCTTTCTTACGATGCGAAGATCAAGCCGCTGAGCGTTGACTTGGCAGCCGGTTCAGAATGTCCGCATATTTGGCTGAGGCGACAAACAGTTCCGGTAGTTCGCTCAGTACAGCGTCGATGGGATCGTAAACCGCCGACGCTTGATCTAGAATCTCATCGGGTATGGATTTCTTTGCGCGTTCTATTCTTTCGGGCAGGGAAAAGTTCAACTCCAGAAAATCGGCAACTTCGCTCTGTCTGCGCCAGATGGCATCATAGTTCAGGCACAGGACAGGTACGTTTTCGATCGTGGCCCATTGCCTCATCTGCTCTGCTTGGTTGAGAACGTCATATTTGAATAGATCCTCAAAAGTTCCTTTGGCGTGAAGATGTGCGAAATGCTGACGGATCCAGTCGCGACCATAGCGACCAAGCACGGAATAGACCGAAAGCGCCGAGTCTTTTGTCGGGCCATGGCAGAACAAGACCTTGACGTTGTCACGACCTCTCAGCACGCCGGGAAAATCATGTGTTTTGACAAGGTTTCCCTGATGCAATTCGGCCTGTGCCAGCTCCATTTCAAAGGTCGCTTTGGGCTTGGGCCACACACGCCGCTGCTTTTGCGCCTTCCACAAAGCATCAAACATGAGCGTGCTACCGGATCGACCGTTGCTGGCAACGATCAAGCAGGGGTTCGTTTTTGGGCGTTGCCCGGGTTTGAAAAGGATCATGTCAGACACCAGGGTTTCAGCGACGGTTAAGGTTCGCGACTTGCCTGTTTAATTGGTTTAGCTGCAGGTCAATATCCAGCAGATAACCACCAGAAATTGCGTAATAAAATATGAACTTTTTGTGTTCGGATTTGAGCCGCGACAGTTGGACGGTGCACTGATACCTCGCGCGCCTCTTCAGGTTTGACCGGTCTCATGCTGCAGCCGTTGCTGTGCGATGGCTTCGTTTCGCAGGGCTTTCTGGTGATCTTCCATACAGCTCTGGACATAGTTCAGATGCTGCTGGACTGCATCGCGGGCTGCATCGGGGTCGCGTACCTGCAGGGCCGTGTTGATCGCGCGGTGCTGGTCCAGAATGGCACCACGCGTTGTGCGCTGCTGAAACATCATCTGACGATTGTAGAACACGCCCTGTTGCAGCAGGTCGTACATCGACCGCATCATATGCAGCATAACTACGTTGTGGCTGGCCTCGATGATGGCCATGTGGAATTGCGCATCCAATTGTGCCTCGTCCTGAGGGGCGTTGCGCGCATGCGCAGCCTGCATCTTGTCGAAAATCGCCTGAACCACTTTCAAATCGCTGTCTGATCCCAGCCGTGCGGCACGCTCGGCCGCCAACCCTTCTAGATCGCGGCGGAAAGACAGATAGTCGAACACCGCTTCTTCGTGGCTGCTGAACAGCCGAACCAGCGCCGGGGAGAAGGCAGAGCCCAGAACCTCGGCCACATAGATACCGGACCCGGCCTTGGCGGTCAGCAACCCCTGATCCTGCAATTCCGAGATCGCTTCGCGCAACGAGGGGCGCGATACGCCCAGCCGCTCTGCCAACTCGCGTTCCGCCGGAAGCCGCTCGCCTGGGCGCAGGATGCCACGCAGGATCAGCAATTCGATCTGTTTCACCACTGCGATGGACAGCTTTTCAGTCTGGACTTTTTGAAAGGGCATGTCGGCTTTTCCGAAATTGGTCAAATCATATGACCACGTAATATTGACCGGTTCAAGAACAGGTGAATGTTGGTTCGGAATATTAGGTCAGAATGATTGACATTAAATAAATCACGCTTAGTCTGCCCTGCGAGGTAGGGGAGGAGATCAATGTCGACCAAAGACCTGTTTGCCACGCGAACAAAGCGGATGAAAGCGTCCGAGATACGCGAATTGCTCAAGCTGTTGGACCAGCCGGGCATTATTTCCTTCGCGGGAGGAATTCCGGATCCGGCGTTGTTTCCGGCAGAGGGTTTTGCCGCTGCGTTCCAGAACGCACTGGGCACTGAACTAAAAGATCAGGCGCTGCAATATTCCGTCAGCGAGGGCTATGTCCCGCTGCGGGAATGGCTAGTCGATCACATGCGCCAGATCGGGATCGACTGCGGGCTTGATAACATCCTGATCACGTCGGGTTCGCAGCAGGCACTGGACTACTTGGGCAAGTTGTACCTGTCGCCGGGTGATACAGCACTGGTCGGATGGCCCACCTATCTGGGGGCACTGGCCGCGTTCAATGCCTATGAACCGCGCTTTGACCGGCTTGGCATCAACGGCAACCGCAGGGCGGCTGAATACGCTGCCGCAGCGGGTGAGGGGGCTGTTAAATTTGCGTATCTGTCGCCTGACTTTGCCAACCCGACCGGAGAAACTGTAGACCTGCGCGGCCGCGAAACCCTGCTCGATCTGGCGGACGAATTGAACTGCGCTGTGATCGAAGACGGCGCCTATCAGGCCCTGCGCTATGATGGGGAAGCAATTCCGCCAGTTCTGGCGTTGGAATTGGCGCGCAAAGGGTCGATCGAAAACTGCAGGACGATTTATTGTGGCAGCTTCTCGAAAACCCTGTCTCCGGGCCTTCGGGTGGGATGGGTCGTGGCGGCTAAGCCTGTAATTTCGCAGCTGGTGTTGATGAAACAGGCAGCTGACTTGCATTCCGCGACGATCAACCAAATGGCTATCAACGAAGTGGCGCGTGCCTGCTTTGATACGCACATCCCCATGTTGCGCCGCGTTTACGGCGCACGACGCGATGCGATGCTCAGCGCATTGCGCGAACATATGCCCGGTGGGGTGGACTGGACCAAGCCCGAGGGCGGCATGTTCATTTGGGTGACCTTGCCCAAGGGCCTCAGCGGGGCTGACCTGCTGGCCAAGGCGCTTGAGACGGTGAAGGTGGCTTTTGTTCCCGGCCAGGCGTTCTTTCCGGACGAATCCGGGGCCAATACTATCCGTCTGAGCTTTTCGAATTCGGATGAGGCAACAATCCGCGAGGGTATCCGCCGGTTGGGCGACGTCCTGCGAACCTAAATGCAGGAAAGGTTCTGTTAACCATATTGCGGCAATGCTGGCGGTATGATCCGGTATCTGTTCCTCCTATCGGTGCTGGCCGCCTGTTCGGTCGGCACCCCTTATTTCCGGGATATCCCTGCAACCCGCATCGCCGTGAACGGCAGTGTCTTTGACGTACGCGTGCGCGGGGATCTGGCCGAGGCCGTGCGGATCAACACCCAATACGCCCCGCGTCTGGGGCCGATCAAAGATCGGGCGGGGCTGGCCATGGCGCAGGTTTCGGGCTGTCCAATCCTGGATGTACTGGGCGACGCCGCGGTGACCGTTGGTGTGCTGGGCTGTGACCACGAGGCGGGGGAACGTCTGTTGCTGACCGCCATCTCGACACCGAATTACGAATGCGTCGATTATGGTGTTTATGAGGATATCGGGAAGGAGTACGGCTTTCAGGTGTTCGAGTGTACGCCGTACTGAGATACGCGTATTCCTGCGCATTTCGGCAAGATATTGTGGATAAGTCGGGGTGATATCCCATATCCTGCGCAACTTCGTTGACTCAGCCCCCATCCGTTGCGCAGACTTCCTTCACATAGGAATCACAGGACTCATTGCCTTTGCGCTTTAGCAAACTCAAACTTACCGGCTTCAAAAGCTTTGTTGATCCGACCGATCTGATCATTGCGGATGGGTTGACCGGTGTGGTGGGCCCGAATGGCTGTGGCAAGTCCAACCTTCTGGAAGCTCTGCGTTGGGTGATGGGGGAAAACCGCCCCAAATCCATGCGTGGCGGCGCGATGGAGGATGTGATTTTTGCAGGCGCCGCGACGCGCCCAGCCCGTAACTTTGCCGAAGTTGTCCTGACCATGGACAACTCGGAACGGCTGGCACCGTCAGGGTTCAACGACGCGGATCAGCTTGAAATCGTGCGTCGCATCACCCGCGACGTAGGCAGCGCCTATAAGACCAATGGTAAGGACGTGCGGGCGAGAGATGTTCAGATGCTGTTCGCCGATGCTTCGACAGGTGCGCATTCACCTGCGCTTGTTGGGCAGAACCGCATTGCCGAACTTATCAACGCCAAACCCCGCGCCCGCCGCCGCATTCTGGAAGAGGCCGCAGGTATCTCGGGTCTTTATCAACGTCGGCACGAAGCCGAATTGAAGTTGAAGGGCACTGAATCCAATCTGACCCGCGTCGACGATGTGCTTGAACAACTGGGCGGTCAGCTTGCGCAACTGGCGCGCCAGGCCCGTCAGGCCGCGCGCTATCGCGAGATTGGCGAGCAACTGCGCCAGGCCGAAGGCATGTTGCTCTATCGTCGCTGGAAAGAGGCAGACATGGCCCGCCAGCAGGCCGAAGAAAAGCTGCGCGAACGGATCACCGAGGCGTCGCGGGCCGAGGCCGAAGCCCGCGCGGCCGCCACCAAACGTGCCGAAATCGAAGAGACCCTGCCACCTCTGCGCGAAGAAGAAGCCATCGCCGCCGCCGTCCTGCAACGCCAGCAGGTACAACGTGATGCCCTGTCGGATCAGGAATCTCGCGCCCGCCAGACCATTGAGACGCTGACCAACCGTATTCAGCAATTGGGCAACGATATAGAACGCGAAACCGGCCTGAATCGCGATGCCGGCCAGATGATCGAACGTCTGGAATGGGAAGCGCGCGAATTGGCCAAGGCCGCCGAAGGGCACGAGGATAAGGTGGCCGAGGCTGCCGAAATCGCGCGTGAGGCGGCGTCAGTGTTGCAGGACCGCGAAGATCATCTGTCGCAGGAAACCGAGGATATGGCGCGCTTGGTCGCCCGCCACCAATCGGCGCAGCGTCTGGTTGAAGACAGCCGCAAGACGTTGACTCGATCCGAGGCCGAAGAGGAAAAGGCCCGCAGCGCCGTGGATGAGGCGCGCGAAGCTTTGACCAACGCAAGCGACGCTTTTGAGACTGCGCAAGAGGGCGAGGAAGAAGCCCGCGAGGCGGCTGAGGCCGCCGAGGAAGCGCTGGCCGCAGCGGATGAGCTGCGCAATGATACGCAAGCGCGTGAGGCTGAGGCCCGCGCACAACGGTCTGAGGCCGAGGGCGAACTGGGCGCGATCCGTGCCGAAACCTCAGCGCTGGCAAAGCTGGTGGAACGCGACACAGCCGAAGGCGGTCAGGTACTTGACCTGCTACGCGTCGAACCCGGTTACGAAAAGGCACTCGGAGCTGCACTGGCCGATGATCTGCGTGCCCCACTGGTCGAAGGCGACGGTCCATCGGGTTGGGTGCAGGTAGCGGGTTATGATGCTGATCAGCCATTGCCGGATGGGGTTGAACCGCTGGCGCTGCATGTGTCTGGCCCGGATCGCCTGAGCCGTCGGATCGCGCAGATTGGTCTGGTTGATGCGGATCAGGGCGCGCGTTTGCAGGCTTCGCTGAAGCCGGGGCAGCGTCTGGTGTCCCGGTCCGGCGATTTGTGGCGGTGGGACGGGTTCCGCGCCTGGGCTGAGGATGCACCAAGCGCCGCTGCCCTGCGGCTGGAGCAGCTCAATAAGCTGGAGGCGCTGAAACAGGAGCTGACCCGCACCGAGGCACAGGCCCAAGGTGCCCGCGCCGCGCATGAGGCGTTGTCGCAGCAACTGGCTGATGTCACCGAAGCAGACCGCCGCGCCCGCGATGCCCGCCGCGCCGCCGATCAGCGTATGGCCGAAACCGCTCGCGCGCTCAGCCGCGCCGAAGCTGACCGCAATCTGGCGCAAGGCAAGCTTGAGACCCTGTCGCTGGCCGTGGATCGCCACAAAGAGGACGCCATGTCCGCCCGCGCGCAGCTGCGCGAGGCCGAGGGGGCGTTGACCGGTCTGGGCGATCTCGACACCGCCCGCGCGCAGGTCGAAGATATCAAACAGACGGTCGAGGCTGCGCGGATCACTATGCTGACCCATCGCTCGTCCCATGATGAATTGCGCCGCGAGGGCGAGGCCCGCACGCGACGCTCGCAAGAGGTCACAAAAGACCTCAGCGGTTGGAAGCATCGTCTGGAAACGGCGGAAAAACGGATATCAGAACTGGCCGAACGCAAGGAAAGTTCGGAAGAAGAGCTGTCCGAAGCGATGGCAGCGCCCAGCGAGATCGCTGAAGCCCGCGAGGAGCTGAACGAGCTGATTGAAACCGCCGAGGCCCGTCGCGCCGAGGCCGCCGATAAGTTGGCCGAAGCCGAAACCCAGCAGCGCGAAGTGGTGCTGGCCGAACGCGATGCGGAACGTCAGGCTTCGGAAGCACGCGAATCCCGCGCGGCGGCAGAAGCACGTTGTGATGCCGCCAAGGAAAGCGTGACTGCAACGGCAGAACGGATTGCTGAAGATCAGCAGCTGACCCCGAACCAGTTGCTGAATCAGTTAGACGTGAACCCCGATCAGATGCCTGCCGCCGACGCGCTTGAGGCCGAAGTGAACCGTCACAAGCGCCAGCGCGATGCGATGGGAGCAGTGAACCTGCGCGCTGAAGAAGATGCCAAAGAAGTTCAGGAAGAGTTTGACACACTGAACAGCGAAAAGGCGGATTTGGAAGAGGCAATCAAAGCCCTGCGCTCTGGTATCGCCAGCCTCAACCGCGAAGGCCGCGAACGTCTGTTGACCGCGTTTGAACAAGTGAACTCAAACTTTGCCATGCTGTTCAAGCACCTCTTCGGCGGTGGCGAGGCCAATTTGGTTATGGTCGAAAGCGACGATCCGCTGGATGCCGGGCTTGAGATCATGTGCCAGCCGCCGGGCAAGAAATTGTCGACGCTCAGCCTGTTGTCGGGTGGCGAACAGACCCTGACGGCGACGGCCTTGATTTTCGGCGTCTTCCTCGCCAATCCGGCCCCGATTTGTGTGTTGGACGAGGTCGACGCGCCGCTTGACGATGCCAACGTCACCCGGTTCTGCGACCTGCTGGATGAGATGTGCCGCCAGACCGATACACGTTTCCTGATCATCACTCACCACGCGGTGACGATGGCGCGGATGGATCGTCTGTTCGGCGTGACCATGCAGGAACAGGGCGTCAGCCAGCTTGTCTCGGTCGATCTGAAAAAGGCCGAGCAGATGGTCGCTTGACCCATCACTGCAACGTTATGCCCTTTTCATCACCATTCGGGGTAGGGTGTTGGTATGACCCGTCTTTTGATCCTTATCCTGCTGATCGCACGCCCGGTATGGGCGGCGGAATGGCCAACCAAACCCGGAGATATTCCCCTGACGCCAACAGAACTGGAGGCGCTGGCCGGGCGCACACTGACCTTTTATGATGATGGGCAATCCAGTTTCTCAGTCGGCGGAGCCTACTCTTACACCTATGCCAGCGGTGAATCCGCCTTTGGCACCTATTCGATCGCCGAGGATGGCAGCGTCTGCATCCAGTACAGAAACGGGTTCGACCGCTGCGATTTGTATGTGCGCAGCGGCGAACGACTGATCCTGATTGATCAAAAGGGCGATCGTTATCCGGTGCGACCGGAGTAATTGATTGGCAAATGTGAACTCTGGTTGTCATGTGATAGAAGAAATTCCAAAAAAGTTGGAAATTTGGGAAAAAAACTACTCAATGAGTTGATATACCAGCCACATCTGAAAATTTTTGAATAGGCGAACAGATGTGTCGGTTTCTGGCTTGGGTCGGCGAGCAGCGGTATCTTGATGAATTGGTTCTGGATCAAGAGCAATCTCTTGTCATTCAGAGCCGCAACGCGCTGATCGGGAAGACGCCCGTAAATGCTGATGGATTTGGGCTTGCGTGGTATTCTGATCGTGAGACGCCATGTTTTTATAAAGATACACACCCAGCCTGGTCGGACGCAAACCTTAAGCAATTGACCCATCATACCAGATCGCGCCTTTTCCTGGCCCACGTTCGGGCCTCGACCGGGACAGCCACGTCTCGGAACAACTGTCATCCTTTTGGGGTCGGTGCATGGAGCTTTATGCACAATGGCCAAGCCGGAGGGCATGATCTGATCCGGCAGGAACTGGACGCGATGATCCCAGCACATCTGTATGGGTATAGATTTGGCGCAACAGAAAGCGAAGCGATCTTTCTGATCGCGCAAGGCGAGGGGCTAGACGCTGACCCGGTAGCAGCAATGTCCCGAGCGGTCGCGCGAGTGGAGGCGGCGTCAAGACGATGCGGTGTGTTACCCTATCTTAGGTTCGCGGCCTGCTGGTCAGATGGAGAACGTATATTTGCAGCGCGTTATGCTTCGGATCGGTACGCGCCGAGCCTGCATTACCGTCGCTGCAAAGATGGTATTATCATCTCATCAGAACCATTGGATGGTGACAGCGACGGCTGGGTCGAAATTCAGCCGAACACTGCAATCGAAACGGAAGGATCAGAGATCATTTCACACGCGTTCGAACCTGGCCGAGCACTTTTTGCGGCAAAAAGCGCGTAATCCAACAACGTTTCACAAACGTCCAAGCAATTCGGCCGTCGGCCAGGCATCCGCCGGTAATCCGAGCCGCGCTTGTTCAGCCTGAACAGCAGCCCGTGTACCCGCGCCCAGAATTCCGTCGATTTTGCCTACATCATACCCGCGCGCCTGTAGCTTGCTTTGCAGCTGTTTCATTTGTGCGCCTGAAAGCCCCTGTGAAGCATTACCGGCATTATAGATTTGACCACCTTCCAGCCGTGTGCCGAAATAGGCGGCGGTTAGAACGTAGACAAAGCTCTGATTCCATTCGAAATAGACGTCGAAATTCGGATAGGCCAAAAAGGCCGGGCCGTTGTGGCCCTGCGGCAATATCAGCGATGCGGGCAAGTTAGCCAAAGATCCGTTGCGGGCCTGGACACCCATGGCCTGCCAGTCGGACACTGGGCGCGGTTTGCCCGGGCCGGACAGCGACCAGTCCATTTGCGCGGGCACCGTCACCTCTTGCAGCCACGGCTGCCCCGGCTGCCAGCCCAGGTGCGACAGCATCTTGGCGCCCGACATCAGCGCGTCCGGCGCGGACGTTTTCAACGAGACCGTGCCATCTCCGTCCCCGTCGACACCGTTTTCTAGAATGTCGCGAGGCAGCATTTGCACCATTCCAATCTCACCAGCCCAGGCACCGGTGGTGCGATTTGGGTCGAAATTGCCCTGTTGGTACAGCTCGATGGCCGCAAAGATCTGTGGTCGGAACAATTCGGGGCGGCGGCAATCATGGGCCAGTGTCACCAGCGCGTTGCGGGTGTTGAAGTCGCCCTGAAACGCGCCATAGTCGGTCTCGAACGCCCAAAAGGCCAAAAGAACCCCGCGTGAGACGCCGTATTCCTGATCAATCCGATCAAACACCGCATCATATTTGCGTGACATGGCCTGACCCCGGTCGATCCGGTTTTGCGAGATCAAATGGCGTGAGAAGTCGATGAACGGTTTCTGAAACACACCCTGCGCGCGGTCGGCTTTCAGGACGGCGCCGTCCTGCTGCACGCCGTTGAAAAACGCATTGACGGTGGATTTGTCGAACCCTTGCTGTATGGCCTCAGCCTTCAGCCCTTTGACGAAGGAATTGAATCCGCCACCGCATTGGGCAAGGGCGGGCGAGGCGAGCAGAACGGCGGCAACAAGGCCAGAGAGAATGCGCATGGGCAGGTCCGTCAGAGAATAAAGCTGACCCCAACCCACACCGATAGAAGGCCAAGCGCAAGCCCCCAAACGGTCCACAGCATGTTACATGCGCGGAAAACCTCTGACGCGCCGATTTCGCGCGGAGCATCGCCGTTCACCCAGGCTAGATCGCGGACTTTACCGTCATAACTGCGCGGGCCCGCAAGGGCCACGTTCAGGGCGCGCGCCATGGCGGCCTCGGGCCATCCTGCATTGGGAGAGATATGGCGGCGCGCATCCGCGACCATGTCAGGCCAGCGTGCCCATTGGCCGGACAGTGCCACGATCATCAGGCAGGTCAGGCGCGCGGGGATCAGGTTCAGCATGTCGTCCAGTCGGGCGGCGGCCCAGCCAAAGTCGCGGTACTTTTCGGTGCGGTAGCCGATCATACTGTCGGCGGTGTTGATAGCCTTGTAAATCAGCAACCCCGGCAACCCGGCGAGCAGGAACCAGAAAGCAGGTGCGATGACCCCGTCGCTGAGGTTCTCAGCCGCGCTTTCGATCGCAGAGCGGGCAACCTGCGCTTCAGTCATGTCGCGAGTGTCGCGGGACACGATCATCGCCACCTTGGCACGGCCCTCGGCCAAGGAGACGCGCAGCCCTTCGCCCACATCGCGCACATGCGACACCAGCGATTTCTGCGCCAGCAGGATGGCACAGAGTATGATCTCAGCGACTGGTCCTAGCAGTGCCAGTAACCGCCCAAGGATCAATGCGCCAACGACCAGCAATATCACTACTGCGACGCCTTTCATTCGCCGCTGCGCGCCGTGGTTCAGGTGCTTGTCCAACCACCCGATGATGTTGCCCATCACGACTGCCGGGTGGCGAACGCGCGACCAGAGCCATTTCGGCTCACCCAATGCCGCGTCCAGACACATGGCGCAGACCAGCATGAAAGTGATGCTCACAGTGCGGCCTCTAACCTGCTCCATCCATCTGCTGGGGGCAGGCCAACCCGCAAGTAGGTCTGGGAATAGGGGAAGACGCGGCTCCAGATATGGGCGCGGGCCAGACGGTCCTGCCATTGGGCTGCGTTTTCGACGGTGTAGAGGCGAAACAGCGTGGTGCCCCCGACCAGGGTGGCTCCTTTATTGATCAGTAATCGATCCAGCCGGTCAGACTCGGCGGTCAGGTGCTGACGGGTGGAACTGGCCCAGTCAACGTCCCGCAAAGCCTGCTCTCCGATCCGCAGGGCAGGGCCGGACACGGACCAAGGCCCCGTCAGGTCGTTCAGTCGGGCGATCAGGTCAGGATGACCGATGGCAAACCCCAGCCGCAGCCCGGCAAGCCCCCAGAACTTGCCAAAGCTTTTCAGCACGATCACACCGGGGCGCGCGGCCAGATGGATCAGTGAAACACCGGGGCTGATATCGCAAAAGCTCTCGTCGATCACGGTCAGCGGGGCGTCTGCATCCGCCTCGGACCAAATCCGGCCATCGGGGTTGTTGGGATGCACGATGACACGGGCGTCGGCTGGGCCGTTGGGTTGAACGGTCCAGCCTTGCGCGGCGAAGGCGGCGGCATGTTCGTTGTAAGTGGGCGTTGTGATCTGAACCCGACCACGGGCGGCCAGCGCCGGAATGCGGGAGATCACCGCCGATGCGCCGGGCGCGGGCAGGATTGCGGCCCCATTGGGCACTGCCCAGAACTGGCGGGCGGCCTCAGTCAGGCGCTCGAAGGCACCATGATCCGGCAACTCAGCCCAGTCTGAAGGGATCAGTCCAGACACCTGATAGGGGTGAGGATTTATCCCGGTGGACAGGTCCACCCAATCGGTGCGCGTGCCGCCATAAGATGCGATGGCCCCGTCCAGCCCTCCGCCATGGTCGCGTGCGGCGCGTGGGTTCAAATTCTCGGTAGGGCTTGCCATGGGGTTTCTCGCTGGAATCGCCTGTTTCGGCCCGTTTCAAGCGGATTTTTGCCGTTTACACAAGCGAATCCGCAAGTTCCGGGCCTTGCGGCAACGTCGTTAACGCTTTGTTAAGGAATAAGCGTGATCACAATTCACGGGGGGTCGGCACCATTCACTCTTTTTTGGGCCGAGGTTGTCGCAAATGAATGTTTTGATTGTTGAGAGTAACCCCGACCTTGGTCGGGTCTGGAAAAGGCATCTTGAACGGCACGGCACTGAAGTGACGCTGGTGGCCGGGCAGGAGGCAGCGATTCTGGCGCTGTATGGTCAGGAGTTCGATATCATCGTGCTGGATCTGGTGCTTGAAACCGGCAGCGCGCTGGCCGTGGCCGATTTTGCCAGCTATCGCCGCCCCGAGGCGCGGGTGATCTTTGTCACAAACACCACCTTTTTCTCGGACGGTTCGATCTTTGCCCACAGCCCGAATGCCTGCGCCTATGTGCAAAGCGCAACGCCGCCAGAGGATCTGGCGGCGATGGTCGAGCATTACGCGGCGGGTCGCTGACCGCGCCCGTGGGGGTGCAGATAATCCAAGGATGGGTTCACTGGGATGATCCGGCTCGGATTGATTGTTTCGTGGCTGTAGTGATAGTGGCGCACGATATGGTTCATATTTACCGTCTGTGCGACACCGGGCCATTGATATAGCTCGCGTGTGTAGGCCCACAGGTTCGGATAGTCGATCAGCCGCCGCTTGTTGCATTTGAAATGCAGATGATAGACCGGATCAAACCGGATCAGGGTGGTGAACAGCCGCCAATCTGCTTCAGTCACCTGATCGCCCATCAGGTACCGGTTTCGGGCAAGGCGATCTTCAAGCCAGTCCAGTGTGTCGAACAGGGGATGCACGGCGGCGTCATAGGCCTGTTGCGTGGTGGCAAAACCGGATTTGTAGACCCCATTGTTGATGTCGGAATAGATGCGGGCGTTGACCTCTTCGATCTCGTCCCGCATCGCCTCGGGCCAGTAGTTATCGGTGTTGCCGGTAATGCCGTCAAAGGCCGTATTGAACATACGGATGATTTCCGAACTTTCGTTCGAAACGATGGTCTGTTGTTGCTTGTCCCACAGGATCGGCACAGTGACACGTCCCGAATAAGCTGGATCAGCCTTGGTATAGATTTGATGGGCGTAATCGAATCCATAAAGGGTGTCGCCGGTTGCACCGTGGTCGTCAGTTTCAAAGGTCCATCCCTTGTCCAGCATGTCTGGATGCACCACCGAGACGGAAACCAGATCGCTCAGCCCTTTTAGTTCGCGAAAGATCAGTGTGCGGTGTGCCCAGGGGCAGGCGTGGCTGACATAGAGGTGATAGCGATCCGGTTCCGCCTTGAAACCGTCCTTGCCGGACGGCCCTGCGCTGCCATCTGCGGTCAGCCAATTGCGAAACTGCGCGGCGCTGCGTTTGAAGGCGCCGCCAGTAGATTCGGTGTCATACCATGTGTCATGCCATTTGCCGTCGACCAACAGGCCCATTGCGTATCCTCCGCTTGTGCGTTTCGACAAACATAGGGTGTTGAACACAGCCTTGACACGTGAAGGGTCGCGCACTGGCTCTGCGTCTGCGCACAGGGCATGCGATGATTTCCCAGCAACAGATCGTCAGCGCATGGCGCTATGTGACGGCCTTCACTGGATTTTTACAGTTGAGCCGTCACAATGGAATCCATTGCCGGGGGAATAGTTGTTATGAGTACCTATGTTTCAAAGGAAATAAGCGCAGAATTGGACGCGGCGCGAATCGCGGGGTTGAAGAAAACCAGCCGCCTTCGTGTCGAAGTTGACGACAATACGTTCAAAATACTCAGATTGTGGAAGGATGGCTTTACGGTTGAGGCCGCTACGACACCGCAATTGCGTGGATTGGTCGATATCTACGACGGTGCGCGCCATTTGTATCAATGCCTGATCATCGCCGATGATGAAGAGGCCGGTGAGATGCGGTATGATTTTAAGCGTAGTACGGCCGCGGCCGACAAGGCCCCGCTGGATTTCTACCGCGCACCCGACGCGCCGATTGCTTTGCTAGGGCACAAAGACTAGGGACGGATTTTTCGAACAGGATGTAATCGGTTTGGTTGCTTGCGGCACCAATGCGGCGCGGGCGTGCGCAGGTCTAATCTGTGCCAGCTAATCCACGCCGCAGCAGCCAGTACGACAAGCAGGATCAATAGCTCAATCTTGCGCGACGCTATTGAAGGTCGCCAAACGCGCGTTTCAGGCGCGCGCAGGCTTCCTCGACGCGGCTGCGCTGGGTGGCCAGATTGAACCGTTCGAAAGTCTCTCCGCCAGCGCCGAATCCGGGGCCGGAGGAGGTGGCAATCCGGGCGTCCTCGCGCAGACGTCGAACAAACTCGTCGTGATCCATCCCGGTGCCCGAGAAATCGACCCAGGCCAGATAGGTGGCCTGCAGGGGCATTGACCACAGACCCGGTATTTCGGCGATGGCGGCGTCAAATAGTTTGCGGTTGCCGTCCAGATGCGCCACCTGCGTATCCGCCCAGGCCGCGCCTTCCGGTGAATAGGCCGCAGTGATCATGGCCACGCCTAAGGCGCTGGGCGCATAGTCCAACGTTTTCAGCCGATGCCGCATAGTGGCGCGCAGCTTGTCATCGGGGATGATCATGTTGCCGGTCCGCTGCCCTGCGATGTTGAACGTCTTTGACGCCGCAGTCAGCGTCACGGTCCAGGGGCGTGCCTCGGGCGCGGCCTTGTCCATCGGCACGAAGGTATGACCGGAATAGACCAGATCCTGGTGAATTTCATCCGACACAAGGATCAACCCGTTGCGCTCGGCAAAGGCGGCGACGGCCCGCAGCTCCTCGGGGCTCCAGACCCGACCCGACGGGTTTTGCGGTGAGCACCACATCAACAGTTTTTCAGACCCGTCCAGCCGTGACTGTGCATCCTCAAGATCAATGCCATAGCTGTCGCCTTGCCGCGCCAGCGGGCATTCCACCACGCGCCGCCCAGCGGTGGTAATCTTATGAGCAAACTCGTGATAGACCGGGGTAAAGATGACAACACCATCCTCCGGCTGGGTCCAGACATCCAGGCACAGGGCAATTGCATTGCCCAACCCTTGCGAGGTCAGCACCCAATCGGTGTCAATCGCCCAATCGTGACGGTTCTGCATCCACCACTGTACAGCGGCCAGATATTGCGGGTGTTCCCAGGTATAGCCAAAGGCCCCGTGATCGGCGGCATCCCGGACAGCCTCGATTACGCAAGGCGCGGTGGCATAATCTGAATCGGCGGTCCACATGGCCAGCCCATCTTGTGGCGAGACACCGTACAGCTTTTCCATCTTGTCCCATTTTGAGCTGTTGGTGCCCCGGCGGTCGATCAGGTCGTTGAAAGTCATGTCTGCTCCATCTGTCCGCAGGAAAGCTAGCTACAATTCCCGCAGGTGCAAGGGGGGCGTTGCGGCGGGGGGCGGGATGGCCTAAATCAACCCCATGAAGCGTAATATTTTGATCCATCCCGACCCCCGTCTGAAAAAGGTCTGCGCCCCGGTGACCGACCTGTCGGACGAACTACGCAAACTGGCCGACGACATGCTTGAGACGATGTATGATGCGCCCGGCATCGGGCTGGCCGCACCGCAGATCGGCGTGCTGGACAGGCTGATCGTGATGGACTGCATCAAGGAAGAAGGCGAGACGCCACGCCCTCTGATCATGTTCAACCCTGAGGTCATCGCTTCGTCAGACGAGACTAACGTCTATGAAGAAGGGTGCCTGTCGATCCCTGAGCAGTTCGCCGAGGTGACGCGCCCGAAAGTGGTGGAGGTGACGTGGATGGATCGCGACGGGAACTTGCAGAAAGAGACGTTCGATGGGCTCTGGGCAACCTGTGTGCAGCACGAGATCGATCATCTGAACGGTAAGCTGTTCATTGATTATCTCAAGCCGCTGAAACGTCAGATGATCACTCGTAAGATGCAGAAACTCAAACGCGAACAGGCCCGCGCGTGACCGTCCACACCTGCCTGCCCTGGCCGGACAAACGTCTGCGGACCAAGGCCGAGGATGTGTCTGAAGTAACCGACGAAATTCGTGCTATCTGGGATGACATGATCGACACGATGGAGGCCATGCCTGGCGTTGGCCTCGCCGCCCCGCAGATCGGTGTGATGCTGCGCTTGGCGGTCGTTGACGGATCGACCGAGCGGGGCCGTGCAGTACGTCTGGCAAATCCCGAAATTCTGCACAGCTCTATCGAATTGCGAGAACACGAAGAGGCCAGTCCGAATCTGCCCGGTGTCTCGGCCAAGGTGAAACGCCCGCGTGCGGTGACGGTCCGGTTTCTGAACGAACAGGGTATGATCGACCGCCGCGACTTTGTCGGGATCGAGGCCACCAGCGTGCAGCATCAAATCGATCATCTGAACGGTCGGATGTATTTTGATCGTCTCAGCAAGGTCAAACGAGACATGCTGCTGCGCAAAGCCAAGAAACAGGGGTAGAAATGCGCGTCATTTTCATGGGCACGCCCGATTTTTCGGTCCCTGTTCTGGATGCGCTGGTTGAGGCCGGGCATGAGATCGCCGCAGTCTATTGCCAACCTCCGCGCCCGGCCGGGCGGGGCAAGAAAGACCGCCCGACGCCCGTACATGCCCGGGCCGAGGCGCTGGGCCTGACTATCCGCCATCCGGTTTCACTAAAATCGCCGGAGGAACAGGATGCCTTTGCCGCACTGAACTCTGATGTGGCCGTAGTGGTGGCCTACGGGCTGTTGTTGCCTCAACCCATTTTGGACGCCCCGGCGCAAGGCTGCCTGAACATTCACGCCAGCCTACTGCCACGCTGGCGCGGGGCGGCTCCGATCCATCGGGCGATCATGTCAGGCGATGCGGAAACCGGCATCTGTATCATGCAGATGGAGGCCGGTTTGGACACCGGCCCCGTCCTGTTGCGGCAGGCCACTGATATCGGGCCGCAGGAAACCACGGCGCAACTGCATGATCGTCTAGCACCGATGGGGGCTGATCTGATCGTAAAGGCTCTGGCCCGTCTGCCCGAACTGACGCCCGAGCCTCAGTCCGAGGATGGCGTGACTTATGCTTCGAAGATCGACAAGGCTGAGGCGCGGGTCGACTGGACCCGCCCGGCGGTCGAGGTGGATCGCCAGATACGCGGCCTGTCACCCTTTCCCGGTGCGTGGACTCTGATCGGAGGGGATCGGGTCAAGCTGCTGGCCTCGAAATTGGCCGAGGGACAGGGCGCGCCCGGAGAGGTTCTGAACGACGCGCTGCGCGTGGCCTGCGGTGATGGGGCGATTGACCTGTTGCGCTTGCAGCGGGCAGGGAAAGGGGCACAGGATACGGAAACCTTTTTGCGGGGCTGGTCGGTCGTGGCCGGAACCCGCCTGAACGCGGAGTAAGACAGATGTTCATGGTCTTGATGGGCACCGTCGTGATTGCCGGTATTGTGGGCTATCTGGCCGAGAAGACCGGGTTTACCCATAACGGATACCTGCCCTCGATCATCATTTGCGTGGGCGGGGCGTTTCTGTTCTATTTTGTCCGCATCATGTTCGGTATCAGTTTTGGCTCGCCCGGTCTGAACGCAGTTCTGTCGTCCATTGGTGCGCTGATTATCGTGCCAACGCATTGGAGGAAGTAACGTGCCCGTCATTGCCCTGATCGTCATCGGTGCCGCTGCCGGATTTCTGGCCACCCGGTTGATGCGGATTGAGGCAAACATACCAACGACCATGCTGATCGGAATCATGGGTGCGCTGGTGGGTGGTTTCCTATTGCGCTTTTTTATTACAGTGGCAGGTTGGCTGTCGGGCTTTGTGGGCGCGGTACTGGGCGCATTGTTGGTGATCTGGATCTGGCAGACCTATCTACGCCGCTAACCTCTTGACGTTTGGACAGGATGCCAGCCAGATCGCCGGAATATCCAACCTGAAAGGTGCCTCATGCCACATAACCTGAATTCCGGTGACGTCGCTCTGATGGGAGTGCCGCTGGATTTGCACTCGTCTTTTTTGCAAGGACCGGCCTTTGCACCGGGTCGTATCCGCGAAGCGCTGCATTCCGGGGCCGCCAACCTGACAGCCGAGGATGGAACCGATCTGGGCGCGACGGACCGCTTCAAGGATACCGGCGACCTGGAGGTGTTCGAGATGATCGGGCAGGAACCCATCGACCGGATCGAAAAGGGCGCTGCCGCCCGCATCGCAACCGGTGCGCGGCTGTTGTCACTGGGCGGGGACCACTCGGTCGCTTATCCGCTGATCAAGGCGCATTCTGAGCGGCATGAGGGGCTGAACATCCTGCATATCGACTCGCATCCTGACTTGTATGACAGCCAGCAGATCGGCCCTTTGGGCCACGGTTGCCCGTTCGCGCGGGTGATGGAAACCTGTCAGATCAATCGTCTTGTGCAGGTGGGCATCCGCACCATGAACAAACACCAGCAGGAACAGGCCGACAAGTTCGGGGTCGAGGTTGTCGACATGCGCAACTGGCGCCCTGATCTGGAAATATGCTTTGACGGGCCGGTCTATTTGTCGCTGGATCTGGACGCGCTGGACCCGGCTTTTGCGCCCGGTGTGTCGCATCATGAACCCGGCGGGTTGAGTACGCGTGAGGTGATCAATCTGATCCACCGGTTCGAAGGTCAGCTTGTCGGTGCGGATATCGTCGAGTTGAACCCCCATCGCGATCCCCACGGAATGACCGCAATGGTGGCGGCGAAATTCGTCAAGGAAATTGGCGCGCGGTTGTTGTCGCGCTAATGGCGGGGCGGGCGGCTTTTGTAAGCGGGCAGTTTCCAGCCGAACAGCAATGACCCCGCCCGCAAGGCCCAGCAGATCAGCGCGCAGGTCGCCAGCGTCACAAGCTCGTCGACCCCAAGACGGTGTGCGATCACGGCGGTCACAGCACCCGCGAAAGCGCACGAGACGTAAAGCTCGCCCTGTTTCAAAACCAGCGGTACCTCGTTGCAAACCACATCGCGCATCAGCCCGCCCAAGCATCCGGTGCAGACACCCATCAGAACCACAATGGTGCCGGACTGCCCCAACGACAGCGCCGCACCTGTTCCAGCCGCGACCGCAATAGACAGGGCAAAACTGTCCAGCCAGATCAGCCAGTTATAACGGCTTTCAACGAGGTGTGCGGTGAAAAACACCAGCACCGCTGCGGCTACGGCGATCAGGATATAGTCGGGTTGCCCAATCCAGAATACCGGATGCCGGTTCAAAAGAACGTCGCGCACAGTGCCACCGCCTACTGCCGTCAGGCAGGCGATGAAGGCAAAGCCCACCAAATCCAGCTGCGCTCGGCTGGCCACCAAGGCACCGGTCAGGGCAAAGACAAGAACCGAGGCATAGTCCAGCAGGGCCAGACCGTTCACGATTTGGCCTTTTGGGGCTTGAATGGTGCCATGCCGGCGCGGGCTAGCTCATCGGCTTTTTCATTTTCGGGATGGCCCGCGTGACCCTTGACCCATTCCCAGGTCACATCATGCCGGGTCTGGGCCTCATCCAACCGCTGCCACAGATCGACATTCTTGACCGGTTTTTTGTTCGAGGTCTTCCAGCCGTTCCGCTTCCATCCGAAAATCCACCCCGTCACACCATTCTTTACATAGGCACTGTCGGTTATGACGGTGATTGTCGAGGCGCGATCCAGCGCCTCTAGCGCATTGATCGCGGCTAGCAGTTCCATGCGGTTGTTGGTGGTCTCGGCCTCTCCGCCCTTCAACTCGCGCTCTTTCAGGACTTTGTCGCCATCCATTGCGCGCAGCAACACGCCCCAGCCGCCGGGTCCGGGATTGCCGGAACAGGCTCCGTCGGTATAGGCAAACAGTTCAGGCATGGGCCAGCACCAGAATGAACCCGTCATAAGACCCGGCCAGACCCGTTCCCATACCGGTGGTGATCCGGTCGATGGTGAACCCGGTTTGTTCCAGCGCAGCCTCGATCTCGGTCTGTGAGAAATAGGTGTAGTAGCGATCCAGATCGTCGCGGTGTTCGCCCGTGCCCAGCTTCAGGCCGAGGAAAAAGATGCCCTCGGGCTTCATTGCCCGGTGAATGGCCGCCAGGTGGCGCGAGAAATCTGTTCGGGGGGCGTGCAGCAGGGAAAAGCTGGCATAGATGCCGTCATAGGCGTCCACCTCGGTCACATCGTCAAACGTGCCCAGATGCGCGTCGACACCATTTTCCCGCGCGTGTTCGACGAAGGCAGGGGTTGCGTCCAGTGCGCGGACGGTCATGCCCTCGCGCATGAAAAAGGCGCTGTCTGAACCCGGGCCCGAGCCCAGATCCAGAATGTGGCCACTGCCAACGGCCTCGGTAAAGGCCAGGCGGGCCTCGATCTGTTCCGGGGGCAGGGGGATTTGCAGGTACTCCGCCACCCGTGTCGTATAGGCGTTGATCGTTTTATCGTCGGTCACAGGTATACTCCTACGGCGAGGCAGACCAACACGACGGCGGTCAACATGACTCGCAACCGCAGCCACCAGGTTGGGGTCAGCCGCCAATAGGCAAAGATGGCATCCAGTACCAACAACCCGGCAAAACCGTACATCAGATTGGTGCCGGTGCTGACAGGACCGCCCCCGGTTTTAAAGAACGCCCATAGCGCGGGTAGAACCGACAGGGCATAACATGTCGCCGCCTTGCCGCCCGAGGTTTTGGTGGCGAATCCCCACAAAACGCCGGACATAAAGCTCAGGATCACCGAGCCATAGAACAGCTGTACATAGGGCCCGACGAAACGCGAGCCAAACATCTGCGTACCCCAACTATGCAGATCATCGTTCAGATAAGTCAGCGCGCCCCAGATAAACGGGATCAGCCCCGCCAGTCCAAGAAAAAGCGGGGCCGTTGGTATGCCCCTCATGCAGGTTCTCTCAGCACGCGGGGCACTTTGAACTCGACGTTTTCCGTAGCGGTTTCGACCAGCTCGACGGTCACGTCATAGTGGGCGCGGAAGGCGTCGATCACTTCGTTGACCAGCACTTCGGGAGCCGACGCCCCGGCGGTGATCGCAACCGACGAGATACCTTCGAGCGCGCGCCAGTCGATCTCGGTCGCGCGTTGCACCAGCTGCGCGTAATTGCAGCCCGCGCGCGAGGCGACCTCAACCAGGCGGCGCGAATTCGAGGAATTCGGCGCGCCGACAACCAGCAAGGCATCCGACTTCGGGGCTACGGCCTTGACGGCCTCTTGCCGATTGGTGGTGGCGTAGCAGATGTCTTCCTTGTGCGGTCCAACGATGGCCGGGAACCGTTGTTCTAGCGCGGCGATGATGTCCTTGGTGTCATCCACCGACAGGGTGGTCTGGGTGACAAAAGCCAGTTTGCCCGGATCGCGCACCTGTACGGTGGCCACATCCTCGACGGTTTCTACCAGCAGAACCTCACCCTCGGGCAGCTGACCCATGGTGCCGACGGTTTCGGGATGGCCTTTGTGACCGATCATGATCATTTGCAACCCGGACTCGGCGTGGCGCTGGGCCTCGACATGGACCTTGGATACCAGCGGGCAGGTTGCGTCGACATAGATCATCTCGCGCTGTGCCGCGGTCGCGGGGACGGATTTTGGCACACCGTGGGCTGAGAAGATTACCGGACGGTCGTCGGGGCATTCGTCCAGTTCTTCGACGAACACGGCACCCTGCGCGCGCAATCCGTCGACGACGAATTTGTTATGCACGATCTCGTGGCGCACATAGACCGGCGCGCCCCATTTCTGCAGCGCCATCTCGACGATCTTGATGGCGCGGTCGACACCGGCGCAGAATCCGCGCGGGGCAGCAAGGTAAAGAGTCAGGGGTGGCTTAGTCATGTCACGGTCTCCTTAGGCCACAGGTAAGTCTTTTCCCGGCCTTGGTCCAGACAGGAGCTTGTCATTTCCCTGACATGAATCGGTGCTAGCCAATAGATGTTTCAGCACCTGTTCATTTTTAAAAAAGGCGCGGTCAGGATTGAGACACTGACCGCGCCGATTACTTTTCCCGGTTTGATAGGTGGCCGGTGCTTATTGCCCGCCTGCAGCCGCAACGCTGCGTGGCTCCATCGGCATTTCGCGCGGAGGCCGCCCGATCACATCGCGCAAGTCTTCCAGTTCGATGAAATTGTCGGCCTGGCGTCGCAGCTCGTCCGAAATCATCGGCGGCTGGCTGCGGATGGTCGAAACAACCGAAACACGCACGCCCTGGCGCTGAAGGCTGGCAATCAGCGGGCGGAAATCCCCATCGCCCGAAAACAGCACGATATGATCAACGCGCGGTGCAAGTTCCATGGCATCAACGGTCAATTCGATGTCCATGTTCCCTTTGACTTTCCGACGCCCCATGCTGTCGGTGTATTCTTTTGCCGGTTTGGTCACCATCGTGAAGCCGTTGTAATGCAGCCAGTCAACCAAGGGACGGATCGGCGAATACTCGTCATTTTCCAATAGCGCTGTGTAGTAGAAAGCACGAAGCATCTTGCCGCGGCGCATGAACTCCTGGCGCAGCAATTTATAGTCGATGTCAAACCCCAGTGCTTTTGCGGCCGCATAAAGATTCGAGCCGTCGATGAACAGCGCTAGCCGTTCGTCTTTATAAAACATAAATAGATCCTTCCGGTACTAACCAGAACGCCGGATGATTAGGTGAGTGAGCTAGAAAATAGGCGGCGCGCTGATATGCCTATAATTAGGGCTTTTATCATGTATCGCAACCATGCAATTCACCGAATATAGCGAGTAGTAGGAGCAAATCTTTGTCAGAATCAGTGATTGCACTGGGTGCGAATCTCAATTTGAGATCATCTGGGCCCAAGGTGACACTTCAAAGGGCTATTGACGCGATTTTGCGTCAGGGGGTGGTGATTCGCGCCGTCAGCCGCTTTTTCGAGACCCCTTGTTTCCCTGCCGGAGCTGGGCCGGATTACGTCAATGCGGCTGCATTGATCGAGACTGAAAAGACCCCGGCCGAGGTTCTGCAATTACTGCATGAGATCGAACACGAATTTGGCCGCGAGCGGGTGCAACGGTGGGGCATGCGGACATTGGATCTGGATCTGGTCTTTTATGACGATCTTATACTGCCGGATCCTGCTGAATACGACCATTGGCTTAACCTGCCGCCCGAGGCGCAGAAACAGCAGGCGCCCAAGCAATTGATCTTGCCGCATCCGCGCCTGCAGGACCGGGCATTCGTGTTGGTTCCGATGGCGGATGTAGCCCCTGATTGGCGGCACCCGGTGCTTGGTCGGACCGTCACCGAGATGGTCGCAAGTCTGCCTACCGAGGATGTCGAGGCTGTAACCCCTCTGTGAATGGTGCAATTGACGCCATTTCGTGCTTGTCAAGGCGGGGATTCGCCCTTAGATAAACGTCTTCCTGACATGGATTCAGTAACGGAGAGCGCCCCATGGCCCGCGTGACGGTTGAAGATTGCGTAGACAAGGTTCCAAACCGGTTTGAACTGGTGATGCTTGCCGCCCATCGTGCGCGCGAGATTTCCGCCGGTGCATCGATCACCGTCGACCGTGACAACGACAAGAACCCTGTTGTGTCGCTGCGCGAGATCGCGGACGAAACCCAAGGTGCCGACGAGCTGCGCGAGCGTCTGATCGAAGCCAACCAGACCCAAATCGAGGTGGATGAGCCAGAAGAAGATCAGATGGCTCTGCTGATGGGTGCGGAATCGGACAAACCGGTCGAGGATGACATGTCGGAAGAGAAGCTGCTGCGCGCTCTGATGGAGGCTCAAGGCCAGGGGTAACCCCCAAACACGAAGGTGCGGACCGGATGATTTCTGCTGAAGACCTGATTGCGCTGGTCCGCAACTATAATCCCAAAACCAATGCCGACCGCATCGCCCGGGCTTATGAGTTCGGGATGCAGATGCATGACGGTCAGTTCCGCCATTCCGGCGAACCCTATTTCACCCATCCCGTTGCCGTTGCCGCCATCCTGACCGAACAGCGTCTGGACGATGCGACAATTATCACAGCGCTGCTGCACGACACGATCGAGGATACCAAGGCCAGCTATGGCAAAGTGTCCGAGCTGTTCGGGGATGAGGTCGCCAAGCTGGTCGATGGCGTCACCAAGCTGACCAATCTGCAGCTGTCCAGCCGTGAGACCAAACAGGCCGAGAATTTCCGCAAACTGTTCATGGCTATGTCCAAGGACCTGCGGGTTATTCTGGTCAAGCTTGCCGACCGTTTGCACAACATGCGCACCATCAAAGCGATGCGTCCGGAAAAGCAGGTGGTCAAGGCGCGCGAGACGATGGATATCTACGCGCCACTTGCGGGACGGATGGGTATGCAGTGGATGCGCGAGGAACTGGAAGACCTCGCCTTCCGAGTGCTGAACCCTGAAGGCCGCCAATCTATCATCCGCCGCTTTATTACTCTGCAACGGGAAACTGGCGATGTGATCCACCGCATCACCGGCGATATGCGGCACGAGCTTGAAAAGGCCGGGATCGAGGCAGAAGTGTTTGGCCGTGCCAAAAAACCTTATTCGATCTGGCGCAAGATGCAGGAAAAGGATCAGGGGTTTTCACGCCTGTCCGACATCTATGGCTTCCGCATCATCACCCAGACCGAAGAAGACTGTTACCGTACCCTTGGCGCTATCCACCAGCGCTGGCGCGCGGTGCCGGGAAGGTTCAAGGATTACATCAGCCAGCCGAAATCGAACGGATATCGCTCGATTCACACGACGGTGTCAGGGCGTGATGGCAAACGGGTCGAGGTTCAGATTCGCACCCGTCAAATGCATGACGTGGCCGAAACCGGTGTTGCGGCGCACTGGTCGTATCGCGATGGTGTGCGGTCGGAAAACCCGTTTGCAGTCGATCCCGCCAAGTGGATTGCCAATCTGACCGAACAGTTCGACAGCGAGGATGATCACGAAGATTTCCTCGAAGCCGTCAAGCTTGAGATGTATTCGGACCAGGTGTTCTGCTTCACGCCCAAGGGTGATGTGGTGAAACTGCCGCGCGGCGCGACGCCGATTGATTTTGCTTATGCCATCCACACAAGGATCGGCCATGCGTGCGTCGGGGCTAAGGTGGACGGTATCCGTGTGCCGCTGTGGACCCGGATCAAGAACGGGCAATCGGTGGACGTGATTACTGCGGATGGGCAAACCCCACAGGTCACATGGCTTGAAATCGCAGTTACCGGCAAGGCCCGCACGGCCATCCGTCGCGCCCTGCGCGAGGTGGATCGTGAACGGTTCATCAAACTGGGCAAAGAACTCGCACGTTCAGGGTTTGATCATGTCGGGCGCAAGGCCACCGACAAGGCGCTGGACACCGCAGCCAAGCACCTGCGTCTGAAAGACCGGCACGAGCTGCTGGCCCGCCTCGGCAGTGCTGAGCTTACGGCACATGATGTGGTCAGCGCCGTTTACCCGGAGCTGACCCAAGACGATGGCGACGCCATTTCCCCTCGTCGTGCTGTGATTGGTCTGGAGCCTGGGCAGAAATTCGACCGCGCGCCCTGTTGCCAGCCGTTGCCGGGCGAACGCATCGTCGGCATCACTTTTCGCGGCAAGGGCGTGGTGGTTCATGCCATCGATTGCGACCGCTTGTCCGACTATGAAAGCGAACCGGATCGATGGGTCGACTTGCACTGGCATTCGGGCACACACCCGGCAGTTTATGGGGTGACGCTGGACCTGACCATCGGCAATGACGCTGGGGTGTTGGGGCGTATCTGTACGTTGATAGGTGAGAAAAAGGCCAATATCTCGAACCTGGAATTCGTTGACCGCAAACCGGATTTTTACCGTCTTTTGATCTCTGTCGAACTGCGTGACCTTGAACAGTTGCATTCGCTGATGTTGATGCTTGAGGCTGAAAGCGACGTTGCCGCGGTCGAGCGGCATCGGAATCGGGAAAAAACCGCAGTTGCGGCAGGCTGAGAAGGGGTGATCAGGAGTGGTTTTCAAGCGCCGAGACCGACGCTCGCCCATTCAGATCGCTTCGGAATTCATCTATCCGCGCGGCGGCTGGACCCGTGCCTTTCATTACGTCAAACACCGCATCCGGCGGCTGCCCGATTCACCTGAGCGTATCGCGCGTGGTGTCGGAGTGGGCGTGTTCACGGCGTTCACGCCGTTTTATGGGTTCCACTTCTTTATCGCGGCCCTGCTTAGCCGGATTTTCAATGGCAATTTGCTGGCATCGCTCAGCGGTACCTTCTTTGGCAACCCTCTGACTTATGTGCCCATCGGGGTCGTCTGCCTGCAAACGGGCCATTTCCTTTTGGGTGACGACTTTGAAGAGGAAGAAACCCACGGCCTGATGGATAGCTTCTTCAAGGCGTTGAGTGACCTGAAGAACAACTTCATGGCGATGTTCACGGGCCGCGATGCCGATTGGCGCGGGCTAAGTGTGTTTTATGATGAGGTGTTCTTTCCTTATCTGATCGGCGGCATCTTTCCTGGGCTGATTGCCGGGTATATCTGCTATTATCTCAGCCTGCCGGTGGTACGCACCTATCAGCAGCGCCGCCGCGCCCGGATCAAGGCGAAATTCGATGAAATCAAGCGTTTGGCCGAAACCAAGGCTGCCGTTCCGGTGGCAAACCCTCTAGGCTCGGGCCGGAATTCGGGAAAGGAATCAAGCGATGTCTGACAAACACCTGCGTCTGGGCGTGAATATCGACCACGTGGCCACCGTGCGTAACGCACGTGGCGGGGTTTATCCTGACCCTTTGCGCGCGGCCAAGCTGGCTGAGGAGGCCGGTGCCGACGGCATCACTGCTCACCTACGCGAAGATCGCCGCCATATCTCGGACGCTGATATCGATGGGCTGATGGAGGTTCTGTCGGTGCCGTTGAATTTTGAAATGGCCGCCACACCCGAAATGCAGCAGATCGCCCTGCGCCACAAACCGCACGCGGTTTGCATCGTTCCCGAAAAACGCGAAGAGCGGACCACCGAAGGTGGGCTTGAGGTCGCGCGCGAGGAAAACAAGCTGGCCCATTATATCGCCCCTTTGCGCAAGGCGGGGTGTCGGGTGTCGATCTTTATTGCAGCCGATCAGCGCCAGATCGAAGCGGCCCACCGCATCGGCGCCGAAGTGATCGAACTGCACACCGGCGCCTATTGCGATGCCCACGCCGAGGGCCGCATGGACGAGGCTACGCGTGAAATGGAATCACTGCGCGAGATGTCCGCCTATGCCCACTCGCTGGGGCTGGAGGTTCACGCGGGACACGGCCTGACCTACGACACGGTGCAACCCATCGCCGCGTTCCCCGAGGTACGCGAGTTGAATATCGGTCACTTTCTGATCGGTGAATCAATCTTTCGCGGCCTCACCCCTGCGATTGCCGAAATGCGCCGGTTGATGGATGAAGCGCGGGGGTGATCGTGTTGTGTAACCAAGGTCGGAAGGTGGGGTAATGTAATGAAAGCAATTGCATATCGTAACTTTGGTCCAGCAGAGGACGTGCTTGAACTGATTGATATGCCCGATCCGGTGGCTGGGCTGGGTGAAGTTGTGGTTCAGATCAAAGCCACCGGAATCAATCCGTCGGATGTTAAGTTGCGTGGTGGTGCGCGGCCCGGGGCGGTCATGCAGCACCCGCTTGTCATTCCACATTCGGATGGTGCCGGAGTAATTGTGTCCGTTGGCTCAGGTGTCGATCCGTCCCGGGTTGGTGAAAGGGTCTGGATCTGGAATGGCCAGTGGCAACGCGCGTTCGGAACCGCTGCTGAGTATATCGCTTTACCGTCAGAGCAGGCCGTTACTCTTCCTGACATTACCAGTTTCGCCGAAGGTGCGTGTTTTGGGATTCCGGCAATGACCGCATGGTATGCCTTGTATGCTGACGGGCCGATCGCTGACAAAACTATCCTGGTGACCGGCGGGGCGGGTACTGTGGGGCGTTACGCCTGCCAAATGGCCGCTCTTGGCGGGGCTCGGGTTATCACCACGATCAGTACGCAGAAAAAAGCAGTGCACTCTGGTGCAAAGGAATTTGTGAATTACCGCACCCAAAACGTGGCTGAGACTGTATTGGATATGACAGACGGCGCGGGCGTTGATCGTATTGTCGAAGTGGACTTTGCGGCAAATCAGGATGCGTCTCTGGCACTAATCCGGCCGGGTGGTACCATCGCAAGTTATTCTTCCGTGTCGCAAATGCGACCAGAGCTCGATTTCTACGGTTTCATGTTCAAGAACATCCGCTTGCATATGTTGATTGTTTATCAACTGGATGCTGTTGCTCGGCGCAGGGGCGAAGCTCAACTGAGTGAATGGTTGAAGCAGGGGGCATTGAACCATGCAGTAGTGCCAGGCGGGCATTTAGCCAACGCAGCGGCAGCCCACCAAATGGTTGAAGCCGGTGACAAACTGGGCACCGTGGTTCTGGAGGTCTGATGTGATCCTTGGCATCGGCACAGACCTCGCAAATATCGAACGCATTCAGGGTACGCTCGACCGGTTTGGCGACCGGTTCCGCAATCGTGTTTTCACCGATACTGAACAGACCAAGGCCGAGCGCCGCGCCGATACGGCCGGGACCTATGCCAAACGCTGGGCCGCGAAAGAGGCATGTTCCAAGGCGCTGGGCACCGGCCTGCGCATGGGTATCGCGTGGAAGGATATGGCGGTCACTAACCTGCGTACAGGCCAACCTGTCATGCATGTCACCGGTTGGGCCGCCGAACGTCTGAAAGAGATGACGCCCGAGGGCCATGAAGCCATCATCCATGTCACTCTGACAGACGACCACCCTTGGGCACAGGCCTTCGTGGTGATCGAGGCCCGACCACTTCAAGATAACGCCACGCAGCCTTGACTTGCCCCCGTCGGCCCCGCATGTAGCACCCCAACAACCAAAGGACCGGAGAGCAGTATGGCCGAGGACGTCAAAACCGGAAATCCCGTGTGGGAGACGATCAAAACCATCGTCTATGCCCTATTGATCGCGGGTGTTTTCCGTACCCTGTTCTTTCAGCCGTTCTGGATTCCCTCCGGCTCGATGAAACAGACGTTGCTGATCGGGGACTTCCTGTTCGTCAATAAAATGGCCTATGGCTATTCTTATGCCTCGTGCCCAAGCCTGATTATTCCCAGCGTCGGCTTGAACGTCGATGCGGAAGATATTTGCGGTTGGATGAAAGGTGACAACACGCGCATTTGGGGTGGTGAGCCCGAGCGCGGCGACGTCATCGTTTTCCGTCATCCCGTCACCGGGCGCGACTATATCAAGCGGCTGATCGGCCTGCCGGGGGATCGCGTTCAGGTCCGTGAGGGGCAGATCATCTTGAACGGTACACCAGTGCCGCAACAACCCGACGGCGTCTTTACCGAAACCGCCGAACCTCAAGGCCCGCAAGGCCTGCGCCCGCGCTGCGAGAACGGGCCTGTCGGCATTGGCGGTGTCTGCGAAAAGAGCCGTCTGATCGAAACCTTGCCCAACGGGGTCTCTTACGACGTGCTGAACATCACCGATCAGGGTTCGGACAATACCGGCATTTATACTGTGCCCGAAGGCCACTATTTCTTCATGGGTGACAACCGCGACAATTCCAGCGACAGCCGCTTGCCACAGTCCGCCGGAGGCGTGGGGTATGTTCCTTATGAAAACCTGATTGGTCGTGCTGATCGGATCATGTTCTCGTCCGCGGGTCGGTCGATGCTGTTCTTCTGGACCTGGCGTGGTGACCGCTTCTTCAAGGCGATCAATTGAAGCTTTCCGCCGAGATAAAAGCGTTTGAGCAGCGATTGGGGTATGAGTTCGCAGACCCCGAACTGCTGGTGCGCGCGTTGACTCATGGATCGGTCTCTTCGGCGACCCGGCCTGATAACCAGCGGCTGGAGTTCCTGGGCGACCGCGTTCTGGGCTTGGTCATGGCGACGGCTCTGCTTGAGGCCGACAAGAAGGCATCCGAAGGCCAACTTGCCCCCCGCTTCAATGCGCTGGTCCGCAAGGAGGCGTGCGCTGACGTGGCCCGTCAGATCGATCTGGGCGCGGTGTTGAAACTGGGCCGGTCTGAAATGATGTCTGGCGGCCGTCGTAAACAGGCCCTGCTGGGCGACGCGATGGAGGCGGTCATTGCCGCGATCTATCGCGATGCCGGGTTCGAAGCGGCGCGGGATGTAATTCTGGCGCTTTGGGGCGATCGTATCCACACGGTCGAAGCTGATGCGCGGGACGCCAAAACCTCGTTGCAGGAATGGGCGCAGGCGCGGGGCCAAAAGCCGCCGTCTTATGTCGAGATCAAGCGCAGCGGCCCGGATCACGCCCCCGTCTTCACGATTGCCGCTCGACTGCAAGACGGCACCGAGGCTCAGGCAACCGCAGGTTCAAAACGTCAGGCAGAACAGGCCGCAGCCAAATCGCTGTTGGAAAACCTACCTAAGTAGATTGCGGTCTTGGGCAGGGGGCAAGCCCCCTTTCGCCCGTATTGGTGTGGTCAAACTGAACCTCAATCCACCCGAATATATCCGGTTAGCCCGGTTTTTTGATGTTCGATCACGTGGCAATGAAACGCCCAGTCGCCCGGGTTGTCGGCGACCAACGCGATCTCGACCACCTCATCTTTCAACAGCAACATCGTGTCGGTCAGCAATGGTGGTAACGGGCGAAGGTTCGATTTTATCGGTACAAAAGCCAACCCATGCAGGTGGATCGGATGCAGGTTCGGTGACTCGTTACGCAATCGCAAAACATAACTTTTACCTCGTTGCAGCGTGGCCAACGGACCAACCCCTTTCGCCGCATCCCCCGGCCAAGGCCTTCGGTTGATCGACCAGAAGTTATACCCCAGAGAGCCACAAAACCCATTGGTCGGTTCGCCTCCTTCGGGTGTCCAGCCAAAGACAAATTCGTGCAATTCGGCATTCTCCAGATCCGGTTTTGTTGTGGGGTTCACGGGTAGGGGGCGTAGCTCGCGCAGATCGCGCGAGACGGGCGCACCCACTGCACGCAAGCGGGTCATGGAACGATGCGGCTGTCCAGGAAACTTGGCCATTAGATCGACAGTCTGACCCTCGCCTAGTGGCATTTTCAAAGCAAAATCCACACGCTGTCCGGGTCCAATCAGCAAGGGGTCATCGGCAATGGGCAATGGAAGGTCAACTTCGACCGGGTGACCGTCCCATGCGATAATTCGGGCCTCGGCACCGTTCAGATGCACCTTGTAGATGCGGGTTGTGTCCGTGTTTACCACGCGCAAACGTACAAGGCTGCCTGCGGCGTGATCATAAACCGGCCCATCCAGCCAGTTCGCCGTTTGCACATTACCAAAGGTTCCCGCCCTTGCGGCCCCGCGCGCAGTGTAGGCAGGAAGGAACGACCCGTCATCATTCAGGCGGAAATCACGCAGGTTGATCACCTGCTCGCTGTCAAAACCGGGATCTTCGGCCTCGGCGATCACCAACACTCCAGTCAGACCATGGGCCATCTGTTCCATCGTCATGCAATGAGGGTGATACCAAAAGGTGCCCGCATCCGGAGGCGTGAATTCATAGTCAAACACCTCACCCGGTCCAATCGGCATTTGGGTCAGATAAGGCACCCCGTCCATGTCATTCGGAATACGCAGCCCGTGCCAATGCATCGCCGTATAATCAGGCAGGGTGTTGCGCACTGGCAGGCGCATCACCTCACCCTGTTTGCCATGTAAAATCGGAGGCGGCGCGTCAGGCGACAGGCTGACCATACCGGTGGTGACCTGATCGCGCAGGGCAAAGCTGGCGGGTTGGACGACCAGCTCTTGCGCACCTGCCGCTAAACCAAAGCCACCTAGACCCAATACCCCTGTGGCAGCGCCACTACCCAAAAGAAACTCGCGACGGTTCATATCAGCCTCATGAAAAGAAGGATTACCTGGCTGTTATTGGCGTGGCTTGATCCGGTGATGCCATTCCGACCGCATGGCCGCAATGCGACAAATGCCTCTGGCCCGCGGGGGCTTTCTGCTATAGGGGTGCGCACTTGCAAACAGGATCGCATCACACATGACCACACGCGCCGGATTTATCGCCCTGATCGGAGAGCCCAACGCAGGCAAATCCACCCTTCTGAACCGCATGGTCGGGGCCAAGGTTTCGATCGTGACGCATAAGGTGCAAACCACCCGCGCCCGCATTCGTGGTGTGGCGATGGAAGGGGATGCGCAACTGGTATTCGTTGACACGCCCGGCCTGTTCAAACCCCGCCGTCGTCTGGATCGCGCCATGGTCGCGGCCGCCTGGGGCGGGGCTGCGGATGCTGATGTGGTAGTGCTGATGGTTGAGGCGCATCGCGGCATCACCGAAGGGGTCGAACGCATCCTCGAAGGTCTGGAAGAGATCGGGCAGGGCCGTACCATCGCGCTGGCCATCAACAAGATTGACAAGGTTCCGTCCGAGAAACTGCTGGCGCTGACCAGCGATCTGAACGCGCGCTATCCTTTTGCCGAAACTTTCATGATCTCGGCCGAGCGCGGCTATGGTGTGGAAGACCTGCGCAAGTGGCTTGCGGCGGAATTGCCCGAAGGACCTTGGCTGTATCCCGAAGACCAGATCGCCGATCTGCCGATGCGCATGATCGCCGCCGAGATGACGCGCGAGAAACTGACCCTGCGCCTGCATCAGGAACTGCCCTACCAGTTGACCGTCGAGACCGAGAACTGGGAGGAACGCAAGGACGGGTCCGCCAAGATCGATCAGGTCATCTATGTCATGCGCGACGGTCATAAAGGTATCGTTCTGGGCAAACGCGGCGAGACCATCAAGGCCGTCAGCCAGGCGGCGCGGGCCGAGCTGGAAGAGTTCCTCGACCGCAAGGTTCATCTGTTCCTGCAGGTCAAGGTGCGCCCGAACTGGCTGGAAGAATCCGAGCGCTATTCGGAAATGGGGCTGGATTTCAAAGACGGCAACGCATGACGCGTCTGACGGCTGATTTCTGGGTCCACGCCTATCTGGCAAGGCTGCGGTTTCAGGACATCCCGGCCTACGTAGTGGCCCACGGGGACGATACGGCTGGCGCGGTGCTGGTCAAGCTGAACACACTGGACGGGCGGGCCGTTGCCTTCCAACGCAGCTTTGATCTGATGAGCGGCGAGCGCAAATGGGTTGAACTCTCCAGCGGTGCGGAAATGGATGTGGATGAAGCCATTCAACGCCAGCGCAGCTTTGACCCAGACCTTTGGGTGATTGAGGTAGAAGACCGGCAGGGGCGGCATCTTCTTGGAGAAGAAGGGCTGGATTAACTGCAGCTTGGTCTGGCGGACAAAGTCTAACAATCTATTTCTATTTTGGGTTACACCCTGCACACTGAAATACTATCTGGAATTGTGCCCCCTTCCTAAGAGTTTGGAATTTATGAAAACCTTCTTGTTAGCCTGCCGTCTTCCCTTTTTGCTCTTGGTTTGCACAGCGACTTCCGCAGCGGCGCAGCCCAGATTGGGTTGGATCTATCAACTTGACGGGCTTGCTGCTTTTCAGGGCGATGCGAGTTTGAGTGGAGGTGGAGAGTTCTCGGCAAGCCGTGCTTTTGTGCGAACCACCGCGCTTTATAACATGGACGGAGGGAACTCCGTTGGGGTGTCGGCTAGCTTCGGTAGGTTCGATTACAACTTTAGCGAAGCAAATAACCAGCCTTGGGAAGATATCCGAGACATTCGCGTTTCCTTGCCAGTGCGGTTTCGAGTTGGAAATACAGCCACCGCCTTTATATCGCCACAGATCAGATGGGACTATCAAAGCGGCGCTACTGCCTCGGACGGACGTACCTATGGAGCTTTTGCGGGTATTGCATGGAAGCTAAGTGAGCGTCTTACCATCGGCCCTGCATTTGGCGTGTTTTCGCAGTTGGAGGATGACGATATCGATTTCTTCCCAGCCTTGTTGGTGGATTGGGATATAAACGACCGCTGGAACTTGAACACAGGCTCAGGGATTGGTGCTACGCAAGGTCCAGGACTCACGCTCAGCTACGCGCTAAATAACGAAATGAACCTGTCGCTTTCGGCTCGCTCCGAGAGAATACGGTTTCGATTGGATGGAGATGGCTTGGCTCCGGATGGGGTGGGTGAAGACAAAAGCATCCCTGTTGTGCTGGCATTAGGTTACAGTCCCAATCCTGGCGTTTCGTTGAATGTCTTTGCAGGGGCTGAGTTGGATGGCCGTTTGACGTTGGACGATGCAAATGGTTCGGAACTCAGTCGCCAGAATTACGAAACGGCACCATTGGTCGGCTTTGCATTCAGAGTAAGGTTCTAATTGCCCTTCTGGTTCAGTTTTTCCCTCTAGACTACCCGACCTGCGACTATCCTCCGAAAACCTGGAGCCATGGGGGACCGGGATTGGCCTAGTGCGATCACGGCATACTTCTGAATCTAATTGTCGCGTCAAAATCGGAGGTATTGATACCGCACAGACAATTGTCGATTGACGCGCAAAGAAACCACTCTTATCCAGCCAGTTCCACCCCGGTTTTGCGCAATACCTCGGCAATTTTTGCACCGTCCTGAACGGGGCCCGGTGCTTCGCGGTCCAGGTCTGTAAACATCTCGATAGCGCGTGAACCTCTTCCGCTTATCTCAAGTAGATGCGCCCCGCCGGGGCCGAACTTAAAGCTGTGTACAGCACCGGCCGGGAAATGGACTAGCGTGCCAGCGGGCGCGCTTTTGGTTTCTCCGTCCATCACAAATTCGACCTCGCCCTTCACCACAAAAAAGGTCTCATCCCATGGGTGCGTGTGGGGCGGTGGGCCATTGCCTTCGTGACCGTAATTGAGCGTGACTGCATAATCCCCGATCTGTTCAAGACGTGCTAGCACAGTGATTTTGTCGCCAAGAACGTTCAGGGGTTCAGGGTAGTCGGAAGGTGAGGTGAAAAAAGGTGTTTTCATGGTGTACTCCTGTCTGTTCTCGGGGCGTATCCCGTTCAAATCAATCAATGAACCTGCCCCAGCAGCGCGCCGGTGCCGTTGATCATAGCATTTGTCGGAAGGTCTGGGGACTTTTACAGAATTGCAGCGGAACCGGCATATATCTTGCGCATGATCGGTTGTTGCGGTTTTGTGGCCGGGAAAATCTATACCCATCAGGAGCCCACTTTGGATTGGCGTGATCACGGCATCCTTCTGACCTCGCGCCGCCACGGCGAATCGGCGGCGATCATTGAGGTTTTTACCGAAGGCCACGGTCGCCATGCTGGGGTTGTGCGCGGGGGTGCCAGCCGCAAGACCGCGCCGATCCTGCAACCGGGGGCGCAGTTGGACGTTCTGTGGCGCGCGCGACTTGAGGAACATATCGGGACGTTTCAGGTTGAACCCCTGCGATCCCGCGCGGCGGCGGCGTTTTCGGGGCGCTTGGCGCTGGCCGGGTTAAACGCTGTTGTCTCCTTGTTGTCCTTTTGTCTGCCGGAACGAGAGCCGCACCCTGCCGTCTACAATCAGACGGAACAGCTGATGGATTTGCTGGGCCAGGATGAAATTTGGCCGCTGGCTTATCTACGGTGGGAACTGGCCATGTTGGAAGAGCTTGGGTTCGGGCTTGATTTGTCCGTTTGCGCCGTGACGGGCGCACGTGAGGGGCTTGTTTATGTCTCGCCCAAATCCGGTCGGGCGGTCAGCGGCGAAGCGGCAGGGGAATGGGCGGATAAGCTGTTACCTCTGCCGCTTTGCCTGCGCGGAGAAGGCGCTGCGCCGGACGCAGAGATCGCAGCGGGTTTGCAAACGACCGGGTATTTTCTGGAACACCGCGTGGCCCCGTCGCTGGGGCACCACCCGTTGCCAGAGGCGCGGGCACGATTTGTGGATCAGTTTACTCGACGGCTGTAAACACCATCTCGTGCCCGTCTTCATTTCGCAGGATCAATACATCACCAGAGACCTCGGACTGGGTCATGGCCATAAGGGCTGCGAAGTAGAACCCTTCAGCCTCAAGCCCGGCACAGGCGGCGCGGGTCGCAGTGAGGTCTGCAATCTCAAACCACGGATATGGCGCGTTCAGAGTACCGCTGTAGCTGTTGCAAGGGGCATTTCCTGCTATCTTGCCTTCCTCGGGAAAGCGCAACAGGGCGCTGGTCTCAAAGGGTTGTCCATCGATTTCCTGTAATGCCCATGTTTGATCAGCCGCGCCGTAGGCAGCGACGGTTTCGTCTTTGTCGCATTGGAAAAGGGCCAGCAGGGGTAGGGTCAGGATCAGGCGGGTCATGGGATGGTCTTAGCGCAACCTTTGAGCGGACGGAACCGACGTCAGTAGGGGATCTCGCCGCTAATCAATTCTTCCCGGACCTCCAGACGAGGGCGCCAGTTATACTTGGTATCTTCCCGGACCGGCGCCCATGTCAGCGCGCCGCTGGCCCGCCAAGGGTCAAGGATAATCCCGTCATACATCGAATCCCCCTTGGCACTGATCAGAGCCGAGTGGTGGATGATCCGAAACGCGGTCGGCGGGGAAGTCGCCCAGTGCAGGTCCAGCGTGCGGAAATTCTCTTGCTTCAGACGTGTGGTCATGGCTTGGGCCCAATCATTGCACAGCCCAAACTCGCGAAAGCCGTTGATGACCTTGGCGTTGTGGATGATGGCTGAGTCTGTGACGTTCCATTCCTGCTTCAATTGCTGGGAATAAGAGTAGGCAATCGTGGCGGCTTTGTTTGCCTCGGCCGGATCGACCTCGGGGCCAAGGGCCTGGATGGCCATCGCCAAATCGTCAATATCGCTTTGGCCGACAGTCGGTTGCTTGGTCGCGCATCCGCCAAGGACTATTGCTGCTAGAACCGCACACAGTGCGAAAAGTCGTCTGGTCATTCTTCGTGCCATTCTTTCTTGAGCGCAGGATGCTCTAACCAGGTTCGTACTTGAGATCAAAGGGGAAGTTCGCCATCAGCGGATCACAACCTGCCCCGAACAGAAAAAGACCCGGCGCCAGGGCCGGGTCAGTTGGGGAAACGGGAATACCGAAAACCGTCAGCTCAGCAGTCGTCGTGCGATAACCTGAGCCTGAATTTCGGCAGCCCCTTCGAAAATATTCAGAATACGCGCATCGCACAGAACGCGGCTGATCTTGTATTCCAGCGCAAAGCCGTTGCCGCCATGGATTTGCAGACCGTTGTCCGCAGCCGCCCAGGCCACGCGAGCGCCCAGCAGTTTGGCCATACCTGCCTCAAGATCGCAGCGCTGGCCGTGATCCTTTTCCCAGGCCGAGAAATAGGTCAGCTGCCGCGCGATCATGATCTCAACCGCCATCATCGCCAGCTTGCCCGAGACACGGGGGAAGTTGATCAGCGATTTGCCGAATTGCTTGCGGTCCTGCGCGTATTGCATGGCGATATCCAGCGCACTTTGTGCCACGCCGATGGCGCGGGCGGCGGTCTGGATACGGGCCGACTCGAAGGTTTCCATCAGCTGTTTGAAGCCTTTGCCCTCTTCGCCACCCAGAAGGTTTTCACCTTTAACATGGAAACCGTCAAAACCCAGCTCATATTCTTTCATGCCGCGATAGCCCAGCACTTCGATCTCGCCACCGGTCATGCCGGGGGTGGGGAAGGGGTTCTCGTCCGTGCCGGGTGTTTTTTCAGCCAGGAACATGGACAGGCCGCGGTGATCGGTAGTGTCCGGATTGGTCCGCGCCAGCAGGGTCATCACATGGGTTCGGGCTGCGTGAGTAATCCAGGTCTTGTTGCCGGTGATCTGGTAATCGCCGTTCTCATCCTTGACGGCGCGTGTACGCAGGCTGCCAAGGTCGGATCCGGTGTTCGGTTCGGTGAACACAGCGGTGGGCAGGATCTCGGCGCTGGCCAGTTTCGGCAACCAGTTGGCCTTTTGCTCGTCGGTGCCGCCTGCGATGATCAGTTCGGCCGCGATCTCGGACCGGGTGCCCAGCGAGCCGACGCCGATGTAACCGCGCGACAGTTCCTCGGACACCACGCACATCGAGGCTTTGGACAAGCCGAAGCCGCCGAATTCCTCGGGGATGGTCAGGCCGAAGACGCCCATTTCGGCCAGTTCTTCGATGATTTCGATCGGGATCAGCTCGTCCTTGAGGTGCCAGTCATGGGCGTTCGGTTCGACCTTTTCCTGTGCATAGCGGCGGAATTGGTCGCGGATCATTTCCAGTTCTTCATCCAGACCCGAGGCGCCGAACATGGTGGAACCGGCCTGATCACCCATCAGACCAACCAGTTGTGTGCGGGCGGCCTGTGTGTTGGCCTGAGCCATCAGCGTCTGGACTTCGGTGCATTGGAAACCGGACAGGGCGTCCCAGCCAAGGCCCATATCTTGCAGACGCACGACCTCTCCCTGGTTCATCGGGATGCCACCTGCGACCTGATGCAGGTACTCACCAAAGGCGATCTGATGCAACAGCTGTTCCATTTCGCCAAATTTGCCATCTGCATCCAGGGCTTCGGCCCAGCGTTGCATCTGTTGTAGTGATTGGTTGTACGTCGCCAGCCACGAAAGGCCGTGGGCGGCGGTTTGATTGGCTTCAATCAACGCGCCAGAGACCCGGCCGTCAGCGGTGACTATCCCGCGGACCGACTCGCGGGCGCGTTCAAAAACTGCTTCAACGGCAGGCAGGGCCGCGCGGGTCAGCGTCAGAAGGTCGGGCAAAATCGCGGATGTCGTCATCTGGGTCATATCCTGTCCGTCATGGGCCATGAATCACGTCCTTCTTTAGAGTCGTCTGGTCATACCATGCTGCACGTGCAGCGCAACAAAAATACGAATTAAGCAGTGAAAAAGTTCGAAAATTGCTTTGCCGATTTTGCGATGCAGCGCGCGCCAAGAGTGTTATCACGGGCGCATGACATTGTTTTCCTTACTCAGTCCGCATGACTTGATGCTGGCCGCCGCCCTTGCTTTTGTTGCGGGGTGGGTCAAAGGCATGGTTGGATTTGCCATGCCGATGGTTCTGGTGTCGGGGCTGAGTATGTTCTTGCCGCCCGATCTGGCGATCGCCGGGTTGATCCTACCAACGCTGGTAACCAACGTGTTTCAGGCCCTGCGCGAGGGGGTGCCCGCCGCCGTGTCCGCGATCAAGCAGTTCCGTACCTTCTTGATGGTAGGTTTTGTGTTCCTGCTGTTGGGGGCCCAGGTTGTCAGCGCCGTGCCCGCGTCCACGTTTCTGTTGATGATTGGCCTTCCGGTTACGGTTTTCGCGCTGTTTCAAGTGCTGGGAATGCAGTTGACCCTGAGCAAACCATCGGCACGTGTCGAGGTGGGCATAGGCGCGATTGCCGGGTTTATCGGAGGGATGTCCGGCATCTGGGGGCCGCCAACCGTCGCCTATCTGACTGCACTGAACACACCGAAGGCAGTGCAGATGCGCGTGCAAGGCGTGATATACGGACTGGGATCAGTGGCATTGTTGCTGGCGCATATAGCGTCGGGCATTTTGCGAGTCGAGACGGCACCTTTCTCGGTTGCTTTGATCCTGCCGGCACTGTTTGGTATGTGGGCGGGCTTGCAGTTGCAATCACGAATCGATCAGGCGTTGTTTCGAAAGGTAACGTTGCTGGTTTTGCTGGTCGCAGGGGTGAATCTGCTTCGTCGTGCGCTAATCGGTTAGTGGCGCCTGTCCGCAAGCCGAAAGGCAAAATATAGCCCCAGCATCAGGAAAAACAGGCCTGAGATATCACCGATCAGAAAGGCGACATATTCGACGCGCGCGCTGCCAAAAGCCAGATTGGTCAACCCCGAGACAAGGAAAGAGGTGACGATCCCAACCCCCATGACGCATGACCAGCAAGGTTTGCGATCAGCGTGGGGAAACAGATCCCAACCTGCCCACTTAAATAGATAGAACACCGCAGGAACGGTGGTGACGGCAATGAACATCGCCATCAGTCGGCTTGGCAGAAACACGTCGCTGCCGCCGAGAACGGCAAAAACCAGGAAAACGCCAGGCAACAAGGCGAATATCGCCCGCCATCCTAACAGCCACGCCGATAGAACCCGCACCCCGTGCGGAAGAAACAAAAGACTGGCCCGACTAGGGTATTCCGGAAAAAACACGTTCTGAAGCGGCATCAGGACCTCAAAAGTGAGGTACGATGCGGCGACATAAGCCGATGAGGCAAAGAGCGTGTCAGTAGCCCACCTGCGCACGTTGATCAGCCACCTGTACGCAGGAAGAAGGCATTACTTGGGTGCATGAACGATATACCGGCCCCGGTTGGCGGTACCGCTTTGCGACAGATACCCTTTCTGTACCAACGATTTCAGCGCACGAAAGAATGTCGGGCGCGAGACGCTTTGAACCAGCGTGTGTTCAATCAAGCCGAATGTGCGCACTTCGTCATCGGATTTGGACAGCTCTTCGGCGGCGTAATAAATGTCACGCTCAACCGGAGACAGCTGTTCCAGGCCCAGCGTCCGTTCCATGCTCTGCATCAGTTTACGCAGTTCGGTCAGTTTTGAGATTTCTGTCATATTCTACCTGTCGCTCTTCGTGTCGATGCCGCTGCTCGGCGGCAAAATGCGATATACCGATTTCTTAAACAATATCAGTAAGTCTCATATTGACACTCATCCCCTTTAGCTTACACTAGTCACGTTTTCAGGTTGCTCATCGTGCTGATGTGAGAGTTCGCCCGAGCCACCCAAAGGTCTTTTTACTTTCCGCCCGGTGCGTAAGCGCCGGGCTTATTCATTTCAATAGCGTCGAAATTACCTCAGGCAGGCATGCCGGGCAACGCATTTGTACGTGAAGTCTGCATTATGCAACTTTAGAGAGAGTATTTTCGCGATACCCTCAAAGGAAAAAGGGGGCGTCAGCGCCCCCTTGTCCAATTACCCGATTGCAACGGCTTTGATGTCGTCGTCGATGAACGGCAGGTACTGCTCAAAGTTCTCGGCGAACATCTTCACCAGTTTCTCGGCCTGTTTGTCGAATGCCGCCTGATCGTCCCAAGTGCGGCGCGGGTCCAGCAGAACCTCGGCTACGCCGGGTACGGTCACCGGCACGTCAAAGCCGAAATTTGCGTCCTTGCGGAATTCGGCATCACGCAGCGAACCGTCCAGTGCCGCAGTCAGCAGCGCACGGGTGGCTCTGATCGGCATCCGCGAGCCAACGCCGTAGGCACCGCCGGTCCAGCCGGTATTCACCAGCCAGCAGGTCGCGCCGTGCTGAGCGATTTTTTCACGCAGCAGGTTGCCGTAAACTTCCGGACGGCGCGGCATGAACGGCGCGCCGAAACAAGTCGAGAAGGTCGGCTGGGGTTCGGTGACGCCACGCTCGGTTCCGGCCACTTTGGATGTGAAGCCCGACAGGAAGTGGTACATCGCCTGTGCCGGGGTCAGTCGCGCGATCGGAGGCAGAACGCCGAACGCATCGCAGGTCAGCATGATGATGTTCTTAGGGTGACCACCCAGTGCGCTGCTGGACGCATTCGAGATATACTCGAGCGGATAAGCGCAGCGCATGTTTGCGGTCAGCGAGTCGTCATCGAAATCCAGTTCCTTGGTTTCGGGGTCGAAAACCATGTTTTCGATGACCGTGCCGAATTTGCTGGTTGTCGCATAGATTTCCGGCTCGGCCTCGGCATTCAGATTGATGGTCTTGGCATAGCAGCCGCCTTCGAAGTTGAAGGTGCCGCGATCCGACCAGCCATGCTCGTCGTCACCGATCAACGTACGCGACGGGTCGGCCGACAGGGTAGTCTTACCCGTGCCGGACAAGCCAAAGAAAACAGCGGTGTCGACTGGATTGCCAACCGCGTGGTTGGCCGAGCAATGCATCGGCATCACACCTTTTTCCGGCAGCATGTAGTTCAACAGGGTGAATACGGACTTTTTGTTTTCACCTGCGTATTCCGTGCCGCCGATCAGGATCAGCTTGCGATCGAAGTTCAGTGCAATCACCGTCTCAGACTGGCAGCCGTGCTTTTTCGGGTCGGCCTGGAAGCTGGGGCAGTTGATGATGGTGAAATCCGCGATGAATTCATCCAAATCCTCGCGATCCGGACGGCGCAACAGGTGGCGGATGAACAGGTTGTGCCAGGCCAGCTCGGTGACCATCCGAACGTTGATCGAATAGGCTGGGTCTGCTCCGCCAACGAGGTCCTGCACGAAATAATCCCGGCCCTTCATGTGAGCCAGCATATCATCATAAAGCGCATCAAAGCCTTTGGGGCTCATCTCGGCGTTGTTTTCCCACCAGATAGAGTCAAGGACGCTTTCAGTTTTGACAACATGTTTGTCCTTGGGTGAGCGACCGGTAAACTTGCCGGTAGTGACCAGAAATGCCCCGCCGTTGCCAAGTGTACCCTCGCCACGCTTCAATGCCTCTTCAATCAGCGCCGGTTCCATGAAGTTGTAATAGACATTGCCCAATCCCTCGATGCCCTGATCTTCGAGGCGGAATTGCGGGTTAACCCGTCCAGATGTCATGTGTGTCTTCTCCTGTGGCGGCGCATTGGCGATTGGCCTGGATGCGCTCTTGGGGCATTTGCCGGAAAAACCCGGCGGTCAAGCGCCTCTTATCACGGTCGTTTAGGGCATGAACAGGACGGTTTGGCGCAGTTAGCGCCACCAAGCTCAAGTTTAGCGCCACCAAGAATTTCCTGATGGAAATCTGGGCAGTATTTTGCGGGCTGCAAGGCATTTTTGCCGCATAGCTGCCGCAAGAATGGCATGATTCGCAGTTACGGATTGATTCGGCGCGTCAAAACCGCCAACAATGACTTACAAAAAAGCGTATTATTGCGTAGGTGAGCAGGAATAGGGGTGAACCCGATGTCAAAGATTGCACTGGTGGACGACGACAGAAACATTCTGACGTCCGTGTCCATGACGCTCGAAGCTGAAGGATTCGAAGTCGAAACCTATAATGATGGGCAGGCGGCTCTGGATGCTTTCAACAAGAAACTGCCCGATATGGCCGTGCTGGATATAAAGATGCCGCGTATGGACGGTATGGATCTGTTGCAACGGCTGCGACAGAAAACCCAGATGCCGGTGATCTTTCTGACCTCTAAAGATGATGAAATCGATGAGGTTTTGGGCCTGCGCATGGGCGCGGACGACTATGTAAAAAAGCCCTTTTCCCAACGTTTGCTGGTCGAGCGCATCCGCGCATTGCTGCGTCGGCAAGAGGCGACGGCGGGTGATGCGACCAACGCCAATACCGGCGAAACCAAGGTGATGGAACGTGGCGAACTGCGGATGGACCCGTTGCGCCATGCGGTCAGTTGGAAGGGTGCGGATGTCTCGTTGACGGTGACCGAGTTCTTGCTGCTTCAGGCGTTGGCGCAGCGACCGGGCTTTGTCAAAAGCCGTGATCAGCTGATGGATGTTGCATATGATGACCAAGTCTATGTCGACGACCGGACCATCGATAGCCACATCAAGCGCCTGCGCAAGAAAATGCGCACCGCAGACCCTGAGTTTTCGGCCATCGAAACGCTGTATGGTATCGGATACAGGTACAACGAAGAATAAGTGTGGCCACTGAGAAGGGGTAACCGGGTCTCGTGCGCGATACGGAACAAGCAAACGAGTTGCGCGACGGTGACGTCGTTCTGGGGGATGATTGGGTCATCCCACAAGACCCGGATTCGGCTGAACTCCGGGCTTCGCGCCGACGTCGCAACATGTTCTCGCTGCGCGGGTCGCCCCTTGCGCGTCGGATTATTACCTTCAATCTGATTGCCCTTGTGATCCTGGTCACCGGGTTGCTGTATCTCGACGATTCTCGCGAAGAGCAGGTCCAGCAGACTGCGCGCAACCTGATCGGGGACGCGCAGCTAGTCAGCAATGTGTTCGAAGCCCAGCTGCGTCAAAACCAATCCGGAACCGCACAGGATACGGCGGCGTTGGACGTTAAGGATACGCTGGCGGGGCTTAGCCTGCCTGACGGCGGCGAGGTCTTTGTCTATGACATGGATGGAACGCTGATCGGCTGGACGCGCGGGGTTTCGACCTCAACGCAGACCTATGCATTGCTGAAAACCGAAGCCGAAGTGCAGACCGGAAGTACCCTGATCAGTGACGCACTGAACGCTGTGTGGACCGGGCTGTCCCGGGTGTTCACCCGTTCCGACCCCGACGAAGCACCAACGCTGGCGCAGCGCGTGCAGGAAATCATTCCATTGTCGATTCAGGGGCAGAAGCAGATTGAGGCGGTAAAGGATGACGCTGGTCAGACGGTCATCGTTGCCGCGGCTCCGATCCTGCAAAGCGGCGAGCCGGTGGGCGCCGTCGCAATGGCTGGTCCTGCTGGACAGATTGACGCGCTGGCCCGGCGCGCGCAGGAACGCATTTTGCAGATGTTTGTTGTGGCATTGCTGGTGTCCATCGGTCTCAGCCTTGTTTTGGCCTCGACCATCGCCAACCCGTTGGCCGATCTGGCCGCTGCGGCCGAGATGGGCAAAGATCGCGGTGCCGGGGTAAATCCCGGCCGTATCCGCATCCCGGACCTCAGTGCGCGGCCGGATGAAATCGGACGCCTCAGCCGCGCCCTGCGTGGGATGGTAACAGCGCTGTATAATCGTATCGATGCGAATGAACAGTTTGCCGCCGATGTGGCGCATGAGATCAAGAACCCGTTGGCCAGCCTGCAATCCGCGGTGGGAACCCTGCGCGTGGTCAAACGCGACGACCAACGCGACAAGTTGTTGGGCGTGATCGAACATGATGTGCGGCGGCTGGATCGTCTGGTCAGCGATATTTCGAACGCATCGCGTCTGGATGCCGAACTGGTCAAAGAAGAGGAACAACCCTTTGATCTGCTGAAATTGCTGGGCAATATCGGTCAATATCTGGGCGAAGAGGCCCGTACCAAAGGCATCGACTATATCACTGACCTGCCGTCTCAGCCGATTATCGTGAACGGGCTCGAAGCGCGACTGGCGCAGGTATTCGTCAACCTGATCACCAATGCGATTTCTTTCTGCGAAGACAGCGATGCCATTCGCGTCTGGGTGCGGCGTCGCGAAAACCGGGTATTGATCGTGGTCGAGGATACCGGCCCGGGCATCCCGGAACAGGCGCTGACCAAAATCTTCAAACGGTTCTATTCACAGCGTCCCGACGAGCATTTCGGCAATAACTCGGGCCTTGGGCTGGCGATCTCGAAACAGATTGTCGAGGCCCATGGCGGCGTGATTTGGGCCGAGAACATCCGCCCAACCGAGGCAGATATTACATCAGACCCACAAGGCGCGCGCTTTGTCGTGGGGCTGCCTGTATAAGCGCATGAGCGGCAAAACCCTCTTGGACATCCAACATCAAGACAAGGCCATCCTCCATGCGACATGTGTTGCCGTCGACGGGCAAGGCGCATTGATTCTGGGGCAGTCGGGTTCGGGCAAATCGGCGCTGGCCTTGCAGATGATGGCGCATGGCGCAACTTTGGTGGCTGACGACCGAGTTGCCCTGTCGATGGTGGGCGATACGGCTATGGCTGATACTGCTCCAAACCTACGTGGATTGATCGAGGCACGGGGCATTGGTTTGCTTCGGGCGCACACGGCGGGGACAACGCCGATCCGCTATGTGGTGGATCTTGATCAAAACGAATCCGCCCGCTTGCCCGATCCCGATAAGACCCTAGTTCTAAAGCAATCCGTTCCCTTGCTACGGGCGGCAGGCGTCCCCAATTTGGCGGCAGCACTCATGCAACTTTTGAAAATGGGACGCGTGGACCCGGAATGGCCCAGCACATGACTTCGCAACGGCGCATCGTTCTGGTAACCGGCCCCTCGGGCGCCGGGCGCTCGACGGCGATTCGCGTTCTTGAAGATCTGGGTTTTGAAGCCATCGATAACCTGCCGATGGGTCTTTTGATGCGCCTGCTGGACGGTCCGCAAAGCGATCGTCCTATGGCGCTGGGCATCGACGCACGCAACCGCGATTTCTCGACCATCGGGTTTATTGAGCTGGCGGTCCGGCTGCGGCGGATGGAGCAGGTAGACTTGACTACCCTCTATCTGGATTGCAGCGACGAGGTATTGCTGCGGCGTTTCTCGGAAACCCGGCGTAGGCACCCTGTGGCCACAGATGCCAGCCCGGAAACCGGTGTGCGGCAGGAAAAAGAACTGTTGGCTCCGATCCGCGAAATCGCCGACACATTGATCGACTCCAGCCCGCTGAACGTCCACCAATTACGCGAAGAGGTCGAACGCTGGTTCGCTCCCAAAGGCGGACGGCATCTGGCTGTTTCGATTGAATCTTTCTCGTACAAGCGCGGTTTGCCGCGCGGGTTGGATATGGTGTTTGACTGTCGGTTTCTGGACAATCCGTACTGGCGCCCTGACTTGCGGGCGAAAGATGGTCGAAACCCCGATGTCGCGCGCTATGTACAATCGGACACGAACTACGCACCTTTTTTCGACCGGGTGGTGGATCTGCTAAAACTCTTGTTGCCGACCTTCCGTGCCGAAGGCAAAGCACACCTGTCCGTGGCCTTTGGGTGTACCGGAGGGCAACACAGATCGGTGGCCATGGCCGAAGCGGTTGCAAAGGCCCTTGCAGAGGAGGGGCAGCAAGTGGCAATTAGGCACCGCGAAATAGAACGTCGATCGTTGAATGTGAGGCCGGATTGATCGGGATCGTACTCGTAGCACATGGTGGGTTGGCCAAAGAGTATCTGGCCGCCATGCAACATGTGGTCGGAAAGCAGCCCGGCCTAGTCGCGATTTCGATCGAGGCTGACCACGACCGTGCCGCAAAACAGGCTGAAATCTGTGCGGCTGCTGACAGCGTCGATGTCGGGGATGGGGTTGTTGTTGTAACTGATCTGTTCGGGGGCAGCCCGTCGAACCTGAGCTTGCGGGCCTGCGCGCCACAGGATCGCCGTATCCTTTACGGTGCAAATCTGCCTATGTTGATCAAACTGGCCAAAACCCGCCACCTGCCCATAGCAGATTCAGTACGGCAGGCGATGGAGGCTGGACGCAAATATATCAATGCGCAAAACATTACATTAGAAGAAGACCGGACAGATTAAGAATGACCAATCGAAGCCTGAAAATCATTAATGAAAAAGGTTTGCATGCCCGCGCCTCGGCCAAGTTGGTTGAGGTGGTCGAGGGCTTTGACGCACAGGCCGAAGTATCCAAAGACGGATTTTCTGCATCCGGCGATAGTATAATGGGCCTTTTGATGTTGGCAGCCTCGCGCGGAACGACTATTGACGTCGAGACGTCCGGACCGGATGCTGAGGCGTTGGCTGATGCCTTGGAAACCCTGGTGAACGACAAGTTCGGGGAAGGTTTCTGATTTCATCCGCCGCGCAACGAAGAACGGGAAGACCTGGAATTGGCGGAAACAACGCACGAGACGAAGACCGGCCCAGTGGTGGATGGGACCACAGATCAGGGTGAGATCTACGATCGTAGAACCCTGACCTATGCGAATTCGTTCGATGATGTCTGGACGTCGACGGCCATTCGCGCCATCGAATGGTGTACTGGCAAGCTGACCATTCTGCGTATGGTCAACAAGTTCGAAAAGAAGAACGAATATTATCGCGGCCAACGGTTCTGGGGTGGTGCGCTCAAGACGATGGGCATCGACCTGACCACCCCTCAGGAACAAATCGCCCGTATACCTAAAGAAGGTCCCGTTGTTGTGGTGGCGAACCACCCCCACGGTATGGTTGACGGGATGATCTTGGCTGAACTCATTGGCCAGGTGCGCAGCGATTACCGCATCCTGACCCGTTCTGTTCTGACGGGGCTGGACGAAGCCGCGACATCGTTCATGATCCCAGTGCCATTTCCCCATGACCCCGAGGCGCAAACCAAGATGCTGGAAATGCGCAGCAAGTCGATGGACCACCTGAAAGAAGGTGGTGTCGTTGCCTTGTTCCCGTCAGGTGTGGTGATGTCCTCGGACGACTGGTTCGGCCCGGCGCAAGAGCGGGAGTGGAACGTGTTCACTGCCAAGATGATCCGCCGGTCCGGTGCCAAAGTGGTTCCGATCTTCTTTCCGGGCAGAAACTCTCGCGCCTATCAGATTGCCAACAAGCTGTCCCCGATCCTGCGACAAGGCCTTCTGCTGCATGAGATCGTGCGGTCGTGCAACAAACCGCAATCACCGGTTATCGGCGATCCGATCTCGGACGAGGACATGCAATTGCTGGAACGCGACCCGCGTGGCTTCATGGCTTGGCTCAGAAAACGCACAATGTCGCTGGCCGAAACGCAAAAAAACTGATCCGTTTCTTCATCGGGCCAAAATACCTCGGGGGTGAGGGGGCTGGCCCCCTCTGCCTTAGCGGGTCGGAATCGGAACCTCGCCCCGATAGTCATAAAACCCACGTTCGGTTTTTCGGCCCAGCCATCCGGCTTCGACATATTTGGTCAGCAACGGGCAGGGGCGGTATTTTGTGTCGGCTAATCCTTCGTGCAGCACATTCATGATAGCCAAACAGGTGTCCAAACCAATGAAATCGGCCAATTCCAACGGCCCCATCGGGTGATTGGCGCCCAATTTCATGGATTGGTCGATGGATTGCACATTGCCCACGCCTTCGTACAAGGTATAGACCGCCTCGTTGATCATCGGCATCAGAATGCGGTTCACGATGAAGGCGGGGAAATCCTCGGCGCTGGCGGCGGTTTTACCCAGACGATCCACCACGGATTTGCAAGTGTTGAAGGTCTCTTCGTCCGTGGCGATCCCGCGAATCAATTCGACCAGCTGCATCACTGGCACCGGGTTCATAAAGTGAAACCCCATAAACCGTTCAGGCCGGTCTGTACGACTGGCCAGGCGGGTGATTGAAATTGACGACGTGTTCGACGTCAGAATCGTGTGCGGTTGCAGGTGCGGCTGCAAATCCTCGAAGATCGCCTGCTTGATTGATTCTCGCTCGGTGGCGGCCTCGATCACCAGGTCCGTTTGCCCCAATTCCGGCAATGCCAGTGTCGTCCTTACGCGTTTAAGGGCGGCTTGCATCGCCTCATCGGTAATTTTCCCGCGCGAGGCTTGACGCGCCATGTTGCCTTCGATTGCGGCGACGGCAGCTTCCAGTGCATCCTGGTTCACGTCATTCAGCAGAACGTCATATTCCGCAAGGGCCAGGACGTGGGCGATACCATTGCCCATCTGGCCTGCGCCAATCACTCCGACTGATTTTACGTCCATGTTCTGATGCCTCTGTGTCTCGGGATTGAAGGGACAGTACCGGCAGATCGGTAGGGGCGGCAAGGGGATCGGACCCATCGAATTTGTCTAAATTGCGCGCATTAGGAATTTATCAAGACATGCGGCTGCAAGATGGCAACCGGGTGAAAAATGGGTGAGTGTTGTGAGCTATCATCAAACAGGCTCGGCAGGTGCCGGGCACTCCGTATGCCAATACGGTCAATCACGTCTTTGGTTTCGGGGACCAGAGAGGTCTTTGGACACGGCCTATATGACCTGTGTCGGCGGGGATGAGACCTATGGGCGATTTGTTGACCGTCCTTATGCAGCGATTCTAGAGGACAGGCTGGACCGGCGCTGTCTGAATTTGGGCAGCCTGTATTGCGGGGTCGAGGCGCTGTGCGGCGATGCAGGCCTGTTCACGCTGTTGAATGGGGCCGAACTGTGTGTGTTACAGGCGCCCGGGGTTCTGAGCCAGTCAAACCACTTTTACCGTGTCCATCCCCGGCGCAACGACCGGGTTTTGGCACAAACTCAGGATCTGATCGACCTCTACCCCGAGGTTGACTTTACCGATGTCCATTTTGTGGGCCACTTGATGCGGCGTTTGCAAGACTGTCAGGATGCCCGCTTTGAGGTTGTGGCAGAAGAGCTGCGTCGCAACTGGGTTCGGCAAATCAGCGATCTGCTGCAAAGGTTGAAGGTACCGGTCCTGCTGCTGGCGCTGAAGGTGCTGCCGCAAAAAAATGATGAACGTCAGGAAGAGAGGGCACCAATCACAGTCACTCCTGAAATGCTAAAGGCCGTGCGGCCTTTCTGCGCCGATTGTGTCGAAGGCACGGCTTATGTGTCCGGGCAATCTGATGAGCTTGAGGATATGTTGTTCGGTACATTACAACAGCCGATGGCCGAGCACATGATTGGCCCGGCGGCACATCGGTCAATCGCGGAGGCATTGGTCGGACCCATTCGGAACCTGCAATGAAAAAGGCCCGCCACGTGGCGGGCCTTGCTAGATTTTTCGGCGAAAAATCTTTTCCTGCTATCAGCCAAGCTTTTCGGTCAGTTCTGGCACGGCCTGGAACAGGTCGGCAACCAGTCCGAAGTCTGCGACCTGGAAGATCGGTGCTTCTTCGTCCTTGTTGATCGCGACGATGACCTTGCTGTCCTTCATACCGGCCAGGTGCTGGATCGCACCCGAGATACCGACGGCGACATACAGGTCCGGGGCAACAACCTTACCGGTCTGCCCAATCTGCCAGTCGTTCGGCGCATAGCCCGAATCGACCGCCGCGCGCGAGGCACCAACCGCCGCGCCCAACTTGTCGGCCAGACCTTCGATCAGTTTGAAATCGTCTTCCGAGCCGACACCACGTCCGCCCGAGACAACGACCCCAGCCGAAGTCAGTTCCGGCCGGTCGCTTTCGGCGACCTTGTCCTCGACCCAGGACGACAGGCCTTCGGAGCCCGGAACCGAAACGGTCTCGACCGCGGCCGATCCGCCTTCGCCCGCCGCGTCAAAGCTGGCGGTCCGCAGAGTGACAACCTTTTTGGCGTCGTTCGATTTCACAGTCTGGATGGCGTTGCCCGCATAGATCGGGCGCTCGAAGGTCGAGCCGTCGACCACACCCGACGCGTCCGAGATCACCATCACGTCCAGCAGCGCGGCAACTCGCGGCATCACGTTCTTGGCGTCGGTGGTGGCAGGGGCAACGATGTGCTCATACCCGTCGGCCAGCGACACGATCAGTGCGGCGGTCGATTCCGCCAGGCGGTGGCCCAGCGAGTCGTCTTCGGCAACCAGAACCTTGGACACACCGTCGATCTTGGCAGCGGCTTCTCCAGCAGCAGCGGCGGAACCGCCAGCGGCCAGAACGGTAATGTCGCCCAGAGCCTTGGCGGCATTGACGGCCTTGGCGGTGGCGTCCAGCGCCAGCTCGCCATTGTTAACCTCGGCAAGAAGAAGAACAGCCATTACACAGCCCCCGCATCTTTGAGTTTCGTAACCAGCTCATCAACCGAGCCAACAATGATGCCCGCAGCACGCGCCGGCGGCTCTTCGGTCTTGACGATCTCAAGGCGCGGGGAAACGTCTACGCCGTAATCGGCAGCGGTCTTCTCCTCCAGCGGCTTCTTCTTCGCCTTCATGATGTTGGGCAGCGACGCATAGCGCGGCTCGTTCAGGCGCAGATCAACGGTCACGATGGTCGGCATCTTGACGCTGATGGTCTGCAGGCCGCCGTCCACCTCGCGGGTGATCTTGGCGGCGTCGCCTTCGATGTCCAGCTCGGACGCGAAGGTGCCTTGCGACCAACCCAGCAGGGCCGACAGCATCTGGCCGGTGGCGTTCATGTCATTATCGATCGCCTGCTTGCCGCACAGCACGATGCCCGGCTGCTCTTCTTCGACCACCTTGGCCAGGATCTTGGCGACGGCCAGCGGCTCGATGTCTTGATGCACGTCATCGGCGGCCACAACCAGAATGGCGCGGTCGGCGCCCATGGCCAGCGCGGTCCGCAGGGTTTCTTGCGCCTGCTTGACGCCAATCGAAACGGCTACAACCTCTTCCGCCTTGCCGGCTTCTTTCAGGCGGATCGCCTCTTCCACCGCAATCTCGTCGAACGGGTTCATCGACATTTTGACATTGGCGAGATCAACTCCGCTACCGTCCGCTTTCACGCGAACCTTCACATTGTAGTCAATCACGCGTTTGACAGGCACGAGTACCTTCATTTTAGCGCTTGCTCCTCACAAAAAACGGTAAGCCGCGTTGCGACTCCACCAATGCTCTCGGACGACTGAATAACGTCTGAATTCGCCCTGCAACAGAGCAAAATCGTCACGTCATGGGTTTGGGACGTCGCGTTTCGTGCTTTTTGACGTTATGGTCCGCGACTTAGCGGTTCGCCCCCGGAACCCAAAGCACATCGCGCGTGCCGTTTTCATTGGCGCAACGTGCGGCGACGAAGAACCAGTCGCTGAGACGGTTGAGGTATTTCACCGCAACCGTGTTCACCGGTTCCATATTGGTCAGCTCTACCGCCAGCCGTTCGGCCCGGCGTGAAACAGTGCGGCACACGTGAAGATGTGCCGCCAGACGCGAACCACCCGGCAGAATGAAGCTGCGCAGCGGCTCCAATGCTTCGTTCATGGCGTCGATTTCCGCTTCCAACCGGTCGATCTGGGCTGGCACGACGCGCAGCGGGGGATAGTCGGCCTCGGCATCCTTTTCCATGTCGGGACGGCAGAAATCGGCGCCCAAGTCGAACAAATCGTTCTGGATACGGGACAGGGCGGCTTCGACATCGCCCTCGGCTTCGGTGCGGGCCACGCCAACAAATGCGTTCAACTCGTCAACAGTGCCATAGGCAGCAACACGGCCGGAATACTTTGCAACGCGCTCACCATTACCCAGAGCGGTTTTGCCGTCATCGCCAGTGCGAGTGTAAATCTTGTTGAGAACGACCATCTATTGGGCTCCTTGTCCACGCAACCAGACGTAAAGCACGATCAGCACTACGGCAATGAACTGAAACAGGATGCGCAGGCGCATCATCTTGTTGCTTTTCATCGCGGCCTCTTTACCGCTTTTGCCAAAGTTTGAGATGCCAATCGCCAGCACGACGACAACAGCCGCCATGGCCAACAGCAAAACGACCATCATTAGGTCCATGGGTACACCGTCCGCGTTTTTTGTTTCCTTGGGCTATCATCTAGCCCCGTAGGTGTGAAAAGCGAACGGGTAATATTGCCTCAGACGTCCGACAGAATGCGATCAATCGTGCGGGTCGGCAGAAAGCGGCGCAGGTATCCGGCGATGTAAGTCGGCGTCGTCACATAGTATCGCGCGCGTGGCCGTTTTGATTCGACCGCATGGGCCAGCTTGTCGGTTACCGCCGACGCGGGTAGTTCGAACCGATCCGGCCCCGAGGATTCGTACAGTCTTTTCAACAACGAAGATTCGTACCGCTCTCGCAGGGGCGAGTTCTGCCAGTTGATGAATTTTTCAAAGAAGGGGATCGAGTTTTCGCGGATTTTCGAGGTGATCGGGCCGGGCTCGATCAGGATAACCTTGATGTCGGTATCTGCCAGTTCCAGGCGCAGCGTGTCCGTCAGACCTTCGACCGCGTATTTTGTGGCCACATAGGCGCCGCGCCAGGGATAGGCAACCAGGCCCAGCACGGATGAGTTCTGAACGATTCGCCCATGTCCTTGCGCCCGCATGGCTGGAATCACCTGCCGGGTCAGCTCGTGCCAGCCAAAGAAATTGGCCTCGAAAATTGCGCGCAAGCCATCCGTCGGCAAATCCTCGACCGCACCGGGCAGGCCATGCGCGCCATTGTTGAACAACGCATCCAGCGTGCCACCCGTCGCCTCAAACACCGAAGCCAGCCCCGCGGTGATGCTGTCGGCGTCGGTGTAATCAATATGCGGGCTTTCAAACCCTTGAGCCCGCAGCCGGTCGCAATCTCGCTGCTGACGGCAGGAGGCAAACACCCGCCAACCTCGGGCGCGCATGCCGTGCGCCGCATCTAGTCCAATGCCCGAGGAGCAGCCGGTGATAAGAATGGTATTTTGCATGGTCTTCCTGAATCTGAACCTGATCTATAGCTATGGCGAGGTTCAGGTCAGGACAATGACACGGCTGCGTCAGTTCGCGATTTTTCGCACCAGCGAGGCCGAAATCCATCCGACCTGTTGCTGAGGCAACACGCGCAGGCGCAGCCAGCCGGTTCCGGATTCGCTTAGTACTTCGACCTTCTGACCGATGGTGGCCTTGCCGACAATCGGATAGATCGTACCCGGCCCGTCGCGCATGTTCACGCGGGTTCCCGAAATCTCGCGAATGTCTTTTTCGGGCTCGGGGATGGCGGGTGTTTCGGCCACATCTTCCTGCACGTCATCCGTGATCTGGCGCAGCCCGGCGACACCGTCCTCAAGCGAAGCAAGCGTGATGTTGGCGTCTTGATCCGCGAAAACCGTAATGGTTGAGAAAGATCCCAGCGTGGCATCATCGGCCACAAATTCGACCACCTCTTCCACGGCAGGCTTGGGTTGCACACGTGTAGTTGGCGCACGAACTGCGACATTGGTCACAAGCTCTTCGGCCCGGGCAGGAGCAATGGTTTGCGTCGGGGCGGTTGCAATACGAGCGGGTTGCTCGGCACGCAGGCCACGCGGTTCGAAATCCGGCCCGCCGCTCATTACGTAAAAGCACCAACCAAGTGCAGCGAAAGTAAAAACAATAAGGCGCGTCATGGCGCATCCCCCAGGGTCAATCGTAAGATACAAGAAATAGGCAGCAGTCTAATCCAGTCAGCGTACCATATTTCAGGGTCCAAGTCGAAAGACGGGGGAAATCGGGGGGTTGCCTCCCCCTGTTGCAAAAAGCGCCACTTGTCCCCAGTAAAATGCGTGTTGCTCGCTTTACCAGCGCGCGGTTGCGGCGTATCACATCATGTATGACCGATACGATCGACGACCCCAACATGGAGGCCCCCGACAACGGGGGCGAGATAGCCGAACCGCTACGCCGCGCGATTGGCGAACGCTATCTGACCTATGCTTTGTCCACCATCATGCACCGGGCGCTGCCTGATGCGCGCGACGGGCTGAAGCCGGTTCACCGGCGAATCCTCTATGCGATGCGCGAGTTGCGACTCAGTGCGACGGGTGGTTTCCGGAAGTCTGCGAAGATTTCCGGCGACGTGATGGGCAACTATCACCCGCACGGCGACGCCGCGATTTACGATGCGATGGCGCGTCTGGCGCAGGACTTCAACGTCCGTTACCCGCTGGTCGACGGGCAGGGGAACTTCGGCAATATCGATGGTGATAATCCGGCGGCCTCGCGATACACCGAGGCACGGATGACCATCGTCGCCGAGGCGCTGCTTGAGGGTCTGAACGAGGACGCCGTCGATTTCCGCGATAACTATGACGGCACGCTGACCGAACCGGTCGTGCTGCCCGCGCAGTTTCCGAACCTGCTGGCCAATGGCTCCAGCGGCATCGCGGTCGGTATGGCGACAAACATTCCGCCGCATAACATCGCCGAGCTGTGTGACGCCTGCCTGCATTTGATCAAAACACCAGACGCGCGTGACGACACCCTGCTGAACTATGTGCCCGGCCCCGATTTCCCGACCGGTGGCGTCATTGTCGAGCCGCCCGAGAATATCGCGCAGGCCTATCGCACCGGGCGCGGGTCCTTCCGTCTGCGCTGTAAGTTCGAGGTTGAGGATCTGGGCCGTGGCCAGTGGCAAATCGTGGTCACCGAGATCCCCTATCAGGTTCAGAAATCCAAGCTGATCGAAAAGATCGCCGAGCTGATCCAAACTAAGAAAATCCCGATCTTGGCCGATGTTCGCGACGAATCCGCCGACGACATCCGCCTGATCCTTGAACCGCGTTCCAAGAACGTGGACCCCGAGGTGTTGATGGGAATGCTCTATCGCAACTCGGATCTTGAGGTGCGCTTCAGCCTGAACATGAACGTGCTGATCGACGGGGTCACGCCCAAGGTCTGTTCGATGAAGGAAGTGCTGCGCGCCTTCCTGGATCACCGGCAAGAGGTGTTGCTGCGTCGCTCGCGTCACCGGATGGCGAAGATCGACCATCGGTTGGAAGTGCTGGAAGGCTTTATCGTTGCCTTCCTGAACCTCGACCGTGTGATCGACATTATCCGCTACGACGACGACCCCAAAGCGGCGCTGATGCGCGAGGACTGGGGGATCGATCATGTCCGTGCCACAAGTGAGGCCGACTATGTCTCACCCAAACCGGGTGAGGGCGAGCTGTCCGAGGTTCAGGTTGACGCGATCCTCAACATGCGCCTGCGGAGCTTGCGCCGTCTGGAAGAGATGGAACTGGTGCGCGAGCGCGACGCGTTGATGATGGAGCGCGCCAATCTCGAGGACTTGCTGGCCGATCCGGCCTTGCAATGGGCCAAGATCGCCGAGCAGTTGAGAGAGACCAGAAAGACCTTTGGCAAAGACTACGAAGGCGGCGCGCGCCGTACCCAGTTTGCCGAAGCCGGACAGGTTGAAGAGGTTCCCCTTGAGGCGATGATCGATAAGGAACCGATCACGGTCGTCTGCTCTCAGATGGGCTGGATTCGCGCGATGACCGGGCATATCGACCTGAAGCGAGAGCTGAAGTTCAAGGACGGCGACGGCCCGCGTTTCATCTTCCACGCGGAAACGACGGACCGGCTGCTGGTGTTTGCCTCGAACGGGCGATTTTACACGGTCAGCGCCGCCAACCTGCCCGGCGGGCGGGGCATGGGCGAGCCGCTGCGTCTGATGGTCGATCTACCGAACGAGGCGCAGATCATCGACATCCTGATCCATAAACCCGGGCGCAAGCTGCTTGTGGCCTCGGATGCGGGTAACGGGTTCATGGTGCCCGAGGATGAGGTGCTGGCCCAGACCCGCAACGGTAAACAGGTGCTGAACGTCAAAGGCGAAGAAACCGCAATGATCTGTAAGCCCATCGATGGCGATCACGTGGCGGTGGTGTCTCAGAACGGTAAATTCCTGGTCTTCCCAACCGAAGAATTGCCCGAGATGACCCGCGGCAAAGGTGTGCGTCTGCAGAAATACAACATGGCGCGTGGACGGCAGGGCACACTTGAGCTGGATGGCGGCTTGTCCGACCTGACCACCTTCAATTGGGAAGAGGGTCTCAAGTGGTCGATGGGTGGGGATAAAACCCGGCACGAGCCGGATATGTCCCAATGGCTCGCCAAGCGCGCTAGTGTTGGGAAAAAGCCACCCTATGGTTTCCCGCGTGACTATAAATTCTCGTGAATATGCGCTGGACGCAGGTAGAATTTCGCTGATACGGCTTGGCACAGGCCGTATCGGTGCGCTAGACCAAAGAAAAACAGGCCTATCGAGATGAACCTATGCTGCGCATTCTGACTTTGATCACCGGATTGGCCCTTATGGGCGCCTGCACGCAAACGCAGCTTTATGAAGAGCCGGAATCGCTGGGCGAATTCAAGTTGCGGGTCAATTATGCCTTTGCTGACAAGGCGGTGCAGGGGCCGGTCAGCCGCGATGCCACACCGGATGAATGGACCGCTGCTATTCAGAACGCTGTTGATATCCGGCTGGGTCGCTATGAAGGCGTGCAGGAATACGACATCGGTATCAGCCTCGAAGGCTATATGCTTGCGCCTCCGGGTATCCCGGTCATCTACAATCCGAAAAGCACGGCCATTGTCCTGGTCAACGTCTATGACGTGAACAAAAAAGAGTTCCTTGCCAAGGGCAAGCAGTTCCAGGTTCTCGAGGACACGACCGGCGGCAGTGCTTTGAAGGGCTCTGGCCACGAACGGACTAAAGAAGAGCAGATGAGCGGGCTTGCACTGAAGGTCGCGGACCGAGTCGAGGAATGGTTGGCCGAGGAACATAAAGACAATGGCTGGTTTGATCGTCGTCCAGACCTGATCCAACCGCTCGAATCCGGTGTTGTTACGCAAAATCCGGCATCTTAACCTGCTTTTCACGCAGGATGTGCTTGATTTTCCCCTTTGAACCAAATATCTCGCGCGCGCAGATGTAACCACGGGACCAAGGGTCCCCCAAATCGCAAAAGGGCGCCTGAGGAATGGCAAAGGAAAAGTTTGAGCGTACAAAACCGCACGTCAACATCGGCACGATTGGGCACGTTGACCACGGTAAAACCACGCTGACCGCAG
>NZ_JBQFVB010000005.1:0-274586 GCF_056539465.1 Ruegeria sp. BB1
TCAGAACAGCCCGGTCACACTACAATTGATCCCCAAGATCAATCGCTTAACACCCTCAACCCGTCAGAACCACAAAACAATAGGGTGAGAGCTAAAAATCCTGCTCCCGTAGCTCAGAAAAACCCCGCCGGAGCGGGGTAAATCAGGAAAAAACACGCCAGAGCTTAATGCATGCAGCAGAAAGCGCCGTGCTTAACGTCTTTCATCATCGTGTCGAAATCCTTCCCGCGCATTTCAATCAAAGTTTGGTGGTCTCCAGCTTCGAACCAAACCCTGTCGAGGCCAGTGAGACTGTTGTCCACAACAGTCGGCAGATCATAGGCATCGCCTACAGGAGGTATCGCGCCAAGGGCGCAATCATCAAACAATTCGCGCATTTCGGATTCAGGAGCTAAACCAAGGCGCCGATCCATCATCGATTGCAGAGCAGTGAGGTCGACCTGATGGTTGCTGGGCAGCACTGCGAGTATGGGCCCCTCTTCCATGTGAATTAAGACGGATTTGGCAAGGTGGTCGCCGGGAACATGTGCCGCTTCTGCACATTCGCTTGCAGTAGCGGCATAGGGATGCGGGACAGTATCAAACGGAAGCCCCTGGGAGTCCAAATGGTGTTTCAGACGAGATGCAATAGTCATGGTGCCCTCCAATTCATAGAAGGCGTCCCGGACGCGAAGCGTGTCACGGTGCGCACCCAGGGCGCAATTTTGTGTATGAACTCATATTGTGCGCCCAATCAGTCGATCCGGCAAGGGGGGTGCAGTCGCAATGATCAACCCTGATGTAGGCTGTTCAAGTATTAAAGAAGGTTGCGAGGGCTCTGCTTGCCTTGTTTGTTGCGGCGATGAGGTTGCCATACATATCTAACACATGGCTCTTGGCGTTCTAATCGTATGAGACGACAACGCGTGTCAAAAAATTCTTGCAGCCTGCCCCTCGCTCTGCCCGACACGCCTTAATCGGGACGAGGCGCGGCGAGATTGTCGATATACTTATAAACTTAGGGCCCGAAGCCTGATACTGAACCAGTCATGCCTGCTAAAATCTGACTAGTTTGAGCATTTATTTGGCTTCAAGCACCTTTCGCGCCACACGGAAGCATTCCAGCGCCTGGGGTACTCCGCAATAGATGCCGATCACGTGGATGATGGCCCTGATTTCCTCCTTCGAGACGCCATTGTTAATCGCGCCTTTGCAGTGGATTTCCCATTCGTGCATCTTCCCCAGCGCGCCGATCATCGACAGGTTCATCATCGATCGGGTCTTGGCGTCGATCACGCTGTCGCCCCAGCCAAAGCCCCAGCACCAGGCTGTCATGGCCTCCTGAAACGGGCGCGTAAAGTCATCCGCGGACGCCAGGTTCTTTTCTACATATTCGGCCCCGAGCGTGCCTTTGCGTTGTTCCAACCCTTTGAGGAACAGGTCTTCGTCGAAAATGTCTGCCATTTGGGGTCTCCGGTTCTTTAGCGCGTCAGACGATGTTTGTAGAGGTGATCATAGTGCGGTTTCATCCGGCGATGCACCTGTTTGACCCGATCTGGCGCCTCTTCGATTGAAACATATTTGCGAGGTTGCGGCGCCAACCCGGTCGAGTTCGCGAGATTGGCGTGAAACGACCCGCCATCCCACCAGCTATGTGCCGAAGGATCGCCACCGGCTTCCCAGGTCAAGGCGTCTTCGATAAAAGGAATGCCCACTGCGTCACAGAATTTCTTCGTCATTGCACGGGGGTCTTCCAGCAGATCATCGCTGTCAATCACAGGCGGAGGGGTGCCGTTCAGGGCGGTTAGCAAGTCGAATAAGGCGCGCTGTTCGGGGAAGCCAACCTCTCCTTCCGCGAAGTCTGGCCAGCGATTGAACATCGAGGTGATCGTTTTGGCCGGGTCGCGGATCAGGAAGGCATGATTGAAGTGGGACAGGAACTCGGCATCCCACATATGGTTGATGTAGTGCGGAAAGTCCTTGATGAAGACCGGCGCATTTTCGGCTCGGGCCTTGATGTCCTGCCACACTTTCCCAAGCGTCAGGCCGGGCGTTGTGACATCCCCCGGTTTGAACCGGTGCCAAAGTGGGTCTTCTCCTTGATACCACGCCTCGCCGAAGGGTTCGTGCAGGCAATCCAGATCGCCGCGCTGGCGCATCATCCATTCAAAGGCCGTTGAAGTGGATCGGGGCACCGCCCAAAGCGCGAGTATTTTGTGCATGGGTTTCAGCCCTCTTTGATCTACAGGCTTTTCAGAAGCCGACCCAATGGTGTCGCGGGCCGCAAGTCAAGGGATCTGAAGATGCGCCAATAGAGCGCGATGTCGTGGCCGACTACAGGTTTACCCAAGGCGGCCTCCAGATCGTCTACCAAATGCAGGGGGCGTTGTGGCAGATCGTTCGGACCCGTGCGGAAATTACACATGCCGTTGATAAGGATCGCATCGGCCCTCGGGGCTTGCTCGGCAACGTACTCGAAGCTTTTGAGCGCCAGATCTCCTTCGAAGACCCAGCGATAGCTGTTCACATCTTCTTGGCTGGCAAACCATCCCTGATCGTAGAAATTGCCGGCATACAAAACATCGAACCCGGCTTCTTGAAGGAACCCGACTGTGCCTTGCCACCATTCCGGCCAATGATAGGCAGCGTTCAACGCTACCTTCTCCACATTCATCTCTCGCAGCGCTTCGATCATGGCGTATCCTGCCATATGAAACTGCGTGCCGTATTTGTCGGACAGATCCGCGCAATGCTGTCGTACGCCTTCAACGCCCAGTCCGCAGGCATGCACCCAGTTCGACCCGACCTGACCGCACACATCGACGCCGTTTCGGGACATGCAGTGGACAAAATCCTCAAGCATCCCGAAATTCTGTTTTCGCTGATCCAGCCCATGCACATATTCTGGAACATGCAACATCCAGCCATGTACCCCTACGGTGCCCGGGCTGATGCGCAGGAAATCGGATGGAGCCGCATCGAAGTCGAACGGAGGAGAGGTAAAGCCCACCTGATGCGGAAATAGCTTGTGCTCCGGTCGCCAGTCTTCGGGCATCAGCATGGGTGGATCACCTTGATCATCAGTCCACGGCCTCACGCATCCATTGTTGTAACCGGGCAATCGAGTGTTCCGACATCACACCGCATCGGGGATCCAGCACCAGCGGACCGGGGCGATAGCCACGGGATTTCAGGCCCCGGTGAACGCTTTCGACCAGATGGATATCTTCTTCGACCGTGGTTTCACGATCCTGCACGGCCAGTTGCCGGATCACCGCACTTTCCGACCCGCCTTCGGTATACCAGCCGCGCCAGACGGTGCAGTGATCGGCATCGACCGCGCGCCAGTGGTAAGTATTCAGCACATTGCCCGGGTAGCATTGGAATGAAAACATCGGCCACAGGAACCACGACTGATAATCACCTGCATGAGGCACCGACATGTCGATGGGATAGGTCATCTTGTCGAGGCTCTGGCATTCCGTCGTGTGGCGCAGCACATAGCCGCCGCTTGGATCGGGTTGAATGTCATAGGTCTCGGGTTTGACCACGCCTTCGGCAAAGGTCGGGTGATTGGTTGGGCAGTGATAACATTCCGAGTAATTCTCGATACTGACCTTCCAGTTGCAGTTCTCGGGTATCTCGACCCATTCCAGCGGTTCCAGATCGTCGATGTGGGGGACGAAGGCGCGGATTTCTTCGCGCACGCCGGGGTACCATTCGTCCATTGGCGCGGCGTCATCGTCGAGATTGACGAAGATGAAGCCGTTGAACACTTCGGTCCGGACAGAAGTCAGGCAGATGGCGCTACGGTCAAAGCCGGGGACGGATTTGATGTTGGGTCCTGCGCGCAGCTGGCCGGACAATTCATATGTCCACGCGTGGTAGGGGCAGACGACGACGCGGGTGTTTCCGGCGCCGGTGACCATCTCGTGCGCTCGATGCTGACAAACGTTGTAAAAGGTGCGGATTTCTCCGTCGCGACCCCGAATGCAGAACAGGTTCTGCCCGGCAATCGTGAAGGCAAAGTAGTCCCCTGTTTCGCGGACTTGCGCCACGTGTCCGGCGAATTGCCATGTTCGGGCCAGAAGGCCCTGCATCTCTTGCGTGAAAATCGCAGGGTCGGTGTAGTATCGCGCATCAAGCGAACGTGTCAGCGGGGCGTTCATTCGGGCTCCTCTGCGTAAAGGCCAAGCTGGTGCCTGCGTTGGTGAAACCGTTCCACCCGTTCGACGATCTCATCGCTGGAAACCGCGATCACGAAGGACAGCAGCGTTTCCAACAAAGCGATGGTAGATACGGAGGACGGGAAGAACTGCGGTGTGTCAGCAGCGACGACAAAGCCATGCTGCGCGTTCAGGATTACTGGGCTGGCGGGGCTGTCGGACAGGCCGATGACAGTCAGGCCCTGCTGCCGCGCCAGTTTAATTGCGTCGATCACTTCGGTCCGGTAGGGGTGGCAGGTGATGGCGATCAGCACATCCTGTTCGTCGGCCCAGGCCAGATCGTCCACCGGGGTCGAGCCGGGGCGAGGGATGGCGTGAAATTGCTTCATGCCCGTAGAGGCCAGATAGGTAAAGTTGCGCGCGTTCGCGTTATTGACGCCAACGCCCAGCGTGAAGATCTGGCGGCAATTCCAGATATCCTCGGCAGCGGCTTTCAGTCGGTCGGCGTCGATTCCGGCAAAGGTGTCTTCGATGTTGCGGATCGCGGCGCCGATCATATCGGCATAAAGGCCACCCAGCTCACCCGACTTGCCAATGGTCTGCAACCAGCGCGCGCGATCGGGAAACGACACGGTGCCTTGGCGAATCGCGTCGCGAAATGGGGCGCGAAAATCCTCGTAGCCTTCGAAGCCCACCTGCCGAGCCATCCGCACGAAGGTGTTGGGTTTCACATTGGCAGCCTCGGCAATCTCGCGCACGGTCGAAACCCCTACATCCGTGGGGTTTTCCAGCACGTAACGCGCGGCTTTCTGTGCCTCGGGCGTCAGGGCGTCCCACTCTTCGGTGAGGCGGTCGAGAACGATTGATGATACATTTGTGTCATTCATGATTGACGATGGTACATTTGTGGAATTAGCCTGTCGAGCAGAAACGCGACTCGGGAAGAGGAAAAATCATGTCCGAGAAGAATCTGCCGTCACATGCCCGCGTGGTGATCGTGGGCGGAGGTGTCATGGGGGTCGGTCTGGCCTATCATCTGGCGCATGAAGGGTGGGGCGAGGATACTGTCCTGCTGGAAAAGGCTGAACTGACCAGCGGCAGCACCTGGCATGCGGCAGGGCAGATCACACATTCAACATCGAGCTTTGGGCTGGGCAAATGTGTGGACTACAACATCGGTTTGTATTCAGGTGCGCTTGAGGCAGAGACAGGCCAGCCGGTGACATGGCATGGCTGCGGATCGTTCCGACTGGCCTATACTGAGGATGAGATGGACTGGTTGCGCCACACCCTGTCCGTTGGTCGCTCGCTTGGGTTCAATATCGAATTAGTCGGCCCCGAAAAGGTGGCGGAGCTGCACCCGTTCTACAATCTCGACGGCGTGTTGGGCGCGCTGCATACGCCCGACGATGGCCATGTGGACCCGACAAACGTCACCATGGCGATGGCAACAGGCGCGCGTCTAAAGGGTGTGCGCATCTTCCGCAACTGCCGCGCCACCAACATTACGCAGGCTGGGAATGGGGAGTGGGTGATAGAGACCGAACAGGGCACCATAACTTGTGAGCATGTGGTGAACGCTGGCGGCACCTATGCCCGTCAGATGGGCGAATGGTCGGGGCTACAACTGCCCATGACTTCGATGACCCACCATTACTTCGTGACCGAACCGGTGCCGGAGTTCCAGAACCTGGACACCGAACTGCCGGTGATCCGCGACGATCGCAAAGTCTCGGGCTATATCCGGATGGAGCAGCAGCGCGGGCTGATCGGGATTTACGAAAAAGAGAACCCGAACTCGGTCTGGCATGATCATTGCCCCTGGGAATACGAAAACTGGTTGTTCGATGCGGACTACGACCGGGTGATGCCGTGGCTTGAAGAAAGCCTGAACCGGATGCCGATCTTTGCTGAACTGGGCATTCAACGCGACGTACATGGCGCGATTTCGCATCCCCCCGATGGCAACCCGTTGATCGGCCCTGCGCCGGGTGTTCGGAACTATTGGTGTTGTTGCGGAACGCAGATCGGCATCGGCTGGGGGCCAGGTCTGACCCGCGAGCTGGCGCGCTGGATGGTGCATGGGGCGGCGGATATTTCGATGCGCGAATTCGACCCGCGCCGGTTTGGGGCGTATGCCAACAAGGACTGGCAGGTGATCAAGGCTGAGGAAGACTACTGCCTGCGCCATGAAATCCCTTTCCCGCATTTCAATCGCCTGGAAGGCCGCCCGATCAAGCCGTCGCCGCTGTATGAACTGCTGAACTCCAAAGGCGCGGTGCATGAGGAGGTGTATGGTTTTGAGCGCCCCCGCTGGTTCGCACGGGACGGGGTCGAACAGCGCGATCACTATTCCTTCCGCCGCACACCGGCAGACGACATGGTCGCAGCTGAGGTCAAAGCGGTCCGCGAACGCGTCGGTATCATGGATGTCACCGCTTTCACCAAGGTCGAGGTCTCTGGCCCGGACGCCTATGCCCTGCTGGACCGGTTGACCGCCAACCGGATGCCGCAAAAGGTGGGCTCGATCACACTGACGCATATGCTGAACCGACGCGGGCGGATCGAATTGGAGACGACGATTGTCCGCATGGCCGAGGACCGCTTCTATCTGGTCTGTGCAGCTTTCTTTGAACAGCGCCTACTGGATCATCTGGCACACCAGTGCGCTGAAGAGGATGTGCAGATCACCGCGCTGTCCGTCGACTGGTCGGCCCTGTCGCTGAATGGCCCCCGATCGCGCGACGTCTTGTCCCGCTGCACCGATGCGGATTTGAGCAATGCCGGTTTCCGCTGGCTGTCGGCGCAGGAAATCACCATCGCGGGGCACAAGGTCTGGGCCTTCCGCATGTCCTATGCCGGGGAACTCGGCTGGGAGCTGCACATGCCCAACGCCGCCTGCCTCGACGTCTATACCGCGCTCTGGACCGCTGGCGAACCTCATTGTATCGCCGACTATGGCAGCTTTGCCATGAACGTGATGCGGATGGAGAAGGGCTTCAAAGGTGCGGGTGAGTTGACCAACGAGGTCACTCTCGCCGAGGCTGATGTGCTACGCTTTGCCAGTACGGACAAGGAGTATCTGGGCAAGGACAAGACCCTGAATTCTGATCTGCCCTGGATCTGCGCCTATCTTGAGATTGAACCCGACGGAGAGATCGACGGTCATGGCGGCGAAGCGGTCACGCTGGATGGCCGCGTCGTGGGCTCGACGGCTTCGGTGGCTTATGGCCATACGGTCAGTAAGATTCTGGCCTTTGCCTATATCAAGCCCGAAGCCGCAACCCCCGGCACCGCGTTGCAGGTCGTGATCCACGGCAAACCCCGCGTAGCCCGCGTGTTGGGTGAACCTGCCTATGACCCCGACAGCCTGCTGCCCCGTACCGACGCCATGCTGGAGACTGCACAATGAGCCTGCCCGATACAATGAAAGCTATGGTCACGATGGGCCATGGTGGCCTTGAACAAATGGTGTTGCATGAGGACTGGCCGCGCCCGGAACCCGCTGCGGGCGAGGTGCTGATCAAGGTCGCCGCCTGTGGTTTGAACAATACCGACGTGAACACACGCTCGGGTTGGTATTCCAAAACGGTGACGGATGCGACAACGGGTGGCGCGTTTGAAGAAGTGGGCGAAGATGACCCGACATGGGGCGGCGCGCCAATCACGTTCCCGCGCATTCAGGGCGCCGATATCTGCGGTCAGATCGTGGCCGTCGGCGATGGTGTCGACAGCGCCCGCATTGGTGAACGCGTGATCACCGATGGCTGGCTGCGCGATCCGAACGATCCAGGCAACAAGGACAAGACCGGATACTACGGGTCCGAGCGGGACGGCGGATTTGCCGAATACGCCACGACACTTGCGGTGAATGCGGTGCCGATCAAATCAGACCTCACGGATGCGGAGCTGGCGACGTTTTCCTGCTCGTATTCGACCGCCGAAGGCATGCTGACACGCGCCAACGTGACCGACAAGGACACCGTGTTGGTGCCGGGCGCCTCGGGTGGCGTTGGTGGGGCACTGGTGCAATTGGCCAATCGGCGCGGCGCGCGTGTGATCGCAATGGCGTCCGAGACCAAGCACGCAGACGTCGCCAAATTAGGCCCCGACAGGATTTTGCCCCGTGCGCCGGAAAACTTTCGTGCGGCTTTGGGTGCAGAAAAGATCACCGTAGTGGCCGATGTGGTCGGCGGCCCCTATTGGCCGAACCTGATCGACAGTCTGGAACGCGGCGGGCGCTATACGTGCTCGGGTGCGATCGCGGGGCCGATGGTCGAGTTTGATCTGCGAACATTCTACCTGCGCGACTTGACCTTCACAGGTTCGACCGTGATCGACCCGCAAGTCATGCAAAACCTCGTGAAATACATCGAGGCCGGAGAGATCAAGCCTGCGTTGGCGGCTACCTATCCATTGGAAGAATTGCGTGAGGCACAGGCGGCCTTTATCGCCAAACAACACACAGGCAACATCGTGGTGATCCCGTGACAATGGACGACGTTCTAGAGGCCGCCCGGCAGCTGCATCAATCCCACCCTGATCTTTCGGGTTTTGGTGCCTGGCCTGACGATCTTGTAGCGACAGGTTTGGAACCAAACCAAATCCCGGCAGTAGAGTTGGTTCAGCAAACTGAATTCCCGACCGGCGACGCCACGCAATCCTTGTCCGATGCGATCAGGGCAACCGCACATCTGGCGCAATGGAAGCTCACGTATACCGAAGAAGAGGTGGGGGCCGATTTCCTAAACCGCTACGGCTATTATGAATTGTTCGGGCCAACCGGGCATTTCCACTCGACCCAATTGCGCGGCTACGTCGCCTATTGGGGGGCAGGTTTAAATTATGATTGGCACAGCCATCAGTCAGAAGAGCTGTATTTGATCGTAGGGGGCGGGGCGAGTTTTCGCATCGAAGGGAACGAAACCTATATCGGTCCCAACCAGACACGCCATCACCTCAGTTGGCAAAGCCATGCGATGACCACAATAGATGAGCCGATCCTGACCTTCGTTCTTTGGCGCGGCGAGGGAATGGGCGATTTGCCACGAATGGATGCCGCATGAAAATCACCCGTGTGCGCGTGTTCCAGACCGGTCTGCCTTATGTGGGCGGTGCTTACGTTTGGGGGGCGGGCAACGCGATTGAAACCGCAACTGCGTCAGTCGTCGTCATCGACACAGATGCGGGTCTGCAGGGGTGCGGAGAATTCACACCTTGTGGTGAGAACTATATGGTTGCGCATTCCGAAGGCGTCGCCGCGCTGGCCCGGTTGGTTGCTCCGTCGCTGTTGGGCGAGGACCCGCGACAGGTGGGGCGCATCGAACAGCATATGGATCATTTGATTCAGGGACATGGGTACGCAAAGGCTCCGTTTGATGCCGCGTGCTGGGACATTCTGGGGCAGGATTGTGATCAACCGGTTTGGATGCTGCTGGGCGGTAAGCTGACCGACGGCGCGCCGATGTATCGCGTCGCGCCTCAGAAAGCGGTTGATGAGACGGTCGCCGAAATGAACCGGTACCGCGAGCAGGGGTACCGGCAGTTTCAGATTAAGGTCGGCAGCGACTGGGTCACGGATATTGACCGTATCCGGACGACACTGCCTTTGCTTCAACCTGGTGAAAAGGCGATGGCCGATGCCAATCAGGGCTGGCGCGTTGACAAAGCGATCCGGGTGGCGCGCGCAACGCGCGATCTGGATTACATTCTGGAACAGCCCTGCCGCACCTATGAAGAATGCCAGCAGGTACGCCGCGTGGCCGAGCAACCGATGAAGCTGGATGAATGCCTGACTGGTATGCACATGGCGCAGCGCATCGTCGCGGATCGCGGGGCCGAGATCTGCTGTCTCAAAATCTCGAACCTTGGTGGGCTAAGCAAGGCGCGGCGGGTGCGGGACTATCTGGTCGAAAACCGCATTCCGGTGGTCAGCGAAGACACATGGGGTGGGGAAATTGCGACATCGGCTGTCGCCCATTTTGCTGCCTCGACCCCGTCTGACTACCTGCAAAACACAACCGACCTGATGAACTACAACACGCGTTCTACCGGAATCGGCGGACCAATGTCGCGGAATGGCAAGCTCTACGCCTCGGATGTACCAGGAATGGGTGTAGTGCCCGATTTCGAAAGCCTCGGTGCGCCTGTTGAGGAGTTTAGATTATGAGACCGCAAGCTGTTGCAACCCAGATGATCGATGACGCGCGTGTGCGGGTGACGCGCTTTGACTTTGCCCCCGACGCTGAAACTGGCTGGCACCGTCACGCGATGGATTACGTCATCATGGCTGTCACCGATTGCCAGATGCGGTTGGAGTTGCCCGATGGAACGGCCAACGAAGTGACGGTTCTCGCTGGAACCGCCTATCGCCGCGACGAAGGGGTGGAACATAACGTCATCAACGCTGGGGATACCCCCATGTCCTTTGTCGAGGTGGAGTTGAAATGAAGATCACCCGCCTTTCGGTCTATCACGTCGATTTGCCGTTAGAGCATCCCTATTGGCTGTCTGGTGGGCGGCTGAAATTCGACGTGTTAGATGCGACGCTGGTTAAGGTGGAAACTGATGCCGGGCTGATCGGCTGGGGCGAGGGCACTCCTTGGGGTCACACCTATGTGCCTGCGCATGGGCCGGGCATTCGCGCAGGCATTCAAACCATGGCGCCGTTCATTCTGGGCCTTGATCCGCGACGAGTGTTGGATGTGGAACGGGCAATGGATACCGCGCTGCCCGGACATCTCTACGCCAAAAGCCCGATCGACATGGCGTGCTGGGACATCGCAGGTCAGGCGGCCGGCCTGCCGATTGCTGATCTGATGGGTGGGGGGTCGCGGACGCCGCGTCCGATTGCATCCTCGGTCGGGGCCAAGACTGTGGAAGAAACCCGTGTGGTCATGGAGCGGTATCGCAACCGCGGCTACGTTGCCCATTCGGTAAAGATCGGAGGTGACGTCGAACGTGACATTACTCGTGTGCGCGACGTGGAGAGCATTCGGCGACCGGGTGAGATCGTCCTATATGACGTCAACCGAGGCTGGACCCGGCAACAGGCCCTGCAAGTAATGAGCGCCTGCGAGGATCTGAACGTCATTTTTGAACAACCCGGTGAGACGCTTGATGATATTGCCGCGATCTCGGGCCGTCATGCCTCACCCGTGTCGGTAGATGAAAGCCTGGTCACCTTGCAGGACGCTGCGCGGATTGCCCGTGACGGGCTGGCCGAGGTGTTCGGGATCAAACTGAATCGCGTCGGCGGTCTGACCAAAGCAGTTAGGATGCGAGATATCGCTCTGGCGCACGGGATCGACATGTTCGTGATGGCCACTGGCGGCTCGGTTCTGGCCGATACCGAGGCACTGCATCTTGCCTCTACCATCCCGGACGACAATTGCCACGCGGTCTGGGCTTGTCAGGATATGATCACGGTTGATATCGCCGCCGGGCGCGGGCCGCGTAACATCGAAGGTCACCTGCACCTTCCGGAAACACCGGGGCTTGGTGTTCATCCCGACGAAGAGGCGCTTGGCGATCCGGTTGGAGTTTATCAATGAGGATCACCAAGATAATGCTCTGGTCCGTCGATCTGACCAGTCACGAGACCTACCACATGGCCGAGGGTAAGACCTGTGCCACAGTTAAAACCCATGTTCTGTGTCTGGAAACGGATACCGGCCTGAAAGGTTGGGGCGAGGTCTGCCCGATCCCCCATTACCTGCCAGCCTTTGCTGATGGCGTGCCGGGGGCGGTGGCGGAAATGGGACCGCAGATCATAGGGGTTTCCCCGTTTGGAGTCGACGCACCGATGCGTAAACTGGACGGGTTCTTGCAAGGGCATCTTTATGCCAAGTCCATTGTCGACATTGCTCTGTGGGACCTGTTTGGTCAGGCCACGGGCCAACCGATCTATGCTTTGCTGGGCGGGCGGACGCGGAAGGACATGCCGCTCTATCATTCGATCACCTGTATCGCGCCGGACGACATGGCGCGGATCGCCAAAACCGCTTATCAAACCGGCATTCGCCAGTTTCAGGTCAAGCTGGGGGTTGAGGGCGACTGGCAGGCCGATGCGGAACGTCTGATCAAAGTGCGTGAGGCCGTGGGACCGGGCCCTCTGGTCTATGGCGACTGGAACTGTGGCGCGTCGCGGTTGCAAGCCACACGCACGGGGCGGGCCGTTGCGCATCTGGACGTGATGCTGGAGCAGCCGTGTAAAACGCTGGAAGACTGCGCTGCTGTGCGACAGGCCACCGGCTTGCCGATGAAGATTGACGAAAACGCATTTGATCTGGCCTCGCTGTTGCGGGCGCATGAACTGGGGTGCATGGATGCAGTGGCGTTGAAATTTTCCAAATTTGGCGGCTTGTCGGCCATGCGCCGCGCGCGGGATCTGACCGTTCATCTGGGGGCAGAAATTTGCGCCGAATGCACCTGGGGGTCGGATATTGTTACGGCCGCATCGTTGCACTTTGCGGCGTCGACGCCGCATGGATCATTGCTGAATACCTGTGACCTGTCGTCCTATGTGGCCCCTCGACTTTGCCAGGATGCACCAAATCGTGAAAACGGCCGGATTGCTCCGCCCGAAGGTTCAGGATTAGGTGTTTCACCTGACCCGGAAGTTCTTGGTTCCCCGATATTGGAGATCGTTTGAGATGCTGAAGATAGGCACACAATCCGAATGGATCGACCGCGCCAATGCAGTTCTACCGGCCGGAGGGTTTGGCAATTTTGATCCTGGCATCATCATTGCCCGCGGCGAAGGCAGCCACGTCTGGGATGAGGACGGCAATGAATATATCGACTATCTGATCGGGTCAGGCCCCATGTTGTTGGGTCATGGCCACCCCGAAGTGATGGAGGCCGTACTGGAGCAATTGCCCAAAGGCATGACCTTCTTTGCCAACAACGCCAAAGGCATTGAACTGGCCGAGGCGATCATCGATGCGGTGCCTTGTTGCGAACAGGTGCGGTTTGTCGCCTCGGGCGGTGAGGCGGACATGTATGCGATCCGTCTGGCCCGCGCATATACGGGGAGCAGCAAGATTCTGAAATTCGAAGGTGGCTATCACGGCATGAGCGCCGAGGCACAGATGAGTCTTGCGCCCAGTCGGCAGGTCAACTTTCCGCAAGCCGTGCCAGACAGTGCCGGTATCCCTGACAGCGTGGCCGAACAGGTGTTGGTTGCCCCTTTTAATGACCTTGAGGCGGTGGCCGCCCTGTTGGACGAACACAATGACGTCGCTGCGATCATGGTTGAGCCGTTGCAACGGATCGTGCCGCCTGAACCCGGTTACCTGCAGGGCTTGCGCGATCTGTGCGACAAGCACCATGTTCTTCTGATCTTTGACGAGATCGTCACCGGGTTCCGCCTGGCCTATGGCGGCGCGCAAGAAAAATACGGCGTGACGCCCGATATCTGCACTTTGGGCAAAGCTACAGGCGGTGGCTTCCCTCTGGCCGCGCTGGGTGCCAGCGCCGAAATTATGAAGCATTTCAACAAGGCGCAGGTCGGCGAAGAAGGCTGGCTGATGCAGTTGGGCACCTTGTCTGGCAATCCGGTGGCTTCGGTTGCAGGTTTGAAAACCCTCGAGGTTTTGCGGCGCGACGGTGTTTATGACCAGCTGCGCGCAACTGGGTTGGCATTGCAGCAGATGCAGGTCGACGCGCTGACCAAGGCGGGTATTCCGCATCAGGTCGTCGGAGATGAAACGCTGTTCGATATCTATTTCACCGATAGGGCTTGTCGCGACTACCGCAGCGCCAGACATGACGATCCACAACGAATTACCCTCTACAACGATACGTTGCGCGCAAATGGGATCTTCAAATCTCCGGGCAAGCTGTATCCGTCATTGGCCGTGACCGAAGCCGATCTGGAACAGACCCGGGCGGCTGTTGAAAAAGCTGTACAGGCGATCAGTGCAGCCTGAACGATTGATCTGAAATGAAATGGGCCGCTGTCAAAATATGACAGCGGCCCTAACCGATTAGTGATTTGGTGCAGTCTCGCCCCCTCGAATACCACTTAAGCGAATATACTGAAAAAACTTTCGACTTTATCGAGATCGCCCCTTCACCACATCGGTATGACACCTTGATGCCAGATCGGAATGCAATCTACAGTGAAGTAATTCACATTACTCAAATTTTTCTCAACTTCTCCAATCGAAGAAGCCCGGACCTGCTTGTTTCAACAGTGTTTGTGCCATGACGCGGCCCATCTCGGGGCCGTCGGAAATCGTGCCCGTTTGGTCTTCGGCAATCGCCTCGGACCCATCGGGGCGCAGCACTTCGCCGCGCAGGCGCAGTTGTCCGCCTTGCACTTCGGCAAGACCCGCGATGGGGGTTTCGCAGGACCCGTCCAGGGCCGCCAGCAGGGCGCGTTCAGCGGCCAGGCGCTGACCCGTCTCGGTATGGTGGATCGCTTCGAGCATACCCGCTGCACGGGAATCGTCGCTACGACGCTCGATACCGATGGTGCCCTGTGCAATTGCGGGCAGCATGTCCTCGGGGGCGATGGCCGTGGCGGGAACCTCGGCCATGTTCAAGCGGCGGATGCCTGCCATGGCCAGAAAGGTGCAGTCCGCCACGCCGTCGGCCAGCTTCTTCAGGCGGGTCTGCACATTGCCGCGAAACTCGACCACATTCAGATCAGGCCGTCGGTTCAGCAATTGCGCCCTGCGGCGGAGCGATGAGGTGCCGACCACGGCACCCTGCGGCAGATCGTGGATCGAGGTCAGGCTGGGTGAGATGAAGGCGTCGCGCACATCTTCGCGCGGCAAGAACGTGTCCAGCACTAGACCTGTGGGCTGTTCCACCGGCATGTCCTTGGTGGAATGCACTGCGATGTCGATATCGCTGCGCAGCATCGCCTCTTCAATTTCTTTGGTGAACAGGCCCTTGTTGCCGATCTCTTTCAGCGGGCGGTCCGCGTCGATCATGGCGCGGTTGTCGCCGGTGGTCTTGATCACCACGATCTCGAACGCCTCGTCCGGCAAGTCAAATGCAGTGCCCAGCCGTTGCCGGGTTTCGTATGCTTGCGCCAGCGCCAGAGGCGAACCACGGGTGCCAATCTTCAGCGGTGAGTCGGGGGAAGGCAGGGTCAGTGTCATGCGCCAAGCTTTAGTCGCGTCACATTGCCCTGACAATGGGGGGACACCTTGACAAATTGCCGCCGAAGGATGACCCGTTGCGACAAACCAGACGATTGGGGGCAAAGATGGCCGAGACAAAGAAACTGCTGCGGGCACTGGCGGGTGAGGTGCAGGATGTGCCGCCGATCTGGATGATGCGTCAGGCCGGGCGGTATCTGCCCGAGTATCGCGCAACCCGCGCGCAGGCTGGGGATTTTCTGTCGCTATGCTATAACCCTGAACTGGCGGCCGAGGTGACGCTGCAGCCGATCCGCCGCTATGGGTTCGACGCAGCGATCCTGTTTGCCGATATCCTGCTGGTACCGCAGGCGCTGGGCGCGGATTTGTGGTTTGTCACCGGAGAAGGCCCGCGTCTGTCGACCATAACGCAAGCTTCGGAATTCGATGCGCTGAAACCGGTCGAGGATATCCATGAAACGCTGTCGCCGGTTTATGAGACGGTGCGCATCCTGTCGCGCGAATTGCCGTCCGAGACCACTCTGATTGGATTCGCGGGCGCGCCCTGGACCGTTGCGACATATATGATTGCCGGGCGCGGCACCCCGGATCAGGGGCCCGCGCATGCGCTGCGCGAGGAAAACACCGCTCTGTTCGAGGCACTGTTGGAGCGTATTACGCTGGCGACCATCGAATACCTCTCGGCGCAGATCGAGGCCGGGGCTGAAGTGGTCAAGATCTTTGACAGCTGGGCCGGGTCACTGAAAGGGGATGCGTTTCGGAAATATGCGCTTGAGCCTTGTCGGGTGATCACGCAGGCCATCAAGGAACGCCATCCCGGTATCCCGGTGATTGGTTTCCCGCGAGAGGCCGGGGATGGCTATATCGGATTTGCCAAGGCAACGGGTGTGGACTGTGTCGCGCTGGACAATTCAGTTTCGCCTGAATGGGGGGCCAAGCATGTGCAGGTGGATGGCTGCGTTCAGGGCAATCTGGCCTCGTCTCATATGGTGTCCGGAGGGCAGGCTTTGGTGGATGAGACGCGCCGGATTGTCGAAGCGTTCTCAAAAGGACCACATATTTTCAATCTGGGTCACGGGATCACGCCGGATGCTGACCCTGCGAATGTGCAACTGATGATCGATACAGTTCGCGGGCGGTAACCGGGAAGGGGCCAGCCCCCTTCTTGGACTGTGGCCAATTCATCCCCCGAGGTATTTTTAGCCAGATGAAGAGGCGGATCGGCGAAGAGTTTCGAGCTCCGCCCGAATTTCCACACTGTGTTCGCCACGGGCTGGGCTTGGTTTCGGGGCCCACGCATGGTTGGAAAATCTCGGGGCGGCGGCGGCCTGAAGGTCACCGTCGATACGCAGCCATGTGTTGCGGGTGGTATTCATCTCATGGGCCTGTGCTTCGGTCGGGCTGAGGACCGGGGCGACACAGGCATCTGTTCCTGCGAACAGATTTGCCCAGTGGTCGCGTGGCTTTGCGGCGAATATGGCGGCAAGACTGCAGGTTTGCGCGGGCCAGAGTGACGGGTCGAACTGGGGCTCGAAAATCTTGTCGTCGGACAGGCCCATCTTTTGCAGGAAAAGCGCATAGAATTTGGGTTCGAGGCATTGGACCGTCACGAACCCGCCGTCGGCACAGGCGTAGGTGCGGCTCCAATGGGGGCCGTCCAGCAGGCTTTGACCGCGTGCGTCAGACAGGTTGCCGGATTGGTTCAGACTCATAAGCAGGTTCATCATATGTGCCGAGCCATCATAAATGGCGGCGTCGACGATGGTGCCTTGGCCCGTGCTCTGCGCGTTCAGAAGCCCGGCCAGAAGGCCAGCGACCAGATACATCGCTCCTCCGCCGATATCACCGACCAGTGTGGCGGGGGTCTGCGGCGGTTGATCGGGGGGTGATCCGTACCAGAGCGCGCCGGACAAGGCGATATAGTTCAGGTCATGTCCGGCCGTGTCCGACAAGGGGCTGTCCTGACCCCAGCCTGTCATCCGGCCGTAGACCAGCTTGGGGTTCATTTCGTGACAGGGTTCGGGACCAAGGCCGAGTTTCTCCATAACTCCGGGGCGAAACCCTTCGATCAGCGCATCAGCCGAGGCGATCAGCCGTTTGGTAACTTCCAGATCGCTCTCGTCCTTCAGGTTCAGATCAATCGACCGTTTTCCGCGATCCAGAACCGAGCATTCCGGCATGCCAGGTGTTGCCGCCCGTACCTTGCGGTGGATGGTGATGACGTCCGCGCCCATATCCGCCAGCAGCATGGCGGCAAAGGGGGCAGGGCCCAGCCCCTCGATCTCGATAATCCGAATACCGTTCAGCATTGCGCCCCTCCGTTTTGGCGCAGGGTTTCGACTTGTCCGGTGAATTGCAAGGCCGGAGTTACGTGCAATGGCGCCTTTCCCAACCGCAAAAAAGCGCAGGGCGGTGTGCGGAATTGACCTGTTCTGTGTCGGGCGGGCGAGGTAGGGTCGCCGCCAGAACGAGGAACCTGCATGACAACCATTCTTTCGATCAAGGATCTGCGCAAATCCTACGCCGGAGGGTTTGAGGCGCTGAAGGGCGTCTCGCTGGATATTGAGCAGGGGGAGATCCTGGCGCTGCTGGGCCCGAACGGGGCGGGTAAGACGACGCTGATTTCGACCATTTGCGGCATCACCACACCGACCTCGGGTTCGGTTGCGGTAGGCGGCCACGATATCCTGACCGATTTTCGTGCCGCACGCCGGATGATCGGGTTGGTGCCGCAAGAGATCGCGTTGGAGCCGTTCGAGAAGGTCTGGAACACGGTCCGCCTGTCGCGTGGTCTGTTCGGGTTAGGCCGCAATGATGCGCGGATCGAAGAAATTTTGCGCAAGCTGTCCCTGTGGGACAAACGCAAGAACGCGATCAAAGAACTGTCCGGCGGTATGAAGCGTCGCGTGCTGATCGCCAAGGCACTGTCGCATGAGCCGCGCGTGCTGTTTCTGGATGAACCCACCGCCGGCGTTGATGTCGAACTGCGCAAGGATATGTGGGAGATCGTGGCCGAACTGAAACAGGCCGGCGTCACCATCATCCTGACCACGCATTACATCGAAGAGGCCGAGGCCATTGCTGACCGTATCGGCGTCATCGACAAAGGCGAGCTGTTACTGGTGCAGGACAAACACACGCTGATGGCGCAGATGGGCAAGAAGCAGATCGAGGTGATGCTGACTGAGCCGATCCAGACCATTCCCGACAGTCTGGCGGTGCATAACTTGACGATGAATGGTAACGGTGATGCGCTGATCTATACCTATGACACGCATGCTGATCGTACCGGGATCACCACGTTGTTGAATGATGTGGCGCAGGCGGGGCTGGTGTTGCGTGATGTGCAGACGCGGCAGTCGAGCCTTGAGGAAATCTTTGTCAATCTGGTGTCCGGAGAGCCCGCATGAACTGGTCCGCCATTGCCGCCATCTACCGGTTCGAAATGGCCCGGTTCTTCCGCACCCTGGCGCAAAGCTTTCTGTCGCCGGTCCTATCAACCTCGCTGTATTTCGTGGTCTTTGGCACCGCCATCGGCAGCCGTATTCAAGAGATCGAAGGCGTGTCCTACGGTGCCTTCATCGTGCCGGGGCTGATCATGCTGTCGGTGGTGATGCTGGCAATATCCAATGCGTCTTTCGGCATCTATTTCCCCAAGTTTCTGGGCACGATATATGAACTTCTCTCGGCGCCGGTGAATTTTATCGAGATTGTGATCGGCTATGTCGGGGCAGCCGCGACCAAGGCACTTTTCGTTGGGTTGGTCATCCTGGTTACGGCCTCTTTCTTTGTGGATTTGCGCATCGAACACCCGGTTGCGATGGCTGCATTTCTGATCCTGACCTGCCTCAGCTTTTCTCTGTTGGGGTTCATCATCGGTATCTGGGCCAGTAATTTCGAGCAGATGTCGCTGGTGCCGCAGCTTGTCGTGACGCCGCTGATTTTTCTGGGTGGCACGTTCTATTCCATTTCGATGCTGCCGCCGCTTTGGCAGACGGTCACCTTGTTCAACCCGGTGGTCTATCTGATTTCGGGGTTTCGCTGGTCGTTTTATGGGCTGGCGGATGTTCCGATCGGGCTTAGCCTGTTGGCCATTCTGGCCTTTACCGGCCTGTGCCTTGGCATCATCTGGTGGATCTTTAAAACCGGTTGGCGCATTCGTAGCTAAGCCACAGAGAGGCGTTGCATTTTTGCCCTCTGACCTCAGGAAATGTGTTCACGTCACGTCTATCGGTAAATCGGTCCCTTGTTTACCGGTTGGGGGCACTCTACATCGGCACCCATGAAACTCAGCCTGCCGTTTATTAAAAAGCAACCCTGCGTGGCCGTTGTGCGCCTGTCCGGTGCAATCGGAATGGCCGGTCGTGGATCGATGTCCGACACTGCGCTGGCACCCGTACTTGAGAAAGCCTTTCGCAAGGGCAAACCTGCCGCCGTCGCGCTTGAGGTCAACTCGCCCGGTGGATCGCCGGTGCAAAGCTCTCTGATCGGCGCGCGTATTCGACGGTTATCTGAGGAATTGAACGTTCCTGTCATTGCTTTTGTCGAAGACGTGGCAGCCTCGGGCGGATATTGGCTGGCGGCGGCTGCGGATGAGATTTACGCCGATGACAGTTCGGTTCTGGGGTCGATTGGGGTGATCTCTTCGGGTTTCGGCGCGCATGTCCTTTTGCGAAAACAGGGTATCGAGCGCCGCGTGCATACTGCCGGCAAATCGAAGTCTATGCTGGACCCGTTTGCACCCGAGAAAAAAGAAGACGTCGCTCGGCTGGAAGTGCTGTTGGCTGACATTCACGAAAATTTCATCACTCATGTCAAAACCCGGCGCGGCGGCAAGCTGGATGAAAGTCAGGACCTGTTCACAGGCGAGGTCTGGCTGGCCCGGCGCGCGCAGGAACTGGGGCTGATTGATGGCATCGCGCATCTGAAGCCCAAGTTGCAGGAACGCTTTGGCGAAAAGGTCAAGTTCCGCCGCTATGGGCTGCGCAAACCTCTTTGGTCGCGCTTTGGGGCTTCGCTGGCACAGGATGCCGTTGCCGGCCTTGAGGAGCGTGCAGCCTACGCGCGTTTCGGTTTGTGACGTGATTATCAAGATTGTCACCCTGTTTCTGATCGCCATGGGTGTGCTGGCGATGTTCGGAAAGCTGCGCTTTCCAGGGCAAAAGAGGCTGCAATCGTCAAGATGTCCGCGCTGCGGGCGGTTCAGGATCGGCAAAGGCCCCTGCGCCTGCGAAAAAGGAGGCCGGACATGACGGCATGGCTGTTATCCGGCCTTGGATTGCTGATCTTGTTGCTGGCGGGTGATGCGCTGGTACGCGGTGCGGTAAACCTGAGCCTGCGCATGGGCGTGCCTGCATTGATCGTTAGCCTGACCATCGTAGCCTTTGGCACATCAGCGCCCGAACTTTTGATTGCGATCAGCGCGATCAAGGAGAACGCGCCGGGGATTGCGCTGGGCAACGTGGTCGGGTCGAACACGGCGAATATCTTGCTGGTTCTGGGCCTGCCTGCTTTGCTGGCCACGTTGCACACCAGCGAATGCGACAGTCGCAAGAACTATGTTTTCATGCTGCTCGCTTCGGTTCTGTTCATCGGGCTGGCATTCTGTGGCGTGTTCAACATGTTCAGCGGGGCCATTCTGCTGGCTGCGCTGGCTCTTGTTCTGTGGAATGCGTTCCGCGAGGCCTATGCGCATCGCAAGGCCTGTGGTGAGGCTTGTGCCGACGATGATGAGTTGGAAGGTCTGGAAGAGGCTGATCCCAACATGGCCTATTGGAAGGTTTCGGTCTACCTGGTGTTGGGCCTGATCGGTCTGCCCATGGGCGCGCATCTTCTTGTCGACAACGCGACCGTCATTGCGCGCACCTATGGGGTCAGCGAAACGGTGATCGGCCTCACACTGGTTGCCGTGGGAACATCCCTGCCGGAATTGGCCACCACGGTGATGGCGGCGCTGCGGCGTCAGGCGGATGTGGCGCTGGGCAATGTGATCGGGTCAAACATGTTCAACCTGCTGGCCATTGTCGGGATTGCCACGTTGGTTGGCCCTATTCCCGTCGACCCGGAATTCCTTGAATTTGACTTGTGGGTCATGTTGGGCGCGTCGCTGTTGCTGATCCCGTTCGTGTTTTTCAAGCGGGACATCACGCGCGCCTGGGGCATTGTGTTGACTCTGCTCTACGCGGTCTATGTCATCGTTTTGTTGGCGTAACGTGACGAAGAGGGATCATTCATGACCCGAGCCTTAGTGACCGGTGCCGGAATTCGCCTTGGCCGGGCCATGGCGCTGTACCTGGCGCGCCGGGGATATGATGTGGTGGTACACTATGCCACCTCTGAACAACCCGCGCTGGAAACTGTGGCTGAGGTTCAGGCGCTGGGGCGCAAGGCGGTCGCCCTGCAGGCCGATTTGCTGGATGAGGCACAAGTCAGCGCCCTGCTGCCCCGCGCGGCCAAGGCGCTGGGCGGACCGATCACCTGTTTGGTCAACAATGCCTCGATCTTTGAATATGACAACATTCACACGGCCACGCGGCAAAGCTGGGACCGTCACATGGACAGCAACCTGCGCGCGCCTTTTGTGTTGACGCAGGCGATGGCCGAGCAAGGGCTGACGCCCGACACGGACGACGCCGGAGAGCCCCGGGCCACCGGATTGATCGTCAACATGGTCGACATGCGCGTGCGCAAGCTGACCCCCGAGTTCATGTCCTACACCATTGCAAAGATGGGCCTGTGGGCGCTGACCCGTACCGCCGCGCAGGCGCTGACTCCTGCGATCCGCGTCAACGCCATCGGGCCGGGCCCCACCATGCAGGGCCATCGCCAGAGCGAAGACCACTTCAAGGCACAGCGCGCCAACACAGTTCTCGAGCGGGGCGCGAACCCGTCGGATATCACCGCCGCGCTGGGCTATTTTTTGGACGCGCATGCGGTGACTGGACAGCTGCTATGCGTGGATGGCGGGCAACATCTGGGCTGGCAGACACCGGATGTTCTGGGCGTAGAATAAGTAATTCTGCCGTAAGTTTTGCACCGCTCGCGTTCCTGTTACCTGCACGTTACAAAAATGTCTTTTTTTTCATACACTTGTCATGTGTAGGAAATAGTTTCGTTTAAAAACAACAAGTTAAAATGCTGCCTAATTTTTGTGCAGATCAAGGAATCCTTAATGAAACAAGGGAAATTCGCGATGCCCGGAAACTTATCTCCACAGTTATCCACAGAAACCGTGGATTTGTTTTCTCTTGATCTGAAAGGCACAAGATTGCAGCCATGGTCAGAGAATCATATCTCAGGCCCATGACCATCCAAGACGACCCAACATCGAACGCTCAGCCCACCGGCTATGCCATCATTCAGCGCTATGTAAAAACGCTGGACAGCTCACCCGGTGTGTATCGGATGCTGGATGGTGACAGCCGGGTTTTGTATGTCGGAAAGGCGCGAAACCTGAAGGCGCGGGTGTCGAATTATGCGCGCCCCGGCCATTCTGGACGGATCGAACGGATGATCGCGGCAACCGCCTCGATGATGTTCCTGACCACGCGGACCGAAACCGAGGCACTGCTGCTGGAACAGAACCTGATCAAGCAGCTCAAGCCCAAGTACAACGTGCTGCTGCGGGACGACAAAAGTTTCCCGAATATTCTGGTGGCCAAAGACCACTCCTTTCCGCAGATCAAGAAACATCGTGGGGCAAAGAAAGAAAAGGGCGCCTATTTCGGACCCTTTGCAAATGCAGGGGCGGTGAACCGGACACTGAACCAGCTGCAAAAGGCCTTCCTGCTGCGCAACTGCTCGGATTCCATGTTCGATAGCCGCACACGACCCTGCCTGTTGTATCAGATCAAGCGATGTTCAGGGCCTTGTGTCGGGTTGATCTCCGAGGAGGACTACCGCGAAAGCGTCAAGGATGCGGAACGTTTTCTGTCGGGCCGGTCGACCAAGGTGCAGGAGGAACTGGCCGAACAGATGATGGCCGCCTCCGAGGCGATGGAGTTCGAGCGTGCCGCCAGCCTGCGTGACCGTATCCGGGCGCTGACGCAGGTGCAGACGTCTCAAGGCATCAACCCGCGCGGCGTGGCCGAGGCGGATGTGATCGGCCTGTATATGGACAGTGGTCAAGCCTGCGTTCAGGTGTTTTTCATCCGGGCCAACCAGAACTGGGGCAACAAGGATTTCTATCCTCGTGTAGGGCCGGACGTGTCCCCGGCCGAGGTGATGGAGGCGTTCCTTGGTCAGTTCTACGACAACAAGGAACCGCCCCGGCAATTGATCCTGTCGGATGCCATCGAAAACGCCGATCTGATGCAAGAGGCGCTGACCGAGAAGGCCGGGCGCAAGGTGGAGATTCTGGTGCCTCAGCGCGGCGAAAAGCAGGAACTGGTCGCCGGTGCCCTGCGCAACGCACGTGAATCGCTGGCGCGGCGAATGTCGGAGAGCGCCACACAGGCCAAGCTATTGCGTGGTGTGGCCGAGGCGTTCGATCTGGACACTCCACCCGACCGTATCGAGGTTTACGACAACAGCCACATACAGGGAACCAATGCTGTGGGCGGCATGATTGTGGCTGGCCCCGAAGGGTTCATGAAAAACGCCTATCGCAAGTTCAATATTCGCGGCGATGATCTGACCCCCGGTGACGATTTTGGCATGATGAAAGAGGTTCTGAATCGCCGCTTCACCCGCCTGCAAAAAGAGGACCCGGATCGCGAAAAGGGGCTGTGGCCCGATTTGTTGCTGATCGACGGCGGTGCGGGGCAAGTCAGTGCTGTGCATGAGATTATGCAAACCCACGGCGTCGAGGATATCCCGATGGTGGGTGTCGCCAAAGGTGTCGATCGGGATCACGGCAAGGAAGAATTCCATCGCATCGGCCAACGCCCCTTTGCCCTGAAACGCAACGATCCGGTGCTTTACTTCATTCAGCGCTTGCGGGACGAGGCACACAGGTTCGCCATTGGCACCCACCGGGCAAAGCGCGCCAAAGCCGTGGGGGCGACCCCGTTGGACGAGATCCCCGGCGTGGGCGCGGCGCGCAAACGCGCTTTGCTGGCCCATTTCGGCAGTGCCAAGGCGGTCAGCCGGGCCAACTTGGCCGATCTCAAGGCGGTGGACGGTATCTCAGCCGGGTTGGCGCAGAAGGTTTATGACTTCTTCCACGACAAGGGCTAAACTTGCCGTCCGCGCCACAGGATATAAAGCCCCGAGGCCACGATCAGCCCGCTACCGATCCACATGGTCTGATCCAGCCTTTCGCCAAACATAACTACGCCCAGGCCGACACCGAACAGCAGGCGGGAATAGCGGAACGGCGTGACGGCCGAAACTTCGCCCGTCCGCATGGCTTTCATCAGCGATGCGTAGGCGGCTGTTCCCATCAGGACGGCTCCGCCGACATGCAGGCTGGTGTGCAGGTCCACAGGTGCCATTGGTGCGCCTTCCCAGAACCGATAGGCCAGCCCGGCGACGATGATGCAGAGAAAGCCGTAAAACCCCAGCACCTCGGTTCCCAGTGTGGCCGGTGCGGCCCGGCTGGCCAGATCGCGCCCGGCAAAACCCAGCATCCCCAGCACGGCCAGAATGGACAGGGCCGTGAAACTGTCTCCGGTTGGTTGGATGATCACCACCACACCGATCAGGCCAATCAGGATGGCGCTCCACCGTCGCCAGCCGACCGTTTCGCCAAAGAACAGCGCCGCACCTGCCACCACGACCAGAGGCGTGGCCTGCAAGATTACCGTGGCCGCCGACAACGGCGTCAGAGTGATCGCCAGCACATAGAACAGCCGCCCGAAGATTTCGAACAGCACGCGCACTTTCATCGGTCGCGACAGCACATCGGGGTGAAACAATCGTGTTCCGCGTACGATCGCGACAATCGCAAAGACCACTGTTCCGCCCGCGCCGAACAACAACAGAATCTGCCATATAGGTAACGTGGCCGAGGCCCCCTTGAGCAGCGCGTCCTCTAACGCGAACAGCGCCATGGCCGAGATCATCCAGGCGCTGCCGATCAGGTTTGATCGGGGATCGGTTTGAATATGTGTTGTCATTGCTCTGCCACGTGGAAACCGCGCCAATCTGACCGTAAAGGGATCGCGCGCCAAGGGGGTATCTGGCTGAGAGTTCCAGCTTGCGACCCTTTGACCAACCGTGCCGCAACTGCCTGTGATCGGGACCGTTTTTTGCGGTGCCGTCTTTTATGTCTGCAACCAGCGATGTAATGTCCAAACCATGAAGTGGAACCTGCCCAATATCCTGACCGTGCTACGCCTTATTGCAGCCCCCGGTCTGGCCGTGATGTTTCTGTATTTTACCCGACCCTATGCGGACTGGTTCGCGCTGATCCTGTTTTTAACAGCGGCGATCACCGACTGGTTCGACGGCTATCTGGCCCGCGCGTGGAAACAAGAAACCAAGATCGGGGCCATGCTGGACCCGATTGCCGACAAGGCGATGGTGGTGATCGCGCTGATGATCCTTGTGGGCTATTCAGCCGAACATTGGACGCCGTGGCTGGTGCTGCCCGCCACCGTGATCTTGTTCCGCGAAGTGTTCGTGTCAGGCCTGCGCGAATATCTGGGCGACACGGCCGGAACGCTGAAGGTGACGAAGCTGGCGAAATGGAAAACCACGGCACAGATGGTGGCGATTGCGGTGCTGTTTTCGCAGGGTATCTTTGAGCATAATTTCGTGATGGGCTCTTTCGGGATGAACCCGGAATTGATTGATCAGGCTCTGACCGGGCAGATTGAGGACGTGAACCACCTGCGCTGGCATCTGGAGGGGATGTTCTGGTCAGGCCGCGTTGGGCTGTGGCTGTTGTGGATTGCTGCGACGCTGACATTGATCACCGGCTTTGACTACCTACGTAAAGCCATGCCCCATCTGAAGGAGAGCTAAGCGATGGACGTGCTGTATTTCGCCTGGGTCCGCGAACGAATCGGTCTGCCGAAAGAGCGGGTCGAGACCGACGCCGCAACGGTTTCCGATCTGGTTGCCGAACTCAGCGCGCGCGAGGACCGCTATGCCGCAGCTTTTGCCGACCTTTCCGCGCTGCGGGTGGCGTTGGATCAGGAACTGTCGGACTTTGACGCCTCGCTGACCGGTGTGCGCGAGGTGGCGTTTTTCCCACCTATGACAGGCGGCTAAAATGCGCGTCGCGGTTCAGGAAGAAGAGTTCGATCTGGGGGCTGAGGCCAATGCCTTTGCCGCCGGTGACGACGCCAACGGGGCGATTGTGACCTTCACCGGTGTTGTGCGCGATCTGGCCTCGGGCGATCTGGATGTGATGGAGATAGAGCATTACCCCGGCATGACCGAACGGGCCTTGACCAAGATTGCCGAAGAAGCGCAGCAGCGCTGGTCTTTAGGCGATGTGCTGGTGATCCACCGCCACGGACGGCTGGCACCGGGGGACCGGATCATGATGGTCGCCACGGCCGCGCGGCACCGTAAGGATGCGTTTGAGGCGGCGGAGTACCTGATGGATTACCTGAAGTCCCGCGCGCCCTTCTGGAAGAAGGAAATCACCAATTCCGGCGCGCAATGGGTCGACGCCAAGGACGAAGACGAAGACGCGCTGACCCGCTGGTGACATTGCCAGCCGTGCACAGAATGTGACCGTCCAATCTCAACTCAAAAGCCTGTTAAGTTCTTCGCCGGGGATCGCATCCGCCGAATAGCTGAAGGTGCCTTTTGATTTCACTTCGTCAGCCGCCCGCTTCAATGCGCCAAACGCAGCGCGCGCAAATGACCCGCCGACGCTGATCCGTCGAACGCCTGCGTCGGAAAGTTCGGATACGGAATAGACAGGTCCGCTGAGTCCCATCACCACATTCACCGGTTTGTCGACTTCGCGGCACACGGTTCTGATTGCGTCCAAATCCGGCAGACCGGGGGCGTACAACACGGCAGCGCCTGCTTCGGAAAACAGCTGCAAGCGTTTGATCGTGTCACCCAGGTCCGCGCGGCCCCAAAGGTAATTCTCTGCCCTTGCGGTCAACAGGAAAGGCAAGCCTGCCGCGACTTCTGCAGCAGCCTGAATGCGGTCAACCGATTGGTGCAGATCATAGATCGGGGCATCTGGATTGCCTGTCGCGTCTTCGATCGATCCGCCAACCAGACCGATTTCCGCCGCCATGCGAATGGTCTGGGCGCAGGCCCCAGGCTCATGCCCAAAGCCCGCCTCAAGGTCAGCAGAAACGGGCAGGGGAACCGCTTTGACGATGTCTGAGGCATTGTCCAGCAACTCATCCCTGCTTAGGTCAGCAAAAGAGTCGCGTTTGCCTTTTGTGAACGCATAGCCGGCACTGGTTGTTGCTAAGGCTTCAAAGCCCAAATTGGACAGCAACCGGGCCGAGCCCGCGTCCCAGGGGTTGGGCATGACAAAAGCCTTGGACCCAAAGTGCAGGTCTCTGAACTGTTCGAATTTGACTGTTTGATTTGACATGGATCGCCCTCACGTTTGGGACGACCCTACAGCAATGTAACCGGAATCAGAGCGAAAAATCCGGTTCCTCAATCTGCGTTGTTGATACGTCCACGCAGTTCTTCGGCCTCTTGTCGGGCGGCCCGCAGACCGTCCATGGCGGCGGCAAGTTCAGCCTCGGCCTGGGTCAGTTGATTGGTCAGTTCGGCCTCGCGCTGTTGCAGGTAGGTGATCGCCTGATCGCGGGTTTCTTCGGCCTCGTGCAGCTCTTGGCTCATGCGGTCCAGATCGGCCACGTCACTTTGGCGCACGCGTGACAGGCGATGGGCCAGCCAGTTGGCGAACCAGCCCATGCAAAAGGCCGAGAACAGGATAATGGCGGTGGCGATGATGAATTCGATTCTGTTCAACTTACTGGTCCCCTGTATCCGCGTCTGAGGCGGTATTGTCCGTCTGTTCGCCCTCGATCATTTCCGCCTCGATCGCGTCCAGCCCGGTTTCCGGGTTCTCAATCGGTTCGGGCCGGATAAGGCGGAACTCGATCCGGCGGTTTTCTTCGCGGCCTTCTTCGGTGTCGTTATCGGCAATGGGCTGCGTTTCCCCGTATCCCATGGCAGTGAAACTGGCGGTGGGCACCCGGCGCGCGCGCAGCTCGTTCAGGATCGATTGCGCCCTCGATTGGCTAAGTTGTTGGTTCATCTCTTCCCGGCCCTGACTGTCGGTGTGGCCCTGAATCTCAAGCCTGATGGGGCCGCATTCGCGCAAGATGTCAGCAATCTGGTTCACGGTATCGCGCGAGTCGGTGGCAACAGTGGCCGAGCCAGGTTCAAAGGCGATCTTGGTGCCCGCCTGAACCTCGGCGATGCGTTCCTCGCAAACTTCGGGATCAGGCAGTTTGTCGGCGGGTTCGGGGGGTTCCTGATGGGTGATCGACAGGGTGAATTCCTGTGCGTCGCCCAGCTTCTCGGACAACAGACCCGCGATCTGCGCCTTTGTGTCGGGGTCATGGCTGACACCGGACAACTCAAGATCATCCGGCGTCACCGTCAAAGCACCGTTATGCAGTTGGGCTAGCGCCTCAAGCCCGGTCAGAATGCGCACGGGCCAGCCCGTCGGCAGCCCTTCGGGCGCAATGCGGGTTGCGGTGTGGACCTGTTCCGACCCAAAGGCAGCGCGGGCATAGCTGTCGACCATGTCGCGCTGGGTGTCGTCGCCCAGCCGTCCGCGTATCTGCACCAACCCCTCGGGGCTGCGTGTGGCGGTGAATTCGGGGGGGCCGGACACGGTATCGGTTTCCGGGGGCGGTAGGATCGCGTGCAGGGCAAAGACCGGAGGCAGCGCATTTTCAAGCTCGCCCACCACGCGATCAAAGGTCCCGGCATCGGTGCCCTGCGCCGCTGCCAGCGTGATATCCGCATCCGACATCGTAACCGATCCGCCACCCAGATCCGCCAGCGCCTGAATGCTCAGCGTGGCGGCGTCAGACCAACGTGGCGAGGGTACGCCCAATCCGATGGTGCAGGAGTAGGTGGCGCTCAGACCGGCCTCTTTCGCTGCGGCAATAATGGCATCGCGGGCTTTTTCGTCTTGCGCCGAACAGGCGTCGAACTGGCCGCCATTTTCGTCGATCAAAAACCGCAACGTAAAAGGCGTGATCACCGGGCGCGGGGCCGAGATCGCCAGGCCGATCCGCAGGCTGGGCGGCGCGGCACGGGTAAGGCTTTGTTCCAGCCGTTCCTTTTCCTGCTGGCTGTCGGCAATTGCGGTGATCTTGACCAGACCCGGGCTGGCCGAGATCTTGGCGCGGGGTAGGCTGGTCAGCGACTCGACGGCATAGGTGATCGCGGTGTCCCAGCCTTTTGGCTTGGGGTAATCGGCGGTTTCCATCAGGTCTGACACTTGGCTGCCATCGCTCAGATCACGCAGCCGCTCCACCAGTGCCTCGCGGTCCTGACTGGCTGGGATCAGGCCGATCACAGAAATCCCGCTGTCGTTGCGCAAAATCTCAGCGGAAAACCGGGGGGCGGCCAGTTGCGAGGTCGGCGCCACATTCATCTCGTCGATCACACGCGAGGTATCGACCTCGGTCCCGGCTGCGGTCAGGGCGTTAAAGCGGGTGGCCTCATCCGTGGCAGTGCCCGTTAGCACAACGCGCAACCCGTCGGAATACACCTCGGCCCAATCGTGCCCCTTCAGGTCCAGCGCACGGCGCACGGCAAATTCAGAGGACTCTTCGACCTTGGTCACTGCAAAGCTGGCCGCCAACAGGCAAAGGCCAGCCGACACGAGGAAGATAAAGGCTACGGCAAAGATATAGGGCAAACGCATGTGCGGGTTAACGACTCCTCAGGCGAATGTGCGAACTCTTACCTAGCCCCGCGCCAAGGTGCAATCAGAGCAACAGTGCGACGCAGAGGAAGATCAGCGGAATAAGGCCGGTGTCCCGATTGGCGCGGAACAATTGCAGCAGCTTCGCGTTATCCTCAAGATCCAGCCCGCGCAATTGCCAAGCCATGTGCCAGCCCATCGCCCATGGCCCGGCCAAGGCCACGGCCAAAGACATGATTGAGGCTTGTGCCAGCGCCCCGTCGATAATGGCCAGACCCATCAGGAAAACCGTTGCCACCAGAAAGTACTTCAGCCAGCGCCCTGTATCGGTGCCAAACAGACGGGCGGTGGATTTGATGCCAATCAGCTCATCATCTTCTGCGTCCTGATGGGCATAGATCGTGTCATAGAACAGCGTCCAGGCGATACCAGCCAAGTACAATATGATTGCAGGCGCACTGACCGTGCCCGTATGCGCGGCCCAGGCCAACAGGATGCCCCAGTTGAAGGCAAGCCCCAGAAACACCTGCGGCCACCATGTGAACCGTTTGGCAAATGGATAGATCGTCACCGGCAGTAGCGACAGCACGCCCATGGCGATGGCGGCCTGATTGAATGTCAGCAGAATCCCCAGCGCCATCAGGCATTGTAGGCCCATCCAGATCACCGCCTGCCGCACACTGACCTGACCGGATGGAATCGGGCGTGACCGTGTGCGCTCCACCTGCCCGTCGAACTCGCGATCGGTGATGTCGTTCCACGTACAGCCTGCTCCGCGCATCAGGAATGCGCCAAGGGCGCAGCCGATGGCGATCCACAGATCCTCCCACCTGGGATTGCCGTCGCTAAGGATCGCCAGCGCCAGACCCCACCAGCACGGAATTAGCAGCAACCACGTACCGATGGGCCGGTCCGCGCGGCTGAGGCGCAGATAGGGGCGGGTGAATTCAGGCGCGTGGGTGTCGACCCAGTTGCCGGATACGGCATCGGCGACCTGACCGTCTGGTGTTGGGGCGTTGCCTTGCATATGTAAGGCCTCATGAGTGCAAAGATCAGACTGTATGTAGAGCACCCTCTGGGTCAGGGGCAATCCGTTGATTTGACGCGCGAGCAGGCCCATTACCTGTTCGGTGTCATGCGCCTGGCTGTGGGCGGCCACGTGGCCCTGTTCAATGGCCGGGACGGAGAGTGGTTGGCCGATGTTGCCGAAGCGGGAAAGCGCGGTGGCGTTCTGACCTGTGTGGAACAGACCAAGCCGCTGCAAATGCCGCCCGATCTGTGGTTCCTGTTCGCGCCGATCAAAAAGGCGCGCACTGATTTCATCGTTGAAAAGGCGGCGGAAATGGGTGCGGCTCGGATCCTGCCCGTGCAGACCGAGTTCACCAATTCCGAACGTATCCGACAGGACCGCCTGCAAGCCCACGCGGTTGAGGCCGCCGAGCAATGTGGAGGCACCTTCGTGCCTGAGGTCGCTGATCTACAACGGCTTGACCGTGTTCTGGATGCATGGCCCGATGGCCGTCTGCTGATGTTTTGTAACGAGGCCGAGGTCGGCTCGGCGCTGCGATTGGCAGCAAACAAAAAAGGACAGCCTTGGGCCATACTGATCGGCCCCGAGGGCGGTTTTTCGGATCGTGAACGCGTGCGTCTTGTTGGCCTGCCCTTTGCCCATGTGGTCAGCCTGGGCCCTCGTATCCTGCGCGCCGATACGGCGGCCGTTGCGGCGCTGACCATGTGGCAGCAGGCGCTGGGGGATTGGTCGTGACATGGCAATTAGCGCAAGCCGCTGATGCGCCAAAGATCGACGCATTTCTTTCGCAGCATATTCAGACCTCGATGTTCCCGTTGGCCAATCTGCGGGATCATGGTTTGTGTGGGTCTCACCCGCGTGCCGTGAATTTCTGGGTTCTGGGGAATGAACCACGGGCCGTGTTTGGCATCACCAACGAAGGCATGGTCCTGCCGCAATGTCCCGACTGTTCCGATCAGGAGCTTGCAGACGCGATTGCTCTGATCCGTGGCCGCAAGCTGTTTGGGCTGGCTGCCGAGGCGGTGCAGGCACGCAGGATCATGCGGCTGGCCGGGTGGAAAGGTCGCCCCGCGACGCTGAACAGTGATGAGCCGGGTTTCTCGCTGGATTTGGACCAGCTTGTGCTGCCCGATGCCGAGGGCGCTGAACTTGTGCCCTTGGGTGAAGTCGACAAGGCGGTCATTGAAGGGTGGCGTGAACATTATCTGATCGAGGCAATGGATTTCGATCCAGAACGCGCGCAGAAACAGGCGGGCGAGGATTATCTGGCGTATACAGCCCGCGGTTCTCACCGGGTTCTGCTGATCGACGGACAGCCGGTTGCCATGACCGGATTCAACGCCCGCCTGCCCGAGATTGTACAAATCGGCGGCGTCTATACACCGTCCAACCTGCGCGGCCATGGCTACGCCCGCTTAGCGGTTGCGCTGCATCTGCTTGAGGCGTGCCGAGCCGGAGTGACCCGTGCAGTTCTGTTCGCGGCTTCCGATTCCGCCGCGCGTGCCTATATCGGAATCGGATTTCAACCGGCGGGGCAGTATTCACTGATCCTGTTCACAAACCCCGAGGACACGGCATGAGTTTCATCCGACCCGAAGCCAAACTGACCCTGTGGCGCTGGCGCGAAGTGCTGGTGGCGGGGGCTGTCCTGCTGGTGGGGCTCAGCTGGATCAGCGGCCCCGGTGGGTTGCTGGGATGGCTCGGCTGGGTGCTGGTTCTGGTCTCAGTCGCGCTTGCGGTCATCGGCATTCAGCGTGCCCGCTTCCGCACCGGGGCCGGTGGACCGGGCGTAGTAACCATTGACGAAGGCCAGATCACCTATCTGGGCCCGTTGGACGGCGGCATGGTCGCCGCGCGTGAAATTGAGCGTCTGGCGCTGGACCCGACGTCGTCGCCTGCGCATTGGGTGCTGGAACAACCGGGTCAGCCGGTGCTTCACATTCCTGTGAATGCCGAAGGGGCCGAGGCGCTGTTCGATGTTTTCTCGGCGCTGCCAGGGCTGAAAACCGAACAAATGCTGGCGGAACTGAACAGTAGCACGGCACATCAGGTGGTGATCTGGGAACGTACACCCTCGCGTCCGGCGCATCTCAGGCTGCATTGACACTGGCGCGGTTTCCGACCACGAAAGACCGAACGACAGACACATCAGGATCGGAGAACGGTTCATGTCCATCCCCCAGTCCGGCGGCGGACCGATCGAACGCCATGAGCAACTGGCCGAATATCTGGAATCGGGCTGCAAGCCCAAACAGGATTGGCGCATCGGGACCGAGCATGAAAAGTTCGGCTATTGCAAAGACACGCTGAAGCCGCTGCCCTATGAGGGCGAGCGCTCGATTCTGGCCGTGCTCAAAGGTCTGCGCGACTTGCACGATTGGGAGCCGCTGGAAGAAAACGGCAAGCTGATCGGTCTCCAAAAAGACGGGGCCAATGTCTCGCTGGAACCCGGTGGACAGTTGGAACTGTCGGGTGCGCCCCTTGAGACCATCCATGAGACCTGTGACGAGGTGAACGCGCATCTGCGCGACGTGAAGGATATTGCTGACAAGATCGGCGTCGGCTTCATCGGTCTTGGTGCCGCGCCAACGTGGTCGCATGACGATATGCCCCTGATGCCCAAGGGCCGCTACAAGCTGATGAATGACTACATGGAGAAAGTCGGCACCATGGGTCGGTCGATGATGCGCCGGACCTGTACGGTTCAGGTCAATATCGACTTTGGGTCCGAGGCCGACATGGTGCAGAAACTGCGGGTCGCGCTGGCCTTGCAACCGGTGGCAACGGCGCTGTTCGCCAACTCTCCGTTCTTCGATGGCAAACCCAACGGCCAGAAAAGCTGGCGCAGCTATATCTGGCAGCATCTCGACGATGCGCGTACCGGGATGCTGCCCTTTGTGTTCGAGGACGGGTTCGGGTTCGAACGCTGGGTCCAATACGCGTTGGATGTGCCGATGTATTTCGTCTATCGCGACGGTCAGTATATCGACGCGTTGGGACAGTCCTTCCGCGACTTCCTGCAGGGCAAACTGCCCGCGCTGCCGGGTGAAACGCCGACCCTGTCGGATTGGGCCGATCACTTAACCACGGCCTTCCCCGAGGCGCGGATCAAGAAGTTCATGGAGATGCGCGGCGCTGATGGGGGCCCCTGGCGACGCCTGTGTGCGCTGCCTGCGTTCTGGGTTGGCCTGACCTATGATCAGGGCGCGCTTGATGCAGCCTGGGATCTGGTCAAAGGCTGGGACGCGGAAACTCGTGAGGCTCTGCGTGTCGAGGCCGCAAAAGACGGGCTGCAGGCCCAGGTTGGCAACATCAACATGCACGATCTGGCACGCGAAGTGGTCGCGATTTCCGAGGCCGGTCTGAAATCACGTGCCTTCCCAGGTGCGGGTGGCCTAGTCCCGGATGAGACGCATTTCCTCAACGCGCTGAAGGACAGCATCGAAACCGGCAAGGTTCCGGCGGATGAGTTGCTGGATCACTACAATGGCGATTGGAATGGCGATCTGACGCGGGTGTTCCCGGAATACAGCTATTGATCCGCGCCGTGCGGCTTGCATTCACCGGGATTGGCCGATAGCAGGTTCTGGACCAAATTCAGGGGCCAGTTTCGGAAAGCGTCATGGACGATCTTAAGTCAAAATATCTGGGGCAGATTGCCGAAGCGGGCGATGAAAACGCGCTTGAGGCGATCCGTGTCGCCGCCGTGGGCAAAAAGGGCGAGGTCGCGCTGAAGATGCGCGAGCTGGGCAAGATGACGCCCGAGGAACGGCAGGTCGCAGGCCCCGCGTTGAACGCCCTGAAGGACGAGATCAACTCGGCCCTGTCCGCCAAGAAATCCGCGCTGGCCGATGCCGCGCTGGATGAGCGTCTGCGCACCGAATGGCTGGACGTCACCCTGCCGACCCGTGCGCGCCGTCAGGGCTCGATCCACCCAATCAGCCAGGCGACCGAGGAACTGACTGCGATCTTTGCTGAACTGGGCTTCTCGGTTGCCGAAGGGCCGCGCATTGAAGACGACTGGTACAACTTTGACGCCCTGAACATCCCCGGCCACCACCCCGCGCGGGCCGAGATGGACACATTCTATATGCACCGCGCCGAGGGCGATAACCGCCCGCCGCATGTGCTGCGGACCCATACGTCTCCGGTGCAGATCCGTTCGATGGAGAAACAGGGCGCGCCGATCCGCGTCATCTGTCCGGGCGGCGTATACCGCGCCGACTATGACCAGACCCACACGCCGATGTTCCATCAGGTCGAAGGGCTGGCCATCGACAAAGACATCTCGATGGCGAACCTGAAATGGGTTCTGGAAGAGTTCGTGAAGGCGTTTTTCGAGGTCGACGACGTCGAACTGCGCTTCCGCGCCTCGCACTTCCCCTTCACCGAACCGTCGGCCGAGGTCGATATCCGCTGTTCCTGGGATAACGGGCAGCTGAAGATCGGCGAGGGCGACGACTGGATGGAGATTCTGGGCTCGGGCATGGTCCACCCCAAGGTCATCGCTGCCGGTGGCATCGATCCCGAGGTCTATCAGGGCTTTGCCTTTGGTATCGGCATCGACCGTCTGGCGATGCTGAAATACGGTATTCCGGATTTGCGGGCGTTCTTTGATTCCGACTTGCGCTGGCTGCGCCACTACGGGTTTGCGGCGCTGGATATGCCAAACCTGCATGGTGGCTTGAGCCGCTAAGTGTATCTGCTTGGGGTATATCTAGCAGGCTACTTCGATTGGTGGAGTGACCGAATAGCGAGCGCTCCGGTACGGTGGATTGTTGCGTTGTTTATTGGTCCTGTATTGTTGTCTTTTGTGCCCACCGTGGTACCCGCCATGTTAGCGTTCGGGGTCGTCTTAGGGATACTAGGCTTTGCGCTTATTGTTTTTGTCTACCCTGGCCTGTTGGTGGGATACATCCGGTATGGAATCCAATTTCGACAAGAGCGTGAAGAACTTGAGCAGATCAAGAAAGTACAGGTAGCGGTCAAACAGACAGAAGCGCGAAGCAAAGGTCGATAGGCCGCCGCGCTATCGCCAGACCGCCCGCACAGGCTGGCGATTTGTCCCCGCAGGCACTCAATTTGAACGATGCACGGGCTTGGCCAAGAAAAAATATCCACTACAACCGGTTGATCGCCATCCCGCGGTCTGGCAACAGCGCGGCTTGTCACAATCTCCCACGGGGTTGTGACGTGACAGCGGGCGCAGGCCCGCTAGGGTTCGACGGATGATTTACCGACTGCTCTGCCTTCTCCTGCTGACCGCCACCCAAGCCACCGCTATCGAATCCTGTCACGGCGATACCGCCTGTCGGGTCGGTGACCGCTCATATCATGTGCTGGAACCGGACAGGTGGGATGGCGAAACGCCTCTGCCGGTGTTGCTGCATTTCCATGGTTGGGCGCGGCAGGGGACCGTGGTGGTGAACCACGAACGCATAGCCGGGGCCACGAAGCTGCGCGGCGTGTTGCTGGTGGCTCCGAACGGGTTGGGCAAAAGCTGGGATTTCTGGACCTCGGACACCGGCGACGTGCCATTTGCTGACCGGGTGCTTGAGGACGTGGCCAAACGCTATCCCATTGACCCGGAGCGCATCTATGTCTCGGGTTATTCCTTTGGTGGTGCGATGGCGTGGCGCTATGTCTGCCAGTCGGGCAATGACACGGCGGCGCTATTAGCCGTTGCGGGCAGCATCCGCCAGACTGAGGAGTGCCCGCAGGCCCCGCGTGAGGTGCGCCATGTGCATGGCCTTAGCGATACGGTGATGGATTTCCCCTATGGCTCGGATGGCGACACCACCTATCCGGTGGCGCTGTGGCGGCAGAAATACGGCTGCCACGACGCGACCCCGCGTGGAGATTGGAGCGTAGTGCCGATCCTGACGCTCAGCCGCATGGAGTGGACCGATTGCGTGCAGGGGCAGGTGGTGTTGGACACGCATCCGGGCGGGCATTTCATCCCCCACGGCTGGATCGGACGGCAGTTGGATGAATTGTTGGGCCGCGCCCCGAGTTATCCCTGAACCGTTTGACATCGCCGTGCGTCCCCCTTCCAGTTAGGCGAAACGATCTGACACGGGATTCCTTGCCGCATGAAACTGCTCTTGCCCTTCGCCCTGATCCTTGCCGCCGCACCCGCCTTTGCGCGTGACATCTATCCGCCGGTTGACGTGCTGCTGCAGACCGAAACTTCGGTCATCGGCGAGGCGCTGGAATATCCCGACGGCACCCCGCAGATCACCATGGCCATCGTCACCATGCAGCCCGGTCAGAAAACCGGCCTGCACCGTCATGACGCTCCGCTGGCGGCCTATATTCTCGAAGGTGAGATCACCGTCGATTACGGCGACGCGGGCAGCCGGACCTATAAGGAAGGTGATGCGCTGGTTGAGGCGTTCCGGTCGCCCCATGCGGGTGAGAATACCGGCGACGGGATCGCGCGGATTTTGGTGGTGTTTGCTGGATCGGACAGCGTTGCCAACACAGTGACCGCGGAGTAGGCGCGGCGGTTCTACGCGCCCTCTTTCCCCTCTGCGCATTATCCGGTAAACGCGGTCTGACCCGAGATTTACTGGCGGAAACCGACCGATGAAATTCACTCTTTCCTGGTTGAAAGACCACCTCGACACCAACGCTTCGGTGGATGAGATTGCTGAGGCGCTGACTGATCTGGGCCTTGAGGTCGAAGAGATCGTGAACCCGGCGGACCGGCTGAAGGACTTTACGCTGGGCTATGTGAAACACGCCGAGAAACACCCCGACGCCGACAAGCTGCGCGTCTGTAAGGTGGACACCGATGAGGGTGAATTGCAGATCATCTGCGGTGCCCCCAACGCGCGTGAAGGGATCACCGTCGTGGTTTGCAAACCAGGCATGTATATCCCCGGTCTGGACCTGACCATCAACGTCGGCAAGATCCGCGGCGTCGAAAGCTATGGCATGATGGCATCCGAGCGTGAGTTGGAGCTGTCGGATGAGCATGACGGCATCATCGAGCTGCCTTCGGGCAAGGTCGGTGACAAATTCATCGACTGGCTGGCTGAGAATGAGCCGTCGAAGGTTGATCCGATGATCGAGATCGCGATCACCCCGAACCGCCCCGATGCGCTGGGCGTCGAAGGGATTGCCCGCGATCTGGCCGCGCGTGGCATTGGTAAGTTGAAACAGCGTGACTACACTCCGGTGCCGGGTGATTTCGAAAGCCCAATCAAGGTGACGATTGATGAGGATACGCTGGACGGCGCGCCCCATTTCACCGGACGTCTGATCAAGGGCGTTAAGAACGGACCCAGCCCGCAATGGCTGCAGGATCAGTTGAAGGCCATCGGTCTGCGTCCGATTTCGGCGCTGGTGGACATCACCAACTATATGACCTTTGACCACAATCGCCCGCTGCACGTCTTCGATGCGGACAAAGTGCACGGCAATCTGCGGGTACATCGCGCCAAGGGTGGTGAGAAGCTGGTTGCGCTGGACGAGAAAGAATACACTCTGCAGCCTGGCATGATGGTGATTTCCGACGACAAAGGCCCGGAATCCATTGCCGGTATCATGGGCGGTGAGGAAACCGGCTGTACCGAAGAAACAGTGAATGTCTTCCTGGAAAGCGCGTTCTGGGATCACGTGCAGATCGCCCTGACGGGGCGGGCTTTAAAAATCAATTCGGATGCGCGCTATCGGTTCGAACGTGGGGTAGACCCGGAATACACGCTGGAAGGGTTGGAGCAGGCAACGCAGATGATTTTGGATATCTGCGGTGGCGAAGTGTCCAAGGTCGTGGAAGCGGGCAAAGCGCCGGATCATTCGCGCGCCTTTAAACTGGATGCCGAGCGGGTGCAGTCTCTGGTCGGAATGGAAATCCCCGAAAGCGAACAACGCCAGACCCTGACTCGTCTGGGATTCCGCCTTGAGGGCGAGATGGCGCATGTTCCCAGCTGGCGCCCAGATATCATGGGTGAGGCCGATCTGGTGGAAGAGGTCGCGCGGATTGCATCCCTGACCAAGCTGCAGGGCAAACCGCTGCCGCGTATCACCGATGGCATCCCGAAACCGGTGATGACCCCGACACAACGCCGTCAGTCGATGGCGCGGCGCACGTGTGCAGCGCTGGGGTACAATGAGTGCGTTTCCTACACTTTCATCGATCAGGCCTCGGCGGCCTTGTTTGGTGGCGGGGACGAAGCGACGCAGTTGGAAAACCCGATCTCGACCGAGATGAGCCACATGCGCCCCGATCTGCTGCCCGGCCTGTTGCAGGCCGCCGCCCGCAATCAGGCGCGTGGCTACGCGGATGTGGCGTTGTTCGAGGTCGGTCCGGTGTTCCATGATGGCGAACCGGGAGATCAAAAAACGCAGATCACCGGTCTGCTGGTTGGTCGTAATGGTCCCAAGGACGTGCATGGCGCATCGCGCCCGGTCGACGTGTTCGACGCCAAAGCGGATGCCGAGGCGGTGCTGGCTGCCATTGGCGCACCCGCCAAGGTGCAGATCCTGCGTGACGGCGATGCCTGGTGGCATCCGGGGCGTCACGGCAAAATCTGTCTGGGCCCGAAAAAGGTGCTGGGCGTCTTCGGCGAGTTGCACCCTCGTGTGTTGCAAGCGCTGGATATCAAAGGCCCGGCGATGGCCTTTACGATTTGGCCGGACGAGGTGCCTCTGCCCCGTAAATCCGGAGCCACCCGTGCTGCGCTGGAACTGCGTGACCTGCAAGCGGTTGAACGCGACTTTGCCTTTGTCGTTGACGAGGGGGTCGAGGCGCTGACGCTGGTCAACGCCGCGGCCGGTGCTGACAAGGCGCTGATCGAGGATGTGCGTGTCTTTGATGAATTCATCGGTGGCAGTCTGGGCGAGGGTAAAAAATCGCTGGCCATCACCGTGCGCCTGCAACCAACCGACGCGACGCTGAAGGAAAAAGACATCGAAGCGGTGGCCGAGAAGATCATCGCCAAGGTCACCAAGGCCACAGGCGGTGTGTTGCGCGGATAGGGGCCCTGCCATAAGACTTCAAAAAAACGCGCTTCCGGGCGCGTTTTTCGTTTCACCTACGGGAATTAGGGCGTGTTTGGGATAAGTGTTTCTGGATTTTCTTGATTGGGCTTCCCGCAAATGCGCCTTAAGTAGGTTCCAAATCAATACCGGAGGTCGACATGGGCTTGAACGTATACCTATCAGGGGAAATTCACACCGATTGGCGTGAGCAAATTATCGACGGCGCACAGGGGTTGGACATCACCTTCAACAGCCCCGTCACCGATCACGACGCCAGCGACGATTGCGGTGTGGCTATTTTGGGCGAAGAGCCGAACAAATACTGGCACGACCACAAGGGCGCGATGGTCAACGCGATCCGGACGCGCAAAGGGATCGCGGATGCAGATGTGGTGGTCGTCCGGTTTGGTGAGAAATACAAACAGTGGAACGCTGCCTTTGATGCAGGTTATGCGGCAGCGCTGGGCAAGTCGCTCATCGTCCTACACGGCCCCGATCATCAGCATGCGCTGAAAGAGGTGGACGCCGCAGCCCTAGCCGTGGCCGAACAACCATCGCAAGTGGTTGAGGTCTTGCGCTATGTGCTGACAGGCAAGTTGCCGGGCTGAATTGACCCATTGAAATTGGGCTTGCAGCATAGTGTGGCTGCAAGCCCGAACAGGCCCGAGGGGGCGGGCGGTCAGTCCCGTGGCGGTGTCACAAGACCTTTCTGAACGGCAGGGCGTTCCAGAAAGCGGTCCAGATATGCTGTTACATTGGTGTGGTCGTCCCATCCGACCAGTTCCCTGGCACCATAGAAATCCAGCCCGCGTAGCCAGGGCGCGATGGCTATGTCGGCGATCGAGTACTCTCCGACGACCCAATCCTGCCCTTCAAGCTGCTGGTTCAACACGTTCAGCAGCCGTTTGGCCTCGTTCACGTATCGCTCGCGGGGGCGGGGGTCTTCGATCTCGCTGCCAGCGAATTTGTGGAAAAAGCCAAGCTGGCCGAACATTGGACCAATGCCGCCCATCTGGAACATCAGCCATTGAGTGACCTGGTGCTTGTCTGCCTGGGTCTGACCAATAAACTTGCCCGATTTTTCTGCCAGATACAGCAGGATGGCACCGCTTTCGAACAAACCAATGGGCTGTCCGTCCGGGCCGTCCGGGTCGATGATTGCGGGGATCTTGTTGTTGGGGTTCAGCGACAAGAACTCGGGGCTTTTGACATCCGCGTCCGACAGGGTGACCTTGTGTGCCTCATATGGCAGGCCGGTTTCTTCCAGCATGATCGAGGCTTTGACCCCATTGGGCGTAGGGAAGGAATACAGCTGAATCCGGTCCGGGAACTGTGCGGGCCAGCGATTCATGATCGGGTGTGGTTTGGTGTCCAGCATTGGGGGCTCCTGAGTGGATACCCCCAGAACGTAGGGCGCGAGGGGCCATCTTGGAAGCCCCCGAAGCTGTGCGCGACCGGTCAGCGCGTGTTTGCTGGCGAACAACGGGGAAATCCGGTGGAACTAGCACCTAGACCAAAGTGTGTTTTTGCCTCAGACTTTGGCAATTCCCGCGCGAAAGCCGCGGGTTTCTTGTTGTTGAAAGGAGATGGCCGTGGATGAGGTCGTAACACAGGTGGGCGCGTTTGCGCCGCTGATCATGAACGCGGTCAAGGCGCTGATCGTTCTGATCCTTGGCTGGATCGTGGCTGGGGCCGTGGGCGGCCTGGTGCGCCGCCGGATCAACTCGACTCCGCAGATTGATCCGACGTTGGGCAACTTCTCAGCCAGCCTGGTGAAATGGGTCATCCTCGCGATGGTTCTGGTGGCCGTTCTGGGGATCTTCGGGATCGAAGCCACAAGTATCGTTGCCATTCTGGGTGCCGCGTCGCTGGCCATTGGTCTGGCGCTGCAAGGGACGCTCAGCGATCTGGCGGCCGGCGTCATGCTGGTGGTGTTCCGCCCCTACAAGCTGGGTCAATATGTGGATATTGGCGGCACGGCCGGGACAGTGAAAGACCTGAACCTGTTCACCACCGAACTGGTGACGCCGGACAATGTGCAGATCATTGTCCCCAACGGGCAATCCTGGGGGTCGATCATCACCAACTATTCGGCGCATGACACAAGGCGTGTCGATCTGGTGTTTGGTATCGACTATGGCGACAACGCGGACGAAGCGATGAAGATCATTCTGGATGTCGCCAAAGCGGACGAGCGTATTCACAGCGATCCCGTACCTTGGGTGCGTGTGACCAACCTGGGCGACAGCTCGGTTGATCTGACGGCCCGTCTGTGGTGTGCGGCGGCGGATTATTGGGACGTGAAGTTCGAAATCACCAAAGCGGTGAAAGAGGCTTTCGACGCAAAAGGCGTGTCGATCCCGTATCCGCATTCGGTAGAGATTCACAAACAGGCCTGAAGGCTCCCGCCCGTCGGTCGGGCATTGATATGCCCTCCTCCGGTTGGGCCCGGCGCCGCGCTGATCGCGCGGCGTTTTCTTTGTCGCGCAGGTCGGTGAACTTTGCGTAACAACAAAAAAAGGCGCCCTTCGGAAAAGGGCGCCTTTCGATTTCTATGTGCCAGCCTTAGGCGTTGACGATGTCGCTGGGCGATACAACGTCCAGACCCAGTGCTACACCAACGGCCTCATAGGTGAGCTGACCAGCGTGAACATTCAGACCAGCCAGCAGGTGCGGGTCGTCCTGGCAAGCCTTTTTCCAGCCTTTGTCGGCCAGCGACAGCATGAACGGCATGGTCGCGTTGCCCAACGCGATGGTCGAGGTGCGCGCAACGGCACCCGGCATGTTGGCAACGCAATAGTGCATGATGCCGTCGACTTCGTAGATCGGGTCAGCATGGGTTGTTGCTTTGGAGGTTTCAAAGCAGCCACCCTGGTCGATCGCAACGTCAACCAGAACCGCGCCGGGCTTCATGGTCGAAAGCTGTTCGCGTGTCACCAGTTTAGGAGCAGCCGCGCCGGGGATCAGAACGGCACCGATAACCATGTCGGCATCCTGGATCAGTTCGGCGGTGGCACCAGCGGTCGAGTACTGGTTCTTGAAGGTTCCGCCATACACGTCATCGAGGTAACGCAGACGCGGAAGCGAGCGGTCCAGGATGGTAACATCTGCGCCCATGCCAGCCGCAATCTTCGCGGCATGCGTACCAACAACGCCGCCACCGATCACAACGACCTTGGCCGGTCCAACGCCGGGAACGCCGCCCATCAGAACGCCACGACCGCCATTTGCCTTTTGCAGGGTCCACGAGCCAACCTGCGGCGCCAGACGACCGGCAACTTCGGACATCGGGGCCAGCAGCGGCAAACCACCGCCAGGTGCGGTGACGGTTTCGTATGCAATCGCGGTGCAGCCCGATGCCAGCAGGTCGTGGGTCTGATCTGGATCGGGTGCCAGGTGCAGGTAAGTGAACAGCAACTGGCCTTCACGCAGCATCTTGCGCTCGACCGCCTGGGGTTCCTTGACCTTGACGATCATGTCGGCAGTGGCGAACACCTCTTCTGCGGTGTCCAGGATCTGGGCGCCAGCAGCGATGTAGGATTCGTTGTCAAAGCCCGAACCGATCCCGGCACCGGTTTCGATTACAACTTCGTGGCCGCGCGCGACGGCTTCTTGTGCCGCATTGGGCGTCATGCCGACGCGGAATTCCTGTGGTTTGATTTCCTTGGGGCAACCGATCTTCATTTTTCGCTCCTCCATTCATAAACTGCCTAAATAATGGGCGATCCAGAGCGCAATTTCTGTGAAACTCTGCCTGCAAAATTGCTTTTTTTCAGGAGAATCTTCGTTATATAGTCGGAAACTCGCAAAGGATTTGCGCAAATGAGCTTGGATGCGACGGATAAAAAGATTCTGGCAGCCCTTCAGCGGGATGGCCGTATGTCAAATGCGGAACTGTCCGAGCAGGTGAATCTGTCGCCTTCGGCCTGTCACCGGCGCGTTCAGCGGCTAGAGGCTGAAGGCTATATCCGCAAATACGTGGCGCTGCTGGATGCGCGCAAGATGAATGTGCCCACGACGGTGTTTGTCGAGATCACGCTGCAAGGGCAAGCCGAAGAGCTTCTGAATGCGTTCGAAAAATCCGTGGCGCGCATTCCTGATGTGCTTGAATGCCATCTCATGGCCGGCACGGCGGACTATATTTTGAAGGTTGTCGCCGAGAACACCGAGGATTTTGCCCGTATTCACCGCCAGTATTTGTCACGGCTGCCGGGGGTGGCGCAGATGCAAAGTTCCTTCGCGCTGCGCACGGTGTTCAAGACCACTGCTCTGCCGGTGTGACGTTCAGCCCGGGCCGGGATAGGTGAACAGGGCCAGGTGCAAGGCGTTAAAGCCAAAATGCATCAGAACCGGCACCCAAAGCCGCCCGGTTGCGTAATACCCCAATCCGCAGGCGGCCCCGAGGATCGAGGCGAAGACGACCAGTGCCGGGCCACCGCCCGCATGGGCCAGACCGAACAGCAGGCTGGCAGCTGCGATCCCGAGCGCCACGCCGATTTTCGACGTCAGGACCGATTGCAGATAGCCACGGAAAAAAGCCTCTTCAGTCAGGCAGGTCAGGAATAGGTTTGAAAACGCAAAAATCAGCCACCATGCGGGCAGGACTATCTCGGGCCGCACCGCACCCAGGGAAAGACCCAACGCAAACAGGGCGGGCAGTGCCGCCAACCCGATCAACAAAGGCCCGGTTCTGACCAGCCGCGCGCCATGGATCATGCCTGGCCAAGCCAGCAGAACGGCAAACAAGACCATTGGTTTGTCCAGATTGAGATACATTGTGAACGCAGCGCTGCCCGGGCCTGCCTGTACCTGATTCAGAACCAATAGATTGTGAAACCCGGGGATCAGATGCGCCCCCAGAGCCAGACACCACAGGATCAACACCAGATGCCCGAAAACGGCGGGCACACCGGTCAGACGGCGCAACCCTACAGCACCCAGCAAGCCCGCTGCCGTGATTGCCAAGGCCAGCGGGGTTAGCAGGCCAAGCACTGTTGCTGAACCTAGGAACGCTGCCAACAGGGCCAGACCCAGCCCTTGTCGACCTGATACCATGCCTATTTGTGCGGCAATCAATATGAACCAGGGCCAGATCGCAGGCAGTAGGGAAATGAAATGCGCCACATTCACCTCAGGGGGGTTGAAGGGCACTTGTGCCGACGGAATGAACCCTCTGGCAAGTAGGTTTGGGGCGGATTTATGCCAACCTGTTGGTAATGCGGCAAATCTGCCGCTTGTATCCCTGGGCGTGTAGGTTCAGATTTAGAAAAGGACCAAACCTCTTTTCGCATCGCCTTGACCTTGCTGCCATAAGCGGTTTCGCTTGGGGAAGGGCTTTATCAATTATTCTGATGACATCAGGCGGTTACACGCGCGTTGTATGGTCCGGACCCGATAGACGATAAGGATAAGACCTTGGCTTACGAACATAACGATGCCCCAAAAGATTGGCTGGAAGCCGAGTTGGAAGACACGCTGGACGAAGATTTCGAGATCGAGTTCAGCGAACCCATGCTCTCGATGGAAGTCCGCAAGATCTATAAGGACCAGCATCCCGACATGCTGGATCGCAAAGTCTATTTCCGCAATCTGCTGCGCTTGCAGGCCGAATTGATTAAGGTTCAGGACTGGGTACAGCATACCGGAGCCAAAGTGTGCATCCTGTTCGAAGGGCGTGACAGCGCCGGCAAGGGCGGCGTGATCAAGCGGATCACCCAGCGGCTGAACCCGCGGGTCGCCCGCGTGGTCGCCTTGCCAGCGCCCAGCCGCCGGGAGCAAAGCCAATGGTATTTCCAGCGCTATGTACCGCATCTGCCCGCGGCCGGCGAAATCGTGTTGTTCGACCGATCCTGGTACAACCGCGCTGGGGTGGAACGGGTGATGGGGTTTGCGTCCGAGGATCAGGTCGAACAGTTCTTTCAGGACGTTCCCGAATTCGAACGGATGCTGGTGCGGTCGGGGATCATTTTGCTGAAATACTGGTTCTCAATCACTGATGAAGAACAGCAGTTGCGGTTCCTCATGCGCATTCACGACCCGATGAAACAGTGGAAACTGTCGCCGATGGATCTGGAATCCCGCATCCGCTGGGAGGCCTATACCAAGGCCAAAGAAGACATGTTGTTCCGCACCAACATTCCCGAGGCGCCCTGGTATATCGTCGAAGGCAATGACAAGAAACGCGAGCGCCTGAACTGTATCGAGCATCTTCTGACCAAGATTCCCTATACGGATGTTCCACAGGAAAAGGTCGAATTACCGGATCGAAGATACAACCCGGAATATGAACGGCGCGTCCTGCCGGATGAGCTGCACGTTCCCAAAATCTATTGATCAAAAGAAAACGCCCCCAAAACCGGGGGCGTCATTAATTTGGAAAACCTGGGGTCTCAGAACACGAAATGTTCGTTTGCCAGGTCTGCGATCTGAGTATTTTGCAGAGTCAGAGTATTCCCAGCGTTGTCGTCGATGATCACATCATTGCCGGATTGCGAAATGTGGTTGTTCATCAGGTCGTTATACCCGGTGATCGCACTATTCAGGCTGAGGTCGATGAAGTCTTCAGAGGTGAAATCCGTGACGGTGTCCGGCCCGATGGTGAATACGAATGTGTCCACCCCGTTGCCGCCGGTCATTGTGTCAATGCCGCGGGCACCGATCAGAGTATCGTCGTCGTCGCCTCCGATCAGGGTGTCGCGGCCACGGCCACCCCTAAGCACGTCGTTGCCAGAGCCGCCCTGCAACCTGTCGGCACCCATGCCCGATTGCAGCCAGTCATTGCCGGTCGCACCCATCAACAAATCGACGCCTTGGCCACCCAGAAGGACGTCATTGCCGCCATGACCGCTTAGTGTGTCATCGCCGGTGCCGCCGGTCAGCGTGTCGCGGCCGAAGCCGCCGTCAAGAATGTCATCTCCTTCGCCGCCGTTCAGCGCGCCGGCCTGACCGGCTTTCAGAATGAACCAATTGTCTGAGGCGTCGCCCACAGTGCCTGCGTCCACGGCCTGTTGGCCGGGTTGGGTAGGTGTGCCGCCGCCAGAGCCGCCACCCGAGCCGCCACCGGACCCGCCGGTGTCCAACTGCACCGGCGCCGAGGTCGTGGCAAAGTTCTGGGTCACAATCACGGCATCCCAACCGTTGAAATTGCCTTCTTCAATCCCGATCCCGATATATTCGAAATCGGGGTTCAGTATGTTGGCCCGGTGACCGGGGCTGTTCATCAGGCTTTGGTGAAGCTGTACCACATCATCGCTGGCACCATTGGGCCCGCGTTCGGATTGCCAGGCGATGTTTTCACCCGACCTCCAACTGCCGGTGAAATCGAAACCGGCATCTCTCATCCGCTGGGTTGCGCTCGAGCCGCCCTGACCGGTGTGGCTGAAGATATCTGTCTGCAGCATCCATTCGCTGTGATCTTCGGCCGAGTCGTTCAGCTGAAGCTCAAGCTTGAGGGGTTGCAGCCCCCGACTTGTGCGTTCGTCATTGATCAATGCAAGCATCTGCCGTTCTAGATTGCTGGCCGTTGACATGATTCTGCCTCCAATTGAATTGAGTTATTTTGGCGAGACATTAATGGCGAGAATTTGACGGGATACAGACACAATCTGGACACCCCGACCCGTTCGGCGATTTGCCACCGCCTGATTCGCGTTGTTTGTGCGAAAAACTGCGCAAGTGCGCTGTGAAAGCGATGTAAGGCACCGTTTCAGTGCCTCACACGCTGCATCGGACCTTAGACAAAGTCCATCATGCATCCACTGTCGGCCGGTATCAGGATAAAGAAGTCATCCGGTGCGTCCGCCTCCATGACCGGGGCATCGTCACTCGCCGCCGGAGTGTCGTCGCACATATCCAGGGTCAGCATGAAATCGTCCTCGATGGTGTCCGCATCGGTCACCATCGGGTCGTCATTCATTCTGAAATCGTCTACCAGCGCCAACAGGTCGTTCACGAAATCCTCGATTGCCGCCAGGAATTCTTCCACGTCGAAGCAAACGCCTGCAGTCGTATCGGTGACATCCGGTTCAGGTGTTTCCGGGTCTTCGGTCTCGGTGACATCGGTGTCTGGCGTTTCCTCAACTGGGTCGTCGGTCTCGGTGACATCGGTGTCTGGCGTTTCCTCAACTGGGTCGTCGGTCTCGGTGACATCGGTGTCTGGCGTTTCCTCAACCGGGTCGTCGGTCTCGGTGACATCGGTGTCTGGCGTTTCTTCGACTGGGTCCTCGGTTTCGGTGACATCGGTGTCAGGCGTTTCTTCGACTGGGTCGTCGGTCTCGGTGACGTCGGTGTCAGGCGTTTCCTCAACCGGGTCCTCGGTCTCGGTGACATCGGTATCCGGTGTTTCTTCGACCGGGTCATCGGTTTCGGTGACGTCGGTGTCCGGTGTATCTTCGACCGGGTCTTCGGAGACAGGGTCGTCCGGCATTGCCACGTCGTCCGTGGGCGGCGTTGGTGTCGCACCGTTGTCCAGCACCACTGCAGCGTCGGTAGTGGCAAAGTTCTGGGTCACCATTACGGCATCCCACCCATTGTAGTCGCCTTCTTCAATCCCAATTCCGATAAATTCGTAGTCAGGGTTCAGGATGTTGGCGCGGTGGCCGGGGCTGTTCATCAAGCTCTGGTGCAGTTGCTCGACATCGTCGCTGATGCCTGCGGCACCGCGTTCCGATTGCCAGGCGATGTTTTCACCTGACCGCCAGCTGCCGGTAAAGTCGAACCCGGCATCTTCCATGCGCTCGGTCGCGCTAGAACCGCCCGAACCGGTGTGGCTGAATATATCGGCGTTCAGCATCCAGGTGCTGTGATCTTCGGCCGATGCGTTCAGGCGGGTTTCCAGTTGCAGCGGGGATAGCCCGCGGGATGTGCGCTCATCATTGATTAACGCCAGCATTTCTTGCTCGAATGTACTTGCAGTCGACATAGTAGCCTCCGTTTTGAATGGTCGTCTGAGTAGACGAGGCCAGTTACAGGGAGCGTCGAACGGACGGACAGAGCGGTTTAGATTTCAGGCGAATTTCAGCAGGGGCGTGCTACCGATACGGGATTCGCTGCGCTGCAAAATGCCGGGCAAAATGTTGCTTGGCCCGATTTAGCAGCTTGTCGCCTAAGGCTGAGGTGGACTCGGCGGAATGCAACCGGTGATAGAAACGACAAACCCCCGGGCGATGCCTCGGGGGTCGTCAAATAGTGTCATCCAAAGCTGGACGAGCGAGGTGCTTAGAGTAAACCTTCGCGCTGTGCTTTCTTACGTGCCAGTTTACGGGCACGACGGATCGCTTCAGCCTTCTCGCGCGCTTTTTTCTCGGACGGTTTCTCGAAATGTTGCTTCAGCTTCATTTCACGGAACACGCCTTCGCGCTGCAGCTTTTTCTTCAGGGCACGAAGCGCCTGATCGACGTTATTGTCGCGAACACTAACCTGCATGTGGTTGTCACCACCTTTCTAGATAGAGTTGCAAGGAAATTGCAGGAGTTGGCCGTATAGCAAAGCCGGTCTATCTTGTCTAGTACTGGCCCCGAGAACCGGAGACCCGCCATGACCGTTACCTATGAAGATGCAAAACAACAGCTTTTGGATGCGATGCTGACCCACGTGCCCTTTGACGGTTGGTCTGAAACCAGCTTTCGCGCCGCGATCATTGATTGCGATCTGGATGACGGTTTGGCGCGCGCGATCTGCCCCCGAGGCGCGGTTGATCTGGCGCTGGCTTTTCATGCGCGCGGGGATGCGGTCATGGTAGAGCGCCTGAAATCCACCGACCTGAGCGAGCTGAAATTCCGCGAGCGCGTGGCCGCTGCCGTTCGGTTCCGGCTTGAGGCTGTGCCTGACAAGGAATTGGTACGCCGGGGCTTGACGCTGTTTTCGCTGCCGACCCATGCGGCGGATGGGGCCAAGGCGCTGTGGCAGACCTGCGATCTGATCTGGGATACGCTGGGCGATACCTCGGACGACGTGAACTGGTACACCAAGCGCGCGACCTTGTCTGGGGTCTATTCCTCGACCCTGTTGTTCTGGTTGGGGGATGATTCGCCGGACCACCAGAAAACGTGGGAGTTTCTGGACCGTCGCATCGACAATGTCATGCAATTCGAAAAGCTCAAGGCGCAGGTGAATGGTAATCCGCTGTTCAAACCGTTTCTGGCGGTGCCGAACTGGTTTGCCAGCCAGGTGAAACCGCCCGTGAAAATGCGGGTCGACCTGCCCGGGATGATGAATCCGCGCAAGTAAGCATCTGGGCCTTCCAGAAATTGCCTGCTAGGCATTGGGCAAAGGAGATTTGCCCATGACCGAGACAATGCGCGCCGTTGAGATCACCAAACCCGGCGGACCGGAGGTTTTGCAACTGACCGACCGTCCCGTACCGGAACCCCAAGCCGGTCAGGTAATCCTCAAAGTGGCATATGCCGGGGTAAACCGCCCGGACGCGTTGCAGCGCGCTGGGGCTTATGATCCCCCGCCGGGTGCCAGCGATTTGCCAGGCCTGGAGGCGTCGGGCGAGGTCGTGGCGATCGGTGCGGGTGTCGATGGCCTGTCGGTTGGTGACAAGGTCTGTGCGTTGTTGCCCGGCGGTGGCTATGCCGAATATGTCGCCACGCCCGCTGCACATTGCCTACCGGTTCCCATAGGTATGGAAATGAAAGAGGCCGCCTGCCTGCCCGAGACCTTCTTTACCGTCTGGTCCAACGTCTTCATGCGCGGTGGGTTGAAAGCGGGTGAGCGTTTTCTGGTCCATGGCGGGTCCAGCGGTATTGGCACGACGGCCATCCAACTGGCCAATGCGTTTGGCGCACGGGTCTTTGCAACCGCCGGGTCGGCCGATAAATGCGAGGCTTGCGTCAAACTGGGGGCCGAAAAGGCGATCAATTACCGCGATGAGGATTTCGTGGGTGTCCTGCGCGCCGAAGGTGGGGCGAACCTGATCCTCGACATGGTTGGGGGCGATTATATCCCGCGCAACGTCAAGACCCTGGCTGAAGACGGGCGCTTGGTGCAGATCGCCTTTTTGCAGGGCCCGAAGGTCGAACTGAACTTCGCCCTGATGATGGTCAAACGGTTGACCCTGACCGGCAGCACCCTACGCCCACAAAGTGATCTGGCCAAGGCAAAGATTGCGCAGGATCTGCGCGAGGCGGTCTGGCCATTGCTGGACGCCGGAAGGGTGGCGCCCGTGATGGACAGCGAGTTCGCGCTGGCCGATGCCGCCGCTGCACATGCGCGTATGGAAAGTTCAAATCACATCGGCAAGATCGTTTTGAACGTCGCCGGATAAGCTGCTGACCAGCGCGCGGTTCAGGCCGCGCGCTTTAGGCGACGGCCCGGCGGTACAGGTGCCATGTGGCGTGGCCCAGCACGGGCATCACCACAATCAACCCCAGCAGCATCGGGATTGCGCCAATCACCAGCAAGGCGGCGACAATGAAGCCCCATGTCAGGATCACTCCGGGGTTTTGCCGCAGCACCCGGACCGAGGTCACAACCGCCACTGGTAGACCCACTTTGCGGTCCAGCAATAACGGAAAGCTGACCACGCTGATGGCTAGTGCGACCAGAGCAAACAGGAATCCTACCGCGTTGCCAAAGATGATCATTGTCCAGCCCGCACCGGTGGTGAACACCTGCGTGACAAAGGCGCCTAAGGATGTGGGCAGATCAGGGCCCAGCGTGTGGACGTAGATGCTCTGCGCTACCATCAGCCAGACAAGCAACAGCATGACAAGATAGAAACCCAACATCAAAATGGCACCGAAAGATGGCGATCGGAACACACCGAACGCATCCAGCCAATGCACTTCTCCCCCTTGTTCGCGTTTGCGGCTGATCTCGTACAGACCCACTGCGGCTATTGGGCCGATCAGAGCAAACCCCATGATCAGCGGCGCCAGCAGCGGCACCATGTTGCGGTTCAGCCCGAACCCGAACATCAACAATCCTGCGATCGGGTAGATCAGCACGATGAATATGGCATCTGCTCTGGTTTCCAGAAAGTCATTGTACCCAGCCTGTAGACAAGCCCGCAGGTCTTGCATTGTTAAATTTTGCACCACCGGCAGATGCCGCGTATCCGCGCTGCCGATATGGTTGACGCTTTCAGCTATGTGATCACCGGTCGCACCGATATTCTGGGCGGCCCAGCTAATCGGATTTCCAATCGTTTTAGCCATTGATTTCCCCTCCCTTTGCGTATCGCGCAGCAGGGTGGATCCGGCATCGATTGCCTGAGGCCGGACCAGCCGGCAACGCCCAGATAGCAGTATAGCACATTTTTTCACGTTACGGTTGCGTGACGCGGAAATGTGCCGATTGCCCTGATTTTCAGGCGTGTTAGCTTGGTCGCAGGCAACAGGAGGTCAGCATGCAGCAAACGGCAAGAACCGTCGTCATTCACGAACACGGCGGCCCCGAAGTTCTGAGGATCGAAGACCGCCCCGTCGGGGACCCCGGCCCCGGCGAGGTGCGTATCCGCCATCATGCCTGCGGATTGAATTTTATCGACATCTACCAGCGGATCGGGCTGTACCCGATGGATCTGCCGCACGCTCTGGGGATGGAGGCCGCAGGCGTGATCGAAGCTGTTGGCGAAGGTGTGACCCATCTTGAGCCTGGCCAACGTGCAGCTTATGCGGCGGCACCGGCAGGCGCCTATTCTGAAGCCCGGGTGATGCCCGCAGCGCAGGTTTGTCCACTACCTGACGGGATTCCGTATGATGCGGCGGCGGCGATGATGCTAAAGGGATTGACGGTCGAATATTTGTTTCACCGAACGACGCCGTTGAAACGTGGCGATACTGTTTTGTTTCACGCGGCCGCTGGTGGCGTAGGGCTGATCGCGTGCCAATGGGCCAAATCCGAGGGGATTACTCTGATCGGAACCGCCGGGACCGACGAAAAATGTAGCCTTGCCCAATTCAACGGCGCTGCGCATTGCATCAATTACCGCACCGAAAACTTTGTCGAGCGCGTAGCCGAAATCACCGGTGGCAAGGGGGTGGATGTGGTGATGGATTCCATCGGGGCGGATACGTTCACCGGATCGCTGGACTGTCTCAAGCCGTTGGGGATGATGATTTCCTTCGGCAATGCGTCAGGGTCTGTGCCGCTGATAGATATTGGGATGCTGGCGAAGAAGGGCTCGCTCAAGATCACCCGCCCGACTTTGTTTACCCATATTGCCGATCACGCGGTCTGTCAGGCGATGGCCCGACGTCTGTTCGGCAAGGTTGAGGGCGGTGAGGTCAAGATCCATATCGACCAGCGCTTTCCGTTGGATCAGGTGGACGATGCGCATCGTGCGCTTGAGGCACGACAGACCACTGGCAGCACGGTGCTGGAATTGTAAAACTCATCAAGTCCTGGGCAAATGTCACAGGGCCTGTCGCCAGCGGGAACAAACAAAAACGGCGGCGAGTGACCTCGCCGCCGAAAGACTGTCAGATGTCAGCAAATTATTGCTGCAGCTCAGCCGGATCTTTGTCAGCAATGTTTTCCCAGTTCACACCGGCTTTTTCGATAAAGCCCGGAACGTCGCCTTCCCAGCGCTCCTGAATGTCTTTCGACAGGTTCAGGTACAGTTTGTTGTCAACGATTTTCCAGTAGTTCGGGTCGCCGTCGAACTTGAAGCCCATCGCGGTGCCGAATGCGCAGTAACCGCCATATGCGGGCAGGTACGCTTCTGGGTTTTCTTCAAAGGCAGCTTTGTTTTCTTCCGAAGCAAAACGGTACAGCGCGTCGTTGTGCAGGGTCGAGATGCGGTAATCGCCTTTGGTCGGCTCGCCTACGGTGAAATATGCAACCGGGTCATAGCCCTGCATTGCCAGACCGGTCGAGCTTGCGTTGATCTCAACACCAGCGGCCAGCGCCGAGCTTGCGATTGCAACGGACAGCGCAACGCCGCCCAGAATGGATTTGAACTTGTTCATGGTTTCACCTTTCGTGAATAGGCTCGCTCTAGAGCACCTGAATTTTGCCCGGGCAAACCGGATTTTGTTTTTGCGACGCCGGTAATTGGCCGTCACAGAACCTCAATTGGGCAGCGCCCTGATCACGTTCAAGACAATCAATTGTGAAGGTCCGGTAACACAAGTTTTGGTGATGCAGATTACGTATCCGGGATCAGAGCGGTGACGAATGAAACGACCTTATCGGCAGGCATTTCACAGGGGCGCAGCAGGGCACCACTTTGTCGCGTCAAATACAAGTTCATGCTGATATAGTCCGGGCCGCCAAGCTGATGGGCCACCAGTTTGAGAGACCTTCCAGCGCCAAAAACCGAACGGCTGACCACATAGCGCCGCCCATTGGCATAACCGGTAAACGTACCCTCGGGCAACGCGAAAAAGGCGTTCAGAAAACCGGTTGGCGCAATCACGATTTGCCGATTTTCGGCTCGGTTCCCGCCTTGATCCGCGCCAGATTGGCGCTGTGGCGCCAGTAGACCAGCAGGGTTAGGATGATGCTCAGCGCAAAGGCTGAACTGTCCGTCAGCACAATCACCCAGACAACCGACATGGCCGCAGCCACCAGCGCGCCCAGTGATGAAATCCGCCAGATCGCTGCAGCCACCAGCCATGTCAGGCAGCAGGCCACACCTACGCGCCAATCCAGCGCCAGCCACAGGCCCAGAAAGGTGGCCACGCCCTTGCCGCCGTTAAAGCCCAGCCAGACAGGAAAGCAGTGGCCCAAAAAGGCGGCCAGCGCCGCGATCTGGGCGGCGTCTTCCCCAGCCAGTGCCCGCGCCAACAGAACGGCCACCGCGCCCTTGGCGGCGTCAAAGATCAGCGTCAGCGCCGCGGCTGCCTTGTTGCCGGTGCGCAGCACATTGGTTGCCCCGATATTGCCTGACCCGATATTGCGCAGGTTGCCCAGCCCCATGACCTTGGCGACGATCATGCCAAAAGGAACAGACCCCATCAGATAACCAAGCACAGCCCAGAGGATCAGCTGGGTCATCGAACTGTCAAATGGCGGCATCAGGGTCTCCGGTAAACTTCTTGTCCAGCCACGTAGGTTGCGGTGACCTTACCTTGCATCCGCTGGTCGTCAAACGGTGTGTTTTGCGATTTTGACTTCAGCGAGAACCGGTCCAGCACAAAGGGCACATCCGGGTCAAACAGCACCAGATCGGCGGGCGCGCCCTCGGACAGGCGACCGCTGTCCAGCCCCAGCCGTTTTGCCGGGTTCAGCGCCATGGCCCGGAACAGCGTCGGCAGGTCCAACTGTTCCGAATGATACAGGCGCAGGGCTGCGGGCAGCAGCGTTTCCAACGCAACGGCGCCCGAGGCGGCCTCTTCAAACGGCAGGCGTTTGCTTTCCTCGTCCTGCGGTGTGTGCATCGAGCTGATGATGTCGATCAAGCCGCTGCGCACGGCCTCGATAACCGCCTGACGGTCATCTTCGGACCGCAGCGGCGGCTTGACCTTGAAGAAAGTCCGATAGTCGGCCACGTCCAGCTCGTTCAGCGTCAGATGGTGGATCGAAGTGCCCGCGGTGATGTCCAGCCCGTTGCGCTTGGCGCGCTCTAGCGCGGGCAGAGCGCGGGCGGTGGTGATCTGATCGGCGTGATAGGCAGCGCCAGTCATTTCCAGCAGGGCAATATCACGGTCCAGCCCCATGCGTTCGGCCATGGGCGTGACGGCGGGCAATCCGCGCAAGGTTGCAAACTTGCCGCTGGTCGCGGCGGCCCCGGCGCTCAGGACAGGTTCCTGTGGGTGCGCGATAACCAGCGCGTCGCAAGACCGCGCATAGGTCAGAGCGCGCGAGAATACCTTGGTGTTGGTGACAACGTGATCGCAATCGGTGAACGCCACCGCGCCCGCATCTTGCAGAAAACCGATCTCGGTCATCTCACGCCCGTCGCGTCCTTTGGTCAGGGCGGCCATGGGCAAGACGTTGACCGGCGTATCCGCCTGCGCGCGGCGGGTGACAAATTCAAGGCTTTCGGGCGTATCGATGGCCGGGCTGGTATCGGGGCGGGTAACGATGGTGGTCACACCGCCGGCTGCTGCTGCCAGACCGGCGGATTTATAGCTTTCCTTGTGCCGCTCGCCCGGTTCGCAGACTTTGACGCCGATATCGACGATGCCAGGGGCAAGGCAGTGCCCGCTGCAATCGATGATTGGCGTATCCGTGGACGGTGCGTCGCCGTCACCGCGCGCGGTAATCTGGCCGTTGCCCACCTGCAGCCAGCCAAGGCTGTCCGTGCCGGTTTCCGGGTCGATCAGGCGGGCGTTGGTGAAGGTCAGGTTGCTCATGCCAGTGCCCTTTCGATTGCGGCTTTGGTGGCGGCGGAATCCGCCTGATATTTGATCAGGTGCTTGTCGCCGCCCTTGGTGACGATCTGGACAAAACTGCCCATGATATTGACCGCCTTGATCTGGTTCAGGGCCACCTTGCGCGGGCCGGGGCCGGTGAGGGTGGTGTCCGTCATCGTCCAGGTGGCGACCAGTTCTTCCGAGGCCATGTACCATGCCCGGATGCCGACGGCGGCCAGACCGGCAGGCGCACCGGTCCAGGGATAGGGGTTTCCAATCAGCCAAAGCACAATCATCGCACCCGCCATGGCCACGGCGGCCAGCCATGCGTTGGTGCGAATATAAGTGCCTCTGTCGGGCGAGAAGGTCACAGGATCAGCCACAGGATGCCTCCGACGGCCAAAAGGATCACTAATGCCAGAACGGCAGAACCGATGCGGCGGGGTTGGTCGTTTTGGGATGCGGGTTGAGGGGCCGAGAACGGTTTTGCGCTTTCGGTTTCGATCGGACCGCCGGTCCAATTGGTAGCCTCTTCGGTGAACAGCCCGATCAGGCGCAGCCGTTTGTCCGGGATCAGAGTGGCTGCGCGACCGCCAAAGGCAGCGCTGCGGACCACCATGACCCAACCCGTTATGGCTTCAAGCGCTGTGCGATCCAACTGATCGGCGGACACGCCGCAGCCCTCGTTCAGATAGCCATAGAGCCCCAGGTCCTCGAGGTCTGAGACCGCAAAGACGTCGATCTGTTCAGGGTCCAGCCCCGCGACGCCCAGAATTTGATCGGCGGCACCGGGTTCACGCAGAAATTTGGCTTCTTCCGGGCGCATGTTCAGCGTGAACAGGCGGATCACGCCGCGTTCATGGGGGGCAACGGTCAGATCGCTCATGCCACCTCGCGCAGGTTGTGGGCCAAAAGTTCCATCGCAGCCATGCGGACGGCGACCCCCATTTCAACCTGTTCCTGAATGACCGAGCGGTTGATGTCGTCGGCCAGGGTCCCGTCAATCTCGACCCCGCGGTTCATCGGACCGGGATGCATGACGATGGCGTCGGATTTGGCCAGCGCCAGCTTGGCGGCGTCCAGCCCATAGCGGTGGTAATACTCACGCTCGGACGGAATAAAGCCGCCATCCATCCGTTCCTTTTGAAGGCGCAGCATCATGACAACATCAACTTCCCTAAGGCCGTCATTCATGTCGTCATAGATCTCGGCACCAAATTCGGCAAAGTGGTCGGGCACCAAAGTGGGCGGGCCGATCAGACGGATGCGGTTTTCCATCTTGCCCAGCAGGATCAGGTTCGACCGTGCCACGCGGGAATGGGCGACATCGCCGCAAATGGCGATGTTCAGCCGGTGCAGACGGCCCTTGGCGCGACGGATCGTCAACGCGTCCAGCAAGGCCTGTGTCGGGTGTTCATGCTTGCCATCGCCCGCATTCAACACCGCACAGTTGACTTTTTGCGCCAGCAGATCGACGGCGCCGGAATGCGGATGCCGCACCACCAGCAGATCGGGATGCATCGCGTTCAGCGTCATGGCGGTGTCGATCAGGGTCTCGCCCTTTTTGATCGAACTGGCCTGCATCGCCATGTTCATTACATCCGCGCCCAGCCGCTTGCCCGCCAGTTCAAAGCTGGCCTGCGTGCGGGTCGAGTTTTCGAAGAACATGTTGATCTGCGTCAGCCCCGACAAAACGTCGGAATGCTTGGTCGATTGCCGGTTCAGGTCGACATATGTCTCGGCCAGATCAAGAATAGCGGTGATATCGGATTGCGACAGATGCTCGATGCCAAGAAGGTGACGATGGGCGAAACGCATGGGCGGGCTCCTGTCTGACAATCGGGCCGCTTATAGGAAGGTCCGCGCGCCTAGGCAACCTAAGGATCGGTTCCTTCTGGCAGTTTCTCGCATCCACCCTCGGGCAGGCATTGTTCGCCGGGTTTGCACCATTTGCCATAGCCGCAGTCGATGGCCTTGATCGGCACGCATCCCTGATGTTCGGAACACTTGAACCCGGGGCGGCATTGCGAGCCGGTTTCCTCGCACAAAAACCATCCGGGGCGCGAGCATCCGCCGCCCGGCAGACAGGACGATCCCGCACCGCAAGTCAGGCCATCATCGCAGACGGTGGGTAGGCCTTCGATTGCTGTGTTGGGGTCAAAATTGGGCGTGATGCGTTCACATTCGCGGCGCGCATTGCAGATCGAGCCGCCCGGGCAATCCGCGCGCGAAGTACAACTGTTCGCCCCCGCAGGCGCGCATCGCGTGCCCCCCGCAACGCAGCGCTCAAACGGGCCGCAGGTGCGCCCGCCCCCGCAATAGGTGCCACCCAGAGGAATGCAATGGCCATCAAAGCTGCATCTCTGTCCGCCCGAACAGCACCTTGTGCCGCATTGGAACTGGCCGGGGCGGCATTGGCCGTTGCGGTCGAAAAGCTGCGCAAAAGCAGGGCCGCTGAGGGTGGTCAGCAGCAAAGTAATCATAAGGAATCGCAATAGAACCATCATGAATACTCTCATGGTCGGTGCGACGGACCGCCCGATCAAGGCCTATTCGCTTTCCCTCGTTCAAAAGCTGGTTAGATTGAAGAGTATGGAATCGGCTTTGGACTATCATACGGCACGGGCTCTGCTGGAGTGGCAGATCGAACTGGGTGCAACGGACGCAATCGGCGATGCGCCGGTTGACCGTTTTGCTTTGCCTGACACTGCGCCCAAGACTAAAAAGCCCGCCGTGGCCCAGGCTGCCCCGGGCAAACCCAAGAAAGTAGATCCAGTTGCCGTCGCGAAAGCGGCAGCCCAAGGTGCTGGGTCGCTGGACCAATTGCGTTCGGCGATGGATACGTTTGAGCATTGCGAGCTGAAGCGTGGCGCGCGGCAGTTGGTCTTTGCAGATGGCACGCCGGGCGCACGGGTCATGATCATCGGCGAAGCGCCAGGCCGAGAAGAGGACCGTGAAGGCAAGCCCTTTGTCGGCCGCGCCGGGCAATTGCTGGACCGGATGCTGGTGGCGATTGATCTGGATCGCACCCAGAATGCCTATATCACCAACGTCCTGCCCTGGCGCCCGCCGCAGAATCGCGACCCGAAACCCGAAGAGATCGGGATGATGAAACCGTTTCTGGAACGGCATGTGGCGCTGGCCAAGCCCGAGGTTCTGGTGATTATGGGCAATATCAGCTGTCAGGCGGTGCTGGGCAAGCGCGGTATCACTCGGTTGCGCGGGCAATGGGCACAGGCGCTGAACCTACCGGTCATCCCGATGTTCCACCCCGCTTACCTGCTGCGCCAACCACAGATGAAGCGGCAGGCCTGGGCTGATCTGCTAGAGCTGAAAGCCCGGCTGGAGGGCAAGTGATGCGCATTCTGGCCTTTTCCGATCTGCATATGGCACGCAACCGCGCGGCCGAGGTCGTCGCGGCCAGCGCCGAGGCCGATCTGGTGATCGGGGCTGGGGATTTCTGCAATGCGCGACAGGGGTTGGACCAGGCGATGGCGATGCTGTCCGGCATCACCGCACCGTTCGTGATGGTGCCCGGCAATGCCGAAAGCGCGCAGGAACTGGTCAAGGCCGCGCCGGAAGGTGACCATGTGCTGCACGGCGCCGGCATGACATTGGACGGCCTGCGGCTGTTCGGGCTGGGGTATGGCGTGCCGGTTACACCTTTTGGCGACTGGTCCTGTGACCTGACCGAGGCTGAGGCCACTGAATTGCTGGACCGTTGTGACGCGGCGGATATTCTGATCGCGCATTCACCGCCCAAGGGGTACGGCGATGTCACGTCGCAGGGCGATGCGGTGGGGTCCGTGGCCGTGCGCGACGCAGTGGAACGCCTGCAGCCGCAACTTGCGCTGTGTGGACACATCCATGACAGCTGGGGCTATCGCGGCAGCCTAGGCCGCACGCAGATCGCCAATCTGGGCCCCAAGGTAAATTGGTTCGAGGTCACCTTATGATAGAAATGGTCACGCTGCTGGCGTTTATTCCGGCAGCTTTGGCACTGAATTTCACCCCCGGCGCAGACATGTTGTTTTGCTTTGGGCAAGGTTTGCGGTCAGGTGCCAAACCGGCTTTCGCTGCAAGCGCGGGAATTTCCCTCGGATCGATGGTTCATGTTTTTGTAGCGGGGCTTGGGTTGGGGGCCGGCGTAGCTACGATGCCATGGCTGTTCGATGTAATCCGCTGGATGGGGGTGGCTTATCTGCTGTATTTGGCATGGGGCGCGATCCGGAACGGGGCGGTGTCCGCCGATGCGCCTGCAAAGCCCACAAGCCACGCCTTTCGCGACGGGTTGGTGGTGAACCTGACCAATCCCAAGGTCATCCTGTTCGTTTTGGCCTTTATCCCGCAATTCGTGAATCCCGCCATAGGTCCGATCCTGCCCCAATTCCTGATTTTGGGCGTCATCATCGCGCTGGGCGGGTTTGTGGTGAATGGGCTGGTGGGCGTATTTGCCGGGGGCGCGGGGAAGATTCTGATCTCGAACCCGCGCGCCTCACGTATTATGGGCTGGGTGACCGGGGGAATTTTCGCTGCCCTCGCCATCCGGCTTGCCATCATGGAAAGGGCCTGACACCACATGTCACGCATCGACGAAAGCATGGAATTCATTCCGGTTCGGATCGCAGTTCTGACCGTCTCGGATACGCGATCGCTAGAAGATGACCGCTCAGGTCAGACATTGGTCGACCGGATCGAACGCGCGGGTCATTCGGTGGCCGACCGCAAGATCATCCGCGATGAGCGCGGTGAGATCGCGGCGCAGTTGCGGCTGTGGGCCGGTGACCCGGACATTGACGTGGTGATCTCGACCGGTGGCACCGGTTTGACCGGCCGCGATGTGACGGTTGAGGCGCACCGGGACGTCTATGAAAAGGAAATTGAGGCATTCGGCACTGTTTTCACCCTCATTTCGATGGAAAAGATCGGCACTTCAGCGGTGCAATCCCGCGCCACGGGTGGCGTGGCCGAGGGCACTTATCTGTTTGCACTGCCCGGCAGCCCCGGTGCCTGCAAGGACGCCTGGGACGGTATTTTAGAAAAACAGTTCGATTACCGGCATCGTCCCTGCAATTTCGTGGAAATAATGCCAAGATTGGACGAACATCTCCGACGGAAGTAGACTGGTTGCACGTATAACTGATTGTAACCGCTTTGTGGCTTGGCATTTTTCCGTGCCCGGCTACGTTTTGCATATGGTAGCCTGATGCGACCGGGGTAAGTGATAGATGCGATTTTTGAGGCAAAGCCTTGTTGGTGTCTTTCTGGCGTTTCTAACGCTGGCCTTGGTATTTGTCGCGGTACAGCTGATTGTCAGCGCGGTGCAAGAGGCCCTGAACCGCGACAGTGAGCCACCCGAGGGCCGCGAACGCATTTTTGCCGTCAGCGTGCAACCGGCCGAGTTAGAGACGGTAACCCCCTATCTCGAAGCCTTTGGCGAGGTGCAAAGCCGCCGCCGCCTGGAGCTGCGCGCCGCATTGGGCGGGCGCGTGATCTCGTTGGCTGAGGATTTTGAGGATGGCGGCGTCGTCACCACCGGCGAGGTTCTGGTCGAACTGGACCCGGCTGACGCACAATCGGCCCTGGACCGCGCCAAGTCCGACCTGCTGGACGCTCAGTTCGAGGAACGCGATGCCGAACGCTCACTGCTTTTGGCGCAGGATGAGTTGAACTCGGCCGAGGCGCAGGCGGCCTTGCGTGGACGTGCCATGCAGCGTCAGAAGGATTTGCAAAGCCGCGGGGTGGGCACGCCTGCCGCCGCAGAAGAGGCCGAACTGGCCGAAGCGGCCGCACAGCAGGCGGTTCTGGCGCGCCGTATCGCACTGGCGCAGGCGGAATCGCGCGTCGATCAGGCAACCACGTTGTTGGCCCGTGCCCGTATCGCGCTTGAGGCCGCTGAACGCGATCTGGACGACATGACCGTCCGCGCGCGGTTTGCCGGGACGCTGACGGATGTGACCCTGGTCGAGGGCCGGTTGGTTGCGGCGAATGAAAAACTGGCGGAATTAGTGGATCCCAACGCGCTTGAGGTCGCGTTCCGTGTCTCGACTGCGCAGTTTGTGCGCCTATTGGATGCCCAGGGTAATCTGATCGAGGCGCCGGTGACCGTATCGCTTGAGGTAACAGGAACCGATCTGATCGCCACGGGGCGCATCAGCCGCGACAGCGGATCAGCGGGTGAGGGGCAGACTGGCCGTCTGATCTATGCCCGTCTGGACGACGCGCCCGGTTTCAAGCCTGGCGATTTCGTAACGGTCACAGTACAGGAACAACAGCTGGACAATGTGGTGCGTTTGCCATCATCGGTTCTTGATGCGGCGGGCACGGTGCTGGTGCTGGGCCCCGATGACAGGCTCGAGGCGCTGCCTGTGCAACTGATCCGTCGCCAGGGCGATGAGGTGTTGTTGCGCGGTGATGGTCTGGTCGGGCGCGAGGTTGTTGTTGGCCGGACGCCGCTGTTGGGTGGCGGGGTTCGGGTGCGGCCACTGCGGATCGAGGCCAATGCCGGGGCGGAACCGGACATGGTTGAATTGTCGGATGAACAACGCGCCCAACTGGTGGCGCGGGTCGAGGCCAGCGATCAGATGCCGAACGACGTCAAGGCTCGTGTTCTGGGACAATTAAGCGAGAGCCGTGTCCCGGCCTCACTGGTGCGCAGCATCGAGACCCGGGCAGGAGGGTAAGCGCCATGATGCGCGACATCCCCGGCGCGGCGGGCGGTATCCTCAGCTACTTCACCCGCCACCGGACGGTGGCCAACCTGCTGTTGTTGGTGATGCTGGTGCTGGGCGCGGCGGCGATCCCGTCGATGCGGGCGCAATTCTTCCCGGACGTCATCCTTGAACGTGTCGATGTCATCGTCGAATGGGAAGGTGCGGGCCCCGAGGATGTGGACAATGGCATCGTCCAGCTGCTGGAACCCGCTCTGCTGGCGGTCGAAGGGGTTGCCAGCGCGATTTCGACCTCGCGCGAGGGACGCGCCAATATCCGGCTGGAGTTTGAGCCGAACTGGGACATGTCGCGCGCCGTAGATGAGGTCAGAACCGCCGTCGACAGTGTGACCAACCTGCCTGATGACGCCGAAGAACCCTCGATCCGGCGTGGTGCGTGGCGGGATCGTGTGACGGATGTGGTCGTGACCGGCCCCGTTGACCCGGATCAACTGGCCAAGTTCACCGACGAGATGATCAACCGCCTGTTCGCCGCTGGCGTGACCCGCACCACGATTCGCGGCCTTGCCGCGCCGCGCGTGGTGGTCGAAGTGCCAACGGCGCAATTGATCGCCAATGACATCACCCTGTCCGAGATTGCGCAGGCTATAGCCGCTGAAGCGATGGCCAGCCCCGCAGGTGATGTCACGGGCGCCAATGCGCGCATCCGTACCGGCACCGAAAAGCGCACCCCCGAAGAGATTGAGGGCATTGCGCTGCGCAATTTTGCCGATGGCTCAAAACTTTTTATCGGGGATGTTGCGGATATTCGGGTGGAAGGCGTCAATCGCAATCGCAGTTACTTTGTTGGCGAAAACCCCGCCATGTCGGTGCGCATCGACCGTTCGAACCTGGGAGATGCGATTCAGATTCAGCACTCGGTCGAGGATGTGGTGGCCGAACTGCAGGCCAGCCTGCCCGAAGGAGTGACGATCGAGCTGATCCGCACACGTGCGCAGGCGATCACTGACCGCTTGGATATTCTGGTGGACAACGGTCTGATGGGGTTGGGCCTTGTGGTGTGCCTGCTGTTTTTGTTCCTGAATGCGCGTATCGCCTTTTGGGTTGCGGCGGGTATCCCGGTGGCAATGTCAGCGGCGATTGCGTTCATGTATATCGGCGGGCTGTCGATCAACATGATTTCGCTGTTCGGGCTGATCATCACGCTGGGCATCGTGGTGGATGACGCCATTGTTGTTGGTGAACACGCCGATTTCCGTGCGCGCCGGCTGGGCGAGGCTCCGATCGTGGCCGCCGAACGTGCTGCGCGGCGCATGGCGATGCCGGTATTCGCCGCCACCCTGACCACCGTGATCGCCTTTTTTGGTCTGACTGCCATCGGCGGCCGGTTTGGGGAATTGATCTATGACATCCCGTTCACTGTGATTGCGGTGCTGATCGCCTCGTTGATCGAATGTTTCCTGATTCTGCCCAACCACATGGCCCACGCTATCGCGCATTCGGCGAAAGAGCATTGGTATGACTTGCCCAACCGCGTTGTCAATCGCGGGTTTCGCTGGGTGCGCGATCACCTGTTCCGCCCGCTGATCGCCTGGGTGGTTTGGGCCCGCTATGTGGTTGTGGCCGTGATGGTGGTGATCCTGGCCAGCCAGATTGCGCTATTTATCAAAGGTGACGTGAACTGGCGCTTTTTCAACGCGCCCGAACGCGGCTCGGTCACTGGCAACTTTATCATGGCCGAAGGTGCGACCCGCGAAGATACGCTGGCGATGATGCGCGAGATTCAGCGCGCTGCCGAAGAACTGGGACAGATTTACGAAGAACGCCATGGCCGCAATCCTATCGATTATGTGTTGGCCGAGGTGGGTGGAAATGCCGGATGGTTCAACCCGCCCGCCGCAGAAGGCAAGGATCAGGACTTGCTGGGCGGGATTTCAATCGAGCTGATCGACGCCGACCTGCGCCCCTATTCCAGCTTTGAGTTCGTGGGTGAGTTACAGGATTTTGTACCGCGCCATCCCAAGGTCGAGATGCTGACCTTCCGCGGCTGGCGGTCCGGGCCCGGCGGTGATTCAATCGAGGTGCAGTTCTATGGCGCCGACGTGAACACGCTCAAAGCAGCTTCCGAAGATCTGCGGGCCGAATTGGCGAAATACCCCGAGGTTTCGGCGCTGCAGGACGACCTGGCCTATGACAAGGAAGATTTCATTCTGGATTTGACACCCATAGGGCAGGCGCTGGGTTTTCGTATGGAAACGCTGAGCCGTGTGTTGCGGGATCGTCTGAACGGGATCGAGGCCGCGACTTTCCCCGATGGTCCGCGCAGCGCCGAAATCCGTGTCGAATTGCCCGAAGGTGAACTGACCGCCGATTTTCTGGAACGCACCCTTATGCGCACGCCGGATGGCGTCTATGTGCCGCTGGCCGATATCGTCTCGGTCGAGCGCAAGTCGGGCTTTTCGACGGTGCGGCGCAATAACGGCCTGCGAGTGATTACGGTGGGGGGTGACATCTCCGAGGATGATCCGGCCCGTGCGGCAGAAATTGCCCGGGCGCTGAATGACGAGATCCTGCCCAATATCGCCGCCGAACGGCAGGTCGAATGGCGGTTGACGGGCCTGAGCGAGCAAGAAGATGAATTCCTGACCGAGGCGCGCACCGGCCTGATCCTGTGCCTGACCGGGATCTACCTTGTGCTGGCCTGGGTTTTTGCCAGCTGGACGCGACCTTTGGTGGTGATGGCGATCATTCCGTTTGGATTGGTGGGCGCGATCTGGGGGCACTATATATGGGATGTACCGCTGAGCATGTTTACCGTGATCGGCCTGCTGGGGATGACTGGGATCATCATCAACGACTCGATCGTTCTGGTCACGACCATCGACGCCTATCAGCGAGAGCGGGGGTTGGTGCCGTCGATTGTCGAAGGCACGGCGGATCGACTCAGACCCGTGATGCTGACGACGCTGACGACGGTTTTGGGGCTGACACCGTTGCTGTATGAAGGCTCGCAACAGGCGCAGTTCCTCAAACCTTCGGTGATCACGCTGGTGTACGGGCTGGGTTTCGGAATGTTCCTAGTGTTGTTACTGGTGCCGGCGCTGCTGGCTATTCTAAACGACCTGTCACGCCCGATGACTGCGTTGCGCCGGGCGATGCGGGCACCGGATCGAGTGGTGCAGGGCACGGTGATGGCCACCGGGCTTGTGTTGCTGCTGTGGTTTGGCATGACGATGATTTGGCCCGCGATGACTGGCGCGCCAGTTGGTTTGTTGTCAGGGCTCTACCCGGGGGATGAGGGCATCGCGGCGCTGCATATGGGGCTGGGAGCGTTCCTTGCCGGTGCGCTACCAATTCTGATGCTAAGCGTCGTGTTGTCCGGCTTGCTTTACGTGCGGCTCAAGGGACGGGCGGCTTGACGCGCCTGCAGCGCGGTTTCCAGCAGATCGACGACTCGATCACTCATGGGCAGGTCACCTTGTCTGATCTGATCTATCGAAAACCAACGGGCGTCCAGCGCATCGTCCCCTGCGACGGGAGAACCTGAACGATATTCACAAGCGACCCCGACCAGCAGGTAATGCGACTGCACAGCGCCCTGTTCGTCGCGGCGCAGAAGGTCCAGATTGTCAAGATAACACAGCGGTTCCGCGATGACCGAGGTTTCCTCGCGCAACTCCCTTTGCGCGGCTTGCATCACCGTTTCGCCCCATTCCACATGCCCACCGGGAAACCCCCAGAGCCCCGCATCTGGCTGTTTGCTGCGCTGCACCAGCAGCACGCGGGTTTCATGCACCACAACGGCCAGCGCGCCGATCTTAGGAGTATTCCCCATCTCTCAGCCCGCGCTGCATCCCTGAATGTCGACGGCATGATTGGCGCCCAGTACCGTGATCCGTATGTCGGACCGGTCCAGCGCAAATGGTCCGCCCGAGGCGCTGATCACCTCGGATGTGGCCACCAGGGTCCCGCCCTGCCGTGTCGTTTCGGGTTCCGAGGCCCAAAGCGTGGGGTTTCCCGGTTCGATCACCGCAACCTCGCGCCCTCCGGCCGAGGGCATGGTTACGCGGGCTTCGATCCGCATACCGTCTGATGTGGGGGTCAGATGGCAGCTGGCGGCAGTCACCTGAGCCTCTTTCGCGGAATAGGGGCGTTGGGCCAGTGCTGCGGCAATGGCTGGGTTGCGCCCGGCGTCAGCGTCCAGCGTATGGTCGAAATCCAACGTCTCGGGGATGCAGACATCCTTGCAGACGCCCAAATCCATTTCCCCACGCAACCGCACGGGTTTGGCGGGGTCGCTTGGAGTAATTTCAACAGGCAGCACCAGTTGATCGGCATAGCCCAGCGATTGCAGGCCATTTTGTACAAATACGTGGGGCGCAGGCCAGGTGATCGCCACATCACCCACATTTTGCGAGCGGTTCCAATCAAACTGCGGCGGGATACCAGCGTCACCGGGTGCGCGCCAATAGGTTTTCCAGCCGTCCTTCAGCGTCAGCCGCAGCGCCCCCAGATAGGTGCCATTGGCCGTACGCCCACCATCAAGCACATCCAGTTGCACAACATCGCCCTCAACCTGCGCATGGACGGGGGCGGTCAGGGCGAAACAAGCGGTCAGAGCGGCCGCGGTTGATTTAAGATAACGCGTCATACCCCATAGATGCGTGGTCTTGCCGGTGATTCCAAGTCACGTTCGGGTCACCGTGATGAAATCTGGCGAAATGTGACCTGATCCCTTGCCAACCCCCACGTGCCGGGGCCATTGTTGAAGGAAGACGAAGCAAGAGTTTTAAATCCATGGATCTGACCGGAAAACTGTTGATCGCGATGCCTGGAATGGGTGATCCACGTTTCGATCACTCGGTGGTGTATATCTGCAGCCATGGCGAGGACGGGGCAATGGGCCTGATTGTCAACAAACCGTCGGATTTGCGGATCAAAACCCTGCTCAGCCAGTTGAACATCGCCTGCAGCATCCCTGTCGTGGGCGAACGTCTGGTTCATTTTGGCGGCCCGGTTGAGATGTCGCGCGGATTTGTCCTGCACAGCGCGGATTACGATGCCAACCTGCATTCCATGCAAATCTCGGATGATTTCAGCATGACCGCGACATTGGATGTGCTCGAGGATCTGGCCTCGGGGCGGGGGCCTTTGAATTCGATGCTGGCGCTGGGCTATTCCGGATGGGGTCCCGACCAGCTAGAGGATGAGATTGCCATGAACGGTTGGCTGACCACCGAGGCGACCTCGAAACTGGTGTTCGACGTTCCCGATGATGAAAAGTGGGAGGCTGCGCTGGCGACGCTGGGGGTTGATCCACTGACCTTGTCGGCCAGCGCCGGGCGCGCCTGATCAGCTGTCGCGCGGCGCGGCGGCGCGGCGCAGGCGGTCATTGATAGCCGCGCCCAATCCATGATCGGGGATCGGTGACACCGCAATCGGGCGGCCTGTGGTGTTCAACCTGTGCAGGGCCGAGAACAGGTTTGCGGCGGCTTCGGTCAGATCACCGCTATCTGACAGGTTCAGATCACACGGAACAGCGCCAAACCCCAGCAAAACCTCGTCACCCTGCGGGCCGGCCGCATTCAGGCGTACGGGTGCGTCGGGGGCGTAGTGCGATTGCAACTGGCCCGGCGCGGTCAGTACATCCGAGGCCTGATGCAGGTGCAGTTGTGTATTCAAAACGGTTTCGATCTGTTCCAGCGCCACACCGCCGGGGCGCAGCAATGCGGGCTCTCCGGCCAGTCCAACGATGGTGGATTCCAGACCAACACCGCAGGGGCCGTCATCCAGTATGGCCGCGATACGCCCATTCAGACCCGCGCGCACGTGATCGGCAGTCGTAGGGCTGATCTGACCGGAGGGGTTGGCCGATGGCGCTGCCACCGGCCCGTCAAAGGCTGACAGCAACGCCCGGGCCGTACCATGTGCTGGGACCCGAACCGCCAGCGTCTCTAGCCCGGCTGTGACCAGCGGTGAAATCCCGTGCCCCTGACGCAGAGGAAGAACCATTGTCAGGGGACCGGGCCAGAATGCGGCAGCCAGTGTCTCGGCCCGCTCGGACCATTCGACATATCGCTGCGCTGCCTCGGCAGAGGCCACATGCGCAATCAACGGGTTAAAGCTGGGTCGTCCCTTGGCGGCATAAATGCTGGCCACGGCTTCGGTATTGCGGGCGTCACCGCCCAGTCCATAGACAGTTTCAGTGGCGAAGGCGACCAGCAGGCCCTGCCGCAGCAGGTCAGCTGCCTGTGCGATTCCGCCCGGATCGGCGGCTAAATCCAAAGTGCCGTTAGGGTTCATTTCATGTGACGCCGCGTTTTGATTGCTTGCAGAACAAGGCCAGTTACGTTTCCGACCAATCAAGGATGCATAAAGGTGGGCATTGCAATTTCCAACCCCACCCGCCAAAAACCGACCCAAACAGACCCGGGGGAAGACATGCCATACCGCGCGCCCATTTCCGACTATGAATTGTTGTTCCGCCACGTCGTCGGATTCGATCAAATCGCGGCGACCGAGAAGTTTTCGGAAGCCAGCGAAGATGTGGTCGGTGCGATCCTGTCTGAGGCCGGCAAGATGTGCGAAGAGGTAATGGCCCCGCTGCAACGCCCCGGTGATCTGGAGCCATCGCGGTTGGAAAATGGCGTGTTGCGTACATCGCCCGGTTACGTAGATGGGTGGAAGGCGATTGCCGAAGGCGGTTGGATCGGGATGAGCGGCGATCCAGAGTTCGGTGGTATGGGCCTGCCGATGGCCCTGACCACCGCTGTAAATGAGATGATGTCGGCCGCGTGCTTGTCGCTGCAACTGGCACCGTTGATGACGCAAGGCCAGATCGAAGCGCTGGAACATCACGCCAGTGACGAGCTGAAATCGCTGTACCTGCCAAAGATGATGACGGGCGAATGGTCGGGCACCATGAACCTGACCGAAGCGCAGGCCGGATCGGATGTGGGGGCTTTGTCTTCCAAGGCAGTGCCCAACGGCGACGGGACCTATTCGGTTTCGGGTCAGAAGATCTTTATCTCTTGGGGTGACAACGACTTTACCGAGAATGTATGCCATCTGGTGCTGGCGCGTCTGCCGGATGGTGTGCCTGGAACCAAGGGGATTTCTCTGTTTTTGGTGCCCAAGTACCTGCCCGATGAAAACGGCAATCCCGGTGTGGCCAACGATCTGAAAGTGGTGTCGCTGGAACATAAGATGGGCCTGCATGGTTCACCGACCTGTGTCATGCAATATGACGGGGCCAGGGGCTGGCTTGTTGGTAAGGAACATGGCGGCATGGCTGCGATGTTCACCATGATGAACAATGCCCGCCTGGGTGTTGGTGGTCAGGGTGTTGGGGCTGCCGAGGGTGCCTACCAGCACGCGCTGGCCTATGCGCTGGACCGCAAGCAGGGCAAGACGCCCTCGGGCACCATCATCGACCATGCGGACGTGCGCCGGATGCTGATGAGCATGCGCGCGGATACCTTTGCCGCGCGCGCCATCATGCTGGCCAATGCGGCTGCTATCGATATGGCCACGGCCACCGGTGACGCCGAATGGTCCGCCCGCGCCGCGCTGCTGACCCCGATCTGCAAGGCCTTCGGAACTGAAACAGGCATGCGCGTCTCGGAAACCGGTGTGCAGGTTCACGGCGGTATGGGGTTCATCGAGGAAACGGGCGCAGCCCAATATTACCGCGACGTCCGCGTCACCGCGATTTATGAGGGCACCAACGGCATTCAGGCCATGGACCTTGTGGCGCGCAAGATGATGGATGGGGGCGAAGCAGCCTCGCGCTTGTTGGACGAGATCGAGGATCACGCCGAACAGGCCCGCGCCAGCCTGCCGGGTCTGGCGGGTCCCGTATGGGAGGCGACCGAAAGCCTGCGCGAAGCCACCGAGTGGATCGTGGCGCAATCGAACATGAACGCTCGGTTTGCCGGTGCTGTGCCTTATCTGCACGCCTTCGCCCGCGTTTTGGGCGCGCATTACCACCTGAAGGCGGCGCTGGCTGACCCCGAAGGTCCGCGCCTGAAACTGGCGCGGTACTACATCAACGCATTGCTGCCGGAATATGCCGGTCTGCTGACGCAGGCGCAGAACGGGGCCGAGGACATCTATGCGCTCACCCCTGAGGAGCTGGCGGTGTAATGGACGGGGATACACCTTTGGCAATCCGCTATCCTTGGCCTGAGCCTCCGGCGCAGGGCGAGGCGATCGAGGTTGCTGAAGGGGTGCTGTGGATGCGCCTGCCGCTGCCCATGGCGCTGGATCACGTCAACATCTATGCGCTGGACGATGGCGATGGATGGACAGTGATCGACACGGGCATGTCTTCGAACAAGACCCGTCGCATCTGGGAAACCCTAATGGGGGGTCCGCTGGGCGGCAAGCCGATCAACCGGGTGGTAGTGACCCATCACCATCCCGACCACGTGGGCAATGCAGGCTGGTTTCAATCGGAACACGGCGTGGAACTAGTGGCCTCGCGTACCGCATGGCTTTTCTCGCGCATGCTGCAGTTGGATGTGCAGGAAAGCTGGCCGCAGGAAACGCTGGATTATTACCGCAGCGCGGGCATGGACGCGGGTGTTCTGGCCAAACGGATGACCGAGCGTCCGTTCAACTATTGCGATACAGTGTACCCGATGCCTTTGGGCTTTACCCGGATCAAGCAGGATAGCGTCATCCGAATGGGTGGCCGTGACTGGGACGTCCATATGGGCAACGGCCACGCCCCTGAACACGCCACGTTCTGGAGCCGCGATGACAATCTGGTGATCACCGGGGATCAGATCCTCAGCTCGATCAGCCCCAATCTGGGCGTCTATGTCACCGAACCTTTGGCTGATCCCGTGGCCGAGTGGCTGGAGGCATGTGAGCGTCTGCAAGGCTTGGCGCGGCCTGATCATCTGGCGCTGGGTGGGCACAAGCTGCCTTTTACCGGCTTGCCGCTGCGCATGAAGCAATTGATCGACAATCACCACGGCGCGCTGGACCGGTTGCAGGACTATCTGGACCAACCTAAAACCGCGGCCGATTGTTTTATGCCTCTATTCAAGCGCCAGATCAAAGAAGGCGAGTACGGGCTGGCTTTGGTCGAAGCGGTTGCACATCTGAACCATCTTTACCACATTGGAACTGTCAACCGGACGCGCCGCGCTGACGGGGCGTGGGAGTTTCAGCGCAAAGGGTAAAGCCATGCAGGACCAGATCGAAACATCGGCCGAGGCAGCAGAAGCGGCGGCTTTGCCCCGTTGCTATGAGGTCCACGCCAACCCGGACGCGAAATCCGGTGCCAAGGATCTGCCCGGACAGCTGCAAAAACCGGTCGAGACCAAAAGCCCGGCGCAATGGGCGTATGAGCGGCTGATCCTGTATATCCAGAACTTCGAACAAACGCTGACCGGTGATCAAGAGGTCGCCATGGGCTTTACCGGTGGCGATGCGGGTGTGATGCGGATCGAAGGCATGGGCTATTTCGATCCCGATATCATCACTTTTTACGGCTCGGACGCGACCGGTGCGCGAACCCAGCTGGTGCAGCATGTCAGCCAACTGAATGTGATGCTGCGGGCCCTGCCCAAGTCGGTCGAGGACAAGCCCGCCAATCGCATCGGGTTCCGACTGGCCAAGGATCTGGAAGAAAGCTGATCCTCTGACTTGCAATTCACGTCTGCGCAGCCTTGAATGAGTGCAACATTCAAGGGGGCCACGTGACCAGTTTCTCAGCCGTTACAACCGCCTACAGGCGCGCCTGGGCGCGCCGTCGCGTGTTCGTGCCGATCTACATCGCCGTGCGCCTGCTGCTGGTGGCATTGATTGCACCGGGCGTGGCGATCACCGTAAACCTTGCCGTGTCGCTGTCGAATCAAACCGCGCTGACGGATCAGGCCATCGCCGCCTTTATCCTGTCACCCGCCGGCTTCATCGCTGCTGTTGCTGTGCTGAGCCTGTTTCTTCTGGCCGAAGTGTTTGTTTTCTCGGTCATGGCCGCATCGTTGCGGATGGGCGAAGCCGATCCATGGCGCGCGGGCAGTTCCGCCATCGGCCTGATCCTGTCGCGCCTTCCGGCACTATTTGGATTTGCCGTGCGCTTCGTGCTGCGCGTTCTGCTGCTGGTGCTGCCTTTTGCTGTGGTTGCAGCACTGATCGCGTGGTGGACGCTGACCGAATATGACATCAACTATTACCTGACCTTCCATCCGCCCTCGTTCTGGGTCGCGGTAGTGCTGATCGGGGCCGTGGTTCTGGTCATGGCTTGGGTGCTGATACGCAGGCTCTCGGCTTGGGCGCTGTCGCTGCATCTGGTCCTGTTTGAAAATGTCCACCCTGGGCATGCATTTAACATCAGCGCCAATCGGATGGAGAGCAAACGCGGGCGCCTCAAGATCGAACTGGCGATATGGCTGATCCTGCGTCTGATCATCGCCGCGCTGATTGCCTGGGTCGCGGGTATCCTGTTCGCCATCGTTCCCCTGCAGGGCGCCAGCCATCTGCGTCTGGCCTTGCTTTACAGCCTGTTGGTGGCAGGAGTTTGGTCATTGGCCGGATTGGTGCTGGCGGCGACTGCGTTGGGCGCGTTGGCAGTGTTGCTGGATGGTTTTTTTGAGATCAAGACAGACGAGCCATTGCATCCCGAACCCGGCAGTCTGCGTATTCCACTGTTGGCAACCGTCGGCGCAGCCGTGGTGGCTGTGTTGATCGGGTTGTGGTTTGGTCAGCATTTGCTGGAACGTGTGCAAGCCCCTGACCGGGCCGAGGTTATCGGTCATCGCGGCGCCGCGGCGGTGCGCCCGGAAAACACCATGGCTGCAGTGCTCAAGGCCATCGAAGACGGTGCGGACTGGGTTGAAATCGATGTGCAGGAAACGGCGGATGACGTGGTGATCGTCGCCCATGATAGCGATTTCATGAAACTTGCGGGCGTGAACCTTAAGGTCTGGGATGCGACGATGGAGGATGTCGCCCAGATCGACATCGGCAGCTGGTTTGGTCCCGAATACGCCGATGAACGCACCCCGACTCTGCGTGAGGTGCTTGAGGCCGCAAAAGGTAAAGCCAAGGTCATCATCGAGCTGAAATATTACGGCCATGATGTCGATCTGGAAAACCGCGTGGTGGCCCTTGTCGAAGAGTTGGGGATGCAGGACGACATTGCCACCATGTCGCTGAAATACCCCGCCGTGCAAAAGATGAAGTCCATCCGCCCCGATTGGCGGGCTGGCGTTCTGGCGGCAACGGCGGTGGGTGACCTGACAGGGCTTGAGGGCGATTTCCTTGCCGTCAACGCCGCGATGGCGACGCCGGGTCTGGTGCGCTCGGTCCATGAGGCGGGCAAGGATATTTATGTCTGGACAGTGAATGATCCGTTGCAGATGTCGGCCATGGCCTCGATGGGGGTGGATGGGCTGATTACCGACCGTCCTGCAATGGCCAACGAGGTACTGCGGGTGCGGGCTGAAATGGGCCCGGCCGAGCGGTTGTTGTTGTGGATGGCGACCACCTTTGGCATGTCCATCGACACAGAGGCGATGCGCGATGAAAGCCCATAAGCTGGCGGCCTTGCTGGCAGTAATGGCCGCCCCGGCAACGGCACAGGAATTCATGCGAAACATCGAAATGCCAGCCCACCGCGCGCTGATCGCGCAACGTGGGGATGCCGAGCCCATTCCCTTTGAAACAGATGGCTGTTCCGGCGGTTTGTCGGCCAGTTGGCGCTTTGTGGCTGAAACCTTCCCTAAATTCAGCGCGCTATACGAGGCGCACCCGCCGTGGGAATATTGCTGCGTGACCCATGACCGCGCCTATCACAACGCAGGCGGCGCATTGCAAGCCGAGGAAAGCTTTGACGCACGCCAGTCGGCGGATGACACGCTGCGCACCTGCGTCAAACAACACGGCGATGACCATGCCGAGGATTATGCCCAACGCTATGACATGACCCCCGACCAGATTCGTACGGCACACTTCTTTACGGCCGAGGCGATGTATACCGCCGTGCGTTTGGGCGGCGGGCCCTGTTCCGGCCTGCCCTGGCGGTGGGGGTTTGGTTATCCGGGATGTTCCGTGTTTCAATCCGTGACCCCTGCGCGCGAATGACGTGGTGACAGGCCTCGATTTTTCGATTATCCAACATCTCAAACACGCGAATTAGGAATCTCTGAGTCATGGCTGAATACAAGCACGGCGAAATGGACATCACCGTCCAAACCAAAACCTTCAACGGTTTCATCAAGGCCACCACATGGTGCGTGGTTGCGATTGCCTTCCTTTGCCTGTTCCTGGCGGTCTTCGCCGCGTAATCCAAACCGGGGTCGACCGTGATCAGGATTTTGTTTGCCTGCCTTCTGGCGGCAACTGTTGCAGGCTGCACCGGGTCGCAGCGCCCTCAGGCAGATCAGTCAGAAGTCGTGGCACGGTCTTACCGTGATCCGGGTCCGTCGACGCTGACGCTTTATACAATGATCAGCACCCGAACCGGTTCGGGGGCGCATACCTCGTTGATGATCAGTGGTAGTGAGCGGGTGATTTTTGACCCCGCAGGTTCATTCCGCGCGGATGTTGTGCCGATCAAGAACGACGTGCTGTACGGCATCACTCCGAATGTCGAGCGCGCCTATCGCAGCAGCCACGCGCGCGAAACGCATTTTGCGCGTATCCAAACCATCGAGGTCACCCCACAACAGGCGGAAATTGCCCTGCAGCTGGCCAAGCAGATGGGGCCGGTATCCAGTGCATACTGCGCCAACTCTACCTCTCGATTGTTGCAGCAGGTGCCAGGGTTCGAACAGATCGGAACCACGTTTTATCCGGTCAAACTGTCCGAGCAATTCGGCCAGATACCGGGGGTGTCCACCACCGAGTATCGCGAAAATGACGATGCCGATCTGCAAAAGGGTCTGGCGGCGAACAATGCCCTGCTGAACCAGCAGAGCGGTGCGCTAGCCCAATAGGTACAGCAGCGCGTAAAGGGTCGCGGCCCCGGAAAAGATCGCGGCAAGCACGTTTTTCGTAATCAACCCGGCCATCAGCGCGACAGCGGCTGCCGCCATGCGCGGGATGTCCGGCTGGCCGCCGGTTGCGGTCGGCCATACCACCAGCGGCGCGATCAGGGCAGGCAGGATCGCCACGGCGGTATAGCGTAAATGGCGCAGCAGCCAGGGGGGCATCGGGCGATCGCCGACCAGTCCGAGGAACACGAACCGCAGGCCGTAGCTGCCCAAAGCCAGCCCGACGATGATGATCCACATGGTGACCGGATCGACCGCGTTCATTACGTGACCTTTCTGCGTTCTAGCCACAATTCCGCCTGCGCCCCGGCCATCATACCGATGCATCCGGCCACCAGCAGACCCAGATTATAGGGCACAGCAACCGTCAGCAGCGAGACCGTTATGGCAACTAAAGCCGCCACAACATGCGGCAGTGTGCGCAACATCGGTCCGATCATAGCCAGAAAGGTAATCGGCAAGGCGAAATCCAGCGCCCAGCTTTCGGGTATTCGCGTGCCCAAGACTGCCCCCAGATAAGTGGACAGTATCCACAAGGGTGTGATCGGTGAGACCGAGCCAAAGAAATAGGCCATGCGTTGAGGTACGGTCATGTTGGGCTCTTTTTCGAACCGGACCATGCAGCTGGCGTAGGACTGGTCCACGACCAGATATGCGCCAATGGCGCGTTGCCATAGTGGCGCGGCCCCCAGATACGGCGTCAGCGAGGCTGAATACATCGCCATCCGCAGGTTCACAGCCAGCGCCGAAGCCAGGATAATCAGGGTTGGCGCATTGTCTTGCAGCAGTTGCAAGGCCGCGAATTGCGCGGCCCCGGCGAAAACCGTTGCCGTGAACGCCATCGTCTGAATGATGGTCAGCCCGGTTTCGGTGGCGAATACCCCGAACAAGGTGCCGAAAGGGATGGCGACGAAAATGAACGGGGTCCCGTCGCGAAAACCCTTCCAATAGTATGACTTGGATGTGGTGTCTGCCATGGCTAAATCCTATGGTGATAGCCGCAGCAGTAGCGGTCTTGGGAAAGGGTTGCAATTGGCCAAGGAACTGGATGTCTCGGACTACATCATCGCCCCCGATCCCGGCGCGGCCCGCCTGACCCGCGCGGTCGAGGGCGTGGACCAGAATGGAGAGGTCAGCCAGATCTCGGTTGTCGAAGAGCGCCCTTTGACGATTTTCCTGAATTCCCAGGAAATCGTGACCGCGATGACCATAGGCGACTATCCGGAATATCTGGCGCTGGGGTTCCTGCGCAATCAGGGCATGTTGCTGGATGATGATCAGATCACGCGGGTCGATTATGACGACGATCTGGAAACCGTGATCGTCCGCACCGCGCGCGAGACGTCCTACGAGGACAAGCTGAAGAAAAAGACCCGCACCAGTGGTTGCGCAGTCGGCACCGTGTTCGGCGACATGATGGAGGGGCTCGAGGATGTGCGCCTGCCGCAAGTTCAAGTGCGGACATCATGGCTGTATGAGCTGGCGGCCAAGATCAACCGAACCCCGTCGCTGTATCTTGAAGCCGGGGCGATCCACGGAACGGTTCTGTGCCTTGAAAACCGCCCTCTGGTCTACATGGAGGATGTCGGCCGCCACAACGCTGTCGACAAGATCGCGGGCTGGATGCTGTCCGAGGGTGAGGCGGCGGACGACAAGATCCTCTACACCACTGGCCGTCTGACATCCGAAATGGTGATCAAGACGGCGATGATGGGTATACCGGTGCTGGCGTCCCGATCCGGTTTCACCGCCTGGGGTGTCGAGATCGCCCGCGAAGTCGGCCTGACCCTGATCGGCCGCATGCGAGGTCAGCGGTTTGTGTGTCTGTCGGGCGAGGACCGGTTGCTGCGTGATGTGGATCCGGCAAGCGTGGCGGTTGAGGATAAGAAACATCGTAGGAAGAGTGCGGGATGATATCAGAGACACTTTGGATTTTCGTCACTTTTGTTTTAGCAGTCAGCATTCTGCCACTCTATGTTTTGGTGCTGGTAACCTACTTCCGCAGCAAACGAGCCGTCGTTGAAGGCATTTGTGCGCATAGTAAAAATGTGCTGGGTAAGTTGGGCTGGAGCGCCCGGAAATATGTTGGGGTGCTGGATTTGGTGGTTTTCTGGGGACCTGGATGGCAGCAAAACAGCCTTGACTACCGACTTCAGAACACATCGCTTCAGCGTATTGCGATGCATGGGCTTCCGCAGTCGCTTGAATTGATGCCATCGGTACAAAAAGCTGCGCGACGCTATCGCTTGTTGTTTTGGTGTGGCGTGCTTCCTACCTTGATTCTCGGTTATTTTCTGGGCGCGGTAAATCTTGGTGTTCGGTTGGGTGAAACCACGTCAACATCTCCGCGCATTTGGATACTGCTTCTTTTGGCTGGCATCTGCCTTGCGTCGGCGCAGCCGTTCACGAAATTCAAGAAGTGGCCCGAGATCGAGGGCACCGCATGATCCGCCCACTTGGCATCATCCTCGCAGGTGGTCTCGCCACCCGAATGGGTGGCGGAGACAAGGGTCTGTTGCAGATCGGCGGGCAAAGCCTGCTATCTCATGTGATCGACCGGCTTTCCTCGCAAGTGGATGGCCTTGCGCTAAACGCCAATGGTGATCCCGAACGGTTCGCTGATCTGAACCTGCCTATTCTGCCCGACACGATCGAAGGGTTCGCTGGCCCTCTGGCGGGTGTTCTGGCAGGGCTCGACTGGGCGGCCACGCAAGGGGCTGACTGCATTGTCACCGCTGCCGCCGATACTCCGTTTTTACCGCGCGATCTGGTGATGCGGCTGAGCGACGCTGCCCAGGGGCAAACACTTCCGCTGGTGCTGGCTACCACGCCACGCACCGGGGATGAGGCGTTGAAATCTGGTGGTGGAAAACGGGTCAATCGGCACCCGACCTTTGGTCTCTGGCCCGTGGCATTACGCGACGATCTGCGGGATGCGCTGAATGACGGCCTGCGCAAGGTCGTGCTGTGGACCGATAAACATGACGGGCGCGAGGCGCTGTTCCCGGCCGATCCCTTTGATCCGTTCTTCAACGTCAACACACCCGACGATCTGGCGCGGGCAGAACAACTGCTGGAGCAGGCATGAAGGTTTACGGCGTCACTGGCTGGAAAAACGCGGGCAAGACTGGGTTGATGGAGCGGCTGGTGACTGAGATCACCGGGCGCGGCTTTACCGTCTCGACCCTGAAACACGCCCATCACAATGTCGATGTCGATCAGCCGGGCACTGACAGCTATCGTCACCGCGTTGCGGGCGCGTCCGAGGTTCTGCTGGCCTCGGGTCAACGCGTCGCGATCATGCAAGAGCTGCGCGGCGTGCCCGAGCCTCCATTGAATGAGTTACTAGAGCGACTGTCGCCAGTCGATCTAGTGTTGATCGAGGGGTTTAAAAGCGAGGCCCATCCCAAGGTCGAAGCCTATCGGGCCGAGGCTGCGAACCCGTTGATGGCGCCTGAGAACGCGACGATCCGCGCCGTCGCAAGTGACACGCCGCTCGATGTGGCTGTGCCGGTCTTTGACCTGAATGACACCGCAGCCATCGCCGATTTCATTCTGCAAGAGGTTGGTTTGTGACCGGTTTCGATAGTTTTGCCATGGTCGATTGGTCCGGTGGCAATGACACCGGCCTTTCCGAACGCAAGGATGCCATCTGGGCCTGTGTGGTGCGACAGGGCAGGGCAGAAGAACCGACATACCTTAGAAACCGCAAGATTGCCGAGCAATGGCTGCACAACCTGATTGCGGATGAGATTGCCTCAGGACGGCGGCTGTGTCTGGGGTTCGATTTCCCCTTTGGCTATCCCAAAGGGTTCGCCCATGCGCTGACCGGCTCGGATGATCCGTTGCGGTTGTGGGACTGGTTCGAGAGCCGGATCGAGGATTCGCCAAAAGCCAACAACCGGTTTGATCTGGCCGGAGAGATTAACCGCCGTTTTGGCGGCAAGGGTCCGTTCTGGTTCAATGGCCTGCGACGTGGCATCGACGGTCTGCCCAAAATCAAGGCGGACTATCACAACCCATTTCCCGAACGCCGTTGCGTCGAACTGAACCCCGAAACCAAGGGCAGCTTTACGTGTTGGCAAATGGGCGGGGCCGGTGCTGTGGGTGGTCAGGTCATGACTGGCCTGCCGGTTCTGGCCCGTCTGCGCCGCGCATTTACCGGACAAATCTCGGTCTGGCCGTTCGAGCCGCTGGACACCCCGGTCGCCTTTGTGGAAATCTGGCCCTCGCTTACCCTGGGGGCCGGGCCGAAAGACCGGATCAAGGACGCCTGGCAGGTGGAACAGGTCGCGCTGTCACTGGCCGGGATGCGACCCGAGGAATTGGCGAACCATCTGAATGTCAACGCAGCAGAGGAAGGCTGGATTTTGGGAGTGTCACAACGCAAGCCGGATATTGCCCCACCGCCCCTGCGCAACGATTGCTTTGCTTTGCCTGCCGGGGTGAGCTGGACGCCGGTGGATGACGCGCTGGCCCTGCTGCGCCAGCGGCTGACGGTAGTTGTGCCTGTTGAAACAATTGCGCTCCCGCAGGCTATGGGGCGCATTCTGGCAGAGGATATCATCGCTAAACGCTCGAACCCGCCGCAACCGAATACGGCCGTTGACGGCTACGGATTTGCGGGTGCGATGCCCGAGGGTGCGCAGGTGATGCCATTGCATCCGGGCCGCGCGGCTGCAGGTATCCCGTTTGATGGCACGGTGCCGCATGGCCATGCGCTGCGGGTGTTGACCGGCGCGGCGTTGCCTGAGGGTGTGGATACGGTCATTCTAGAAGAGGACGTGACCGTACAAGATGGCCACATCGCTTTTCACGGCCCCCTGAAACAGGGTGCAAACACCCGCCGTGCAGGTGAGGACGTGACCGCGGGCGATCTGGTTCTGTCTGCCGGGCGAAGGTTGACGCCCGCCGATCTGGCGTTGTTGTCGGCTGCCGGAATTGCAAAAGTTCCAGTGCGCAATACGCTGCGTGTGGCGGTGCTGTCGACCGGTGATGAACTGATCGAACCCGGAGACAAGGCCGGGCCAGGCCAGATATTCGATGCCAACCGCCCGATGCTGTTGTCACTGATCGACCGCATGGGGTTTCAGCCGGTGGATATGGGGCGGGTTTCTGATGACCGGGAAGATTTGCGCGATCGCCTGAATGCGGCGGCGGAACAGGCGGATGTAATCCTGACCAGCGGTGGCGCGTCAGCCGGGGATGAGGATCACGTCTCGGCCCTGTTGCGAGAGGCGGGGGCGATGCAGGAATGGAGGATTGCGCTCAAACCGGGGCGGCCGCTGGCTCTGGGATTGTGGGAAGGCACACCGGTCTTTGGCCTGCCCGGTAATCCGGTTGCGGCTAAGGTCTGCACCCTGATCTTTGCGCGCCCGGCTTTGGGTCTGATGGCGGGTGAGGGCTGGCAGGACCCACAGGGGTTCGATCTGCCCGCCGCCTTTGAAAAACGCAAGAAACCGGGCCGCCGCGAATATCTGCGCGCCCGAGTGCGCGATGGCCGGGTCGAGGTGTTTGCCTCTGAAGGATCGGGCCGGATCAGCGGGCTCAGCTGGGCCGAAGGGCTGGTCGAAATCGAAGACGGCGCGCGCCATATCAAACCGGGCGATCTAGTCCGGTTTATCCCCTACGGCAGCTTCGGCCTTTAGTCGAAGGTTCCAGCCACACGCCCCAGTAACATGAAGGCTCGCGCCGTTCGGGTCTCACCCAATGCGGTCAGGTCGGCATCGCTGGCCTCAGGTTCAAAAGCCACGATCATGTGGTCAAAGCGGCGCAGAAAATGATGTGCGGCGTCGCGAAAGATCGGGTCCTGCTTCATCCGCGCCGCCGTCAGCGCAAGCGACGACCGATCCCGAATGCCGCCCAAAGCCGCCACCGAGCGACCACGGGCACCCTGCGCGAATTGCCGCCAGATCTCGGGGCGGGACATGTCGGGGCGCAGGTCATCCATATAGATGCCTTCCTGGCTGAGCAGCGTCAAAACGTCCTGCGAAGCCTGCACCAGTTGGGCGGTCTTGCGGTCCTTCAACGCCAGACGCAAGGCGTCGAACCCTTCGGCGTCATCCTGCGTTTCGGGGAAATTCAGCGCTCGGATGAAAATATCGGTGCTGAGTGGCGGCGCGATGTCCTCGGCCTGCGTCCCCAGCTCCAACGAGGTTTGGTCGCCGGTTCCGTTTGACGCTGCCGCCCGCGCGGGTTCGCAACGTTTGGTCGAAAACGTGGCCAGTGTACTTTCTGTCTTTTTCGCGGATTCAGCGATTTCGTCCAACTTCTTGCTGACGGCCGGTTCGTGGGAAATGGCGGCCCGCTGTTGCTGGAGGACATAAGTCTGCCGGATTGCATCAATCGCAGTCTGCAGACGCTCACTTTCTTCGCGCATGACGCGGCTGGCGCGCATCGCCGTAGCCGCGACCCAGATCATTGCTACCGGCATGAACACCGCCAGCAAGGTCACCACGAACCCACCGCCCTCGACGTCGTCGGGCAGCACCAGAAACACCACCGAAACCACCAGCCAGATCACGCTAAGCACGATGGCCGCAATCTCGATCTCGGTCACGGACGGCCGCGAGGGCTTGTCGTAAACACCCAACGACGTTGGCCGCTCGGCTTCCTGCTCTGGCGTGGGCTCGGACATGAAGGACGCTCCGGTCAGGCGTACTCGATACTCAGGACTTCGTAAGACCGCACACCACCGGGGGTGCGGACTTCGACACTGTCACCTTCGTCCTTGCCGATCAGGGCGCGGGCGATGGGGGATTTGATGTTGAGCAGACCGTTTTCGATATTGGCCTCATACTCACCCACGATCTGCCAGGTCTTTTCCTCGTCAGTGTCCTCATCGACCAGCGTAACCTTGGCGCCGAATTTGATCGCACCCGACAGCTTGGCAGGGTCGATCACATCGGCCAGCGATAGGATGCCTTCCAGCTCTTTGATACGGCCTTCGATAAAGCCCTGTTTTTCGCGGGCCGAATGATATTCGGCGTTTTCCTTCAGGTCACCCAATTCACGGGCCGTAGCAATGGCCTCGATGATAGCTGGGCGCTCAACGGATTTCAGGTTTTTCAGCTCTGCCGCAAGCGCGGCATTGCCCGTAGGCGTCATCGGAATTTTTTCCATGGTCTTGTCGTCCACGCATAAATTGATGCGCCCCGCCGCATGGAACCAGCGTCGGGGCGAATTGATGGGTTGGCAAATACCTGACCCAAATGAGGCGTGAATTGCAAGAGGTCTTGGCCCCGCAGCGGGCGGATTACGGCCTATGTTGTTCGGGAAAAGTTTGAATCGCCAATACCCTGTCGCACTTCGCGCTCTCGGGATATTGGCGATAACGAGTTTGTAAGATGTTTCCCGGAACGCCCTAGTTGTAACTAATCACTTCGAATTCGATGCCATTGTCGTCGTCAAAGTAGAACCGTTTTCCGGGCTCATAATCCGCATGTGACTTGGGCGTGAAGCCGGCTTTGATCACTTGCTGCTCGGTGGCGTCGATATCTTCGACCAAAACACCCACGTGGTTCAGCCCTCCAATGATGTCGTAACTGCTTTCGCCGGATGGCTGCGGATCGCTGGGCGCATAAAGCGCCAGATAGGTATGCGCGCTGCCCACATGCACGGTATAGCCGCCCGCAATGGCCGGGCCTTCCCAGCGGGTTTTCCAACCAAACACCTTGTGCATCCACGCGGCCGAAGCCTGCGGGTCGCGAACGGTGAAGTTGGTGTGTTCAAGCGTCGCCATCATGGGGTCTCCTTTGCGAATTGAGGCTTGTCACGACTCACTGTAATTTCTAAACCTAACTTTAGGTCAAGGGACTAAATGAGGACAATGGCAGTTTCCGAAGGGCTGGCAATTGGCGCATTGGCCCGGCGCACGGGGTTGGCTGTGTCGGCCATCCGGTACTACGAGGCGCAGGGGCTGATCGCGCCATGGCGCAATGCGGGTGGGCAGCGGCGGTATCAGCGCGCTGATATTCGGCGGTTGAGTTTCATCATGATCGCCCAGCAGTTTGGCCTGACGTTGCCCGAGATCAAGGATGTTTTGTCCGACTTGCCTGGCAACCGCACACCAACGCCAAAGGATTGGCAGAAAATCAGTGTTGGGCTGCGTGACCGTCTGGATCAGCGAATCGCTACCTTGACGCGGTTGCGCGACAATCTGGATGGGTGTATCGGCTGTGGCTGCCTCAGCCTTCCGAAATGCGCCCTTTACAACCCGGACGACCGCGCCAAATGCCATGGTAGCGGTCCCAGGTACCTTATGGGGGACTCTCCCGATACATAACTGCCGCATTGCAGCAATGTTACGCCGTGTTTTGATTGACCAAGGTCTTAGCAACCATGTAATCAGCCGTGAAACAATATTGCGCCGACAGCATGTAGAAAGCGCCAATTCGGAAAGTTAGCTAAGGAGCCCGCGATGGCCGAGATTGAACGCGAAGCGATGGAATACGATGTGGTTATCGTGGGCGCAGGCCCGGCGGGCCTTTCGGCAGCCATCCGTCTGAAACAGCTGGACGCGGACCTGAACGTCGTTGTTCTAGAAAAAGGCTCGGAAGTGGGCGCGCATATCCTGTCGGGCGCGGTATTGGACCCCTGTGGTCTGGATGCGCTGATCCCCGACTGGAAGGAAAAAGGCGCGCCGTTGAACACGCCGGTGACCGAAGACAATTTCTACATGCTGGGCGAGGCGGGTAAGATCCGTATTCCCAACTTCCCGATGCCGCCGCTGATGAACAACCACGGCAACTACATCGTCTCGATGGGCAATGTCTGCCGCTGGATGGCCGAACAGGCCGAGGAACTGGGCGTGGAAATCTTCCCCGGCATGGCGTGTTCAGAGCTGGTTTATGGTGACAATGGTGAAGTCAGAGGCGTCGTGGCCGGGGTGTTTGGCCTGGAACCCGATGGCTCATACGGCCCCAACACCGAACCTGGTATGGAGCTGCACGGCAAATATGTCTTCCTGTCCGAAGGCGTGCGCGGTTCGCTGTCCAAAGAAGTCATCGCCAAATACGACCTGCAGGCCGGCAAAGAGGTGCAAAAATACGGCGTCGGCATGAAAGAGATCTGGGAGATCGACCCCGCCAAGCACAAGGAAGGCACCGTCACGCATACGATGGGCTGGCCGCTGGGCAGCAACGCGGGCGGCGGATCCTTTATCTATCACCTTGAAAACAATCAGGTCTATGTCGGGTTTGTGGTCCACCTGAACTATAAAAACCCGCACCTGTACCCGTATATGGAGTTTCAGCGCTTCAAGCATCATCCGATGGTGGCCGAGCTGCTGAAGGGCGGCAAGCGCGTGGCCTACGGTGCCCGTGCGATCACCGAAGGCGGCTATCAGTCGATGCCGAAACTGGTAGCGCCGGGCGTGGCGCTGTTGGGCTGTTCGGCGGGCATGGTCAACGTGCCGCGCATCAAGGGCAATCACAACGCGATGCTGTCGGGCAAAGCCGCGGCTGAAGCCGCCTTTGACGCCATCAAGGCAGAACGCTCGGGCGATGAGCTGACCGATTACGAGACCGATGTGCGCAATGGCCCGATCGGCAGCGATCTGAAAAAGGTGCGAAACGTCAAGCCGATCTGGTCGAAATGGGGTCTGACCGCCAGCCTGATGCTGGGCGGTCTGGATATGTGGACCAACACGCTGGGCTTTTCGCTGTTGGGCACAGTGGGCCATGGCAAGAACGACGCGGATTCGACCGAAGAGGCCAGCAAACACAAGCCTATCGATTATCCCAAACCCGATGGCACGCTGTCGTTTGACCGCCTAACCAACGTCTCGTTTGCGATGACCAATCACGAGGAAAGCCAGCCCTGCCACCTGAAACTGGCGGACCCGGACATCCCGGTCAAAGTCAACCTGCCCAAATACGACGAACCGGCGCAGCGCTATTGCCCGGCGGGTGTGTATGAGATGGTCGAGGATGAAGGCAATCCGCGCTTCGTGATCAACTTCCAGAACTGCGTCCACTGCAAGACCTGCGACATCAAGGACCCGAGCAAGAACATCACTTGGACCACGCCGCAGGGTGGCGACGGGCCAAACTATCCAAATATGTAAGCAAAAAACCGGGCACTGGCAGGGTCGTGAAGGCTCTGCCATTGCCTCTTGCCAGCCAAAGCCCTAGCTTATTGCGCAGACAAGAATAGCAAGGCAGGATTTTGGTGATTTCTCTGGTTCGTCGCGCCGCAATGGCTGCGCTCTTCACCTCGTCGATTGTGCTTCCAGCTGTAGCGGATTCGGGGTCCGGTGCGTATTTGGCTGGCCGTCAGGCCATCTATCAGAACGACTATTCAGCCGCTGAAAAATACTATGCGCAGGCCCTGAAAGCCGATCCTGAAAATGCAGCATTGTTGGAAAGCGTGGTTGTCGCACGGCTGGCGCTGGGCGATGTGGTACGCGCGCTGCCTGTTGCGCAGATGATTGAGGATGCCGGTTTGCCCAGTCAGGCAGCAAGGATGGTGATCACCGCCAATCTGGTGGCCGACGGCAAACTGGATGAATTGCTGGCCCGTGATCCCGAAACGCAAGGCGTGGGGCCTTTGGTCGACGGTTTGGTACAGGGATGGGCATACATTGGCCAAGGGGCCATGACCCGCGCGATGGAGCAGTTTGACGAGGTCGCAACGCAGGATGGCTTGCGCGACTTTGCACTGTACCACAAGGCGCTGGCGCTGGCCTCGGTTGGCGATTTTGAAGGGGCCGAAGAAGTATTCACGGCCCATAACGGTGCGGTTGCCCGCTTTTCGCGACGGGCCGCTTTGGCCCGGGCCGAGGTTTTGTCGCAACTGGACCGCAATGAAGAGGCACAGCAATTTCTGGGTGAGGTATTTGCGGCCGGCAGCGACCCGTCGATCGAAGGTTATGTGGCGCGCCTGTCCGATGGTGATACCCTGCCGTTCACCCATGTTCGATCGGCGCAAGATGGCATGGCCGAGGTTTTCTTTTCCGTTGGCGCAGCGCTGAGCAATGAGGCGGCGCAGAACTATGTCCTGCTTTATGTGCGCACGGCTGCGTTCCTGCGTCCCGGACATGTGGATGCGATCTTGCTGAGTGCCGAATTGCTGGACGTGCTGGAGCAATATGATCTGGCCGTGGAAGCCTATCGTCAAGTACCCGCCAGCAGCAGTGATTATCACGCGGCTGAACTAGGCCGGGCCGAGGTGCTTAGCCGGTCGGACAAAAAGGATGCTGCTGCCGAGGTGTTGCAGACCCTGGCCAGCCAGAACCCAAACCTGCCCAGCGTTCATGTAGCTCTGGCCGATCTGCAACGCCAGCAAGAAGAATACACCAGCGCTGTCGCGTCTTATGATCGTGCCATCGAACTGACCGAGGGTGGGAACTGGTTTTTGCACTATGCCCGTGGCATCTCGCACGAACGGCTCAAACAATGGGATCAGGCCGAGGCCGATTTCCGCCGCGCGCTAGAGTTGAACCCAGATCAGCCGCAGGTGCTGAACTATTTGGGATATTCTCTGGTCGAACGGCGCGAAAAACTGGACGAGGCGCTGAACATGATCGAACGCGCTGTCGCGGCGCGCCCCGACAGCGGTTATATCGTCGACAGTCTGGGCTGGGTCCTGTTTCGTCTGGGCCGCTATGATGAGGCGGTCGAACATATGGAGCGCGCGGTCGAGCTGATGGCGGTTGATCCAGTGGTGAACGATCATCTGGGTGATGTTTATTGGGCTGTGGGCCGCGCGCGCGAGGCTGAGTTCCAGTGGAAACGCGCCCTGTCCTTCATTGATCCTGAAGACACGGATGCCGAGGCTGATCCCGACCGTATCCGTCGCAAGCTGGAGATTGGCCTCGACGAGGTTCTGGCCGAAGAAGGGACGGAACCGTTGAAGGTCGCCAATGGCAACTAAGGCCTTCGCGCCCGCCAAGATCAACCTGACTCTGCATGTGACCGGCCAGCGGGTTGATGGATTTCACTTGTTGGATTCGCTGGTCGTATTTGCTGATGTAGGCGACAGGTTGCAGTTTACACCAGGCCCTGAATTGTCGATCTCAGTCACCGGAGAACACGCGGCAGGCGTGCCTGCGGACAGTCGCAATCTGGTCTGGAAAGCAGCCCAAGCCGCCGGGTGGACGGGCCATATCGATCTGAACAAGGTGCTGCCGCATGGTGGCGGGATTGGCGGCGGTTCGTCTGACGCCGCCGCGACCCTTTGGGCGTTGGCTGGTCAGGGGGTCGGCATACCAGAGGACCTGCCTGTTTCTCTGGGTGCTGATGTACCTGTTTGCATGGCCGCCCAAGCGACACGAATGCAGGGAATTGGCGATAGGCTAACGTCCGTGTCCCTTCCGAATTTGCCTGCAGTTCTGGTCAACCCGGGTATTCCGGTGCCCACATCTTCGGTGTTCAAGGCATTGGCCCGGCGGGACAACCTGCCCATGCCGATTGATATCCCGGAATTCGAGAATGCCAGGGCCTGCGCCGAATGGTTGCGTGACCAGCGGAATGATCTGGAAATCCCCGCAATGGGCATCGCCCGCGAAATTGAGTTTGCGCTGGATTCACTGCGATTGACTACGCGGGCGCTGTTGGCCCGCATGTCGGGGTCAGGTTCGACCTGTTTCGCGCTCTATCCCACAATGAAAGACGCGCATTTCGCAGCGTACGAGATCGGCGCGGCCCATCCCGATTGGTGGTGCCGTGCGGTGCAGCTTAATTGAGGCGCGAAACCACGTAATCGGCCAGATCACGCAGCAGCGTGCGAATCTCATGATCGGGCAGGGGCGCCAGCGCCTCCTTGGCCTTGGCGGCCCAGTCGAACGCATCTGACCGGGTGGCGTCGAGCGTGCCGTATTTTCCCATCAGGCTCAGCGCGTGGTCCAGGTCACCCTCTTCTTGGCGACCCCGGCCAATCGTGCGCTCCCAAAAGGCATGTTCATCAGGGGTGGCTTGCGCCACGGCCTTGATCACCGGCAGGGTCAACTTACGTTCGCGGAAATCGTCGCCGACATTTTTACCGGTGGCCTTGCTATCACCTTGATAATCTAGCAGATCATCAGCGATCTGGAAGGCAACACCCAAAGCATCGCCATAGTCATACAGCGCCTTGACCTGTTCCTCAGACGCTCCGGCGATTACACCGCCAACCTCGGTCGCGGCCGAGAACAGGGCGGCGGTCTTGCCGCGTACAACCTGCAGGTAAATCGCCTCATCCGTGCCCAGATCGGTGGCCGCAGTCATCTGTAGCACCTCACCTTCGGCAATGGTGGCCGAGGCATTGGCCAGAATATCCAGGACACGCAGTGACCCGGTCTCAACCATCAACTGGAAACTGCGGGAGAACAGGTAATCGCCCACCAGAACGCTGGACTTGTTGTCCCACAGCAGGTTCGCCGTTGGGCGGCCACGCCGCTGGGCGCTTTCGTCCACCACATCGTCATGCAGTAGGGTCGCCGTGTGGATGAACTCAACCGTCGCGGCCAGCCGCACATGGTGGTCGCCCGCGTAACCGAACAGACGTGCGGCCGCCAGGGTCAGCATCGGACGCAGACGTTTGCCACCGGCTTCAACCAGATGTGCCGTCACTTCGGGGATGCGCGGCGCGTGATCAGAGGCCATGCGCGTGCGGATCAGCTCATTCACCGCAGCCATTTCGCCGGTCAGAAGGTCGGCCAGCCGCTCATGCGGTTTTGTGATCGCGTCGATTTCCATCACACTCCTGATACAAGGCTCGACTTTCGACTTACCTTGCCCTTACATCCATCCCTATGAAAGAACTTTTGCGCAGCACCGATCCGACGATCCTGGCCTTTGCTTCGGCCCTTCTTGAGGGTGAGGATATAGACTGCTTTCAGATGGACGTAAATATGAGCATCCTCGAAGGCGGCATCGGAATCTTCCCCCGTCGTCTGATGGTGCGGGCTGATGACCTGACGCGGGCTGAACGGGTGATGCGCGATAATGAGATTCCGCTGGGTCGATGAGCCATTTTCCGGATAATGATCTGACCTGTAACGATTTTTTGAACGGCCGTGTGCGCCTGTGGCAACCGCGTTCGGGATATCGTGCGGGCGTGGACCCGGTCTTGCTGGCTGCCTCGGTTCCGGCGACACGTGGTCACACCGTGCTGGAACTGGGCTGCGGGGCAGGCGCCGCGATCCTGTGCCTTCTGGCGCGTGTGCCGGGATTGCAAGGGGTCGGGGTGGAATTGCAGGCCAGCTATGCTGCGCTGGCCCGTCGCAACGCCGTCGAGAACGTCGCATCGTTCGAGGTGGTCGAGGCCGATCTTGCCGCCCTGCCTGCCGATCTGAAACAGCGCCAGTTTGACCATGTCATCGCCAACCCGCCCTATTACCGCGCCGGAGCGCACAGTGCCGCTGCGGATGACGGACGGGCAATCGCGCTGGGTGAGGGCACACCACTGGGTGTTTGGTTCGACACTGCGGCCAAACGTCTCGCACCGCGCGGCTATTTGCACATGATCCAAAAGGCCGACCGTTTGCCAGATATGCTTGCGGGCTGCACGGGGCGCCTGGGCTCAGTCGAGGTGTTGCCTTTGGCGGCACGCGCGGGTCGGGCTGCCGAATTAGTGATTTTACGCGCCAAAAAGGGCGGAAAGGTCGCGTTTCGGTTGCATGCGCCGTTGATTTTGCATGCAGGCGCGCGCCACGAAAAAGACGGTGAAAGCTACACACCGCAGGTTTCGGCGGTGCTGCGCGATGCGGCCGCCCTGCCGGGGTTGTCCGGCCAATAGGCAGTAACCAGCCGAATTTGTCGGATTTATTACAGAATCTGTGCGTATGCAGCGTGACAGGGTGGAAACGATGTGATCAACTTCTTACGTGAAACTCAGACACCAACAGAGGAGTATCGCCATGAGCGTGAGCGCACACCTGACCGAACTGAAGAAAAAGCACGAAACACTCGGTCTTGAAGTTGAACAAGCCCAACGCTCGCCTGGCATCGACGATCTCCATATTGCACAACTCAAAAAGCAGAAGCTTAAGCTAAAAGAAGAGATCGAGCGCCTGTCAGCCTAGCGACGCAAGCTCGCCCGCGCGGCAATGGCCGCGCCACCAGTGATCAACACGGCCGCGATCGCCAGACCCCAGGACGGGGCGGCGATCCCGGCCCCAACCAAAGCCAGCGTAGACAACAGCGGTGCCGCGTAAGAGGCAGTACCGAGGATTTGTATGTCACCCTGCTTTACCCCGATATCCCACACATAAAACGCTAGACCCACCGGCCCCAGACCCAGTGCCACGACCGAAGCCCAGCCAAAGGCGTTGTCGGGCCAGATGGTTTCTTCAACGGCAAGATGCAGCGCGCCCGAGGCAATCGCCGCCGCGATGCAGAACACGGCGACCGAACTGGTCGGAGTGTCCCCCAAACGGCGCGACAGGACCGAATATCCCGACCATGTCAGCGCGCACAGCAGCGCCAGCCCATACCCCGGTAGATGAGCGGTCTGAACCCCTGCGCTACCGCCTCCTGCGATGATGATCGCAGCTCCGGCAAAGCCCAGACAGGCCCCAAACAGATGACCGATACGCAGATGCTCGCCCGGCAATAGCCCGGAAAACAGCACGATCAGCAGGGGCCAGAGATAGGCGATCAACCCAGCCTCAGCTGCTGGAGCCATGCGCAGGGCCGAAAAATACAAGGCGTGATAGCCGAACAGGCCCGCTGCACCGAACAGATACGTTGTCCAGGGCACCGCCCGTAACTTGGGCAAACCGCCGTTGGTCCATGTCCAGATCAGGCCCAGCGTGCCGCCGATAGAAAAACAGATGGCGTTCAGCAAAAGCGGTGGGGTTGGGGTCGAGCCGACTGTGAACAGCGCCAGTAAAGACCACAGCAGCACAGCCACAAACCCAATCGCTGTTGCCTGAGTTTTTGTCATAGGGCCGTGACCTTTTTCACCGATCTGCTTTGAAAGGATACAGCCACCGGGAAGACGTGCAATTCTTTAACTGTTGTTTTCAGAACGAAAAAGGCCGATCCAAAAGGACCGGCCTGAATTGTTCGTGGGTCTGCAGATCAGACGAAGAATTGCGCACCGTTGGCCGAAATTGTCGAGCCATTGATGAACTGAGAATCGTCCGACGCCAGGAACGCCACGCAGCGCGCGATTTCCTCGGGCTCGCCCAGTCGACCAGCCGGGATTTGACCGATGATGGATTCACGAACCTTCTCGGGAACCGCCATCACCATCTCGGTTGCGATGTAGCCGGGGCAGATGGCGTTCGCGGTGATACCAGCACGGGCCCCTTCTTGCGCGAGGGATTTCACAATACCGAGATCACCCGCTTTGGTCGCGGCATAGTTCACCTGCGCGAACTGGCCTTTCTGACCATTGATCGAACTGATGACGATCACACGGCCAAACTTGCGCTCGCGCATGCCGGACCATACCGGGTGGACGGTGTTGAAAACGCCGGTCAGGTTGGTGTCGATCACCTGATGCCACTGCTCAGGGGTCATTTTGTGGAACGGGGCATCGCGGGTGATGCCTGCATTGGCGACCACGATGTCGATTGGGCCAACTTCGGCTTCGACCTTTTCAATGCCCGCTTTTGATTCATCATAGTCGGCCACGTTCCACTTGTAGGTGGCGATGCCGGTTTCCTCGGTGAATTTTGCGGCGGCTTCGTCATTGCCGGCATAGGTGGCTGCAACATTGTAGCCTTCGGCCTTGAGCGCCTTGGAAATTGATGCGCCGATGCCGCGGGAACCGCCGGTGACGAGTGCTGTACGTGCCATTGAGGAATCCTCCAATTAAGTCTGACTTGGTAATTCTGTTACTCTGAGAGAGATTGCTGCGCAATATCGTTTCGTCTTCGTTTTGATCTTTCTGTTCGGCGATATTGTCGCATCTAAGGGATAGGGCCGGAATGTAACAAAAAAGGGCGCCCAGTAGACGCCCTTTTCCATTTAGTTGTCAAAGCACTTAGTCGCGCTCCACACACAGGGCGACACCCATGCCGCCGCCGATGCAAAGGGTCGCCAGACCCTTTTTCGCGTCGCGGCGCTTCATTTCGAACAGCAGGGTGTTCAGAACGCGGCAGCCCGATGCGCCGATCGGGTGACCGATGGCGATTGCGCCACCGTTGACGTTCACGATGGATGGGTCCCAACCCATGTCCTTGTTCACGGCACAAGCCTGCGCAGCAAAGGCTTCGTTGGCTTCAACCAGATCCAGGTCGTCAACCGACCAGCCCGCTTTTTCCAGCGCTTTGCGCGAGGCATAGATCGGACCAACGCCCATGATCGCCGGGTCCAGACCTGCCGTAGCGTAAGAGGCGATGCGGGCCAGAGGCTCGATCCCGCGCTTTTCGGCGTTTTCGGCTGACATCAGCAGGGTGGCGGCGGCACCGTCGTTCAGGCCCGAGGCATTGGCTGCGGTGACCGAGCCATCCTTGGTGAAGGCCGGGCGCAGCTTGCCCATGGCTTCCATGGTTGCGCCGTGGCGGATGTATTCATCCTTGTCCATAACGATGTCGCCCTTGCGGGTCTTGATGGTGAAGGGCGTGATTTCGTCGGCGAATTTACCAGCCTTTTGCGCCGCTTCGGCCTTGTTCTGCGAGGCAACGGCGAATTCGTCCTGCATGTCACGGCTGATCTGCCATTTTTCAGCAACGTTTTCAGCGGTTTGACCCATGTGATAGCCGTTGAAGGCATCCCACAGACCATCGCGGATCATCGTGTCGATATATTTCATGTCGCCCATCTTGTGACCGGCGCGCAGCGCGGCGGCATGGGGCGAAAGGGTCATATTTTCCTGACCACCGGCGGCCACGATTTCGGCATCGCCCAGCTGGATGTGCTGTGCGCCCAACGCAACCGCGCGCAGACCCGAGCCACACACCTGGTTGATGCCCCAAGCCGCGCTTTCTTGCGGCAGACCGGCATTGATATGGGCCTGACGCGCCGGGTTCTGGCCCTGTGCAGCCGTCAGTACCTGACCCATGATGGTTTCGCTGACTTCACCCTTGTCAACTCCGGCACGTTCTACAACTGCTTCGAGTACGGCAGTGCCCAGATCATGTGCGGGTGTGTTTGCAAACGAGCCGCCAAAACTGCCGACACCGGTACGGGCTGCAGATGCGATTACTACGTTAGTCATATAGACAATCCTTTACCATCAAGGTCCAGTGGGAACCGTGATGACGCAGATCGCAGAGGTCCGGCCTCTAAGATCCAGAGCGCCTCATGATCCCCCGCTCCAACTGCTCATGGAATAGCGTAACGCTGCAATTGCAGCAACGGTCAGCTTGTCTCAGGTAAATTGGAATTGGATTCTAAATCTTTAACTACCGGTTTTCTTAAGTTTTTTGTCTTTCCAAGGACCCGACACAGTGGGTGCGCCGAACAAAAACCCCTGCAAGCAATCCACGCCATTGGCCACAAGGAATTCGGCATCGCCCCTAGTTTCGACCGATTCGGCGGTTACTAGAATTTCAAATTCCCGGGCCACAGCGACCAGTGCCCGGACCAACGCTTGATTGTCCGGGTTTTCGGAAACTCCGCGGACGAACTGACCGTCGATCTTGGCGGCATCAAACAAAAACTCGCGAAAGTGGCGGAAACTGAAATTGCTGGCACCGAAATCGTCCAGCGCAAACGCAACGCCGCGCGGTTGCAGCCGGTCCATGAAATCGATCACCAACTCGGGCACAGTCATGGCCGAACTTTCCGAAATTTCCAGGATCAACCGTTCGCCCAAATTGGCGTCTTTCTTGAGAAACCGATCTAACACCCGAGAATACCGCGCATAGCCGATAGAACGTGCGGACATGTTGATGGACAGGCGGATTTCGGGGTTATTGATCAGTGTCCTCAACCCCATTTCCAATGCGACACAATCCAGATCTCGCCCGATCGGGGTGTTTTCCAATTGCGGCATGAAATCCCGTGCAGGAATAACCCGCCCGGTTTCGTCCAGCACCCGAATGAACCCTTCGTAGAACGCTACACCGAATGGTTGATGCGCCTGCATGACCGGCTGAAAGGCCAGTTTGCATTGTTTGTGCTTTACCGCCTCGGTCGCCATCTGAACCGAGGATTCGTCGCGGGATGCGACGGCCGCGTTCAGAGGGCTTTCGGCACCCTCGGGCACATCTGCCTGTTTCCTGTCCCGCATGTCCTTGCCAAGCCCCTTAACGTCAACGGTCAGGGCCTTATTTCAAGGCAAAGGTATGAATCTGCGGTTAAGACGAGCGAATTTGCCAAGTGTCAGCGCGCGGATTCCCAAACCCGTCCAAGTACAGCGGCGGCGCCGACCACGGCTCCCATGAAGCCCAGTGCAAGCATGGCAAAGCCCAATGCAACGATGGTTGAGGGGCCACCCGACAGTGCCGTCAACATGGCCAAAGCCAGACCGATCAAACCAAGTGTGGTCGATACTGTCATCAAACGGGTCATGGCGGTCTCCGGTTACTGGCTACGGGTCACATCCGCTGAATATGGAATGTGAAATCCCGTTTTCAAGAAAACAGAGAGTCGAACAGGCGGGTTTAAGCCTGTTTTGCCTGTGGATTGGGCGTCTGGGCCTCAAGTTGTTCAAAACCGGGCGTTCCGCGATCTTCGGGATGGCGCGCCAGATGCCGGGCTTTGATCTGTTCCGAGCTTTCGCGGCTGCCATCATGGCTGTAACCCGGTGGAGCAAAGCAATAGGCCAGCCGCTCGCGCAGCGTCAGCCCCGGCTGGGTTGCGTCGCGCCAGATACTGACCCATTCGTGAAAGGCCACGCGCAGCGGGTTGAACGTGCCGATATTGTGGACCAGCCCGTAATCGACGCGGTCGTCCTTTTGTTCGGGCACAAACGTGCCAAACAGTTTGTCCCAGATGATGAAAACCCCGGCATAGTTGCAATCCAGATAACGCGCGTTCCGTCCATGATGGGCGCGGTGGTGGCTAGGGGTGTTCATCACCGCCTCGAACCAGCGGGGCATCTTTCCAATCGCCTCGGTGTGAATCCAGAACTGATAGATCAGGTTCAAACCGCCGCAGAACAGCACCATCGCCGGGTGGAAGCCCAGCAGGATCAGCGGCGCACGTACCACCATCATGAAGGTAAACGTATAGGTCCATGTCTGCCGCAGCGCCGTGGTCAGATTGTAGTGTTGAGAACTGTGGTGGTTCACGTGACTGGCCCAGACCCAGCGGATGCGGTGACCGAACCGATGCACCCAGTAATAGCGTAAATCATCCAGCACAAAGCACAGGATGATCACCGGAATCGAGGTGCCTAGGTTCAGCGGCGTGATCTGCCACAGCCACATGAAAAAGCCATATGCGATGAACCCAAGCAGCAACCCCGAGGCGATATTTCCCGCCCCCATGATCAGCGAGGTGACGGCATCGCGCGTCTCATACCGTCCGCCCCTGCCTTTGAAAGCGATCCACAGGAACTCGGCCAGAATGGCGGCGATGAAGAACGGCACCGCCCATTGCACGGCGTCGGGAAAGCTCACTTGGTCGGTCATGCGGGGTCCATCAGGTTTTGCCAGTGGGGGCGTTCGAAATCGTCAAGGCGGATCAGGGCTTTGGGCGTGCCGAAGTCATGAAATTGAATTTCGAAACCCTCGGGGTGGTCGATCCAGTCGAAATCCAGAAGGTGGCGCGCCACCGTATCGGCACCAAAGGACCACAACAGCCCATTGCCGGTCTCGGTTCGGATCAGGGCGGACCGCTTGTCATGTGCGATTGTTATATCAATAATTACGTCGTCCGGCGCATGGCGCAGCCATTCCGAACGCGCGGTCTGGGGGGTCAGTTCGCGCACGCGTGACCGCCCTGACAGGTGCAGCAGAACGGTGATGCCGACGATGCCTCCGACCACCAGAACCAGAAGTATTTCAAGCGGCATTCTTTCCTCCCGCCCGACAGATTGCAGAGCGGCAATGACGCTGTCAAAGGTAGCGTTGCGTCAGCCAGCTTCGAACGTGTCCAGGACTTCGTGCTGCACCACGCGTTCGACAAAGGGCACCAGCCCATCAGGCCCCGAGGCCCTGTCTTTCAGGTGTATGCAGATGTCTGGCCTGCGTGCTGCGATGATGCCGACCATCTCACCGCGGATCTTGTCATCCAAGCCCGCGCCCATGACCGCACAGACGATCCGGGGCTCGGCATCCAGTTGCCGCCGGACCTCATCCTGATCATGCGCGCCCAGCCATTGGATAGGCATGTGATCCAGACGCCGCGCCACGTCGCCGATTACATTCGGCAAGCGACCGATCAACAGAACCACTGGTTTCATTGTCGCCTCCTTTTCACTGGTAGCAATTAGAAAATCCGGCCCAAAAAGACCATTTCTATTCTAGCACATATGAATGCAGTGTTTTCTGCCTAGTCGGAAATGGTCATAGGCACGGCCTTACCTTTTCCCTTCTTACGCGTAAAAACTACTTGGTCTCCGTCGATTGCGACTTTCTGACAATCCACAGGAAGTTGCGTGGTCCCGATAAAGAGATTTCGGCAGTAGTACCTTTTGTTCCAGACCCAGGCACCTTTGATTTTACCTTTTTGGGCGGTATCCCCGTAAATCGTGCCGTCTGCCGCGACGATGAACCAGTACCTATTGCGCACAAGTTTCTTGCCGATGACAGCATCCATGAATTGCTGCTTCTTTTTGATGTCTTTGGCGTCTGCGGCAGCCGCCGAAATGCACAGGACACTGGCTGCCGCGGCCAAGATGGCAATAGAATTCACAGCTATTCCCCCCAAACTAATAGTTGGGAGAATAACACGATTCGCAATTTTCTTATGTGTTTTGCTTAGCTTTCAGCGCCGACAAGCGTCGCGATAATCGCCTTGGCACTTTCTGAATTCCATTCCGCATCGCCGATCAGCCGGGCAATTTCCTGACCCTCAGGATCCAGAATAACGGTGATTGGCAACGCAACAACGCCAAACTCGCGCGCGGCGGCTGAACCGGGGTCCTGATGGCGCGGCAGGTTATTAATGCCGTTTTCCTCGAAGAACTTCTTGATCCCGGCGGGTGAGTTGCGCCCGGTGGCAAGTGTAAGAACCTCAAACTTGTCACCGCCGAACTCTTCTTGCAGCTCGGCAATCTGCGGCATCTCTTTGCGGCAAGGCGCACACCACGTGGCCCAGAAGTTCACCAGAACATACTTGCCGGCATAGTCCTCAAGCGTTCCAACTCCGCCCTCATCTTCCAGCTGGAATTCGATTGTTTTTGCGGGCTTGGGTTCTTTGTGCAGGATCAGGCGTTTCAGTGTTCCATCACGCAGGGGGCCAAGCGTTTCGGCATCTGTCGCCAAAGCGGCGTTTGCACCCAGCGCAAGGGCCATATAAAGGGGGATCAGACGAAATAGGCGCATATCAACTCCGGGTTTTCTTACATGACCGATCAATCTTCGAACCAGATGTGGGGCGGCCGCTTTGCCGCCGGTCCAGACGCGATCATGGAGGCAATCAATGCCTCGATCGGGTTCGATCAGCGGATGGCAGCCCAGGACATCGCAGGCTCGCGCGCCCATGCCGCCATGTTGGCTGCCACAGGCGTAATAACTGATAGTGATGCGCAGGCAATTCGGGAAGGGCTGCTCACCGTTTTGTCAGAAATTCAGAACGGGGAATTTCAGTTCTCGACCGCGCTGGAAGACATCCACATGAATGTCGAAGCGCGTCTGAAAGAGGTTATTGGCGAGCCTGCAGGTCGTTTGCACACGGGCCGCAGCCGGAATGACCAGGTTGCGACCGATTTCAAACTGTGGGTGCGTGATCAACTGGACGCGGCAGAGAGCGGCCTGCTGGCCCTGATCCGCGCGCTTTTGGCGCAGGCCGAGGCCGGGGCCGATTGGGTCATGCCAGGCTTTACCCATCTGCAAACCGCACAGCCGGTGACGTGGGGCCACCACATGATGGCCTATGTCGAGATGTTTGGCCGTGACCTGAGCCGCGTCCGCGATGCGCGAGCCCGGATGAACGAATCCCCCTTGGGGGCGGCGGCTTTGGCTGGGACGTCTTTTCCCATCGACCGCCAGATGACGGCCGAGGCGCTGGGCTTTGACCGGCCTGCCGCCAACTCGCTGGACGCAGTCAGCGACCGCGATTTCGCGCTTGAGTTCCTGTCGACCGCCTCGATCTGCGCCATGCACCTGTCGCGCTTTGCTGAAGAGCTGGTGATCTGGTCTTCGGCCCAGTTCCGATTTGTCACCCTGTCTGATCGGTTTTCGACTGGTTCGTCGATCATGCCGCAGAAGAAGAACCCGGATGCTGCAGAGTTAATCCGCGCCAAAGTGGGCCGCATTTACGGTGCAAATACCGCATTGATGATGGTGATGAAAGGCCTGCCGCTGGCCTATTCCAAGGACATGCAGGAAGACAAGGAGCAGGTCTTTGATGCCGCCGACAATTGGATGCTGGCACTGGCTGCGATGGAAGGTATGGTTAAGGACATGACTGCCAACCGCGAGAGCCTTGCGGCGGCAGCGGGCTCGGGGTTCTCGACCGCTACCGACCTTGCCGATTGGCTGGTTCGTGTATTGGGCCTGCCGTTCCGCGACGCCCACCATGTGACCGGATCGCTGGTGGCCATGGCCGAAAGCAAAGGCTGCGACTTGCCTGACCTGACGCTGGAGGACATGCAATCGGTCCACGCAGATATCACCGGTGACGTCTATTCTGTCCTTACCGTCCAAAATTCGGTAAACTCGCGCCAGTCTTATGGCGGCACTGCACCGGATCAGGTGCGGGCCCAGATCAAGCGATGGAAGGCGTTGGTATGATGCAAATTCTCCGTGTTGTCCTGCTGATTGCGGCTGGGTTTGCCCTGGCCGCCTGTGGCGCAGATGGCGAGCCGATCCAACCCACGATGAGCGCCAATGTAGGCGTCGGAAGCAGCGGCACCTATGTTGGTGGTGGTGTTGGCTTTCGGCGCGGTGGATTGGGTGTTTTTCTTGGGGTTTAATCCTCTGAGGTAATTGCATTTTGCCCACGCGGCGCCCATGTTCGCACGTATGATCGGCCTGGTGCCGAATTTCCTGAGCTAAGATGACATCATGAAGATTTTCGGCCTGATCCTGACTATTGCCGTACTTGCGGCCTGCGAGCCTTCGCACAACTCCCGTCCCGAGCCCGAGGCGAATTCCGGCAGCTCTGGTGTTTCGATTTCGGGCTATGGTCGGGTTGGCGTTTCTGTCACCAACTGACCGAATACCGCCGGATGTGCGGAATCCATTGATCCGCCGGGCGGTTTTGGTCTAAGCGCGCTGTCATGGATCACTTTCTCTACCGCGACGGCGCGCTTTACGCCGAGGATGTCCCAATCTCCGAAATCGCTGCCGCGGTCGGGACCCCGTTTTACGTCTATTCCACCGCGACTTTACTGCGCCATTTCCAGTTGTTCGATGACGCGCTGGAAGGGACCGAGCATCTTGTCTGCTATGCGATGAAAGCCGCCAGCAATCAGGCGATTCTGAAAACGCTGGCGCAGGCGGGCGCGGGGATGGATGTGGTCTCGGGCGGGGAATACCTGCGCGCCAAGGCGGCGGGTGTGCCAGGCGAAAAAATCGTGTTCTCAGGCGTTGGCAAAACTGTGGATGAGATCCGCACCGCGCTGATCGGGGGCATCCGTCAGTTCAACGTCGAATCCGAGCCCGAGATGGAAGTGATTAACGCTGTAGCACTGGAATTGGGTGTGGTTGCGCCGATCACTGTGCGGGTTAACCCGGATGTTGATGCCAAAACCCACGCCAAGATCGCTACAGGAAAGTCCGAGAACAAGTTCGGTATTCCCATCGCCCGCGCGTCAGAGGTCTATGCCCACGCCGCGTCCCTGCCCGGGCTTGAGGTGATTGGCATCGACGTCCATATCGGCTCGCAACTGACCGAGCTGGAGCCGTTCGAGCTGGCCTATACCAAAGTCGCAGAGTTGACTGAGCAGCTGCGTGCCGAAGGTCACAATATCCGCCGTCTCGATCTGGGCGGAGGTTTGGGCATTCCCTATACCCGTGCCAATGACGCACCACCGCTGCCCGTAGAATACGGTGCGTTGATCAAGAAAACGCTGGGCCATCTGGATTGCGAGATCGAGATCGAACCTGGTCGTCTGATCGCGGGCAATGCCGGTTTGATGATCAGCAAGGTGATCTATGTGAAATCCGGTGAGGGGCGCGATTTTCTGATCCTCGACGGGGCCATGAACGACCTGATCCGCCCCGCCATGTACGAGGCGCATCACGATATCGTTGCCGTGCAGGAACCGGCGCCGGGCGTTGAACAACAGCCCTATGATATTGTCGGTCCGGTCTGTGAGACCGGTGATACCTTCGCCAAACAACGCAACATGCCACCGCTGGCGCCGGGTGATCTGGTGGCCTTTCGCAGCGCCGGAGCCTATGGGGCGGTGATGGCCAGCGAATATAACACGCGCCCCCTGATCCCTGAGGTTCTGGTACATGGGGATCAATTTGCAGTTATTCGTGAACGGCCAAGCTTTGACGAAATCATAAACCGCGATACCATACCTGAGTGGCTTTGACACGATGACCGTGCGGGCCCGCTCAGGAGGCCTGCCTTGAACGCAAGACATAACCTGCCGATTCCAAGACTTTCCCTGTGGCTGACGCACGCAGGGATGCTGGCCGAGCAGGTTTTGCGCGCATTCTGGCCATTTTTCTCGATTTTCATGGCGATTCTGGCTGCGTTGATGCTGGGGTTGCAGGATCACGTCCGGGTCGAGGTGGTCTGGGCAGTGGGTGTTGTCGCAGTGATTGGCCTGCTGGTGGCGCTGGTCTGGGGTATCAGGCGATTCCATTTGCCCAGACGGGCCGAAGCGCTGATGCGGGTGGATGCGTCACTGCCGGGGCGTCCGATTCAGGCGCTTATGGACGATCAGGCCATTGGGGCGATGGATGCCGATTCAGTCGCGCTGTGGCGGGCGCATCAGACACGTATGGCGCAACGGGCGGCGCAGGCTGAGCCGGTCAAACCAGATTTGCGGCTGGCTGATCGCGATCCTTATGCGTTGCGTTACTCTGCCTTGCTGGCGCTGGTGATTGCGGTTTTGTTCGGATCATTCTGGCGCATTGGTTCAGTGGCCGAGATGACGCCGGGCGCGGCCACGGCTGGGCAGGGGCCCAGCTGGGAAGGCTGGGTGGAGCCGCCACGCTATACCGGCTTGCCGACGCTTTACTTGGCGGATCAATCAGACCCGACACTATCTGTTCCGCAAGGTAGCCGCATCACCCTACGTTTTTATGGCGAAGTCGGCGACCATAGCTTGACCGAGACAACATCGCCCCTGGGCGCCGAAGACGCATCTGAGGTGGAACAGGATTTTATTGCCACCCGTTCAGGCCAGTTGACGATTGATGGTCCGGCAGGGCGGAACTGGGCCGTAAACATCATTGCGGATACGTCGCCGAAGATTGCGATCGCCGACGAAGCCGAGACCGAGGCTGGTGGACGCATGAAACTGCCGTTCACTGCTGTGGACGATTATGGCGTGGTCTCTGGATCAGCCGTGATCGCGCTGGATCTGGCTGAGGTCAGCCGGAGCTATGGTCTGGCCGCTGTACCTGAACCGCGCGAAGTGATCACCGTGGAACTTCCGATGCCGATTACCGGCGACCGGATCGATTTTACCGAAGACCTGATCGAGGATTTCTCGCAGCACCCTTGGGCGCATTTGCCGGTCAAGATTACATTGACGGCACGGGATGCGGCCGATCAGGAAGGCCACTCTGATCCGTATCAGACCACATTGCCTGCGCGGCGTTTCTTTGATCCACTGGCCGCTGCAGTGATCGAACAGCGGCGTGATTTGCTGTGGGCCAGGGACAACGCGCCCCGGGTGTCTCAGATTTTGCGCGCGATCTCGCATCTGCCCGAAGGGTTCTTTCGATCCGACACCGCGTATCTGCGTCTTCGTGTGACCCTGCGGCGATTGGAAATGTTCGATGACTACGGGCTGACACTGGAACAACAGGAAGAGATCGCCCAGGCCCTGTGGGATCTGGCGATCATCATCGAAGACGGTACGCTGGCCGATGCGCTGGAACGGATGCGCCGGGCACAGGAACGCCTGACCGAGGCGATGAAGAACGGCGCCTCCGATGAGGAAATCGCTGAGCTGATGCAAGAGCTGCGCGAGGCAACGCAGGATTACATGCGCCAACTGCAGCGTCTGGCACAGGAAAACGGTGAGTTTGACGAAAACCAACAAGGCGAGAATGGCGAATCCCTGCAGATGACGCAGGACGATCTGCAGCGGATGATGGACCGTATTCAGGAACTGATGGAACAGGGCCGCATGGCTGAGGCTCAGCAGGCGCTGGAAGAGTTCCAGCGGATGATGGAAAACATGCGTGTCACTCAGGGCCAGGGGCAGGGCCAGCAATCCGAAGGCCAGCAGGCGATGGAAGGGTTGGCCGAAACCCTGCGCGAACAGCAAGGCCTCAGCGATCAGGCTTTTCGCGATCTGCAGGAACAGTTCAACCCTGGCGCGCAGGCTGGTGAAAGCCAGGGCAACGAAGGCCGCAATGGCGGTCAGGGTCGGGGGCAAAGCCACGAAGGTCAGGGTGGTCGCGGCGCAGATCAACAGGGCGACGGCCAGCAGGGGCAAGGATCGCTGGCTGATCGCCAACAGGCTTTGCGCGATGAATTGGGTCGTCAGCAACAGAATCTACCCGGTGCGGGCACGCCCGAGGGCGATGCCGCGCGCGATGCGCTGGGCCGCGCAGGGCGGGCTATGGACGAGGCCGAAAATGCGCTGCGCAATGATGATCTGGCTGATGCAATCGACAACCAGTCCGAGGCGATGGAAGCCCTGCGCGAAGGCATGCGGTCACTGGGTGAAGCCTTGGCCCAGAACCAGCAGAACCAACCGGGTCAGGGATCGCAAGAAGGTGATATGCAGGCCAACAGCCGTGATCCGCTGGGCCGCAACCCGGGTTCAAATGGATCGATCTCAACCGATGACAGCCTGTTGCAGGGCGAGGATGTCTATCGTCGCGCCCGCGAATTGCTGGACGAAATCCGTCGCCGCACCGGTGAATCGGATCGTCCTCAGATCGAGTTGGAATACCTCAAGCGGCTGTTAGAGCGGTTCTAGGTCCGTCTTTCAATCAGGTCAGTTCTGTGCTGTCCCCGAAGTCTGTGCTTCGAGCCACAGACGTGCCTGATCCACCAGCGACACATATGGGGTCAGGATCGGTTCGGCCTGCGGCACAGCCTCGCTGATTTTTTGGGCGTTGCCATAGACCAGCAACAGAATGATGCCAACAATCAGGATCAATGCAAATCCGCGCACAAATCCGCCAGATTTACGCGGCGCGGGCTCGTCTTCTGCGCCCATGATGTCGTCGCTGCGCAAGCTGGAATTGATCGCTTCGACATCGGGCAGGTCATCTTTCTGGCCCGCGTCTTCTGCGGTTTCCGTGGCCGTCAGTTCCTTGATGGCGTGTTCGGGGTCAGGTTCCGGAGGAGTGTCCAGTGCCAAATCGGGCTGAGTTTCTATGCTGCCGCCTTCCTGGGCACGCAGCTCAGCCTCTCGGGCGGCTTCCTCTTGCAGGATGCCGGCAACAGCGGGGTCGATATTTCCGGTTGTTTCGGGTTTTTCCGGCTCGGGGGCTGCTTCAGGTTCTGGTGCGGGTGTTGTTTCGGGTTCCGTCGCAGGTTCAGATCTAGGCTCAGCCTGCGGTTCCGCGGCAAACGCTTCATCCACCGGTGTGGGGGTCGGGTCTGTCGCGGCTTCCTCGGCTGCAGGCTCTTCTGAAATGGGCGTGACCGCTGCGGGCGCGGGTTGGTCCGGGTATTTGGCCTGGAACCAGGTGTTCTCGCAATTTGAACACTGAACGTCGCGGCCCTCTTCCGGGATGACTTCGTCTGGCACCTCATATTGGGCACCGCAATTCGGACACGTAAGACGCATGCTGCCTCCTGGTCGGGACCTCGACCTGATAATAGTTTTTTTAGGGATGTTATTCCGTTAAGACCTGACCGCAAAGGGTGTTTTCGGTTTGGCAGCATAAATGTCACCAATTCGCCCCGGTGCAGGCATTGAAACCACAACCACGCTCGGGCAAGAAGAGCAGCAATTAGAACGGGGGCCCCTGTGATCGAGCTGGAAAATGTCAGCTACACCTATGGTGGAGGTGAATTGCTGAGCAACGTGTCCCTGCGACTGCAGCCGGGTTCGTTCCACTTTCTGACCGGCCCTTCGGGCGCGGGCAAGACCACTTTGCTTAAACTGTGCTACGGCGCATTGCTGCCCACGTCCGGACGGTTGAGCGCGTTTGAACAGGACGTGGCCCAGTTGGATCGCGATCAGATGGCTCTGCTGCGCCGCCGGGTTGGCGTTGTGCATCAGGATTGCCGGTTTCTGGATCATATGACGGTGGCCGAAAATGTCTCGCTGCCGCTGATGGTGTCGGGGCGTTCGGAATCTGCGTTGCGGGATGATCTGACTGAATTGCTGAACTGGGTGGGTCTTGGCACCCGGCTGGGCGCGCTTCCGCCCGAACTGTCGGGTGGTGAACGTCAGCGCGCCGCGCTGGCCCGGGCGGTGATCCTGTCGCCCGATGTTGTTCTGGCAGATGAGCCCACTGGCAATGTGGACTGGGAGATGTCGCAACGCTTGCTGCGCCTGTTGGTCGAGCTGAACAAGATGGGCAAAACCGTGCTGATCGCCACCCATGATCTGAGCCTGATCCGAGCTGCCAAAAGCCAGGTGCAGGCACGCGTGCTGCGTATTTCGCAACGGCAGGTCCAACTTGCGGGGGCAGACCTATGAGCAAGGGGATGATCCGAAACTTGCTGAAACGGGATGCGCGGGCCGATCGGGTGGTGCCCCCCACCGGTTACACCGCGCATCTGACCTTGTTCGTATCGGGCGCGATGGCTTTTCTGACCGTGTTTGCGCTGGCCCTGTCGCTGGCGTCCGGGCGATTGGCCGACCGTTGGGCAACCGAACTGGCCGGGGCGGCCACCTTGCGGATCAATGCCCCCGCCGACCAGCTGGCCGCCCAGACCGAGGCTGCGTTGACCGTGCTGGCCCAAACACCCGGCGTCGCATCGGCCCGGGCGCTGACGACCGAGGAGCAGGCCGCGCTGTTGTCGCCATGGTTTGGTTCTGACCTGCCGCTGGACACATTGCCCGTTCCGCAACTGATCGAGATCATCGAAGGCGATCCGGGTCTGGATGCAACCGGACTGCGGTTGCGGTTGGGGGCCGAGGTGCCGGGCGCTGTGCTGGACGACCACACCCGCTGGCGCGAACCTCTGGTCGATGCGGCCATGTCACTGCGCCGGCTCGGTTGGGTCTCGATCCTGCTGATCGGTGGCGCGACCGCAGCCATGATTACGCTTGCGGCTAATGCCTCGCTTGCGGCCAACGCGCAGATCATTGAGGTGCTGCGTCTGGTTGGTGCCAGGGATCGCTTTATCGCCCGCGCCTTTGTCCGGCGCTTTACCTACCGGGCATTCTTTGGCGCGGTTGTCGGGGTATTGCTGGGTATGACCGGGGTGCTTTTGCTGCCCGAAGCCTCGGACGAGGGCGGGTTTTTGACCGGTCTGGGCTTTCAGGGGGCAGGCTGGTTGCTGCCTGCACTGATCCCTGTATTGGGCGCAACTGTTGCCTTCCTGGCCACGTGGACCGCCGCCAGCCGCAAATTGAAGGAGCTTTCGTGATGGCCACAGCGTTTCAATGGGTACGCTCTTTGATCTTCATGATCGTGATCTATGTCTGGATGCTGATCCTGGGCATCGTGTTTGCCCCCTTTGCCCTGTTCAACAAGCGTGGTGCGTTGCGGGCGTGTAAGACCTATGCCCGCACAACCCTGTGGCTGGCGCGCTGGATGGTTGGCATTCGATCCGAAGTACGCGGCACAGTGCCGGTGGACGAGGTGGTGATTGGCGCCAAGCACCAGTCCTTTCTCGACATCATCATAATTTTCGACGCCATCCCCCACGGCAAATTCATAATGAAGAAAGAGCTGCTGTGGACCCCTGTCATTGGCATGTATGCGCGGCGTCTCGGCTGTATCCCAGTCGATCGCGGTAAAAAAGGCGCGGCCGTTGCCAAGATGGTCAAAGACGTCGCCAAAGAATTCACTGAGCCCGGTCAATTGGTGATCTACCCGCAGGGCACACGCGTTGCGCCAGGGGTGCAGAAACCTTACAAAGTGGGCACAGCGGTTCTGTATGAGGGGTTGGGATTTCCCTGTGTCCCGGTGGCGACAAATGCCGGAGTTTTCTGGCCGCGCACAGGTGTTCTGCGCAAACCGGGTTTGGCGATTGTGGACTTTCTTGATCCGATCGAGCCGGGGGTTGCGCGCAATTCGTTTCTTGGTCGATTGGAAGACGTGATTGAGACGCGATCCAATGCATTGATGAAAGAAGTGGGGTTTGATCCGGATGGAGTTCATTAAGGACATCAAATCGCTCGAAGAGATCTACAACAGACCGCCCGGCGCGGCCTCTTTTCGAAAAGTGGTACACAGCCTGACACCACTTTATCGCAAATGGATCATGAGCTCGCGGCTTTGTATCCTCAGTACCGTGGGTCCCGAAGGTGTGGATGGCAGCCCCCGCGGAGATGATGGCCCGGCGGTGTTAGAGCTTAATCCAAATACGCTGGCCCTTCCGGACTGGCGCGGCAATAATCGATTGGATTCACTGCGCAATATTGTGCGTGATCCGCGTGTGGCCTTGATGTTTATGGTATCGGGCTCCAACAACGTGGTGCGTGTAAATGGAACGGCCCGACTGACTGCGGATGCAGACCTGCGCGCCCGGTTTGAGAAACACGGCAAACAGCCAGCCACGGTCATCGTTATCGAAATCACCGAGATCTACACGCAATGCGCCCGTGCCTTGATGCGCGCTGAAATTTGGACCTCGGGTGACAGTTCCGTCGAGTTGCCCAGTATTGGTGAGATTTTGGCCGAGGCAAGTCAGGGTGAGGAGGGCGGTGAACGCTACGATTCAGAATGGGGCGCACGCGCTGCAAAAACGATGTGGTAAATGGGGGCTCTGCCCCCGCTGCGGTAAGCCGCAACTCCTCCGAGGTATTTAATGGCCAGATGAACGAGGAATCCGCCTTTTCATCTTGCCAAAAATATCTCGGAGCGCGAGGCGAGAGCCTCGCTAACTCCGGTTGAGTCAGTGCTGTCCTACGAGTGGATCGGACCGTCACCACAAGCCAGCGCAGCCTCGCGCACAGCTTCCGAATAGGTCGGGTGGGCGTGGCAGGTCAGGGCCAGGTCTTCGGCTGAGGCGCCAAATTCCATAGCCACGCAGACCTCGTGGATCAGATCGCCCGCTGCCGGGCCGATGATGTGCGCGCCCAGAATGCGGTCCGTGTCCTTGTCGGCCAGAATTTTGACAAAGCCATCGGCGGCAAAGTTCGCCTTGGCGCGACCGTTGCCCATGAACATGAATTTGCCGACCTTGTATGAACGACCTTGTTCCTTGAGCGTTGCTTCTGTTTCACCAACATTGGCGACCTCGGGCCATGTGTAGATCACGCCGGGGATAACACCGTAATTTACATGTCCATGTTTACCCGCGACCTGTTCAGCAGCGGCCATGCCCTCATCCTCGGCCTTGTGGGCCAGCATCGGGCCTTCGGTCACGTCGCCGATGGCGTAGACTCCCGGTACGTTTGTCTGCCAGTCGCTGCCAACTTTGATCTGACCGCGCGGTGTCATTTCGACCCCCAGAGCCTCCAGTCCCAACCCGTCAGAGAACGGCTTGCGCCCGGTGGCGACCAACACGGTATCCGCGTCGATCACATGCTCGCTGTCGTCTTTCAGAAGTTTATAGGTGACCTTGGCCTTGGTTTTGGTCGCTTCGGTCTTTTGCACCGCTGCGCCCATCACAAACTTCAAGCCCTGTTTCTTGAGAATGCGCTGGAAAGTCTTCTGAACCTCGGGGTCCATGCCCGGTGTGATTTCCTTGAGGAACTCAATCACCGTCACTTCGGCCCCCAATCGCTGATAAACCGAGCCAAGTTCCAACCCGATCACACCGGCACCAATCACGACCATCTTCTTGGGAATCTTGCCAAGTGACAGCGCACCAGTCGAGGTCACGACAACCTTTTCGTCAACGTCTACACCAGGCAGCGAGGACGGTTCAGACCCCGAGGCGATGATAATGTTCTTGGCCGAGTGAACCTCATCCCCCACCTTGACCTGACCAGCAGCAGGGATCGAGCCCCAACCTTTCAGCCAGTCGATCTTGTTCTTTTTGAACAGGAACTCGATGCCTTTGGTGTTGCCCTCAATGGTTTCTTCCTTGTAGGCCTGCATCTGTTTCCAGTCGACTGAGGGGCTTTTGCCCTTGAGACCCATTTTGGCAAAGTTATGCTCGGCCTCATGCAATTGATGTGAAGCGTGCAGCAGCGCCTTTGACGGGATACAACCCACGTTCAGACAGGTGCCTCCCAGCGTTTCACGCCCTTCGACAACGGCGGTTTTCAGGCCCAGCTGGGCGCAGCGGATAGCGCAGACATAGCCGCCTGGGCCGGCGCCGATTACGATGACGTCATAGTTTGCCATTATACTCTCCTAAGTCGACCGGATGGGCCGGTGGCTGCATGATCCAGCGTAGCCGGATCCTGCTGTGCTTTCTTCAAACCGGGTCCAGCAGCTTGATCGTGATATGTGCAATGCCGCCCCGCTCGTGGTGCATCGCCAATTCCTCAGATCCGAAAAAGGCCCGTGCTTTGTCCAAGTTCGTCACTTCGAACATGGCGATGGCGTGGTCGCTCTGATCTGGGTCCCGCCAGACGTGCAGGTCGCGGATACCCGCAGCCTTGCGCATTGGCGTATCCTCACGAAACACTTTCAGCCAGGCATCGAAATCGGCCACATCGGCCTGCCACAATACATGCGTTGCCATAATTACAGATCCATCAGCAGGCGGCGCGGATCTTCCAGCGCCTCTTTTACACGAACAAGGAAGGTCACGGCGCCTTTGCCGTCAACGATCCGGTGGTCATAGGACAGGGCCAGATACATCATCGGACGGATCACGACCTGACCGTTGATTGCCATCGGACGGTCCTGAATCTTGTGCATGCCCAGGATACCCGATTGCGGCGGGTTCAAGATCGGCGAGGACATTAGCGAGCCATAGACACCGCCATTCGAGATGGTGAAGGTGCCGCCCTGCATCTCCTCCATTGACAGCTTGCCATCACGGGCGCGCTTGCCTTTTTCGGCGATGGCTTTTTCGATCTGGGCAAAGGACATCGAATCCGCGTCGCGGATAACCGGAACCACAAGACCGGTCGGTGTTCCGGCGGCAACGCCCATATGGACAAAGTTCTTGTAAACGATGTCGGTGCCGTCGATTTCCGCATTCACCTCGGGCACTTCTTTCAGCGCGTGGCAGCAGGCCTTGGTGAAGAAAGACATAAAGCCCAGACGCACGCCGTGCTTCTTTTCGAACTGGTCTTTGTACTGGTTACGCAGGGCCATCACCTCGGTCATGTCCACCTCGTTATAAGTGGTCAGCATGGCGGCGGTGTTCTGACTGTCTTTCAGACGCTTGGCGATGGTCTGGCGCAGGCGGGTCATCTTGACCCGTTCCTCGCGCGCGGCATCACCTGCTGCGACCGGTGCGCGCGGTGCAGGTGCAGGCGCTGGGGCCGGAGCAGGGGCTGCGGGGGCAGCTGCGGCGCGGGCCACGTCCTCTTTCATGATGCGGCCATCGCGGCCAGTACCTGTAACCTGATCGGCGGACAAACCAGCCTCGGCCATCGCTTTCTCAGCCGAGGGTGCATTGGCCACGTCTTTAGCAGCGGTGGCTGCTGCAGGCGCTGCTGCGGCGGCTGGGGCTGCGGCCGGGGCGGCTCCAGCACCCGAACCCGAAATCACGGCCAGCTTGGCCGAGGCGTCCACGGTGGTGCCTTCGGGCGCTACGATTTCCGCCAGAACACCAGCAGCCGGTGCCGGAACCTCAACCGAGACCTTATCGGTTTCCAATTCGCACAGCATTTCGTCTTGCGCCACGGCATCGCCAACCTGTTTGAACCAGGTCGAAACGGTAGCCTCGGTCACGGATTCACCCAAAGTGGGCACCATCACATCGACGCTGCCACCACGAGCGGCCGCTGCAGGCGCGGCAGCAGGGGCCGGGGCAGCGGCGGGTGCCGGTGCAGCACCTTCGCCTGCGGTGATGGTGGCCAGCAATGCGTCAACGCCTACGGTTTCACCTTCGGCAGCGACGATTTCGCCCATCACACCGGCAGCGGGGGCTGGAACCTCGACCGTTACCTTGTCGGTTTCAAGCTCACAGAGCATCTCATCCACGGCCACAGCGTCACCAGGTTTCTTGAACCAGGTGGCAACCGTAGCTTCGGTGACGGATTCGCCTAGCGTAGGTACACGAACTTCAATGGTCATCGTTTACTTTCCTTCGAGGCTCAGCGCTTCGTTCACAAGCGCCTCTTGTTGAGCTTTGTGTTGGCTGGCCAGACCCGTCGCGGGCGAAGCCGAGGTTGCGCGGCCGACATAAATCGGCCTTGTGTGTTTGGCGCCGATGCGGGTCAGCACCCATTCGATATTGGGTTCGATAAAGGTCCAGGCGCCCTGGTTCTTGGGTTCTTCCTGACACCAGACCATCTCGGCCCCTTTGAAACGCTCAAGCTCATTGATCAGCGAGTGGGCGGGGAAGGGGTAGAACTGCTCGATCCGCATCAGATAGACGTCGTCGATCCCGCGGGCGTCGCGTTCTTCCAGCAGGTCATAGTAGACCTTGCCCGAACACATCACGACCCGCTTGATCTTGTCATCCTTGACCAGCTTGGTGTCCGAATTGCCGTGTTGTGCATCATCCCACAGCACCCGGTGGAAGCTTGAGCCTGTCGTGAATTCGTCGGCAGTGCTGACCGCCAGCTTGTGGCGCAGCAGCGATTTCGGCGTCACCAGGATCAGCGGTTTGCGGAAGGTGCGGTGCAACTGACGGCGCAGGATGTGGAAGTAGTTCGCAGGCGTCGTACAATTCGCCACGATCCAGTTATCCTGGCCGCACATCTGCAGGAACCGCTCAAGCCGTGCGGACGAGTGTTCGGGCCCTTGCCCTTCAAACCCGTGCGGCAGCAGGCAGACCAGACCGGACATGCGCAGCCATTTGCTTTCGCCCGAGCTGATGAACTGATCGAACATGATCTGCGCACCGTTGGCAAAGTCTCCGAACTGCGCTTCCCACAGGGTTAGTGCGTTCGGTTCGGCCAATGAAAACCCGTATTCGAAACCCAGTACAGCGTATTCGCTGAGCATCGAGTCGATCACTTCGTATTTCGACTGGCCTGCTCGGATGTTGTTCAGCGGGTAGTACCGCTCTTCGCTTTCCTGATGCACAAAGCCCGAGTGACGTTGACTAAAGGTGCCGCGTGTTGCGTCCTGACCGGACAGGCGCACCGGGAACCCTTCGGTCAGCAACGAGCCAAAGGCCAGCGCCTCGCCCGTGGCCCAGTCAAAGCCCTTGCCGCTGTCGAACATGTTCTTCTTGTGATCCAGCAACCGCCCGACGGTCTTGTGCAGGGCAACGTCGGCGGGTGCATGCGTCAGGGCCTTGCCGATCTCGACCAGAGTGTCCGGCGTGATCGCGGTTTCGCCGCGGACATATTCTTCTTTGTTCTTGTCCAGATGCGACCAGCGCCCGTCCAGCCAGTCTGCCTTGTTCGGTTTATAGTCTTTGCCCGCGTCGAACTCATCGTTCAGATGGGCCTGAAAGGCGGCTTTCATATCCTCGATCTCACCCTCGGGGATCAGGCCGTCCTTGACCAAGCGCTCGGTATACAGAGACAGCGTGGTCTTATGGGTCTTGATCTTCTTGTACATGATCGGATTGGTGAACATGGGCTCGTCGCCCTCGTTGTGACCAAACCGGCGATAGCAGAAGATGTCGATCACGACGTCTTTGTGGAACTTCTGGCGGAACTCGGTTGCGACCTTGGCGGCGTGCACGACGGCCTCGGGGTCGTCACCGTTCACGTGGAAGATTGGTGCTTCGACCATCAGCGCGATATCCGTGGGATATGGGCTGGAGCGTGAGAAGTGCGGAGCGGTGGTGAAACCGATTTGGTTATTGACCACGATGTGCATGGTGCCGCCGGTCTTGTGCCCGCGCAGACCCGACAAGCCAAAGCCTTCGGCCACAACACCCTGACCGGCAAATGCCGCGTCGCCATGCAGCAGGATGCCCATCACTGTCGTGCGGTCATCGTCTTTCAACTGGTCTTGCTTGGCGCGGACCTTGCCCAGCACCACCGGGTTCACCGCCTCAAGGTGCGATGGGTTCGCGGTCAGTGACAGGTGGACCGAGTTGCCATCAAACTCACGGTCGCTGGAGGCGCCGAGGTGATATTTCACGTCGCCCGAACCATCCACGTCTTCGGGCTTGAAGCTGCCCCCCTGGAATTCGTTGAAGATCGCGCGATAGGGCTTGCGCATCACGTTGGCCAGAATGTTCAGGCGGCCCCGGTGCGGCATGCCGATCACGATGTCCCGAACGCCCAGGGCGCCACCGCGTTTGATGATCTGCTCCATCGCCGGGATCAGGGCCTCGCCGCCGTCCAGACCAAAGCGCTTGGTGCCCATGTATTTGACGTGCAGGAATTTCTCAAAACCTTCGGCCTCGACCATCTTGTTCAGGATCGCCTTGCGGCCCTCCTTGGTGAAGGCGATTTCCTTGCCATAGCCTTCGATCCGTTCCTTCAGCCACGCGGCCTGTTCGGGATCAGAGATATGCATGTATTGCAGCGCGAAGGTGCCGCAATAGGTGCGTTTCACGATCTCAACGATCTGGCGCATGCTTGCCATCTGCAGGCCAAGCACGTTGTCGATAAAGATCGGACGGTCCATGTCGGCCTCGGTGAAGCCATAGGTTTTGGGGTCCAGCTCGGGGTGTGTACTGGCCGTGCGCATGCCCAGCGGGTCCAGATTGGCGGCCAGATGGCCCCGGATACGGTAGGCCCGGATCAGCATCAGCGCCCGCAGGCTGTCCAGCACCGCGCGCTTGATCTGATCGTCGCTGACGGCAACGCCCTTGTCCGCAGCCTTTTCCTTGATCTTTTGGCCCGCTGCCTTGGCGTCGATCTCGGCCCATTCGCCGGTTAGCGCGCCGGTTAGGTCATCGGCTGGCATCGGCGGCCAGTCGGTGCGCGCCCAGGATGGCCCCTCGGCCTCACGCTGCACGTCCGGCGTAGCGTCACCCATGGCCTTGAAGAACTCGGCCCAGGCGGCATCCACCGCGCCGGGATTCTTGGTGTACTGGGCATAAAGCTGTTCCAGATACTCGGCATTGTGCCCCTGCATAAAGCTAGAGGCGTGAAATGCGGAATTGGGCGTATGTTCGGTCATGTGCGAACCTCGAATGGGCTGGCGGTTTCGGTTTTGGTCTCAGTGCTGCGGGCTGTCGGGGTAGCCCAGCTTGTCAAACACCCAGGCCATGTTTCGTCGGACAGTATCGATCGTTTCGGTGTCATAATACTCTGGCACAGGTATTCCTTTTCGTCGTTCCTTCATCGATTTGTCATGCCCCAGGTTAAAACTGTTTTCCGGCAGGCCAAAATCAGCGAAAATACCGTTCAGGTCGGCAACCAGATGTTCCTTTCGAATAAAGCGATCCACGATCAAAATGTTGTCGATCGAGACAATCTTCCAATCGATGGACCAGGTTCCCGACAAGATGAACGATTTGAACTGCTCAAATTCCGTTTTCGGATCTTCCGAGGGCAGGTTCTGCTGGTATTTCATGAAATGAAACTGAGACACCGCTCGGTCAAAAGGATCGCGGACATTTGCGATTTTGGTGTATTCGTCGAATGGTTCGGCCCCAAGGTTCTCTTTGACTTCCCAGGCCGGCATGTGGTTGCGCCATGGGTATTTGTGCTTGCGCCAGAACTGCCAATCCGGATGCGGTTCAAGCCGCCCAGGCCCCCGTGCCCCGACGATCCCGTATTTTGAGATCCTGACCTTGCCGTTTTCCAGTTCCCCCAGACCCGGCTTTTCGCAAAGCGGCTGAAGGACCTTTTCCGTCGACGTGCCAGCCGTCTTTGTAGTCTTGAGGTAGATGAATTTATGCTTGTGGCACACAAGAACCATTTCAACGGTCCTTTCCGGAAGAAGATGGCCGCGACCTTTTTTGCATACCAAGTCCGTTCACTGGGGCACCTCAATTGGATTGGGGCCGTATTTATTGACACCTGGCTGACTTGGGCGGGTTAGCCACCACAACACCAGAAGAGGAGACACAAACAGAACGATCAACGTCGGAACTACGATCAGCAGCGTGGCGCGGGTGAACAGGATGTCCAGACTGCCGCCGTGCTGAAAATGCGACGCAAGACCGATACCAAAGATCAGAACCGCAAAGGCCCCGAGGATCAGCAGGATCGGCAGCAATGCGTATAGCCCGTTGCGCCCTGTATCATGCATCCGCCGCCAAGCGACCGCCAGATGCGGGAAGAAAACGATCAGGCTAACGATGCTTTGCACGGGTGCCGAAGACGTGGCGGTGACAGATTTGGATGTTTCAGTTTCAGTCACAGCAACCTGAGTGAAGAACTGTGCATCAATGATCCCGGCGATGATACTCCAGATCACGATGAACAGGAAAAAGAACCAATATTCAGACCGCGAGGCACGACCCGAGAAGGTGAAGAATTTCGAGAAACAGGTGCGGATGGCGTCGGAGAAGGTCATTTTGAGTTCTCTGCCTGTTTCGTGACATAGGTTGAGAAAATGGAGGACACATCTATCCCAATGTCCGAAACGGTTGAAATGCGCTCGGTGTTCAGTACTGCACTGTTCAGAACCCGTTTTAGGCCATTGCTTTCATAAGATTGAGATCTGAGACGGTACACCGGAGGCAAAGTCGCAGGGTCGCGTCCTGAACCCCCAAGCAAACGCTCAAATGTCACTGGCGAGTCTTCATCCTTGAGTGCAATCAGGCAACGTAATTGACTGTAGGTGTTATACTCATCAGTGCTGATGCGTAAAACACTCCCAGTTTGCAATTTTACAAACCAACGGTCTTTTTGTTCTGTGCCTTCGAAAGTTACTAGATTGCGTGTACCGGCGGCATTTTTTAACGCAAGTTCCCATGTTCTTACTATGCGCGGATCAGCAACGTCCCCATAACCAAACTGTTCTGAAAGCAACGATGCGGCAAAAGACTTTATTGCGCGGTCATCAAGTTCTGCTGGAACAGCGTGAGTCCAACCAATCTTGATCAGGTTATCCGTTACCGTCACCAGATCAATGGCGGATTGACAAGCCGCCACGGTTTCCGAAGCGAATTTTGAGCTGTCGGCGACAGCTGGGGCAGTTGTGGCTGCCGAGACGGCAGCCACAAGGCCAATAAGGGTTCTTGTACCCCAGTTCACAGTTTACCCAATCGCTTCCAGCACCGCCTCACCCAGTTGCGCCGGGCTTTCGGCCACGACGATACCGGCCGAGCGCATGGCTTCGATCTTGTCCTCAGCTCCACCTTTGCCGCCGGCGACGATTGCGCCCGCGTGGCCCATGCGGCGGCCCGGAGGGGCCGTACGGCCTGCGATGAAACCTGCGGTTGGCTTTTTGCGGCCCTTCTTGGCCTCATCCGCCAGGAACTGCGCGGCTTCTTCCTCGGCTGAGCCACCGATCTCACCGATCATAATGATCGACTCGGTTTCGTCATCGGCCAGGAACCATTCCAGCACGTCGATATGCTCGGTGCCTTTGATCGGGTCGCCGCCGATGCCCACGCAGGTGGACTGGCCCAGACCCACATCGGTGGTCTGCTTGACGGCCTCATAGGTCAGGGTGCCCGAACGGGACACAACGCCGACCGAACCGCGCTTGTGGATGTGACCGGGCATGATGCCGATCTTGCAGGCATCCGGCGTGATCACGCCAGGACAGTTCGGACCGATCAGGCGCGAGCTTGAGCCTTCCAGCGCGCGTTTCACCTTCATCATGTCCAGAACCGGGATGCCTTCGGTAATGCAGACGATCACCTCCATCTCGGCATCAATCGCTTCGAGGATCGAGTCAGCCGCAAATGGAGGCGGAACGTAAATCACCGAGGCGTTGGCTTCGGTCACGTGCTTGGCTTCGTGGACCGAGTTGAACACGGGCAGGTCGAGATGGGTCATCCCACCTTTTCCAGGGGTCACGCCGCCGACCATCTTGGTGCCATAGGCGATGGCCTGTTCGCTGTGAAATGTGCCCTGCGAGCCGGTAAAGCCCTGACAGATCACTTTGGTATTTTCATCGATGAGGACTGCCATTTCGTGGCCTCCATAGTGATTAATGTTAGCGCGCTAGATGTTTTGATCACCAGCGCTGCGAGTCTCGTTTTGGTCGGGATCAGAACCGCGTCGTGCCACGGCGTCGATGACCTGGTCTCGGGACCAAATCCCCAAAGACCGTTGTTTCTGACCTTCTCGCGTCAGCATAAACTCGGGGTCCAGGTTGATTTCGCCCGTTTCACTGACGGTCTCGATCGGTTCTGAAAAGTTAAAGGGTGCAACGCACGGGTTGAACCGTTTGAAACCTCCGTTTCTTGGCAGTCTGGGGTTTTGGGGGATGTAATGCCGCGTCGTCAGCAAATACGGGATTCCGCTGGCGACGAAGTTTTCAAAAAAGGCCCACCGCAACCACCATTTTAGATGAAAAAGACAGTCGCGGCACATCATCATATCCGCCTTTGGCAGAGTGTCTGATGTGATGTCGAGGTGCATGAACTCGCGTCCCGGAGCAGCATGCTGCTGTTTGACCTCTTCCAGAACCTCCAGCGAAATGTCCCCGCCGACATATTGAATGCCGGTCAGGTCCACATGTTGCATCCAAGTCCAATCACCACATGGCGCGTCAAGAAACGTTTTGACATTGTACTCGTCAAAAATACGCGGAAGCGCATCACGCAGCGGTCGGGTCGCCGCAAGGGTCGACCCATGCCCCGAGCGCGGTCCGTTGCGGCGTCCGGACCAGCTCAGCGTTTCAAAAGTGTCTCTCAAACCACTGCGCATAGCGGTTCTCCGTTTGGTTTAAGGTTCGATGAGCTGTGGCGATTACCCCTTAACCGCCTTCACGATCTTCTCGGCACCGTCTTTCAGGTTGTCCGCCGCGATCACGTCCAGGCCCGAGGTGTTGATGATCTCTTTGCCTTTCTCGACATTCGTGCCTTCCAGACGCACGACCAGCGGAACCTGCAGGCCGACCTCTTTCACCGCGGCGACAACGCCCTCGGCAATGACGTCGCAGCGCATGATGCCGCCGAAGATGTTGACCAGAATGCCTTTGACCTGCGGGTCCGAGGTGATGATCTTGAACGCCTCGGTCACTTTCTCTTTGGTCGCACCGCCACCCACGTCGAGGAAGTTGGCAGGCTCAGCGCCATACAGCTTGATGATGTCCATCGTCGCCATCGCCAAACCGGCGCCGTTGACCATGCAGCCAATCTCACCGTCCAACGCGATGTAGTTCAGGTCGTATTTCGAGGCTTCGAGTTCCTTGGGGTCTTCCTCGGTCGTGTCGCGCAGTTCGGCGATGTCGGGGTGGCGGTAGACCGCGTTGCCGTCAAATCCGACCTTGGCGTCCAGCACCTTGAGGTCGCCGCTGTCGGACACGATCAGCGGGTTGATCTCCAGCATCTCCATGTCCTTCTCGACGAAAGCGTTATAGAGCTGACCCATCAGCTTGACGCATTGCTTGACCTGAGCGCCTTCCAGACCCAGCGAGAAGGCGATGCGACGGCCGTGATAGGGCTGATAGCCGGTTGCAGGGTCAACCGAGAAGGACAGGATTTTCTCGGGCGTGGCTGCGGCCACTTCTTCGATGTCCATGCCGCCTTCGGTCGAACAGACGAAGGAAATGCGGCTGGTCTGGCGATCCACCAGCAGGGCCAGGTACAGTTCACGCTCGATGCCGGAACCGGCTTCGATATAAATGCGGTTAACCTGTTTGCCCGCCGGGCCGGTCTGATGCGTAACCAGCGTGCGGCCTAGCATCTTCTTGGCTTCTTCGGCGGCTTCTTCCACCGATTTGGTCAGACGCACACCGCCTTTTTCACCGGCATCGGCCTCTTTGAAGCTACCTTTGCCGCGTCCACCTGCGTGGATTTGCGCTTTGACAACCCAAAGCGGGCCGTCCAGTTCACCGGCTGCGGTTTTGGCTTCCTCGGCGCGCAGAACCGCGCGTCCCTCGGAGACCGGAGCGCCATAGCTGCGAAGAAGAGCTTTGGCCTGATATTCGTGAATGTTCATCAACACTGTCCCGTCTGACTACGATTACACCGTTATAGAGGGCTGTAGAGCGCAAATATAAAGGCTTTTTTGACGGCGAAGAGCTTTTTAGCGTAGATTTTTGTTATTTGTGATCACAGTTTTTTGGGGTGTGATCACAATTCATTCTCGGGCAGTTACTTGATTCGAATCTGAAACCAAACCTGCCAAAAACACATTCAAAAACATAATTTAAAACGTTTGCGCCAACATTTTCGGTAGCTCCATTCGGACTTGGGCAAACGGGCAATAGAAAAGCCGGACCTGAAAAGGACCGGCTTTCAGAATTCTCACAGAAGGGATCAGGCCAGCGAGCTGTCGATGCCTTTGCACGCCTCGATCAGGCCCTTCACCGCGTTGACCGAATTGTCGAAACCAGCCTGCTCTTCTTCGTTCAAGTTGATGTCGACGATCCTTTCAATACCGCCCGCGCCGATCACGGTGGGTACGCCCACGTACAGGCCGCTGACGCCCAGCTCACCTTCGCAATAGGCTGCGCAGGGCAGGACGCGCTTTTGGTCTTTCAGATAGGCTTCGGCCATTTCGATTGCCGACGTGGCCGGTGCGTAGAAGGCCGAACCGGTTTTCAGCAGGCCAACAATTTCGGCGCCGCCGTCACGGGTGCGCTGCACGATCGCGTCCAGCTTCTCTTGCGTGGTCCAGCCCATCTCGACCAGATCGGGCAGTGGGATACCGGCGACGGTCGAGTAACGGACCGACGGCACCATAGTGTCGCCATGGCCGCCCAGAACAAACGCGGTGACGTCTTTCATCGAGACGTTGAACTCTTCGGCCAGGAAATGAGCAAAGCGGCCCGAATCCAGAACACCTGCCATACCGCAGACCTTGTTGTGCGGCAGGCCCGAGAATTCACGCAGCGCCCAGACCATCGCGTCCAGCGGGTTGGTGATGCAGATGACGAACGCGTCGGGTGCGTTGGCCGCAATGCCTTCGCCGACAGATTTCATGACCTTCAGGTTGATGCCCAACAGGTCGTCGCGGCTCATGCCCGGCTTGCGAGGGACGCCAGCGGTCACGATGCAGACGTCGGCGCCAGCGATATCTTCGTAGGACTGAGTGCCTTTCAGCTTGGCGTCAAAGCCTTCGGACGGGCCGGATTCAGCGATGTCCAGCGCCTTGCCTTCGGGGGTGCCTTCGGCGATGTCGAACAGGACGACGTCACCCAGTTCTTTCATTGCTGCGAGGTGGGCGAGCGTGCCGCCGATCTGACCTGCGCCGATCAGCGCGATCTTGGGTCTGGCCATTTGGATTATCTCCGGTCGGTTTTGAAATCGCGGTTTTGCTAGTCGTTAAATGGGTTTCGCGCAAGTACCCTTGGGCGCGGCATGCAACCGCATACCATTTGCACCCGGCCGTGTGATTGCGCTAAACGGCCTTTTAGACAGGCCAATTTGCAGGACGCCACATGTTCGAATTGAACTTGATGTTTTTTGCCGTGGCGATCCCTGCGGTGGTCTTTGCCGGAATCTCGAAGGGCGGGTTCGGGTCGGGGGTGGCGTTTGCGTCCTCGTCGATTCTGGCCCTGATACTTGAACCCGGGCAGGCGCTTGCGCTGATGTTGCCGATCCTGATGGTGATCGATGTGGCCACCCTTGGCCCATACTGGAAACGGTGGAGTTGGCCGGATTCACGCCTGTTAATACTGGGCGCTGTGCCGGGGGTTGCGCTGGGGGCGTGGTTGTATCGCGCCACCAATGATGACCTGCTGCGATTGTTGATCGGCGGAATTTCTGTCGGATTTGTGATTTGGCATTTTTCGCAGACCAAAGGCTGGGTGCGCGGTTTTGCCAACCGCCTGCCACCGCCTGCCGGGCTGTTCGCGGGTCTGATCGCCGGGTTCACCAGTTTCGTCAGCCACGCCGGAGGGCCCCCGGCCGCGGTCTACCTGCTGTCGCAGCGCTTGACGAAGACTCAGTTTCAGGCGTCGACCGTGCTGGTTTTCTGGGTCATCAATATCGCGAAGTTTGTGCCTTATGCCTATCTGGGTCTGTTCACCTGGCACACCGCATGGGTTGACCTGCTGCTGACGCCCTTTGCTATTCTGGGTGCTTGGCTGGGCGTCCGGGCGCATTTCATGCTGTCCGAGCGCCTGTTCTTTGGCATCGCCTTTGTGCTGCTGACATTGACCGGCAGCAAGCTGATCTGGGACGCGTTGACCTAGACGTTGGGCGGCAGCGCCTCGGCCATATCATCATAGGCCTGGCCCGAGGCAACTAGGCAAGTTATCCCGTCCGGCAATGTCACCGTGATCGTCCAGCTGCCGCTTTGATCCGAAGCGTAAACCTCCATCACGGTCCCTTGCCGCGCGACGCCGATACTGCGGCGTGTTTCGCCGTAGGTCTCGGTCAGGCGCTTCACTATGTCTTCGCGCGGGGCACAGGTGCGGGCCTGTACCTGTTGTGCGGCCAGAACCATGATCCCAAGGCCCATCGTCATCTTGAACAGCGTCGTTTTCATCAGGCACCCCTTTCGATTCCATAGCAATCAGAGTGCGTCCGGCGGGCAGAAATCCGGTTAAAGCTCCGCACGTTGCGTCGTAAATGCTGCAGCGCGGCGATTTTGCCCTTGAACTTTCCGACAAAAAATGCCCCATTCCGCGCAACATTCTTTCAAAGGGAGAGGCCAATGGACCCCCGTCAGCGCCCCTATCGTTCCGTTCTCTATATCCCCGGCTCGCGCGATCGGGCGCTGGATAAGGCCCGCACCCTGCCAGTGGATGCGATCATCTTTGATCTTGAAGATGCCGTTGCCGCCGACGAAAAGGTCAATGCCCGCGAAACGCTCAGGGCGGCACTGGCTGCTGGCGGGTATGGTGACCGGGTCAGGATCGTGCGCATCAACGGGCTGGATACCGAATGGGGCCGTGCCGACGCCGAAGCCGTACGCGAGATGGACGCGGATGCCGTGTTGTTGCCCAAGGTGGGTTCGGCCGCTGACGTGGACGCGCTGGCCGCGATCACCGGCGACATGCCGATCTGGGCGATGATGGAAACTCCGCAAGGGATGTTGAACGCGGCCGAGATTGCAGCGCATCCGTTGATGGCAGGCTTTGTCATGGGCACCAACGATCTGGCCAAAGATCTGCAAACCCGGTTCCGTCCGGACCGTCTGCCGTTGATGACGTCGCTGGGCCTGTGCGTGTTGGCCGCCAAGGCCAATGGGCTGATCATCGTGGATGGTGTCTATAACGCATTCAAGGATGAGGCTGGTCTGGCCGCAGAATGCGAACAAGGCCGTGACATGGGTTTTGACGGTAAGACGCTGATCCACCCGGCGCAGGTCAACATCACCAACGCGGCCTATGCGCCGTCAGAGGCCGAGATCGACTTGGCCCGCCGTCAGATTGCAGCTTTTGAAGAGACCGAGGCACAGGGGCAGGGCGTTGCCGTCGTGGATGGGAAGATCGTTGAAAACCTGCATGTTGTAACAGCCCGCGAAATTCTGGCAAAAGCAGAGGCGATTTCAGCTTTGCAAGCGGGGTAGCCAGCAATGGGCTTTGTTCTTCTGATCCTTGGGGTGGCGCTGTGGTGGGCCGCTCATCTGTTCCAACGCGTCATGCCGGCGCAGCGCGCGGCGATGGGCAGCGCGGGCAAAGGCGCGGTTGCGCTGGCGCTGGTCGTGGCAATCCTGCTAATGATCTTCGGCTATCGCATGACCGATACCGTTTTCGTCTGGGCACCACCATCCTTCATGATCCACATAAACAATCTGTTGGTGTTGATCGCGATCTATATGATGAGCCCCGCAGGCACCAAGGGTCGCCTGTTGAACAAGCTTCGCCACCCAATGCTGGGCGGGTTCAAGCTGTGGGCTTTTGCGCATTTGCTGGTTAACGGCGATTTGGCCTCGATCATTCTGTTCGGCGGGCTGTTGGCCTGGGCTGTTGTCGAGGTCATTGTGATCAACAAGTCTGAGCCCGATTGGACACCCGGTGAACCCGGTACCTATGGCAAGGACGCGATGTTCTTTGTCGCCTCGATCGTGTTGTTGGGTGTGATCGGCTATATTCACGGGCTGGTTGGTCCGTCTCCCTTCCCATCTTAAGGAAATGACATCATGGCAAAACTCTATCGCCTGCTGACTGAGGAAGACACATCCGCCTTCTGCCACAAAGTGTCAGACGCCTTAGCAAAAGGGTGGGAGCTGTATGGCGATCCGTCTTACGCCTATGACGAAAACAGCCGCATGATGCGGTGTGCGCAGGCTGTGACCAAAGAGGTCGAGGCCGACTATTCCTCCGATATGAAACTGGGACAGCAATAATGGCAAAGACAAATCCGGGCCGCTTTTTCGAGGACTACTCTGTTGGTCAGGTGCTGCATCACGCCGTGCCGCGTACTGTAACTGACGGAGAGCGGGCGCTGTACCATGCGCTCTACCCGGCGCGACTCGCGCTTTATTCGTCGGATGAATTTGCTCGGAATTGCGGCTTGCAGCAAAGCCCGATTGACGATCTTGCTGCTTTCCACGTGGTGTTTGGCAAGACCGTGCCAGACATCTCGCTGAACGCGGTTGCAAATCTGGGATATGCCGAGGGGCGCTGGCTGTTGCCGGTCTATCCCGGTGATACGCTGCGCTCTGAATCCGAGGTAATCGGGGTCAAGCAGAATTCGAACGGCAAGACCGGCGTGGTCTGGGTACGCACGCGTGGCCTGAATCAGCGCGATGAGGTCGTGATCGAATATGTCCGCTGGGTGATGGTGCGCAAATCGAACCTTGACGCCCCCGCGCCCGAGGCGGTTGTACCGGACCTGAAAAAGGTGCTTGAGCCCAAAGACCTGGTGGTGCCCGCGGGGTTGGATTTCTCGAATTACGATTTTGCCCAATCGGGCGAGGCGCATCGTTGGGGTGATTACAAGATTGGCGAAACCATTGATCATGTCGACGGCGTGACGGTGGAAGAGGCCGAGCATATGCTTGCCACCCGGCTGTGGCAGAACACAGCCAAGGTGCATTTCGACCTGACCTTCCGGCCCGATGGTCGTTTGATTTATGGTGGCCACGTGATTTCGATGGCGCGGACATTGTCATTTAATGGCCTGGCCAATGCGCAGATGATTGTCGGCCTGAACGGCGGCGCCCATGCCAACCCCTGCTTCGCAGGCGACACAATCAAGGCCTGGTCCGAGGTTCTGGACAAGGCCGAAACCGGCGTGCCGGGCGTGGGTGCCATCCGTCTGCGGCTGGTCGCGACAAAGGGTGGAGAGCCGTTTGCGCTGAAAAACGAAGATGGCCGGTATCAGCCGAACGTCCTGTTGGACCTTGATTATTGGGCGCTGATGCCAATCTGAGCACGTCCCACATTCATTTGATCGCAGCCTGTGTCAATCATGCTAGGCTGCGATCATGGTCCTACTTCGATCACTTGCTGCCTTCCTGTTTCTGACGCCGCCCGCCGTCGCGTGCGATCTGGCGTTGGCTTTGGCAGTGGACGTATCCGGTTCGGTCGATACGACGGAATACCGGATACAGATGGATGGGCTGGCCGCCGGGCTGCGCGACCCCTTGGTGTCCGAGGCGCTGGTGAGGGGGCAGGCACAGTTGATGCTGGTGCAGTGGACCGGGTCCTCGCGTCAAAAGGTGACGATCCCGTGGACCCGGATCGATAGCTTTGACACGCTTGAACGGTTTGCCGATCAAGTTGCCGACGACCCCAGGGTTTGGCGCAACTTTTCAACCGCAATCGGTGAGGCGCTTGAGATGACCATGTCCAGCTTCGATGCGGTGGCGGATTGCAAACGGCATCTGATAGACATTTCGGGCGATGGGGTGTCGAACGAGGGTGTCGAACCAACCGAGACGCACAGGGCGTTGCGCACACGCGGGGTGACGGTAAACGCAATTGCGATCGAGGAAAGCGAACCGGACCTGACCGCCTATTTCTTTGAAAATGTCATTGTCGGCGAGGGCGCATTTGTGGTGTCGGCAGCGGGGTTTGCCGATTACCCCGAGCGGATTCGAAAGAAGCTGTTGCGCGAAGTTACACAGCAATCAGCGGCTTTGGAGCAGCAGTAGCAGATTCGTGATCACAATGCTTGTTCCCTGAAAACGCTAACATTCAAGGCTTGGAAGGGTTTTCGTGATCACAGTATTATTTTGCGTGATCACAAACTGATGAAATCTGCTATTTTGAACCCTTTTTACCCATTTTTGCGCATGCAGCACGTGACAGAAGGGCAAAAAACAGTAAAACGACCGGTAGCCAACGAAAGAGGAGCCGACATGGCCGATGTCAATCGGGGCAACCGCCCGCTCTCGCCACACATTATGATCTATCGCCCCCAGATGACTTCGTTGTCGTCGATCATGGTTCGCCTCTCGGGATTGGGCGCCTTTGCCGTTGCAATCCTGATCGTCTGGTGGCTGTTGGCCGCTTCGACATCGGAAAGCGCGTTTCTGGCCATCGACGGTTTTCTGCGCAGCTGGTTCGGCGACATCCTCCTGACCTTGGCCACCTGGGCGCTTTGGTATCACACGCTGGGTCGTCTGCGTCACGTCTTTTGGGATTTCGGCTACTGCCTTGATGTTGAGGTCTCTGAGAAACTGGGTCTAGGCATGTTCGTCGGTGCGACCATCCTGACCATTATCACTGTGATTACGGTTTAAGGGGGCGGCACATGCGATATCTGACTGACCGTAAACGCGCGCAGGGTCTGGGCGCAGGGAAATCCGGCACACAAACACATTGGCGCACCATGGTCCGGGCGATGATCCTGACCGTGCTGGTTCCGATCTTCATCTTCACCTTCGGGGCCGGTATCGGCGGCACATACGAAGAAGTCGTCGCCTATTTCAGCCGCCCATTCCCGGCAATTGTGACCGCTCTGACTTTGGTCGTGGGCATGCAACAGCTGATGTATGAGGCGCAGGAAACCATCGAAGATTATGTCCATGGTGTTCTCGAGAAAGTCTCGCTCGTTGCAATGTGGGCCCTGGGCTACACGCTGATCGCGGCCGGGCTGTTCGCTCTGGTCAAGCTCGCCCTGTGATGCGCGGTAAGGAACAAGAACAATGACAGCAGCATATGAATATGAAACCCACGAATACGACGTCGTTGTCGTAGGCGCAGGTGGTGCAGGTCTGCGGGCGACGCTGGGCATGGCCGAACAGGGCCTACGCACTGCATGCGTCACCAAAGTGTTCCCGACACGCTCGCACACGGTTGCGGCGCAGGGCGGCATCGCGGCATCTCTGTCTAACATGGGACCGGACCACTGGCAGTGGCACATGTACGATACCGTCAAGGGTTCGGACTGGTTGGGTGACACCGACGCGATGGAATATCTGGCCCGTGAAGCACCCAAAGCGGTGTATGAGCTGGAGCACTACGGCGTGCCCTTCAGCCGGACCGAAGAAGGCAAGATTTATCAGCGTCCCTTCGGTGGCCACACAACCGAATTCGGCGAAGGTCCTGCCGTGCAGCGCACCTGTGCCGCAGCCGACCGGACAGGCCATGCGATCCTGCACACGCTGTATGGTCAGTCGCTGAAGAACAACGCCGAGTTCTACATCGAATACTTTGCCATCGATCTGATCATGTCCGAGGACGGGCAGTGTCAGGGTGTCGTCTGCTGGAAGCTTGACGACGGAACGATGCACGTCTTCAACGCCAAGATGGTGGTACTGGCGACCGGCGGCTACGGCCGTGCCTATTTCAGCGCGACGTCGGCCCATACCTGTACTGGTGACGGCGGCGGTATGGTGGCCCGCGCGGGCCTGGCGCTGCAGGATATGGAATTCGTGCAGTTCCACCCGACCGGCATCTACGGTTCGGGCTGCCTGATCACCGAAGGCGCACGGGGCGAGGGTGGCTACCTGACCAATTCGGAAGGTGAACGGTTCATGGAGCGTTACGCGCCCCAATACAAGGACCTCGCGCCACGTGACTACGTCTCGCGTTCGATGACCATGGAGATCCGTGAAGGCCGTGGCCATGGTGACAATGGCGACCACATCCACCTGAATCTCAGCCACCTACCGGCCGAAGCGCTGGCGGAACGTCTGCCGGGCATCTCGGAATCGGCGCGTGTGTTTGCCGGTGTGGACGTGACCAAGGAACCGATCCCGGTTCTGCCGACCGTGCACTATAACATGGGTGGCATTCCGACCAACTATTGGGGCGAGGTTCTGAACCCCACAGCCGATAACCCAACGGCTGTTGTGCCGGGCCTGATGGCCGTGGGTGAAGCGGGTTGTGCTTCGGTTCACGGGGCGAACCGTTTGGGCTCGAACTCGCTGATCGACCTTGTGGTGTTTGGCCGTGCGGCAGCGATCCGGGCCGGTGAGGTTGTCGATGCCAAAGCGTCGAACCCGGTTCTGAACCAAGCGTCGGTCGACAAGGCGTTTGACCGGTTTGATGCTGTGCGGAATGCGAGCGGCGCAATCCCTACCGCCGATCTGCGGCTTGAGATGCAGCGAACCATGCAGGAAGACGCAGCCGTATTCCGGACCGCCAAGACCATGGCCGAGGGCGTCGAAAAGATGATGGTGATCGCGGCCAAGATGGACGACCTGAAGGTCTCCGACCGCTCGTTGGTGTGGAACAGTGATCTGATGGAATCTCTGGAACTGACCAACCTGATGCCAAGCGCGCTGGCCACCATCGTTGGTGCCGAGGCACGCAAGGAATCCCGCGGTGCCCATGCGCATGAAGACTTCACCGAGCGTGACGACGAAAACTGGCGTGTCCATACCGTTTCGCGGGTTGAGGGCAACAAGGTTGACCTCAGCTATCGCCCGGTTATTGCCGATCCGCTGACCACCGAAGAAGAAGGTGGCATCAGCCTCAAGAAAATCGCGCCGAAGGCGCGGACGTTCTAAGGAGAGGAACTTTATGGTACAACTAACCCTCCCCAAGAATTCGCGCATCACGACGGGCAAAACCTGGCCGAAGCCGGAAGGCGCGACCAATGTGCGTAAGTTCCAGATCTATCGCTGGAACCCGGATGATGGAAAAAACCCCCAGCTCGACACCTATTTCGTTGATATGGACAGCTGTGGGCCGATGATTCTGGATGCGCTGATCAAGATCAAGAACGAGATCGATCCGACCCTGACCTTCCGCCGCTCGTGCCGCGAAGGCATCTGCGGTTCCTGCGCAATGAATATCGACGGGATCAACACGCTGGCCTGTATCTACGGCATGGATGAGATCAAGGGTGACGTGAAAATCTATCCGCTACCGCATATGCCGGTAGTCAAAGACCTGATCCCCGATCTGACACATTTCTATGCCCAGCACGCTTCGATCATGCCGTGGTTGGAAACCAAGACCAACCGCCCCGCAAAAGAGTGGAAGCAGTCGATCGAAGACCGCAAAAAGCTGGATGGTTTGTATGAATGTGTGATGTGCGCCAGCTGCTCGACCTCGTGCCCGAGTTACTGGTGGAACGGCGATCGCTACCTTGGGCCCGCCGCGTTGCTGCATGCCTATCGTTGGATCATCGACAGCCGCGATGAAGCCACGGGTGAGCGTCTGGACGAGCTGGAAGATCCCTTCAAGCTGTATCGCTGCCATACGATCATGAACTGTGCCAAGACCTGTCCCAAGGGGCTGAACCCGGCCAAGGCAATTGCCGAGATCAAGAAGATGATGGTCGATCGGTCCGTTTGATCACAGCCACAAAAGAAGACAAAACCTGGGGTGGCAACACTTCGGGTTATTTCGTGTTATGCGGGCATTGTAATGTCGGAGTACATCAATGACCCATAGACTACTAAAAGCCTTGTCAATTTCTGCCATCACCATTCTTTAAGCGTGTGGTGGATCGGGCAGCGACCGGGCGGACTTAGCATTCAAACAGGTAGACTGTGCAAAACAGGCCGGAATTGGGGGGGCATTTACCACTCAATACACCCTTCAGGATGGTAAGCAGACTGCGGTGTTCGTTTCCGGCAACGGCGTCAGCGAAGAACAAGCCGCTAAAGCGAATGCTTGTATGATCGCGTAATTGGCGAAAGACGAGAAAGGCTGGCAGATGCAAGTGCCAGCCTTTTATGCAGTTTTGTCATGCCGAGATTGCAAAAAGATGTGATGAAGTCAGTTGTTGGACTGCTTAACCTTTCAACAGGGGAGGAGTGATGGAACCGAAACGGGATCGCTCCGATGCACGACCAAAACTCAAAAACGAACGCTGCTGAAGCTCTGGAACTGTTGGAACAAGCTTGGGCTTATTACACGCCGGAACCTGCGCCGGTGGCTGAGGTTCACGAGCCTGAATTGTTCGAATACGCAAACGCCGCCTAACGCTTGAATTTATCCTTGGATTGGGCAATGCATAAGCATGCCCATTCTGTTGTTAGTACTGGCGGCCGGAGTGTTCGCCTATTTTATCTGGCGATCACGTACGTCGTCGTTGACGCGTGATTGCCGATGGCGGCAACACCGCAAGGAAGGCGTTTGGGTTTGTGCCTATTGCGGGGCACAGCACGAAGGCGCTGATACACCGACCAGTTGCCTGAAAGGGAAATAGGACAGCAGGGCGATCTTTCGCCCTGTCTGTGGCTATGCCGCGTCGGGAAATGCTGCTTGCAGCGCGATTTCCACCATATCCCCAAAGCTGCTTTCGCGTTCGGACGACGGCAGTGCCTCACCCGTCAGCAGGTGATCGGACACGGTCAGAACCGCCAGCGCGCGGCAATTGTGACGCGCGGCGAGGATATACAATTCGGCGGCCTCCATCTCGACCCCCAGAATGCCGTGTCGCACCATCTGTTCGTTCAAATCAGGTCGTTCGTCATAAAACACGTCCGACGAATAAATCCCGCCGATATGCGTGGGTGTCCCTTTCGCCGCCGCCGCCTGAGCCGCCGCCTGTAGCAAACCCCAGTCGGCGCAGGGGGCAAAGTTAAGTTCTTTCAGAATGCCGCGTGATGGCGTGCTGAGCGTGGTCGAGGTCATCGCCAATATCACATCGCGGATATTGACGCTGTCCTGCATCCCGCCGCACGATCCGATGCGGATCAGGGTTTTGGCACCAAAATTGCGGATCAGTTCATTGGCGTAAATCGACAAGGACGGCATCCCCATGCCGCTGCCCTGAATTGAAACCGGGTGTCCTTTCCAGGTTCCGGTGAAACCCAGCATGCCCCGCACATTATTGACCAGCCTGGCATTCTGCAAAAAGGACTCTGCCGCCCATTTCGCCCGATAGGGATCACCGGGCATTAAAACGGTTTCAGCAATTTCACCTTTTTCTGCGCCAATATGAATTGTCATTTTTCACTCAATTCCTGTCAGATTTCCAAATCCGAAATATCTGCCCCGGCTTTTAACGCGTCATGAACCCATTGCGGTTTGCGGCCTCGGCCCGACCAGGTTTGTTCAGGATTGGACGGATTCTTGTATTTTGCGTTGGCTTTCGGGCTTTTAGGTAGCTTTGAGCCATTGCCAGACAGGTCTGAAAGTGAAAATCCGAACTCAGCGGCGGCCTTTTCGGCCGCTTTCAAAGCCTCTTTGCGATCACGCTTTTCCGCATTTTTAAGCGCGATTTCCACCTTGTCGCGCAATTCAAGCAGTTCTTTTCGAGACATTTTATCTAGGCTGATCGCCATTTTTTTCTCCGTTCCGCACTTCGTCATACGTGGACGCAATAGCCCACCGTAATTCCAAATCCGAAATTTATCTATCCCCTCGTGAAGGGGAATAGAAACAGAGATTTCCCAAAAAGGGTTGAATTATTCAGCCGCGATATTTTGCGGATCGACCAGAGTTACGATATCGCCCATGATTACATTCAACTCAAAGTTCTTGGGCGTATAGATTTTGGCAACGCCCATTGCCTTTAGTTTCGCTGCATCATCATCGGGAATGATCCCTCCAACCACGACAGGGACATCGTTCAGCCCGGCTTCGCGCAGGCGGGTCATGACGTCTTGCACCAATGGGATGTGGCTGCCGGACAGAATCGACAGACCGATGACATGGGCCTTGTCTTCAATGGCAGCCGTGACGATTTCCTCGGGTGTCAGGCGAATGCCTTCATAGCTGATGTCGATGCCGCAATCGCGGGCGCGGAAGGCGATTTGCTCGGCTCCGTTTGAATGGCCGTCCAATCCCGGCTTACCCACCAGGAATTTCAGGCGGCGCCCCAGTTTGTCACTGACCGCATCAACAGCAGCGCGCAGATCCTCCAGCCCTTCGGTCTTGTTCGATACCGAACCTGAGACGCCGGTTGGGCCGCGGTAGGTACCGTAGACCTTGCGCATTTCTTCAGCCCACTCGCCGGTGGTGACACCTGCCTTGGCGGCGGCGATTGACGGTTCCATCACGTTGGTGCCGGATCGCGCCGCCTCACGTAGTGCGGCCAAAGCCGCCTTGACGGCTGCGTCGTCACGATCTGCGCGCCATTCATTCAGGCGGTTGATCTGCTCTTGCTCAACGGCAGGGTCGACAACCATGATACCGCCATCTTCGGTCTCCAGTGGTGAGGGTTCGCCCTGTGTCCATTTGTTCACCCCGACCACGACGGTTTCGTTGCGTTCGATCCGGTTCAGGCGTTCGGCGTTGGAATCGACCAGACGGGATTTCATGTATTCGATCGACGCCACCGCGCCGCCCATCGATTCGAGGTTGCCCAATTCAGCCCGCGCGCCTGCTTTCAGCACTTCAACCTTAGCGTCCACGACGGGGTTGCCGTCAAACAGGTCACCATATTCCAGCAAGTCGGTTTCATAGGCCAGGATTTGCTGCATCCGCATCGACCATTGCTGATCCCACGGACGTGGCAAACCCAACGCTTCATTCCATGCGGGCAATTGCACAGCACGGGCGCGGGCCTTTTTCGACAAGGTCACGGCAAGCATTTCGATCAGGATGCGATAGACGTTGTTTTCGGGCTGCTGCTCGGTCAGGCCCAGCGAGTTGACCTGAACACCATAGCGGAACCGACGGTATTTTGAATCCTCGACGCCATAGCGTTGTTGCAGAATTTCGTCCCAAAGATCCACGAAAGCCCGCATCTTGCACATTTCGGTGACAAAGCGGATGCCCGCGTTCACAAAGAACGAAATGCGACCGCAAAGCGCCGGGAAATCCTCGGCTGGGACGCGGGGGCGCAGCTCATCCAATACGGCGATGGCCGTGGCCAGTGCATAGGCCAGCTCTTGTTCGGGTGTCGCGCCGGCTTCTTGCAAGTGATAGGAACACACATTCATCGGGTTCCATTTCGGCACGTTGGTATAGCAATACTCGGCCACGTCCGCGATCATCTTCAGCGACGGTTTTGGCGGGCAAACATAGGTGCCGCGGCTCAGGTATTCCTTGATTAGGTCGTTCTGCACGGTGCCTTGCAGCTTGGACACGTCCGCGCCCTGTTCCTCGGCCACAGCGATATAAAGCGCCAGCAACCAAGGGGCGGTGGCGTTGATCGTCATCGAGGTGTTCATCTGTTCCAACGGAATCTGATCGAACAATACCCGCATGTCGCCCAGATGGCTGATCGGAACGCCAACCTTGCCGACCTCGCCGCGCGCCAATGTGTGATCGCTGTCGTAACCGGTCTGCGTCGGCAGGTCGAAAGCCACGGAAAGACCGGTCTGTCCCTTCGCCAAATTCCCGCGATACAGCGCGTTTGAGGCCTTGGCGGTGGAATGACCGGCATAGGTTCGGATGAGCCAAGGGCGATCTTTCTGCGTCTGCGTCATAGCTGGGCCTCGTGTTGCGGGTGGGCAAGAAAATTACGTCACTGGCCTCTAAAGCGCAATTTTCGGGATATGTCAATTCGCTGCGTCGCGGCATTTCAGGTTCTTCAGATTGTAGGTGGCCCGGTTTGGTGGCAGGGTGCGTGCATGACTCAGACCGTGGAACTTCCGCTTTGGCTGTTTTTGCTGATCGTGGTGTTTGCCGCGGTCACTCTGGCCTCGCATTTTCTGTTTCCTTCGGTGCGCTGGTTTTTTCGCCGCCGGCTTGAGCGGGCAGTCAAACGCCTGAACAAACGCCTGCAGCGACCCATCCAACCGTTCAAGCTGGCGCATCGACATGACATGATTCAGCGGCTGATTTATGACCCGCAGGTCGGGCAGGCGGTTCAGAACTTTGCACGCGAGGAACGTGTTCCCGAGGCCGTGGCCTTTGAAACGGCCCGTCGTTATGCGCGCGAAATCGTTCCGTCCTTTTCAGCGGTAGCCTATTTCAGCATCGCCATCCGCCTGACTCGTATGCTGAGCAACGCGTTTTATAACGTGCGTCTTAGCTATATGGACGAAAAAGCCCTGCGCAACATTGACCCAGAGGCGACGGTTGTTTTCGTCATGAACCATCGCAGCAATATGGACTATGTGTTGGTGACCTATCTGGCGGCGCAACAATCTGCGCTGTCTTATGCGGTTGGGGAATGGGCGCGCGTCTGGCCGCTTAGCCGTTTGATCCGGGCAATGGGTGCCTACTTTATCCGCCGCAAATCGGGCAGTGAGCTTTATCGGCAGGTGCTGGCTTGCTATGTGCGGCACGCGACCGAAGCGGGCGTGACACAAGCTATGTTCCCCGAGGGCGGTCTTAGCTTGACCGGCGCACTGGGTCGGCCAAAGCTGGGGCTGCTCAAATACATCATTGATGCCACCACCCCCGACGGTAGGGACGTTGTTTTTGTACCCGTCGCGCTGAATTATGACCGCGTGCTAGAGGATACAATCCTGACCAAAGCGGCGCTGGGAAATGAACGCAGGTTTCGGGCCAGGATCGGGGTCATCGCCTGGTGGATTATCAAACAGGTCGGCCGACGGTTGGTAGGTCGTTATCAGCGATTCGGCGTGGCTTCGGTGCGGTACGGCCAGCCTGTTTCGCTGCGGGCGTTCCGGGCGGACCACAATACCAACCTGATGACCGATCTGGCGCGGGACTTGATGGTGGGCATTGGTAAAGCGATTCCGCTGGTTCCGGGGCCTGCTACGTGTTGGTTGGTGCGTGAAAAGGGCGAAATTGCCGAAACAGACGCGGTGGCGCTGATAGACCAACTGCTGCGACGCAACGGAAGTTCTGCACCATTGGAGCATAGTGCAATCGAGGCTAGTATTCAGCAATTGGTGGATCGCCGCATTCTGAAACGCGAGGGCGGGAAATTATCGTCGTCAGGTCAAAGAGTTGACCTGTTGAACTATTATGCAGCCTCGGCGCCACTGGATGCAGGGCAAGTGATTTCTGCGACTGCAAAAGAAATTTCTGCACCCGCTGGGTCATAAAATTACAAAATGAACTCAAAATGGGTTGCAATATTGCTCGATGGAAAATACTCATCGGGTAAAGCCGCCGATTCTGCGTTGCGGCAAGGATTTTAGAAAAGGAGGCCAACATGGCTCTGGACACCGATAGCGGCATCGCGTCGTACGAGGCACCGGAAAAAGACCTCTATGAGATGGGTGAAATCCCTCCGATGGGGTTTGTCCCGAAACAAATGTATGCATGGGCGATCCGCAAGGAACGCCATGGCGAGCCGGACACGGCCATGCAGCTGGAAGTGGTAGATGTCCCCAAGCTGGACAGCCACGAGGTGCTGGTTCTGGTGATGGCCGCTGGCGTCAACTACAACGGCGTCTGGGCGTCGTTGGGTAAACCGATCAGCCCGTTTGATGGTCACGGACAGCCGTTCCACATCGCCGGTTCGGATGCATCGGGCATCGTTTGGGCCGTAGGCGACAAGGTCAAGCGCTGGAAAGTGGGCGATGAAGTCGTAATCCACTGCAACCAGGATGACGGTGACGACGAAGCCTGTAACGGCGGCGATCCGATGTATTCGGACAGCCAGCGGATCTGGGGCTATGAGACGCCGGATGGGTCGTTCGCTCAGTTCACTAATGTTCAGGCACAGCAGCTGATGCCGCGCCCCAAGCACCTGACCTGGGAAGAAAGCGCCTGCTACACGCTGACACTGGCCACCGCATACCGGATGCTGTTCGGTCACGAGCCACACGATCTGAAGCCGGGCCAGAACGTTCTGGTTTGGGGTGCGTCGGGTGGTCTGGGCTCATATGCAATCCAGTTGATCAACACTGCGGGTGCAAACGCGATCGGTGTGATCTCGGACGAAAGTAAACGTGACTTTGTAATGGGTCTGGGTGCTAAGGGTGTTCTGAACCGCAAAGACTTTAATTGCTGGGGCCAATTGCCCACAGTGAACACACCGGAATATGCCGATTGGTTCAAAGAAGCACGCAAGTTCGGCAAGGCCATCTGGGACATTACCGGCAAGGGCAACAATGTCGACATGGTGTTTGAACACCCCGGCGAAAGCACCTTCCCGGTGTCGACCTTCGTGGTGAAAAAGGGCGGCATGGTTGTGATCTGCGCCGGTACCACCGGCTATAACCTGACCTTCGACGTGCGCTACATGTGGATGCACCAGAAGCGTCTGCAGGGTTCGCACTTTGCGCATCTGAAACAAGCGGCTGCTGCGAACCAGCTGATGGTCGAGCGTCGCCTGGACCCATGCATGTCCGAGGTGTTCTCGTGGAATGAACTACCCGATGCGCACATGAAGATGATGCGCAACGAGCATAAGCCGGGCAACATGTCGGTCTTGGTTCAAGCTCCGCAGACCGGAATGCGGACTCTGGAAGAGGTTTTGGACGCCCGCGGTTGAGCCGCACCAAAATCAGGTAATGGTGCCCGCGAATCGTGTTAATGGTTCGCGGGAGTCACTTTTTCAAGGGTAAGTCTATTCATTTTAAGGGGTTATAGATATTAACCCTACTGTTTTGGGGGAGTAGAAAGCAGCGAATAGGCAAAAAAATATTGCACATGTTATGGTTGTGTTAACCCTTCGTTAACCGTTTCGGAGAGACCCTGATGGCGCAGAATGAGTGGATACTGGACGTGTTGTCGGACCTCAACGCCTTCGCTGTTGAGAATGGTATGATCGCGCTGGCCGAACAGCTGGACGACACCAAGCTGATCGCCGCAGCCGAGATCGCGTCCATGAAGGCTGAGGTACGGACGCCGGCGGATGGGAAAAATACTCGATATGAGCCAAGTCCTGGAGGACTTGGAAAACACCAGCACGCTTGATGAATTAAGTGGCGTCGCAATCCGATTGCGTGACCGGCTGAAAGTCGAGCACCTTATATACCACTGGGTCGATGGTGCCGGGGATCAGTACGGCTATACGACCTATCCCGATGCTTGGGCAGAGCGATATCTGGAAAAGAGTTATCACCGCATTGATCCGGTCATCCTGGGGTGCTTTCAGCGGTTCCACCCGGTCGATTGGAAAACGCTGGATTGGTCCAGCAAAGTGGCCAAGGCATTTCTGCAAGACGCACAAAGCCACGGTGTCGGCAATCAAGGCTATTCCATCCCGATCCGGGGGCCGAACGGGCAATTCGCCTTGTTTACGGTCAACCATACCTGTGATGATGAAACCTGGCAGCGTTTCATCGAGCGTCATGGTCGTGAGCTGATCCTGATCGCGCATTATTTCAACCGCAAAGCGCTGGAATTCGAAGTTGATCGACAGCCCGACTCTGCCCGCAGTCTGTCGCCACGCGAAGTCGACGCGATGACCTTGCTGGCGCTGGGGTACAGCCGGGCTCAGGTGGCCCATTCGCTGTCTATCTCTGAACATACACTACGGGTCTATATCGAAGGCGCCCGGGCGAAGCTTGGGGCGCAGAACACCACTCACGCCATCGCCACAGCGCTCAGCCGAGGATTAATAGTGGTTTAAGAGGCACGCGCCCTCAGAACGGGAAATTAACTATGACTTTGTACCCCCTTCGTTCCTGCACAGGACGACAAGGGGAAAAAAGTCATGTTGCGCTATTTGTATGCGGATGAGCTGCACAAGTTTCCGGATCTGGCCGAAGGGATGTTCCGGGATCGCGCGGATCAGTTCAAAACCCGGTTGGGTTGGGACGTACACGTTAACGAAAAAGGGGAAGAGCGGGATCGGTATGACGATCGGAACCCGCTCTATGTCATCTGGGAAGAAGAAGACGGCAGTCATGGAGGCTCAATGCGCGTGTTGCCGACCACCGGCCCGGTCATGGTGAACGAGGTGTTCGGCCATCTGACCGGTGGCAAACCAGTCTGCAGCCCGCTGATTTGGGAGGTCACAAGGTTCTGCCTGTCGCGCACGGCCAGCCCGCACACCGCAGGCGCCATCATGCTAAGCGGCGGTGAGATGATGGAAGGGTTCGGCCTGACCCATATCGCCGGGGTCTTCGATGCACGCATGATTCGGATTTACCGCCTGATCGGATCGTCCCCGGTGGTTCTGGGCACCGAAGGGCATGGGCGTGATCAGATTTCGGTAGGGCTGTGGCCCTATTCTGCCGATGATTGCAACCGCGTAGCCGAACGCGCGGGGATCCCGCGAGAGTTGTCGCGGCTGTGGTTCAAGACGGCATTCGGGATCGGACGGCAGCATCGCTTTTCTCTGTCGGCCTGATCAGGCGAAAAGCCCAATCCCTCTCTGGTGATAGCTGGCGCGGCCCTGTAGGGTCGCGCCATGTCTTTGCCCCCCGTGACCTTCTCTGACGACCAGGCGGCCGCCTATGACAGCATTTCTGAAATGCTGCGATCAGCCGGTGTTGATCTGGATGATGATGCCCTGCTGAAATTGCCGGGCAATGGCAAATCCGGTGTGATGGCGGTGATCGGCAAAGCCGGCTCGGGCAAGACCTTGTTGCTGGCCGAGCTGTACAAGGCCTTGGCCGAAACCGGTGTTCAGATTGTGTCGGGTGATTTCGAAAGCCGCAAAGCGAAGGAAAAGCGCAGCCTTGCGATCCTGGCCCCCACCAACAAGGCTGCCAGCGTGTTGCGTCTGCGCGGGGTCCCTGCAACGACCATTCACCGCATTCTCTATACCCCGGTTTATGACCCGGAATATGAACGCATCGCCGAATGGCTGGCGGGCAATGACGAACGCCCCGAGGTCCAAGGTCTGACGGACGAGGCGTTGGACCGTGCAGCGGCGTTTTATGCGAATAATAAATCGATCCCTGGTGCCTTGGCCGCCGCCGGACTGCGCGGGTCCGATTTCATCACCGGCTGGAAACGTCGGGACGAGCCTTTGGATATCGGGTTCGTCGATGAGGCCTCGATGCTGGACGACCGGCAATTCGAGGACCTGCAAGAGATTTTTCCGACCTTATTGTTATTTGGTGACCCTGCGCAGCTGGCCCCCGTCAATCAATCGGGCAGCATGGTGTTTGACGCTTTGCCCGAGCCGCGCAAACAGATCCTGCACCGGGTCCACCGGCAAGAGGCGGACAATCCTATCCTAGACCTGGCCCACGCGCTGGCGGACCCTAAGATGGGGTTCGAGGATTTCGAACGTCTTATAGAACAAACCGCCCGTCAGGATGACCGCGTGGTCTGGGGTCAGCGGGTCGAGGTTGATCTGATGGCCCGCAGCCCGGTTCTGGTCTGGCGCAACGCCACACGTATTCGGTTGATTCAGGCGTTTCGGCAAGTTCACGGCGCGCCGGAGACCGAGCTGCTGGAAGGTGAACCAATGATCTGTGATGGCATCGAACTGCCGTTGAAACACCGCAAGAAACGTTTGGACCTTGAGGCGCGCGGGTTGATCAAAGGCGCGCAAGTCATCTATTTGGGACCGGGGCGCAAGCCGGGCTTTTCACGCCTGCACGTGATGGGCGCCGAGGACCCACAGGTCAGTGCGGCCTCGATCGTCAAGATCGAAAAACCGGATGAAGAAGAACCCTTTATCCCCTTCGCCGCCCGCATGGGTGCCACCTTTCTGCATGGCGCGGCGGTAACCATTCACAAGGCGCAGGGCTCGCAATGGGACACGGTACAGGTCTTTGCGCCGGACATTTACGCCGCCGCCCGCATGGGCAGGACCGAGGCCGGGCAGCCGCTTTGGAAGCGGCTGGCCTATGTCGCCATCACCCGCGCGCAAGAGCGGTTGATCTGGGTTGTGCGCAACCGTCTGGCCAAGCCCACCCATCCGCTGCGTGTGGATGATCTGCGCGCGGTTCCGGCGGCGTCCTTGACATTGGAGGCTGAAGATACATGACATCCATCATAGTAACCGGCGCAAGCTCGGGCATTGGGCGGGCCACGGCGGACTTGTTCTTGAACGAAGGCTGGACAGTGGGCCTGTTGGCGCGCAGTGCCGATACGTTGCACGAAATGGCCAAGGATCGCACAAACGCGATCCCATTGGTTGCGGATGTAACGGACGCGGATGCGGTCCATGCGGCCTTTGGCGCGTTTCAGGAAAAGGCTGGCCGGTTGGACGCGTTGTTCAACAATGCGGGCATCTTTGCGCCCGGCGGAACCATCGACGAGATCGCGCTGGAGGATTGGTATCAAACCGTCAACGTCAATCTGAACGGCATGTTCCTATGCGCGCGCGAGGCTTTTCGGATCATGCGCCACCAGTCGCCGCAGGGCGGGCGCATCATCAACAACGGCTCGATTGCCGCATATGTGCCGCGCCCGAACTCGGTGCATTACACGACCACGAAACATGCCATCACCGGTCTGACCCGCAGTCTGTCGCTGGACGGGCGGGACCTCGGAATTGCTTGCGGTCAGATCGACATCGGCAACGCGCGCACGCAGATGGTACAGGGACTGGTGGATGCCGCGGTTGAGGCCGGTCAGACGCCCGACCCGACCATGGCGGTTGAAGATGCAGCACGCTCGGTGCTGCATATGGCGACCCTGCCGCCCGAGGCGAATGTGCAGTTCATGACCGTGATGGCAACAACGATGCCCTATATCGGGCGCGGTTAGAGGTTAGTTTTCACGCAGCAATCGGAACGCAGTCGACGCCCCCCAGCCCGCTGCAATCGCAATGACCAGTGACATCAGCCCGTACCACACAGGTTGCTGTCGGGACATGTTGTACAAAAACCGCTCCAGCCCCACTTTGCGCACGTCGATGGTTGTCTCAAATTCCGAGATCACCTCTTTGCCGCGGGTCAGGAAGATGCGCGCAGCATAGTCGCCTTCGGTCAGGTCGGCAGGCATTGCAATTGAGGTGCGGAACAGGGTTTGCTCATCCACGGCCACTGTGTTTTCGCGAATGGAATACAGCCCCTCATCCTCGCGAATGCGCACCACGGCATCTGCAAAATCCTGCGCGCCTCGGATATGCATGGCCGCCCCGACCGATCGGATGGCGCGTTCGATTGAAATCCGGTATCTCAGGTCCTCGGTGTCCAAAAGGATATTATCCAGCGGCCCGCTTGTGGCGACGGCGTAGAAACTTGGCGCAAGATCGACCAGAACGCTGTCAGTGTTGACCCAGATGCCCAGTTTGCGTTCCTTGCGCCGGACTGTCACTGGGCTGGACGGCCCGGCCACAGTCACGATCACCTCAAGCGGTGGGCCGGCGGGGATCGGTGCTTCTCGTTTGACGGCACCGAAGATCAGGATTTCAGAACCATCGAATGTCGCGGTAATGGCGACCCGGTCCTGGCTGAGACCCAGCACCACCTGCTCTTCTTGCGCAAGAGCTGGCGAGCAGCAGAAAACCAGCAGGGCAATCAAGCGTTTCAGCATGATCAGTGCCCTCCTTCGCTGCCAATGGAATACAGCTCGGATGGTTCGATCAATAAGTCCAGTGCCAGCTTGCCGCAGACCACCAGAACCAGGGCTGCCAGCAAAACGCGCAACTGCTCGGCGGGCATCTTCGCGCCAATCACCGTGCCAATCTGCGCGCCCACGACACCGCCGACCAGCAGCAGAACGGCCAGAACAACATCAACCGTATAGTTCGTGGTTGCGTGCAACATGGTGGTAAAGCCGGTCACGAAGATGATCTGAAACAAGGATGTTCCAACCACCACCTTGGTGGGCATGCCCAGTAGATAGATCATTGCAGGCACCATAATAAAGCCGCCGCCGACGCCCATGATGGCCGCCAGTACACCGACGCAAAGCCCGACCAGAATTGGGGGAATGACCGAGATATACAGGCCCGAAGTGCGAAAGCGCATTTTGAACGGCATCGCATGAACCCAGCCACGCTGGCGCCGTTTTGCTGGTGCGCCGCCGCCCTTTTTGGCCTTGCGCAGTGCCCGCAAGCTTTCAATGAACATCAGGCCACCAACGACGCCAAGGAAGACGACGTAGCATAGCGTGACAAGCAGATCGACCTGGCCCAGGCTTTTGAGATAGTTGAACACCACCACCCCAAGGGCCGCACCCATTAAGCCCCCGATCAATAAGACCGTGCCCATTTTCAGATCTACGGTCTTTCGTCGAAAATGCGCTAATACACCGGAAAAGGACGAGGCGACGATCTGATTGGCTTCGGTTGCGACGGCGACAGCGGGGGGGATGCCGATGAAGAACAGCAGCGGCGTCATCAAAAACCCGCCGCCTACACCGAACATGCCCGACAGGATGCCAACCATCCCACCCAGCCCCAGCAGCAAAAAGGCGTTGACGGAGACTTCGGCGATTGGAAGGTAGATCTGCATGTGTATTTACCGGATGAGGTCAGACGCGTCACACAAAGTGATCCGGCCCGTCTCATACCACAGGGATGAGGCTTTAATACTGCGCGCGCAATGCGGCCGTATGGCGAATACCAACCTGCCGATCGCGCGGGCTGCGTGACCGACAAGCCGATCTGGCTGAATTGAAAAACGGACCCCGGAACCGAGACGTTTTTGAGCGTTTGCCACCGTGACAGGAACGAATCCGATCTTGGCTATCACAGGAAACAAACACATACCCCCTTAGAGCGGTTGCGGCATGCAAAATCAACTCTGCATGCCGCTCTGCAGCGAACAGGACTGAAATGAGTCTTAAACTGGACTTATCAGCGCTCTTTCACATAGGGTTCGCCACCGGCGCGTGGCGGGACGGCTTTGCCTACGAACCCGGCCAGAATAACCACCGTCAGGATATATGGCAGGGCGTCCATGGCCTGGACCGGGATAACCACGCCGCCCAGGTCGATGTTCTGGAAACGCAGCGCAATCGCCTGTAACAGACCGAACAGCAGGCAAGCCCACATCGCATGCCAAGGCCGCCATTTCGCAAAGATCAGCGCGGCCAAAGCGATGAACCCGCGACCGGCGGTCATTTCTTTGACGAACCCGGCCTGCAGGGCAGTGGCCAGATAGGCCCCGGCGATCCCACACAGCACGCCGCAGATGGCAACGGCCGCAAATCTCAGGCCGACAACCGAGACACCGGCGGTATCCACCGCAGCCGGATTTTCACCCACCGCGCGCAGGCGCAAGCCGAACCGGGTGCGATACAGAATCCACCATGTCAATGGCACCATCAGAAACGCCACATAGACCAATATCGAATGACCCGAGAGTAGTTCGGAATACACCATGTGAAACGAATTGGTGTCAGACATCAGTTCAGAAACCGGTTTCCCCGACAGTTCAGCATCTTCGGGGCCGATTGCATAAGGAAACTCTGCAGATTCGAACCGTCCACCGCCAAAGAGAGAAGGCGTGCGCCCGCCCTGTTTGAACCAGCTCTGCGCAATCAGAACGGTCAGGCCCGAGGCCAGAAAGTTGATGGCAACGCCCGAGATCAGCTGATTGCCCCTGAAGGTTATCGAAGCGAGCCCGTGCAAGCCGGACAAAATCAGCGAGGATCCGATTCCCGCCAGCAGGCCCAACCAGACAGACCCGGTCACTGCCGCAATCGCCGCCGAGAAAAACGCCGCCATCAACATCTTGCCTTCCAGCCCGATGTCGAAAATACCCGCGCGTTCCGAATACAACCCGGCCAGACACGCCAGTAAAAGCGGTGTTGCCAGGCGGATCGTTGAATCAAAAACCTGAATGAGTGTTACGAAAATCTCCATCACTCGGCCCCCTTCCGCAGACCGAGGAACAGTTTCTCAAGCGGCATGCGCACCATGTTGTCCAGTGCCCCGGTAAACAGGATCACCAGCGCTTGAATAACCACGATCAGCTCACGCGGGATCGAGGTCCACAGCGCCAATTCGGCACCGCCCTGGTACAGGAACCCGAATAAAAGGGCCGCCACAAACACGCCGAACGGGTGCGATCGGCCCATCAGCGCCACGGCAATCCCGATGAAACCCGCACCTTCGGTCGAGTTGAGTACCAGCCGTTCAGCCTCTCCCATCACGTTGTTGGTCGCCATCAACCCGGCCAACGCACCCGAGATAAGCATGGCGACGATAGTGATGCGTACGGGCGAGATACCGGCATAAACAGCGCCGGTTTCGGAATGACCATAGGCGCGAATCTCATACCCCAGCCGCGTCCGCCAGATCAGCGCCCAGACCACGAAACAGGCCAGGATCGCGACAAAGAACGAGATATTGGCCGGCGCACCTTTGAACACCGCGTTTTCAGCGGTCGAGAACATCGACTGGAAGGTCGGCAGATGCACGGCCTCGGGGAAGCGTGCAGTTGCAGGATCTTGCGAGCCCTGCGGGCGCATCACATTGACCAGCATATAGTTCAGGAAGGCCGCCGCGATAAAGTTGAACATGATCGTGGTGATGACGATATGACTGCCGCGCTTGGCTTGCAGATAGGCCGGTATCGCGGCCCATGCCGCCCCAAACAGCATCGACGCCGCACAGGCGGCCAGCAGGGCAATGCTCCAATGCGGCCAGTCGATGTACAGACACACTATGGCAACGCCAAGCCCGCCCAGCATGGCTTGGCCTTCGCCGCCGATGTTGAACAGCCGCGCGTGGAACGCCACAGCTACCGCCAGCCCGGTGAACATGAAATTGGTCGCGTAATAGAGCGTATAGCCCCAGCCATAAGTCGACCCCAGCGCGCCGGTAACCATCAGATTCACCGCTTCAACCGGGTTTTCACCAATGGCCAGAATAACCAGCGCCGAAAGGATCGCGGCCAATATCAGACTGATCAGTGGGATCAGAACGACATCGGCCCATTTGGGCATTTTATCCATGCTTCACGCGGCCTCTTCCGCAACACCGGCCATCAGCAGGCCCAGTTCTTTTTCATCTGTCTCATGGGGCAGGCGTTCGCCCATAATATGTCCGTCGAACATCACCGCTATCCGATCGGACAGCGAGAAGATCTCCTCCAGCTCGACCGAGACCAGCAGGATTGCCTTCCCCTGATCGCGCAGGGCGACGATTTGTTTGTGAATGAATTCGATCGCGCCGATATCCACACCGCGTGTCGGCTGGCCGACCAGCAACAGGTCGGGGTTCCGCTCGATCTCGCGCGCGACGACGATTTTCTGCTGGTTGCCGCCTGAAAAGCTTTTGGCGGTCAGCCAGCCATTGGGCGGGCGCACATCGAACTTTTGAATCTTGCGCTCGGTATCCGCGCGCAGGGCGGCATTGTCCATGAACAGACCGCGTTTATAGGCAGGGTCGCGGTGATAGCCGAACGCCACGTTTTCCCACGCGTGGAAATCCATGATCAGGCCCTCGCGCTGACGATCCTCGGGGACGTGAGCGATGTGCTGCGCACGCCGCGCCTGACCGTCAGACCCATGCCCACTAAGCGCCAGCGGTTCACCATTCAGCTTGATAGACCCTTTTCCAGGCCGCATCCCGCCCAAAACCTCAAGCAGTTCCGACTGGCCATTACCCGCAACACCGGCGATGCCGACGATCTCACCCGCGCGGACCGTCAAGTCGATACCCTTGACCCGCTCAACACCCGCTGAATCGAAGACGCGCAGGTTTTCGACCTCAAGAATGGGTTTGCCGGGTTTTGCAGGAACCTTGTCGACCTGCAGCAGAACCTTGCGGCCTACCATCAGCTCGGCCAGCTCCTCGGGGCTGGTCTCGGCGGTTTTGACTGTCGCCGTCATCTGCCCGCGCCGCATCACCGAGACTGTATCGGTGTTTTCCATGATCTCGCGCAGCTTGTGGGTGATCACAATGATCGTCTTCCCTTCGGCCCGCAGACGGTCGAGAATGCGGAACAGCTGATCGGCCTCGGCCGGGGTCAGAACGCCGGTCGGTTCGTCCAAAATCAAAATCTCTGCTTTGCGATACAAGGCTTTGAGGATTTCGACCCGTTGCTGCATCCCCACGCCGATTTCGTCAATGCGCTTGTCTGGGTCAACGAACAGCTCGTATTCTTCTTCCAGCTCTTTCAGTTCCTTGCGAGCCTTGGACAAAGACGGAGCCAGCAGCCCGCCATCTTCGGCGCCCAGAACGATGTTTTCCAGAACCGTGAAATTCTCAACCAGCTTGAAATGCTGGAACACCATCCCGATGCCCGCCGCAATCGCCGCCTGACTGTCGGGGATGTCGGTCTTGGTCCCGTTGATCCAAATCTCACCTTTGTCGGCTTTGTAGAAACCGTAGAGAATACTCATCAGCGTGGATTTGCCCGCACCGTTTTCACCGATGATCCCGTGGATCGTGCCGGGGACGACGCTGATGGAAATGTCTTTGTTGGCCTGAACCGGCCCAAAGGCTTTGGAAATCCCTTTGAGCTCAATGGCGGGGACTGTCATGTCGTGTCCTCAATTGCCGAAAAGGCCGCGAACGCTGCGGCCAAGTGGGAATGAGGCGGAGGATCAACCCCCGCCCCACGCGATATCAGAACTGCAGTGCCGGGCAGCTGTCGTTCTCGTAATAGCTGACGACGGTGACGTTTCCGTTGATGATGTCACTGCGTGCATCTGCAACGGCCGAGCTCATCTCTTCCGTAACTAGTTCAGCGTTGTATTCATCCATGGCGACGCCCACACCCTCTTCGGCCAGACCCATGGCGAAAACGCCGGTTTGCAGATCCTCGCCAGCCTTCATGGCGTCATAAACGGCCACGTCCACGCGCTTCAGCATCGAGGTCAGAACCTTGCCCGGATGCAGGTGGTTCTGGTTGCTGTCCACACCGATCGAAAGGATGCCTTCATCGGCGGCGGTCTGCAGAACGCCCACACCGGTGCCGCCCGCAGCAGCATAGATGACGTCAGCACCCTGGCTGATCTGTGCCTTGGTCAGTTCGGAGCCCTTGACCGGGTCGTTCCATGCCGATGGGGTGGTACCAGTCATGTTGGCAACGATATTGATGTCGGGGTTCACGGCTTTGGCGCCTTGCGCGTAACCGCAGCCAAAGTGACGGATCAGCGGAATATCCATGCCACCGATGAAGCCAACTGTTCCGGTCTTAGATGCCATCGCAGCCATCATTCCAACCAGATAGGAACCCTCATGCTCGGCAAAGCCGATCTGACGCACGTTTGGAGCATCTAGCCAATTCACATCAACTGCAACGAATTTGGTGTCGGGATAGTCGCCCGCGACAGCCGCCAGCGGATCAGCCATTGCGAAACCCATGGTGATGATTGGGTTCAGGCCAGCTTCGGCAAAACGACGCAGGGCTTGTTCACGCTGGGCTTCAGACTGCAGTTCGATTTCGCGATAAGTCTTACCGGTCTGTTCCGCCCAACGTGATGCCCCATTATGGGCTGCTTCGTTGAACGATTTGTCAAACTTGCCACCCAGGTCGAAGATCAGGGCTGGTTCAGCCAGGGCCGCACCCGCGGTCAACGCGACGGCGGCGGCAGCGCCCATCAAGGATTTCATCAGGGTCATTTCATACTCCCGTTTGTTATTGTTGGTCGGGGTCAAGATAGCCCCGATTACTCACTGTGAGCGAGCATAACTGTTGTGATGGCGGGAATTAAGGGCGTTTGCAACCGGTGCGGTCAACTGATTCTTGACCAAATGGTCGAAAAAATTAGGAGGCGCCGGTCAGGTCAGGGCGCTGACCATGACAACGGCGTCGATTTTCTCAGCTTTTTCGCGCAGATAGTAACCCTTGCGCAGGCCGCAGGTTGTGTATCCACAGCGCTGGTACAACGCGATAGCCGGGTGATTGTCTGCCGCAACGTCCAGAAAGGCACGGGTTGCGCCCAACGCTTTGGCTTTTGCGTGCCATTCCTGCATAAGGCGCAGGGCAAGACCTTGGCGCTGACGATTGGGGTGGGTGGCGATTGTCAGCAGTTCAGCTTCACCTGCAGTGACTTGAAACAGGGCAAAACAGTAAGCGTTACCAATGACATGCGTGAACCGATTGGTCAGAAGATCAGAAAATTCTGATTCCGTCCAAGGGCGCGACTGCGTGAAGGCTGCCGTATGGGTATGAGCCAATTCTTGCGGGGTCATCCGTCCAGCAGAACCGGTGGTGAGTCCTTTGACGGGGCCGCATCAGCCGGGCGCACATATAACGGGGCAGGGGGCTGGGTCGTGGTGGACCATCTTTGCGCTGTCAGCCGGGCAAGGGCGTTGACCAGCACATCGGCGTCATCATTCAGAATCAGGTTTCCAAGTGATTCTGCCTGTTCCTGCGCCATCAGTGCGGGGTCCTGACCGGGCAGCGCGACATAGACTTGCTCGCGGGGTGCGCGGATCGCGGGAATCCCATCCCCGATTTCGGCCAAGGCATCAAAACCGGTAACTCCAACAGCCGGGATACCAAGTCCCAACGCCAATCCCCGCGCAGCCGAAACCGAGATACGGATGCCGGTAAAATTCCCCGGCCCGATCCCGACTCCAATGGCGGTCAGATCGCGCCACGTGCAATCCGCCTCGGCCAGAATCTCTTCTAACAGCGGCATCAACCGTTCTGCCTGCCCGCGTGACATGGGCTCAACGCGCGAAGCGACAATCGTGTCGCCATGTAGCAAAGCGGCCGCGCAATGCGCGGCCGATGTGTCAAATGCCAAAATGATCGGGTCAGACGGCAACGGGGCGAACCTCGGTCACTTCCGGGATGTAGTGGCGCAGCAGGTTCTCAATTCCCATTTTCAGCGTCAGGGTCGAGGACGGGCAGCCCGCGCAAGCGCCTTGCATGTGCAGGTAAACAACGCCCCGGTCGAATCCGTGGAACGTGATGTCACCCCCATCCTGGGCCACCGCCGGGCGCACGCGCGTATCCAGCAGGTCCTTGATCTGATTGACCACTTCGGCATCCTCGCCGAAATGTTCTGCGTGACCTGACCCATCGACAGCATCTTCACCCAATACCGGCTGACCGGACTGAAAATGCTCCATCACAGCGCCCAGAATGGCCGGTTTGATGTGATCCCACTGAACGTCATCCGATTTGGTCACGGTGACGAAATCATTGCCAAAGAACACGCCGGTGACACCAGACACTGCAAAAATCCGTTTCGCCAAGGGCGATTTTTCCCCGGCTTCCGCCGAAGGAAAGTCTGCAGTGCCCGCTTCCAGCACCGGCTGACCGGGCAGGAATTTCAGCGTTGCAGGGTTCGGCGTGGATTCGGTCTGGATGAACATGTCACGGCTCCGTTTCAGTTGTACTTGATATGCGGGTCCGGGCCGGGGAAGTCAAGATTTGGAACCATTCTAAATTTCTGCCGCCAGTTGCATCGCCGCATCCAGCCGATCATCGCCCCAGAACAGTTCATCCCCCACTAGAAAGCTTGGCGCCCCGAAAATCCCCTTGGCCTGCGCGGTCTGAGTCTGTTGGATCAAGGCCGCCTTGATATCCGGGTCTTGACAACCGGCCAGCGTTTCTGGGGGCAGGCTGGCTTGGGACAGGCAGTCGATCAGCACCTTGTCGTCCGAGATATTGAGGCCATCAACGAATTCGGCGGCATAGACGGCCCGAACAAAGGCAGCCCGTTGAGGGTGGGTTTCAATCGTCATCACTAGCCGCGCAGCCTTCAGACCATTTTGGGGAAAGGGGTCAGGCCGGGCAAATCGCAACCCCCGACGGGCCGACAACCTCTCCATATCGCGCCACATATAGCGCCCTTTGGCGGGATAGATATTGAACGGGGAATTGTCCCAGCCCTGCGCGGCGAAAATCGGACCAAGCAAAAAGGGATGCCATTCAACTGACACCCCGTTCTGCGCAGCCAGATCCTCGATTCGCATCGCACTTAGGTAAGAGTATGTGGATGCGAATTCGAACCAGAACTGGATGCTACGCTGCATGGGTGCCCTTTTAGGTGATTTCTTCCAGCTTTTCCTTGCTCAGATCACCAGGAACGATGGTGATCGGAATTGGCAGGTTGCCCGAATTCTTGGTCAGTTGCGTCACCAGCGGCCCGGGGCCTTTCTTTTCAACGCCTGCGCCTAGCACCAGCACCCCGATCTCGGGGTCTGATTGCACATGTTCGATGATCTCGGCGACCGGCTCACCTTCGCGGATGGCCAGTTCGGGGTCGATGTTTTGCTTGTCGCGCATCCACTTGGCGAACACCTCGTAATGGGCGTGAATACGCTCGCGTGCTTCCTCGCGCATTACCTCGGCCACGCCGATCCAATGGTTGAACTCATCCGGCGGAATGACCGATAGGATTGTAACGCCACCGCCGGTGTGGGCTGCGCGCATAGCGGCAAAACGCATCGCGTTCAGGCATTCGCGACTGTCATCCAGAACGACCAAGAATTTGCGCATGAAGTGTCCTCGTATATTTCAGGCGATCATGCCCGACCATTTGCGTGCTGGCAATAAGCGGCTGGTTAGCGGGTGCTTAGTGCCCAGTCCCAATACAGCTCGCGCGCACGGCGGGCTATGGGGCCGATTTGATACTGCGTGTCCTGCAGCGCGGTCACCGGGGTGATCTTGTTCATGTTGCCGGTCATAAAGACCTCATCCGCCTTGTGGAAATCGTCAAAGCCAAGGATAGCTTCGTGAACGACCGTCCCGTCGGCGCGCAGGTTTTCAATGTGACGCGCGCGGGTGATGCCAGCCAGGAAGGTGCCGTTGGGGGTTGGGGTAAACACCTCTCCGTCACGGACCATGAAGATGTTGGCGGTTGCGGTCTCGGCCACGTGGCCCAGTGCGTCCGCGACCAGCGCATTCGAGAACCCCTTGCCGCGAACCTCCTGCAGCATGCGCGCATTGTTGGGGTACAGGCACCCGGCCTTGGCATTCACCACCGACGATTCCAGAACCGGACGGCGGAATTTTGTGGTACCCAGCGTGACCGAGGCGGTCTCGGGCGCCATCGGAATCTCTTCTAGGCAGATGGCAAAACCAGTGCTGTTTTTCTGTGGGACAATCGCGGTCGCGTCGCCGTCGATGCCCCAATACATCGGGCGAATATAGACGGCTGAGTCCGGTCCGTAAGAAGCCAACCCCTCTCGGATGATCTCGACCATCTGTTGGGTTGAGACGAACGGGGTCAGCATCAGTGCCTCGGCTGAGCGATTCACGCGGGCACAATGTGCCTCAAGATCCGGGGCCATGCCGTCGAAATAGCGCGCACCGTCGAAGACTGACGATCCCAGCCAAGCACCGTGATCGGCCGCGCGCATGATCGGGGCATCCCCGTCATGCCATTGACTTTCGAAATAGGTGCGGATGTTCTTGCCGACTGCCATGACGCCCTCCCACGCTTTGCGCAAACCTAGGAAGGCGCTGCGGTAACGTCCAGCGCAATCAGCCTTGTTTTGAGCTGACCATGCCCACAATTTCGTAAGTCTGCTGCAGGATCGGCGCGGCAATCGCGCGGGCCTTTTCCGCGCCTTTGCCCAGAATCCGGTCAATCTCGGCTTCTTCGCCCATCAGGCGGGCCATTTCGGACGAAATCGGTGCCAGTTTTTCCACCGCCAGTTCTGCTAGCATCGGTTTGAATTCACCGAACTGTTTACCGCCAACATCGGCCAGCACCTGATCGACCGTCTGATCGCTGAGCGCGGCATAGATGTTCACCAGATTGCGCGCCTCGGGGCGGTCTTCCAGACCATCGATCTCGGATGGCAGCGCATCCGGGTCGGTCTTGGCTTTGCGAATCTTCTTGGCGATCGTGTCGGCGTCGTCCGTCATGTTGATGCGGCTCATGTCCGAGGGGTCGGACTTGGACATCTTTTTGGACCCGTCGCGCAGGCTCATGACACGGGTCGCGGCCCCTTCGATCACAGGTTCGGTGATCGGAAAGAAATCGACGCCGTAATCATGGTTAAACTTGATCGCGATATCGCGCGTCAGCTCAAGATGCTGTTTCTGGTCGTCGCCAACCGGCACATGTGTTGCGTGATAGGTCAGGATGTCGGCGGCCATCAGCGACGGATAGGCGAACAGACCCAACGAGGCGTTTTGCTGGTTTTTTCCGGCCTTGTCTTTCCATTGAGTCATCCGCTGCATCCAGCCCATGCGGGCGACGCAGTTGAAGATCCACGCCAATTGCGCATGCTCAGGCACCTGGCTTTGGTTGAACAGTATCGATTTATCCGGGTCGAGACCGGCAGCGATGAAACCAGCGCACAGTTCGCGCGTCGAATGGGCCAGTTCCTTGGGGTCCTGCCAGACGGTGATCGCGTGCAGATCGACCATGCAATAGATGGTCTCCATGTCCGGCTGCTGCATATCCACAAACCGCTTGAGCGCACCCAGATAGTTGCCAAGATGCAGGTTTCCCGACGGCTGGATGCCGGAAAACACGCGCGGTGTGAACTGGGTCTCGGTCATCGAAGGGAACTCCCGTCTGGAAAAATCAGCCCCCGTCGCTTACCCATGAGGCCAAGGGACGTCAACCGCCGCGAAAGGCCAGCCCAATGAGCAGTGAGAATTATACACCCGCCGTGAACCCTTTGCCGCCCGTTGTGGTGGCCTTGGTGCTGTTCATTATGGGGGTGGAACTGGCCTTTACCCTGGGAACACGCGGGCTGATCGGCGGTCCGTCGGCGGTGGGATGGCGGCTGGATGCGCTGCAGAGCTATTCGTTTTCGCCTGATATCTTTGATTGGATGGTCGAGAACGGGCGCTGGCCGTTCGAACATGTCATGCGTTTCGTGACCTACCCCTTCGTGTCGGGCTCTTTCACGCAGGCCGTTTTTGTCTGCGTCTTCCTGTTGGCCATGGGCAAGATGGTGGCCGAGGTCTTTGGCGGGTTTCAGATGTTGGTGATCTTCGTGCTGTCTGGCGTGGGCGGGGCACTGGCCTATGCACTGCTGCTGGACCCCCAATACCCGCTGGTCGGAGGGTTCCCGCCTGTCTATGGCCTGATCGGCGCATTCACGTGGTTGCTGTGGCGCAAACTGTCATTGGTTGGCGAAAACCAGCACCGCGCCTTTGGTTTGATCGCGGCCCTGATGGGGATTCAACTGGTGTTCGGCCTGCTGTTCGGCGGTACGTCCGACTGGGTGGCTGATTTGGGCGGGTTTGCCACAGGCTTTGGCCTTTCGTTCCTGCTTGCCCCGGGTGGCTGGGCGCGGATCGTGCGGCGCATTCGCCGCGACTGATCACGACCGACGCAAGGCTTTGCGGAACTCTGACACCTCGAAGGCGCCAAACAGGTGGCCTAGGAAGAAATAGGTGGCCGCGGCAATCTTGATCAGGATGATCAGCGCCAGATAACGCCAGCCGGACAGCTCGAACGCCCAGCCGAACAGGTGAATGGCGGCGTATAGAACGACACCCATCCCCAGCGACGCGGCCACGATGCGCCATGCCCGGTGTTTGAAGCGGTCGTCGAACCGCGCCTCTTCACCCATGCGTCGCGCGCCGAGGATCAGCAGACCGACCATAGCCCACCCGGCAGCCGACGCCGCAATGGCCGGTGCGATCCAACCCACCAGCGGATAGAGACCAAAGGCCAGCCCGGCATTCACGACCATTGCAACCACTGCATAGCGGAACGGGGACCGCGTATCCTCACGTGCGAAATACAGCGGTTGCAGCAGCTTTTGCAGCATAAAGGCAGGAAGGCCGATTCCGTAAATTGCCACTGCCAGCGCTGTAGCGGCGGTGTCCTCGGCGCTGAATTGGCCACGTTCGAACAGGACCGAGACCATCGGGTTTGGCAGGATCACAAACGCCACGGTCGACGGTATGGTCAGCAACAGCGTGAACTCACCCGCGCGGGAAAACGCGTTGCGGGCGCCGTCCTTGTCCCCGGCTCGCAGGCGGCGGGACAGATCGGGCAGTAGCACGATGCCGACGGCAATGCCCACCACGCCCAGCGGCAGTTGATACAACCGGTCAGCCGCGAACAGCCAACTGATCGCCTTTTCGGTTTTCGAGGCTACCAATTGCCCCACCACCAGATTGATCTGAGTGACGCCCATTGCCAGTGCCGCCGGAACGGCGATGCGCACCATGCGGCGCATCTCGGGGCTGAGCTTCGGCAGGCCGGGCCGGATGCGAATGCCTGCACGCTCGGTCGCCACCCAGACCAGCGCCAGCTGTGCGACCCCGGCCACGGGAATGACGGCGATCAGCCAACGGATTACCTCGCCTCCAGCGGCTGCCCCGGCGATCAGGGCCGTGCAGGCAAAGATGTTCAGCAATACGGGTGCGGCGGCGGCGGCGGCAAAGCGACCCGTGGCGTTCAAAACACCCGAGAACAGCGCCGCCAGCGACATGAACAGGATGTAAGGGAACACCACATAACCATAGTCCACGGCCAGATCGAACCGTTCATCACCGTGAAACCCCTCGGCCGTGATCCAGACCAGCGCGGGCATGAACAACATTGCCAGCCCGACCAGCGCCAGCACCGCCACGGCCAACAGATTGAAGGCGTCCTGCGCAAAGCCTTGGGCGTTTTCCTCTCCTTCCAGCCGCTTGGAAAACATCGGCACAAAGGCCGCGTTGAACGCGCCTTCGGCAAAGAAACGGCGGAACATGTTTGGCAGACGGAAGGCCGCGACAAAAGCATCCATCACCGGACCTGGACCGATATAAGCCGTCAGCAGTATTTCCCGCAAAAAGCCCAGAATCCGGCTGGCTAGCGTCCAGAACCCGACCGTGAACAGGCCTGAAAACAACCGGATCTGCTTCATGAGGCCGCGCGCTCGGCGCCTTCGGTGATGGCTTTGCGAAGTTTGGTTTCAAGCGTGCGCTGTTTGCCTTCTGCATGGTATTTTAGACCAAACATGTCCTTGACGTAAAAGGTGTCGACCACCTGTTCGCCATAGGTCGCGATCACTGCGTTGGCGATATAGACATTGGCCGCGGCCAACGTTCGGGTCAGGTCATAGAGCAGACCCGGACGGTCGCGGGTATCGACCTCGATGATCGTATAAATCTCGGACCCATCATTATCAAAGGTGATATGGGTCGGCACGTTGAAGGCGCGTTCGCGTTTCTTGATCTTGTCGCGCGATTTCAGCGCATCGCGGGCAACAACCTCACCCTTGAGTGTCTTTCGGATCATCTGGGCCAGGCGTGGCAGGCGGCTGGCCTCGAACGGGTGGCCTTCGGTGTCCTGAATCCAGAAGGCATCGGTTACATAACCGTCTTTGGTGGTGTAGCTGCGCGCATCCACCACGTTGGCCCCGACCAGCGCCAGAGCACCCGCAATTCGCGCAAAGATACCGGGGTGATCGCCCATTGCGAAACAGGCCCGCGTGGCGTCCCGGTCTTCGTCCGGTTGCATGCGGATTTCTACCTCACCCGGATCACCGCTGTGTTCCAGCGCCCGCAGCATCTCGGCAAACTCGACTTGGGTGTGCAGGTTCAGGCCCTGCCAGTACGGCGCATAGTGCCGCCCGGTTTCGACCTTTAGGTCCGCCTTGGACCAATTCGACAACGCGGCACGCAGGGCTTTTTTGGCCTCGGTCCCGCGATTGGCGCGGTTGAGGTCCTCCATCCCGGTTTCAAGCGCGCGCTTGGTTTCGGCGTGCAGGGCGCGCAAAAGGGTGGCTTTCCAGTTGTTCCACGTGTTCGGCCCGACCCCGCGAATATCGCAGACTGTCAGAACCGTCAGCAGGTCCAGCCGTTTGACCGTTTTCACCGCTTTGGCAAAATCGCGCACAGTGCGCGGGTCTGAGATGTCGCGCTTTTGCGCCATGTCCGACATCAACAAGTGATACCGCACCAGCCATTCCACGGTTTCCGAGTCCGCCTTGTTCAGCCCAAGCCGGGGCGCAACCTTACGGGCGATTTGCGCGCCGAGGATCGAGTGATCTTCGGGTCGTCCCTTGGCGATGTCATGCAACAACAACGCAACATACAGCACCTTGCGGTTCACACCGCCTTTCAGAATGGACGACACCAGCGGCAGAGGTTCAATTAGTTCTCCGCGTTCGATCTGGGCGAGGTTGACGATACATTGGATGGTGTGCTCGTCCACCGTATAGCTGTGATACATGTTGAACTGCATCATCGCCACGATGGGCTCGAACTCGGGCAGAAAGGCGGACAGCACCCCCAGTTCGTTCATCCGCCGCAGGGCGCGTTCGGGGTTGCCGTGTTTCAGCATCAGATCAAGGAAGATGCGCCGCGCCTCGCGGTTTTCGCGCATATCTTCGTCGATCAGGTCCAGGTTCGCGGTCACCAACCGCATCGCGTCTGGGTGGATCAGCATGCCGGTGCGCAAACCTTCTTCGAACAGACGCAGTAGGTTCACCTTGTCGGCAAGGAATTTCTCGGGATCGGCAACGTCCAGACGACCATGCACTACCCTATAGCCCGCCTTGACCCGTGGTCGGCGACGGAAGATGCGTTCAAGCAGGGCCTCACCTTTCATATGCGAGGCTTCCAGCTTGGTCAGGAAAATACGCGTCAATTCCCCGACATAAGTGGCCTCGCGGAAATAGCGCTGCATGAACACTTCGACCGCGCGGCGCCCGGCCCGGTCTTCATAACCCATCCGGTCGGCCACCTCGACTTGCAGGTCAAAGGTCAGTTGTTCGGTCGGGCGCCTGGTGATCAGATGCAGATGCGAACGGACGGCCCACAGGAAATCCTCGGCCTTTACGAATGTTTTAAACTCTTCGGGTGTGAACAGGCCCAGAGGCACCAGTTCAGCCACATCCTGAACGCCATAGATGTATTTCGCGATCCAGTAGAGCGATTGCAGATCACGCAGCCCGCCTTTGCCTTCTTTGACATTGGGCTCGACCATATAGCGCTCACCCTGTTTTTGGTGACGCTCATCGCGTTCCTGCAATTTGGCTTCGATGAACTCTCGCTCGCTGCCTTTGAACAGGTCAGCCTTCAGGCGGTTGTCCAGCTCGGCGGCCAGTTTGCTGTCCCCCGCTAGATAGCGCTGTTCCAGCATCGAGGTTCGGATGGTGAAATCCTCGGCCCCAAGCCGCAGGCAATCCTTGATCGTGCGGGACGAATGGCCAACCTTCAGCCGCAAATCCCACAGGATATACAGCATGGATTCAATCACGCTCTCGGCCCAGGCGGTGATTTTGTAGGGCGTCAGGAACAGCAGGTCGACATCAGAGGACGGTGCCATTTCCCCGCGCCCATAGCCGCCCACCGCCAGCACTGCGATCCTTTCCCCCTGTGTCGGGGTGGCCAGAGGGTGCAGATCCTCGCTGGATACCTTCATGGCGGTACAGACCAGCCCATCGGTCAGATAGGTGTAGGAATGGGTCAGCGGCCGTGCATCAAACGGGCGTTCGGCAAAGGCATCGGCAATGGCCTGGCGCCCGCCTTTCTGGGCATCACGCAAGATGCGAACGGTCTCATTGCGCCGCGCTGCGTTGTCCGAGGTCTTGTCAAAGGCCTCCGACAGCTGTGCCATGACGGCGGCGCTGTCGAAAATTTCATCCGCCGGGCAGATCAGCTCACCCCTGGGGGTGAGCTTCAAACCCGTTTGCTCAGAAACCGGCGCCTGTGAAGCTTTGTGGGGCAGGGTCAATCACTACTACCTGTTTATTTTGGATCGTGGCGACAGCCAGACCGCGTTCATTCGTACCGTTCGGCCGCAGGCGGAAGATACCGCCAACCCCCTGGAAACCGGCGTTTTGCGTCAGCGCCGAAGCGGTCAGAGCGTTGGATTTACCCTGGCTGACAAGTGCGGCGATTGCGGCGATGCCGTCATAGGCCAATCCACTGATCGGGTGCGGGGCCTCGCCATAGGTATTGTTATACCGTTGTCGGTATGCCTGCGCCTTCGATGGGTCCGGCAGCGCAAACCAGCCACCTTGTACGCCTGGCAGGTCCAGTGTTTGCGGCGGGATGTCCCAGCGTGTCAGTCCGATAAACTGCGTGCTTGTTGTGGAAACGCCCGCCTCAGGCAGTAGCTGAGTGAAAAGCGGCAGCGCGCCGGCTGTGGTTGCCGTTAAGAACAGCGAATCCGCGCCAGACGCATCTACTGTTGCTTTGACTGAGGGAACCGAGTTGATGACGCCCTGCTGCGAACGGTCATACCCCACCGATCCTGCATTGTTCACGCGGCTGCCGGCAAGCGCGTTGGCAATGGCGGTTTGACCCAACTGGCCCGCAGCATCGTTGCTGTGAACGATGACCATGTTTGATTTGCCTTGCGACCCAGCAAAACTGACAAGGCGGTTGGCTGTATTGTCGAAAGTTGGTCCAAGCACGAAAACATTGCCGCCTGCAATGCTGGTGTTGTTCGAGAAGGACAACACGTTGACGTTGCTGCTCAGCGCCGCAATGCCTGCAGAGTTTGCAGCCTGCGCATAGACCGGACCGAGTATGATTTTCGCCCCGTCCGCCACCGCCTGTTGCGCAACCGCAGCGGCCGTATTTGAACTGCCCCGCGTGTCATAAACGCGCAGATCAATCTGAACATTCTGCAGATCTGACATGGCCAGTCGGGCGGCGTTTTCCAGGCTACGTGCCAGCGCCGCATCACCGGCCTGCCCCGATCCCGCGGGAACCAGTAGGGCAACAGGCACGGGGTCTGACGTGTCGATCGACGGACCTCCGCCGATGGTGCTGACGTCACAGGCGGCCAGAAATGCGGCGGTTGCCAGTACGGCGGCGGTGCGCGCCAGTTTGCGAACGGGCTTGCAAACGGTAAACATCTGAATGAAAACTCCCTGTCCCGGCGGCTTGAGATGCCGCCAATCTATTGGGTCGCGATAATAAACGTCACGCTGTGAGGGTCCAGCTTTGAATTTCCAAAAAGTCAGATTGGGCACCGGCCTGTATTTTGTTGCCACTCCGATTGGAACAGCGCGCGATATCACGCTCAGGGCGCTGGACGTGCTGGCCTCGGCTGATGTGATTGCCGCCGAAGACACTCGCAGCCTGCGGCGGTTAATGGAGATTCATGGCGTCCCGCTCGAAGGGCGGCGCATTCTGGCTTATCACGACCACAGCGGCGCGGGGGCACGTGGCAAAATTCTGGATGCTCTGGCCGAAGGGAAATCGGTTGCTTATGCGTCCGAGGCCGGAATGCCGCTGATTGCCGATCCGGGTTATGATCTGGGGCGGCAGGCGGCCGAGGCCGGGCATATGGTGACCTGCGCGCCGGGGCCGTCGGCGGCATTGATGGCCCTGACGCTGGCGGGGTTGCCGACGGACGCGTTCTTTTTCGCGGGTTTCTTGCCCAACGCAACCGGCGCGCGCCGGACGCGGATCGAGGCGTTGCGCGACATTCCCGGCACGCTGGTGTTTTACGAATCACCCAAGCGCGTGGCGGCTTGCTTGTCGGATTTGGCCGAGGTGTTGGGTGGAGATCGCCAGGCCGCGATGTGCCGTGAGTTGACGAAAAAGTTCGAAGAGATCCGGCGCGGCTCATTGGGTGAACTGGCTACTGCCCTGCAAGGACAGACGGTCAAAGGTGAAATTGTTCTTCTGGTCGACAGGGGTCATTCGGAATCTGTTAACGAATCCGACATAGAAGAGGCTTTGACACGCGCCTTGGAAACCCATTCGGTGCGTGATGCGGCGGATCTGGTGTCGCAGATGTACAAACTACCGCGCCGTCCGATTTATCAAAAGGCGTTGAAATTGGGAAAGGGATGACATGACCTCGCGATCTGTCCGAAGTTCGGTTTCCTACCATGCCGGACAGGCGGCAGAGTTGCAGGTCGCAGCCGACTATGAACGTAGGGGTTTCAAAATCGCGCATCATCGCTGGCGCGGCGCAGGCGGTGAGATCGATCTGATCGCCCGGGGCAGTGACGGGCTTGTGTTCATCGAAGTCAAGAAAAGCACCAGTTTCGACATGGCCGCGGCGCGGATTAGCCAGCGGCAGATTGACCGGATTTTTACTTCAGCAGCGCAATTTCTGGAAACGGAACCGGGCGGGCAGCTGACAAATGTTCGGTTTGATGCGGCGTTGGTGGATGCCACGGGGGCTGTTCAAATCATCGAAAACGCGTTTGGTCAGGCCTGACACCCATTGAACCCTCGGCCCCTCTGGGCCATGTATCTGGCGTGAAACTGAGGGACACGCCATGAAAATCGCCTTTCAGATGGACCCGATCGGGGCCGTGGATATCAACGCAGACAGCTCATTCCGTCTGGCCGAAGAAGCACAGGCGCGCGGGCATATGCTGTTTTTCTACAGCCCGGACCAGTTGGCCTATCAAGAGGGGCGGATCACCGCGCGCGGTCAGGACATGAAAGTGCAGCGTGTGGCAGGCAACCCGGCCGAGCTGGGCCCGGAACGCGAGGTGGATTTGGCCGAGTTCGACGTGATCTGGCTGCGCCAGGACCCTCCGTTCGATATGCATTATATCACCTCGACTCATCTGCTGGATCGTCTCAAAGGGCAGGTGTTGGTGGTCAATGATCCGTTTTGGGTGCGGAATTACCCCGAAAAGCTGCTGGTTCTGGATTTCCCTAACCTGACCCCGCCAACCACGATCGCGCGTGATCTGCAAACCATCAAAGCGTTCAAGGAAAAGCACGGCGATGTCATTCTGAAGCCGCTCTATGGCAACGGTGGCGCGGGCGTGTTCCGGCTGGATGCGAATGACCGCAACCTGACCTCTCTGCACGAGCTGTTTACAGGCTTCTCGCGCGAGCCGTTGATCGTGCAGAAATTCCTGCCCGATGTCAGCAACGGCGACAAGCGCGTGATCCTTGTGGATGGCGAAGCCGTGGGCGCGATCAATCGTGTTCCGGCGAAGGGTGAGACGCGGTCAAACATGCATGTGGGGGGGCGGCCCGAAAAGATCGGCTTGTCCGAGCGTGACCGGGAGGTTTGCGCGGCGATTGGCCCGTTGCTGAAAGAAAAAGGCCAGATTTTCGTAGGGATCGACGTGATCGGAGACTATCTGACCGAAATCAACGTGACCTCGCCCACCGGCATTCAGGAGCTTGAGCGCTTCGACGATGTGAACATCGCCGAAAAAATCTGGCAGGCCATTGAAGCCAAGCTTTAAGAGGCAACCTTGGCGCTGATGCGAAAGCTCAGCGCCTCGGCCACGTGAGGGCGCCGGACATCTGGTGTGCCATCGAGATCTGCAATCGTGCGCGCGACCCGTAAAATACGGTGAAAGGCGCGCGCCGACAGGCCGAACCGTTCAGCGGCCTTCAACAGCAACTCTTTGCCTTCGGCATCCGGCGCGGCAATTTCTTCCAGTATCGAACCTTCAACATCGGCATTCTGCCGCGTAGCGGGCGTGTCCTGGAACCGTTCGGCCTGAATGGCGCGGGCCTGGTCGACGCGCGCTGCAACTGTCGCCGAACTGTCGCCGGAAGGTGGCAGGTCCAGATCGGTGAACCCGACTGGGGGCACCTCGATCCGCAGATCAAACCGATCCATCAGCGGGCCTGATATGCGGCCCAGATAGTCCTCTCCGCAGACAGGCGCGCGAGAACAGGCGCGGGCGGGATCGGTCAGATATCCACATTTGCAGGGGTTGGCTGCAGCCACCAGCATGAACCGGCAGGGGTATTTCACATGGGCATTTGCGCGCGCGACCATAACCTCGCCAGTCTCGATAGGTTGGCGTAGGGTTTCCAGCACGGTGCGCGGGAATTCGGGAAATTCGTCCAAGAACAGAACGCCATTATGAGCCAAGGAAATCTCGCCCGGCTTGGCGCCCTTGCCACCCCCAACGATCGCCGCCATAGAGGCGGTATGGTGGGGTTCGCGAAAGGGACGGCTGCGGCTGATGCCGCCTTCGTCCAGCAACCCGCACAGAGATTGGATCATCGAAGTTTCCAGTGCCTCGGTCGGGGTCAGAGGCGGCAGAATACCGAGCAGGCGCGCGGCGAGCATGGATTTACCCGATCCGGGTGTGCCGATCATGATCAGGTGGTGGCGGCCTGCGGCGGCGATCTCCAGCGCGCGCTTGGCCCGTTCCTGCCCTTTTACATCGCGTAGATCGCGGGCGCTGGGAGCCAAGTTCACTTCGCCGGGTTGGGCCGCAGGCAAGGGCGACTGTCCCGAAAAATGGCGTACGACATCGCCGAGTGATCCCGCGCCGATGACCTGTGTGGCATCCACCCAAGCCGCCTCGGCGCTGGAGGCTCGGGGGCACAGCAACGCGCGATCCTCGGCTGCGGCGGTCATGGCGGCCGGCAGCGCACCGACGACCGGAACCAGAGAGCCGTCCAGAGACAGCTCGCCCAGCGAAACCGCGCCTTCGGCGGCGTCAGGCGGGATGATTTCCAACGCCGAAAGCAGCGCGACGGCGATGGGCAGGTCGAAATGGCTGCCTTCTTTGGGCAGGTCAGCGGGAGACAGGTTGATGGTGATCCGCTTCGAAGGCAGCGCGATGGCCATCGAACTCAGCGCGCTACGGACGCGGTCGCGGGCCTCGGACACGGCCTTGTCGGGCAGGCCTACGATGGAAAAAGCGGGCAGGCCCGGCGAGACGGCGCATTGCACCTCGACCGGGCGGGCATCAACCCCTTGGAAAGCGACGGTATGAGAACGGGCGACCATGAACGACCTGTTTGGTTAACAGGTCGTTGCTGCCATGGATGCGGTTTACGAATGGTTAACGGTGTCGGTCATTGCTAAGAATTTTGGCCAGGCACCGGGGTCCGCAACCGTTTTGTCGCGGCAGAATTGGTTACAGAATCCCCAGCGCTGACCGTCCAGTTCCAGAAAATGGGTGACCGCTTTGCCGGAATAAGGACAGATATCGTTGATCGATGGTCCGTTATCTACAGATTGGGCATCGGTTTGCGCGCCGATGGGCCATGCCTGTGACGGCAGGTCGAATGCGTAGGGGAACGGATCATAGGTCACGGTCAATCCCATTGCGCGCCATTGTCGGACCGAAGGGTCGGATAGCAATTCCAGGCAATATTCCCGGTTAGCCACGGACACAGGCAAACCATAGCCAATGATCCGCGCGGCCACGGGGGTGTAAAATACATCCACCAGAGAATACCTGCCGAAAAGCGGCCCGGAGTCTGCACCGGATATAGTGCGGGCATGTGCCCAGAGGGTTTCGATCCGGTCCAGATCAACCAGCGTTTCAGGCGATGGATCAAATCCCTGCCAGCAGTGCAACAGCTGCATCGAACATTCCGCGCGCAACGCGGCGAACCCGGCAGTCATTTCGGCGCATAGCCACCGGGCCGTTGCGCGGGCGGCCACGTCTTCGGGCCACATCCCGGCCTCTGGATGCCGTTCGGCCAAGGTCTCGGCCATGGCAAGGCTTTCGCCCACTATGGTCCCATCCGGCAGGCGCAGGGCAGGGACGAGGCGCGCCGGAGCCAGTGGCTTCATATCCTCGGCCATGGTGCCGGAATAGAGACCGATCATGTGGTTTCGGTAGGGCAGGCCGAACTTTTCCAGCATCAGCCAACCGCGCAAGGACCAGCTGGAAAACAGGCGGTCTCCGATAAATAAATCATAGGTCATACGACTACGATGGCGCGCCGCGATCGTTCAGTAAATCAGTGATTTGTGCGGGGTGTGATCACGGACAGTGATTGATCTGCCCAACCGACCAGCGATCGCCGTGATGAGTAATGTCGGTGACCGAGAGGTTGTCGATGCGATGGCTGAACGCCTCTTGTGCGTCAACGCCAAGGGCGCGCTGCACCTGCGTCAGGATCACGCCGAAATGGGCCACGATGATCAGGTCGTGGCCCGTGTGATCGACAATCAACTGGTCGATCACGGCATCGACGCGGGCGCAAACCTCGTTCCAGCTTTCACCTTTGGGCGGGCGCACGTCGCCGGGATTGTCCCAATACGCAAAGGCCAGATCGGGGTTTTCGGCCTCAATCTCTTTGAAATTGCGCAATTCCCATGTGCCGAAGTGAATCTCGCGCAGGTCTCTATGGTGCGGCAGACGCTGGCGTTCACCCTGAATGGCCGATGCCGTATCGGTGGCCCGCAGCAAGTCAGATGATACCACCAGCGCCTTGTCTGGCAGATGGTCGTGCAACCGTGCGATTGCGGCGTGATCGCTGAGGTCGGCAGGCAGATCGGACCACCCGACCATAGTTTTCGCATGGGTCGGCCCGTGACGAACAAGATGCAGCCGGGTCACGGCAATTGTCCTTTCAGCACCAGCGGAAGCCCTGCTGTGACCTGCACGGCCAGATCGGCCTGTGCGGCCAGCGCGATGTTCAACCGACCCTGTGCTTCGCGGAAGCGGCGGGACAGAGCGTTGTCCGGGACGATGCCATGGCCGACTTCGTTCGAGACGATGATAACCGGCGCCCGGCACGATTGAAGGGCCTGCAACAGCACAGATTGGGCTTGTTCCAGATCGTTTTCAGCCAACAGATGATTGGTCAGCCACATGGTGGCGCAGTCGATCAGACAGATATGATCGGGGGTCAAATCGGACAGGGCCGGGTCAAGATCAAATGGGGCCTCGATCGTCGCCCATCCTGCACCGCGTTGGGCGATATGGCGCTGAACCTTGTCGCGCATCTCATCATCAAACACTTGTGATGTGGCGAGATAAACGCGGTTTTTCCCTGATGAAACAACAAGTTGCTCGGCAAAAACGGATTTGCCAGAGGCCGCGCCACCCAACACAAAGGTTAAATCCGGATACACTATTATTACCTTTCTGGTGATCCACCCGGTTTTGTTCTGCGTATCGACCCTAGGTCGGTAAGGCAAGCCCGGCCCGCGCCTGTGAAAAGGGGAGATTTCCATGGCACTGGATAATGGAACCGATTTTTCGATGTCCCGGCAGGCGATGAAAGCCGAATTGCTGGACGCAGAAACTGAATTAAAGCTGGCTTATGCATGGCGTGACGACCGTGACGAACAAGCGTTGCATCGGTTGATCACGGCCTACATGCGGCTGGCGATTTCGATGGCGGCCAAGTTTAAACGATACGGCGCGCCGATGAATGATCTGATTCAAGAGGCCGGATTGGGCCTTATGAAAGCGGCCGACAAATTTGATCCCGACCGAGGCGTGCGCTTTTCAACCTATGCGGTCTGGTGGATCAAGGCGAGCATTCAGGACTACGTGATGCGCAACTGGTCGATGGTGCGCACTGGGTCGACCTCATCGCAGAAATCCCTGTTTTTCAACATGCGGCGGGTTCAGGCGCGTTTGGAACGCGAGGCCGCAACCGAAGGGATGGATCTGGACCGTCATCAGTTGCACCAGATGATTGCAGCTGAAATCGGCGTGCCCTTGCGTGATGTTGAGATGATGGAAGGGCGCCTTTCGGGCTCGGATTTCTCACTGAACGCGGTGCAATCGACCGATGAAGACGGTCGGGAGTGGATAGATGCGCTAGAGGATGAACGCGAGCAAGCTGCCGAGACGGTTGAAAACAGCCACGATACTGAACAGCTGCGCGAATGGCTGGTGACGGCGATGCAGGCGTTGAACGACCGCGAACGCTTTATCGTGCGCGAACGCAAGCTGCGCGATCCTGCCCGCACGCTGGAAAGTCTGGGGCAAGAGCTTGGCCTGTCGAAGGAACGCGTGCGTCAGCTTGAGGCTGCGGCTTTTGTGAAAATGCGTAAGAACCTTGAAGCCCAGTCGCGCGAGGTGCAACACTTCATCGCATGAGACAGCTTGCGATTCTTGTTTGTACACTGATGGTTATGGCCGCGCCCGGCCAGGCCGAAGATTTGATCCCCGATGATATTCTGGCCGCGATGACCTCGGCGGATGTAGTCATTTTGGGCGAGATACACGACAACCCGCAACACCATGTCATTCAGGCCGAAGCATTGAAGGCCATCACCCCCTCGGCTGTTGTGTGGGAGATGGTAACCGAAGAAGGTGCGCAGCGACTGGCGGATAAGGCTGTATCCAACCCCGAAGAGCTTGCGCGCATTCTGGAATGGCTTGAATCGGGCTGGCCGCCACTCAGCATGTATTACCCAGTGTTTCAAGCGTCAGACGCGCCCGTCTACGGGGCGATGGTTCCACGTGCCGCAGCCCGTGCGGCGATGGAGCGAGGGGCAGCCACCGCTTTGGGCGCGGATGCGGCACGTTATGGACTGACCGTGCCTTTGCCAGCCGACGAACAGGCCGCGCGCGAGGCCGATCAACTGGCCGCCCATTGCGATGCGATCCCAGAAAGTGCCTTGCCGCAACTGGTGGCCATTCAGCGCCTGCGCGATGCGGTGCTGACGCGCGCCATCTTGCGCGCCACCGATGAAACCGGCGGACCGGTGGCGGTGATTACCGGGAATGGCCATGCGCGTAAGGATCGTGGCATTCCTACCTATTTGTCCCGACTGCGCCCGGGGCTGAAGGTCTTTGTGCTGGGTCAATCCGAGGATGGCGTGGTAAACGGCACCTTCGACGCAGTGATCGACAGCCCCAGCGTTGAACGTGAAGACCCATGTCTGGCGTTTCAAAAGCCGAATTAACGGCTGGAACTGTTAGGCCCCCTTGCCTAATGTCGGGGCCGACCGGGACAGGAAAGGCTCAACATGCTGGCATCGAAACGCATTCTGCTGATTATCGGCGGTGGGATCGCGGCCTATAAGTCGCTGGACCTGATCCGGCGCCTACAAGAACGCGGCGCGGCCGTGACGCCCGTGTTGACGCGCGCGGCTGAGGAATTCGTGACACCCCTGTCCGTGGCGGCTCTGGCCGGAGAGAAAGCCTATCGCGATCTGTTCGATCTAACAGATGAGGCCGAGATGGGGCATATCCAATTGTCGCGCTCGGCGGATTTGATCGTTGTGGCCCCCGCGACGGCGGATTTGATGGGAAAGATGGCTACCGGGCTGGCGAACGATCTGGCCTCGACCCTGTTGATGGCCACCGACACGCCGGTTCTGTGTGCACCTGCGATGAATGTGCGCATGTGGGACCATCCGGCGACGCAGCGCAATTTGAAGCAATTACAGGCGGACGGCGTCCGTTTTGTCGGCCCAAACGAGGGTGATATGGCATGCGGCGAATACGGCCCCGGCCGTATGTCCGAACCGCTTGAGATCGTCGCAGCGATTGAGGCGGAACTGGGTCAGGGCCCGCTTAGCGGTAAGCGCGTGCTTGTGACCTCGGGGCCGACGCATGAACCGATTGACCCGGTGCGTTATATCGCCAATCGCTCGTCTGGGGCGCAGGGTACGGCGGTGGCCCGGGCGCTTGCTGCACTGGGCGCTGACGTGGTCTTTGTCACCGGCCCAGCGGATGTTCCGCCGCCCCAAGGGGTGCAGGTCGTGCAGGTCGAAACCGCGCTGCAAATGTCGGACGCCGTCAATGCCGCATTGCCGGTGGATGCAGGCGTGTTCGCTGCAGCTGTCGCGGATTGGCGGGTCGCCAGTGCCTCGGACAAAAAGCTGAAGAAAAGCCGCGATGGGATGCCAGCGCTGGAGTTTGCCGAAAATCCCGACATCCTAAAACGCGTATCGCATATGAAAACCGGTCGCCCGGCGCTGGTTGTGGGATTTGCCGCCGAGACGGACAATGTGATCGAACATGCCACCGCCAAACGGGGGCGTAAGGGCTGTGACTGGATCGTGGCAAATGATGTCAGCCCGGCAACCGGGATCATGGGCGGGTCCGAGAATGCGGTGATCCTGATTTCGGATGGCGGGGCCGAGGAATGGCCGCGCATGGGCAAAGATGCAGTGGCCGAGCGTTTGGCGACCAAGATCGCCGACGCTTTGACGAGCTAGACAAGAGGAACAGTGATGGTTGCAATTCGTGTGATCCGCGAACAGGGCGCTGACCCCTCAGTACCTTTGCCGTCTTATGAAACCGCGGGGGCGGCTGGTGCGGATGTGCGGGCAAACCTGCCCGGCGGTGCGTCAATCACGCTTGAACCGGGCCAACGCGCCCTGGTGCCCACTGGTCTAAGGATCGAAATTCCGCAGGGGTTCGAAGTTCAGGTGCGCCCCCGCTCGGGTCTGGCTCTGAAACACGGGATCACCCTGCCCAATGCGCCCGGTACAATCGACAGCGACTATCGCGGTCCATTGGGTGTGATCGTCCTGAACGCAGGTCAAGAGGCGTTCGAGATCACCCATGGCGAACGCATCGCGCAACTGGTCGTAGCCCCGGTCGTACAAGCCGCGTTCGAAGCGGTTGATATGCTCAGCGACACGGCGCGCGGGGCGGGTGGTTTCGGCTCGACCGGGCGCGGCTGATGCTTCTGGTCGGGATTTTAGCGGCTGGTCTGTGGGGCATCGGTTATCTGGCTGGTGTATCGCGAACGGCCCGCGCGACTTCGGTGGCCGTGCTGCTTCTGGGTGTGATTACGGCTCAATTGCTGCTGCCTGATGGGCATCCGTTGCGTCAGGCGACCGGCGGTTCTGCGGCGATGTGGCTGATAACGGCGGGTACGGTGCTGCTGGTACTGGTTTACGGACGTGTTCTGAAAGGGTTGCGAAACCGCGCCGCGCCAGCCTCAGCCAAGGAGCCCGCAATGCCATCTGACCAGTTTTCTGAGACCGAACTTGAGCGCTATGCCCGCCATATCGTCCTGCGTGAGCTGGGCGGGCCGGGACAGAAAAAGATGAAACAGGCGCGGGTTCTGGTCATCGGTGCTGGCGGTCTTGGGGCACCTGCGTTGCAATATCTGGCTGCCGCCGGGGTGGGGACTATCGGCGTGATTGATGATGACGAGGTCGAAAACGCCAATCTGCAACGGCAGGTTATCCATCGCGACGCAGATATCGGCATGCCCAAGGTCTTTTCGGCGCAACAGGCGATGCTGGCGCAGAACCCCAATGTGGTTGTTCTGCCATATCACCGACGCCTGACGGATGAAATCGCCACTGAACTGTTTGCCGATTTTGACCTGATCCTTGATGGCACCGATAACTTTGACACCCGCTATCTGGCAAACCGTACTGCTGTCGCGCTGGGCAAGCCGCTGATCTCGGGCGCGCTGTCACAATGGGAAGGCCAGCTCAGCGTCTTCGACCCGGCCAATGGTGCGCCCTGCTATCAATGTATCTTCCCCCAGGCTCCGGCCCCTGGTCTGGCCCCCTCCTGCGCCGAGGCTGGTGTGATTGGCCCGTTGCCCGGCGTGGTAGGCTCGATGATGGCGGTTGAGGCGATCAAGGTAATCACCGGGGCTGGGCAAGCTCTGCGCGGTGAGATGTTGATCTACGACGCGCTATTTGGTGAAAGTCGCAAAATCACCCTATCACGCCGGGAAGATTGCCCCATTTGCGCAGGTTCCAAAAACTAGATGCAACCGCCGCGCGCGTCAGCGCGCGGTCCGGCCCAACGCCGCCAAGGCGCATCTTTGATGCGCGCTGCGGGGGCGGGAACCCCTGAAAACGCACCCTGCTTCTGGCGCGCGAAACTGGATTGTCGCGGAATTTGATACGCCACCTCTGGACCATTCCAGCCCGCCTCCCTAGCTTGACCAGCAAAGGAGATTTGCATGACCAACCCGATCCTGTCCAACTGGAACACGCCGTTTGAAATCGCTCCGTTCAACGCAATCTCAGACGACGATTTCGTCCCCGCGCTTGAGCAGGCCATGCAGGCGCATAACGCCGAGATCGACGCGATTGCCGACAACCCCGATGCGCCCACCTTTGCCAATACGGTCGAAGCGCTGGAAGCTGCTGGAGAGCAGATGGAAAAGGTGTTGTCGGTCTTTTTCACGGTCGCAGGGGCAGACAGCAACCCGGCACGAGAGGAACTGCAACGAGACTTCTCGCCCAAACTTGCGGCGCATTTCTCGGGTATTTCTTCGAATAAGGCTCTTTTCCAACGGTTGGCCGATCTGTGGTCTCGCAAGGAGGATCTGAACCTGACGGATGAACAGGCCCGCGTTCTCATGCTGACCCATCGCGGTTTTGTCCGTGCGGGTGCGGCGCTTGAGGGCGAAAAGGACGCCCGGATGCAGGACATCAAGGCACGGCTGGCCTCGTTGGGAACGTCTTTCACGCAAAACCTTCTGGCCGACGAACGTGATTGGTACATGGAGCTATCCGAAAACGATCTTGAGGGGTTGCCTGCATTCGTGGTGGATACCGCCCGCGGTGCGGGGCAGGAAAAGGGAGTAAAGGGTCCGGTGGTCACCCTGTCGCGCTCGCTGATTGTGCCGTTCTTGCAATTCTCGCCTCGGCGCGACCTGCGGGAAAAGGCCTATCAGGCCTGGGCGGCGCGTGGTGCCAATGGCGGTGAGACCGACAATCGCAATATCTCAGCTGAAATCCTGCAACTGCGCGAAGAACGCGCCAAGCTGCTGGGCTATGACAGCTTCGCCGGTTTCAAGCTGGAAACTGAAATGGCCCGCACGCCTGACAAGGTGCGCGACCTGCTGATGCAAGTTTGGGGCCCCGCCAAGTCACGCGCCGATGCCGATGCTGAAATCCTGACGCAGATGATGCAGGAGGACGGCTTCAACGGCCCGCTGGAAGCGTGGGACTGGCGCTATTATGCCGAGAAACGCCGCAAGGCCGAGCATGATTTGGATGAGGCCGCGTTGAAGCCTTTCCTGCAGTTGGATCGGATGATCGAGGCTGCCTTTGCCTGCGCAAACCGCCTGTTCGGGCTTGAATTCGCACCGTTGGATGTGCCGCTTTATCACTCCGATTGCCGCGCGTGGGAAGTCACGCGCAACGGGCAACATATAGCCGTATTCATAGGCGACTACTTCGCACGGGGGTCTAAACGGTCAGGGGCATGGTGCAGTGCGATGCGGTCGCAGGCCAAGTTCCCCAAAGTGCAGGCGCCGGTCGTGATCAACGTCTGCAACTTTGCCAAGGGCGATCCTGCGTTGTTGTCTTACGACGATGCCCGGACCCTATTCCACGAGTTCGGTCACGCGCTGCATCAGATGCTGTCCGATGTGACCTATGAAAGCATTTCGGGCACCAGCGTGGCGCGGGACTTTGTAGAGTTGCCCAGCCAGCTTTACGAACACTGGTTGGAAGTGCCCGAGGTTCTGGCCGAATTTGCCACCCACGCCGAAACCGGCGAAGCGATGCCACAGGAGATGCTGGAAAAAGTGCTCAAGGCCGCCAATTTCGATCAGGGGTTTCAGACGGTGGAATATGTCGCCTCGGCGCTGGTCGATCTGGCGTTCCACGATGGCGATGCCCCGGCTGATCCGATGGCGAAACAGGCTGAGGTTTTGTCCCAGATCGGCATGCCGCAAGCCATTGGGATGCGCCACGCCACCCCGCATTTCGCGCATGTCTTTGCGGGCGATGGCTATAGCGCGGGCTATTACAGCTATATGTGGTCCGAGGTCATGGACGCCGATGCCTTTGCCGCGTTTGAAGAGGCCGGAGGGGCCTTTGACCCGGAACGCGCTAAAGCGTTGGAAGAAAACATCCTGTCCACAGGCGGCTCACGCGAGGCCGAAGAGCTGTACCTCGCCTTTCGGGGTCGGTTGCCGGGGGTTGAGGCCTTGCTGAAAGGGCGCGGTCTGATCGCGGCTTAGTACCCCAGAGACCGGTCAACGAGGTGCAGGAAGGGTTCACCTTCCTCACCCCGACGGATGTTCTCGCAGATCACCTGCGCCGCCGTTTCGGGTCGGGTTTCCGAGGCGATATGCGGGGTCACCGTCACGTTCGGATGCGCCCAATAGGGGTGATCTGCAGGCAGGGGCTCAACCCGAAACACGTCCAGCGTCGCGTGGCCAACCTGACCCGCATTCAGTGCCGCCAGCAGGGCATCGTCGTCGATCAACGGGCCCCGACCGGGATTGATAATGCAAGCACCCTTTGGCAGCAGGGCCAGAGTGTCGGCGTTCAATATATTCACGGTGGCGGGAGTGTCAGGCAACAGCAAAACTACGATCTCGGCCCGCGACAAGGCTGTGCGCAGCCCATCGGGACCATGCAGGCAGGTGATACCGGGAATATCCTTGGCTGTGCGGCTCCAGCCGGTGACATCGAATTTCAGCGCCGCCAGCGCACGCGCCGCGGCCTCGCCCAACGCGCCAAGGCCCAGAACACAGACCTGACGTCCGGTTGCCAGCGGGGGCGGTGCAGGGGTCCAGACACCATCCTGCACGGTGATGTGCCGATCCATGCCGAGGTGATGGCGCAGCACGTGGCCCACCACCCATTCGGTCATGCCTTGTGTCAGGCCATGATCCACCATCCGCGCCAGCGGCACGGTCAGGGTCGCATTCCCCGCGATTTTTTCTACCCCGGCCCACAGGCTAAGCACAGCCTTCAGCCGGGTGTATGGGGTGAAATCCAATAACCCACCGCTTGGGGCATAGACAATATAGTCGACTTGATCCGGCTCAAACTCGGTTGCCAGGCGAAAGTCTACCCCGGCCTCGGTCAGGCCTTTGGTCAATAGAGGCTTATAGATCGGCCATTGGGCTGGGCGCGCGGAAAACAGGACGTTCACGGGCATAAGGGGCCTTTCGGATCAGCGGGGGCGGTGGATATGGGCGCTTTGGACGATGCCGAAGGCGGCCATCAGAACCAGCATGGCGGAACCGCCATAGCTGACCATCGGCAACGGCACTCCCACCACCGGGGCAAGGCCCATCACCATCGACATGTTGACAGCAAAGAACAGGAAGAAATTCAGTGCGATGCCCAGCGTCACCAGTGATGAGAATCGATCTTTTGTCGAGAGCGCGGTGATTAGGCAGAACACCAGGATCAGGCCATACAGAGTCAGTAGGGTGATGCCACCGACAAAGCCGAACTCTTCGGCCAACGTGGTAAAGATGAAGTCGGTGTGTTTTTCGGGTAAAAAGTTCAGACGCGACTGCGTACCCTGCATGAACCCGCGCCCGTTCCATCCCCCCGATCCCAAAGCGATCTTGGACTGGGTGATGTGATACCCTGCGCCCAGCGGATCGGTAGACGGGTCCAGAAACGTGTCGATCCGTCGGAACTGATAATCCTTGAGCAACTGCCACTCGGTCCCGCGGCTGTTGAATACAGTGGCAATCAGGCCGACTACAGCGGCGATGACGGCGGCGAAATAGGCCCAGTGGACTCCAGCCAAAAACATTAGCCCGCCACCAGCCGCCAACAGCAGGATTGAGGTGCCCAGATCGGGCTGTTTCAGAACCATGAACGTGGGGATCAGGATCAACGCCACCGGGATCAGCACCCACAGCGGGCGTGACGTTTTATGAGACGGCAGCCAGTCGTAATAGGCGGCCAAAACCATAACCAGCGCAACTTTCATAACCTCGGACGGCTGCAGTCGCATGAATCCCAGGTCGATCCAGCGCTGCGCGCCCATGCCGATGGTGCCAAAAAGTTCAACGAAAACAAGCAATACGATTGACCCGAGATAGGCCACGACAGACATGTTTCGCCAGAACCAGATCGGTACCAGCGCGATGATGAACATCGCTGTCAGACCCAGCCCAAAGCGTTCCATCTGCGGTTCCGCCCAGGGCATCCACGATCCCCCCGCAACCGAATACAGCATCAGGAATCCGGCACTTGCCGTGCTGATCAGCAACAGGGTCAGTGGCCAGTTCATATACAGGAATTTGCGGAACCCCGACGGTGTGGATTTGACGGCATATTCAAGATAGCTCATGCGCGGTCCTTCTCGGTGGGACGCGCTTTGGGGCGGCGATCGCCCTCAAGCCGTTTTTGCTGTTCCTTGATGCGGTCGCGATCGCCAGCCGGATAGGCCTCAAGCGGCGGTGTGCCGTTGTACAGCGCTTGCAACATGATGTCCCGTGCGACCGGGGCCGCTGCCTTGGAGCCACCGCCGCCATGTTCCACCACCACGGCCACGGCGAATTTCGGATTGTCATAGGGTGCAAAGCTGACGAACAGCGCGTGGTCGCGGCGTTCCCATGGCAGGTCTTCGTTGCGGATCACACCGGCTGCGCGCTCCGCCTTGGTGATGTTGCGCACCTGGCTGGTGCCGGTTTTCCCGGCCATGCGGAATTCATCCGCGATGATACGGCTGCGATAGGCGGTGCCGCGCCGGTTGTTCGAGACCGTGAACATGGCATGACGCACCTGTTCCAGATTATTGCGGTTCACCGCCAGCGGTTCTCCCGCGCCGGAAGGTTGTTCAATCCCGTTCACCGAGCGTACCAGCCGCGGCGACACCGCGCGACCGGTTGCAATCCGCGCCGTCATGACTGCCAATTGCAGCGGTGAGGCCAGCATAAAGCCTTGACCGATCGAGGCATTCGCCGTGTCGCCGACCAGCCATTCCTCGCCATGAACACGCTGCTTCCACGCCTGGTTAGGTGCCAACCCGGCGGCGACGGCAGACATCGGTATGTCGTGCTTTACGCCCAGACCAAAAATGCGCGCCATTTCCGAAATCTTGTCGATACCGGTGCGCAGAGCCACGTCATAATAATAGACGTCGCAGCTGCGTTTCAGCGAGGTTTCCAAATCAACCGTGCCGTGCCCGCCGCGTTTCCAGCAGTGGAAGCGGCGGCTGCCCACCTTTAGGTGGCCGGGACAATAGACTGTGTTCGATGGCCCGATCACCCCGGCCTCAAGCGCGGCCATGGCGGTGATCATCTTGAAGGTCGAGCCCGGCGGATAGGTGCCCTGAACCGTCTTGTTGGCCAGCGGGCGGTAATTGTCCTGTGTCAGCGTCCGATAGTCTGCGACCGAGATACCGCGCACGAACAGATTCGGATCAAAACTGGGGGCTGAACTGATGGCACGGATATCGCCGGTTTCGCAATCGATCACCACGGCGGCGGCACTTTCCCCGGCCAGACGTGCTTGCGCGTATTGCTGTAGATCCGCATCGACAGAAAGCTGCAAGTCGGCCCCGGTCTCACCTTCTTGCCGGTCCAGTTCACGCATCACGCGGCCGGTGGCGTTGACCTCGACCCGTTTCGCCCCGGCTTTGCCGCGCAGGGCAATCTCTTGCTTGGCCTCTAGCCCGACCTTGCCGATCTGGAACCGCGGAATTCGTAGGACCGGCTCTGGGTCTTCGATCTGGCTCAGGTCATAATCGCTGACCGGGCCGACATAGCCGACCACATGGGCAAAATCCTCATAGCGCGGGTACTGCCTTGTCTGTCCCACTTCGGGGATCACACCGGGCAGGGCAGGTGCGTTGACGGCAACCTTCGAGATATCCTCCCACGTGACCTGATCGGCCAGCGTGACCGGCAGGAACGGGGCCGAGCGGCGCATTTCGGTCTTGGCGCGTTCAATCTCATCTGCCGTCAGGGGGATCAGCTCTGAAAGCTTGGCGATAACCTGATCGACGTCACCGGCATCTTCGCGCACCATGACGATACGGTATGAGGGCGAGTTCTGGCCGATGATCTCGCCGTTCCGGTCGTAGATCCGTCCACGGGTTGGCGGGATCAGGCGGATATTGATCCGGTTTTCCTCGGCCAGCAGGCGGTATTCATCGGCCTGATCCACCTGCATATAGCGCATCCGGGCGGCGAGCCCGCCGATGAAGGCGGCTTGTAGCCCACCCAAAAGCAATGCTCGACGAGGCAGGCGTTTATAGGCAAGGCCCGGGGCTTTGGGTTTGCGCTGTTTCATCCCCGTGCCCCTACGGCATTGGTATTGGCCACGGTTGCGCGCCGCACGCCAAGCGCGTTCTGGCTAAGCAGAACGATCAAAGGATAAACCGCAATTGTCAGAACCACTTGTATCACTACAGGCCCCAATGCCGCTTGTTGTACAGACACAATAGCAAGAATGACACGGTTCAGCATGAAAACTCCCGTGATCGCCACCGCAACGGTGGACCATTCGCTAACAAAACCTGAATCCCGCATTCCAAATGCAGCCGAGCGCAGATAAGCCGAGCCCAACACTACGAGCGCGGCCAACAAGCCGGGCGGGCGTTGTAACAACAGATCAGCCATCAGCATGACGAAGGCGATCAGCAGGGTCGGTACAAATTCGGGCCGCCGCAATACCCAGGCAAAAGTCAGTGCGATCAAAAAGTCGGGAAATGGCCAGCGGTCCGGTTTCGTGTCCAGTGGCAGCAAGTGCAGAAATAGCACAAGGGCGGCCAGTATAAGATACAGCCCACGCTTGGACCAAAGCTGTGAGGTTGCGTTATCCATCGCCGACCTCGGACGGGGTCAGGGCGGCCTCGGGGTTTCGTGGACCGACGATATCACCCGTATCGCGGATCTGAGGCGCTGATTGATAGCGCAGCACCCGCAGAAATTCGAGCCGTTCAAAATCTGCTGACAGGCGCACCCGCAGGCGACCGCCGGGATCAGCAGTGATCTGACCGATCAGCAAACCGCCGGGAAACACGCCACCATCGCCCGAGGTTACGACCCGGTCGCCGGGGCGGACCAGCTCTCGGTTCTCCAGAAACTCGACCGCCGGTGCGGACGTGTTGTCGCCGGTGATCAGGGCGGTCTGGCCAGAGGGCTGGATTGTGGCAGGGATCGCGCTGGAGGCATCGGTCATCAGGATCACCCGTGCCGTGTCCGGCCCCACGCCGGAAATGCGCCCGACCACACCAATCCCATCCATTGTGGCCCAGCCATCGGTGATGCCGTCGCGTTCCCCCACATTCAGCAGAACCGACTGCCGGAAGGGTGACCCGCTATCGGCCATCACGACCCCGGTGATATAGGTCAGACGGGGATCGAGACGCACGTTGTTCAAATCCAACAGCCGGGCGTTTTCCTGTTCAAGCTGAAGTGCTGCTTCTTTCCAGGCGCGCATCAGGCGCAGCTCGCTGCGCAGCTCCTGGTTCTGTTCGCTCAGGCGTTGGTAACTTTGGAAATCGCGGACCAGGTTGACCACGGCGGTGACCGGGACCATTGCCCACTCCATCGAGGGCACCACCCGGTCCACGACCTGCGCGCGGAACCGTTCCACGCGCGGGCTGTCGATCCGCCAGACCAGAAAGATGGCAAGCAGGCACAGCACCACAATCCCCAACAGCAGACGGCGCAGGGGGGTGGTGTATTCGTCGCGCTGTGATCGGTCCTTTGCCACAGGTTACCTTCCCGTGCTGCTCTTGCCCGAGTGTTGTCCCTTAAAGGGTGCGCGCCTTAGCTTTCGTAGTCAATCGCGTGGCGCAGCTGTTTTTCATATTCCAACGCCTTGCCGGTGCCCAAAGCCACACAATTCAGGCTTTCATCTGCAATCGACACGGCCAGCCCGGTTTGTTCGCGCAGGGCCAGATCCAGATCGCCCAGCAGCGCGCCACCTCCGGTCAGCATGACGCCTCGGTCCACGATGTCCGCAGCCAGATCGGGCGGAGTGGTTTCCAGCGCGGTCATGACGGCTTCGCAGATCGCCTGAACTGGCTCCGACAATGCCTCGGCCACTTGCGCCTGGCTGATTTCGATTTCCTTCGGCACGCCGTTCAGCAGGTCGCGGCCACGGATATGCATCGACTGACCGCGGCCGTCATCGGGCATACGGGCGGTGCCAATGGTGGTCTTGATCCGCTCGGCGGTCGATTCACCCACCAGCAGGTTCTGCTGGCGGCGCAGATACGAGATGATGGCTTCATCCATCCGGTCTCCGCCCACACGGACTGAACGGGCATAGACGATGTCGCCCAGCGACAGAACGGCCACCTCGGTGGTGCCGCCGCCGATATCAACGACCATGTTGCCGGTCGGGTCAGTAATTGGCATGCCAGCACCGATCGCGGCAGCAATAGGTTCCGCAATCAATCCGGCGCGACGCGCACCTGCGGACAGAACCGACTGACGGATCGCACGCTTTTCAACCGGAGTTGCGCCGTGTGGAACGCAGACTATGATTTTGGGTTTCGAAAAGGTCGAGCGCTTATGCACCTTGCGGATGAAATGTTTGATCATCTCTTCGGCGGTGTCGAAATCGGCAATGACGCCTTCACGCATCGGGCGGATGGCTTCAATCGAACCCGGCGTCCGGCCCAACATCAGCTTGGCATCCTCGCCCACGGCCAGCACTTTTTTCACACCGTCTTTCACGTGGTAGGCGACAACGGACGGTTCCGACAGGATCACGCCGCGTCCTTTGACATAAACCAGCGTGTTCGCTGTCCCAAGGTCGATGGCCATGTCCGCTGTGAACAGGCCGCCTAGATTGCCAAAGATCCCCATGATTCCCCTGATCCTGTATGTCGGTTTTCTACTGCCCGCGACTCGACGGTTCCGGGACGGATGACTTATAGGGTGCCAATACGCCCGGTTAAAGGGCTGATTCCGCGACAATCAGCACCTTTCCGCCTTATTGAGAGGGACTTTAGAAGGCAATATGCTCTCTTATCAACACATTTACCACGCCGGGAATCTGGCTGATGTGCAAAAGCACGCATTATTGGCATGGGTGCTGAATTATTTGACCCGCAAAGACAAGCCGCTGACATACCTTGAAACCCACTCTGGACGGGGACTGTATAAGCTGGATGCGGTTGAGGCACTGCGCACGGGCGAGGCGGCGGCGGGTATCGGGCGAGCCCAAAGTGCCGACTGGTTCGATGCGGATCATCCACTGAGCCGGGCAATTACGGCGGTTCAGCAGCGGCAGGGGAGAGTGGCCTATCCCGGTTCTCCGATGATCGCGGCCAGTTTGCTGCGCGATCAGGACAGTTTGCACTTTGCGGAGCTACACCCGCAGGAACACGCGGCTTTGGCTATGGCGATGTCACCCTATGGAGCCAAAGTGTATCAGCAGGAAGGGTACGAATTGGCGCAATCCCTGCTGCCGCCGACGCCGCGGCGCGGGATGTTGCTGATCGACCCAAGCTACGAGGTGAAATCGGAATATGATCGTCTGCCCGGCATTATCGCCAAACTGCATCGCAAGTGGAATGTTGGCGTGATTGCCCTGTGGTATCCGCTTCTAACGGATGACCGTCACCGGGCCATGGTTTCGGCGCTGCAGGCGCAGAATCTGCCCAAGGCGTTTTGCCACGAGGTTCGTTTTGATCCGGTGCGAGAAGGGCACCGCATGGTCGGTTCAGGTATGTTTATCGTCAATGCACCATTCGGTCTGGAAAACGAAGCCGCCCGGTTGACTAAGTTGTTCAAGGCGCTCTGAACACAGTCTACAGTTAATTCCAGAATGCTCTCGCCTCGCTTGCCCGCATCAAAGATGCAGCCAACCGAGTTGGGCCCGGCAGCGCGCCAAAGACGCGCTGCCGGGCCCAAAACCCAAGAAGGTTCGGCGAAGCCGGGCCGCCGCGGATGCGGGAGCCTTTGACCTTTGTCTCTAGGTCAGATCTTTGTAGCTGATCTCGCGCGCGTCGGCACCGGGGCCGGTTTTTTCACGGCGTACGATCAGGCGGTTCAAGGCGTGAAGATAGGCTTTGGCTGAAGCCACCACTGTATCCGTGTTGGCCGATTGGCCCGTTGCGATCATGCCGTCTTCTTCCAGACGCACCGACACTGTGGCCTGGGCATCAGTGCCCGCGGTTACTGCATGCACTTGATACAGCTGAAGATGGGCTTTGTTCGGAAAGATCGCGCGGATAGCCTTGAAGGTCGCATCCACCGGACCGTCGCCGTGTTCGGTTGCGATGATGTCCTTGCCGTCCACTTCCAACTCGACCGTCGATTCTGCCTGTCCGCCAGTGCCGCAGGTCACCTTCATCGACACCAATTGCAGATGATCGTCTTCGTCATCCAGCGTCATCAGTGCAATAAGATCGTCGTCAAACACCTCTTTCTTGCGGTCAGCCAAATCCTTGAACCGCACGAAGATATCCTTGAGCTGATTGTCACCAACCTCATAGCCCAGCGTTTCCAGCTTGTCGCGCAACGCCGCCCGCCCCGAGTGTTTTCCCAAAGGCAAGGACGTGCCCGAGAGGCCGATATCTTCGGGGCGCATGATCTCAAAGTTTTCGCGGTTCTTCAGCATGCCATCCTGGTGGATACCACTTTCATGGGCAAAGGCGTTCTTGCCGACGATGGCCTTGTTGAACTGCACGTTGAAGCCCGACACCGTCGCAACGCGTCGCGAGATATGCATGATCTTGGTCGTATCAATGCCGGTGTTCCACGGCATAATGTCGTTGCGGGTTCGCAGCGCCATAACGACCTCTTCCAACGCCGTGTTGCCTGCGCGTTCGCCAAGGCCGTTGATCGTGCATTCAATCTGACGTGCCCCGCCCGCGACAGCGGCAAGCGAGTTCGCCGTCGCCATGCCAAGATCGTTGTGGCAGTGGGTGGCAAATACCACCTCATCTGCACCCGGCACCGTCTCGATCAGGCGCTTGATCAGGTCAGCCGATTCCATCGGGGCCGTATAGCCCACAGTGTCTGGGATATTGATCGTCGTGGCGCCGGCCTTGATCGCAATCTCGATCACGCGGCACAGATAATCCCACTCGGTCCGCGTTGCATCCATCGGCGACCATTGCACGTTTTCACACAGGTTGCGCGCGTGGCTGACAGTCTCGTGGATTTTCTCGGCCATTTCGTCCTGTGTCAGGTTCGGAATGGCGCGGTGCAGTGGTGAGGTGCCGATAAACGTGTGAATTCGGTTCTTTCCGGCGTGCTTGACGGCTTCCCAACAGCGGTCGATATCCGCGAAATTGGCACGCGCCAGGCCGCAGATGCGGCTGTTTTTGGAACGCTCGGCGATCTCGGATACCGCTTTGAAATCGCCCTCGGATGCGATGGGGAAACCGGCCTCGATGATGTCGACGCCCATTTCATCCAGCAATTCTGCGATTTCCAGCTTTTCGTCATGGGTCATGGTTGCGCCGGGGCTTTGCTCGCCGTCGCGCAAAGTGGTGTCAAAGATCAAGACGCGGTCTTGGTCGGTCACGTTGGTCATGGGATTCTCTTTCTTCTTCTGTCCTAAAGCCTATGGCGCGCGGGCGTCCTCCTCTGAGCGGGCGCGCCGGATGGCACGCTCAGAGGCGGATTAGGATCAGTAGGCCACGCAGAGACGCACCGCGCAGGGCGGTGTCGGCAAAAGGGATATCTGCGCGGTTGATCATGGGGCGGAATTTATACAGAGCCCGCCCAGAATGAAAAGACCCATTTGCGCCTTAACTGCTGTTGCAGGGGTTTCTTTCAAGAGTGGCGTATTGATCCGCGTAACAGGACGTCTAGGTGGTTAGTGATGAAAACAGCGTTGATCATAGGCGCGTCAGGAGGAATCGGTCAGGCGGTATGTCACCGCCTAAGGGGGCAGGGCGTGGCGGTGACCACCTTGTCGCGGTCTACGGACGGGTTTGATTTAACCGATCCCGCCGGTATTGAGAGCGTATTGGGCAAGTTGTCCGGCCCCTTCGATTTGATCCTCGTCGCCTCGGGCGCGTTAGAGATCAACGGGGCGGCCCCGGAAAAGACAATGCGTGCGGTCACAGCACAGACAATGATGGGCCAGTTTGCATTGAACGCTGTCGGACCTGCGCTGATTCTGGGCCATGCATCACGCCTGCTGCCGCGGGATCGCCGGGCGATTTTTGCTGTGCTATCGGCGCGCGTCGGGTCCATCGGGGACAATAGGCTGGGCGGTTGGGTCAGCTATCGCGCAGCAAAAGCCGCGATGAACCAGATCGTACATACGGGGGCGATCGAACTGCATCGTACCCACCAGCAAGCGATCTGCGTTGCCCTGCATCCCGGCACCGTGAAAACTGAATTCACCCGAAAATACCTGGGACGTCATCCCGCTGTTGCACCGGATGAAGCCGCCGAGAACCTGTTGACCGTGATGGCGCATTTAACCCCAGCCGAAACCGGAGGGTTTTTCGATTGGGCCGGAGACCCCGTGCCGTGGTGATGGTTCAGCCGTCCGAATCGGTGGTGTCTGCTGTATCCGTCTCAGGGGTTGTGCTGTTCGATGTCGCCAATGCACCGTTTTCCCAAACGCCGGTTTCCTCTTCGCCGTTGGCATAGCGCACTGTGCCGTTGCCGTGCCGTTTGGCGTCGACAAAGCTGCCCTCGTAAACATCACCGCTTGGGTATGTGGCGATCCCGTCACCGGTGATCTTGCCTTCGGTCCATTGGCCAGAATAGCTGAACCCGTTGGCCATGACGATTTCACCTTGCCCGTGGCGTTTGCCTGCGTTGAACTCGCCGGAATAGGTGGTGCCATCGGGATACGTGGACAAGCCCTTGCCCTGACGCAGACCATCGGCCCAATCCCCGTCATAGCTGGACCCGTCAGCAGAAGTCAGAATGCCCTTGCCACTCGGTTTGGCGTTTTTGAACTGTCCTTTGTAGACCGTGCCGTTGGGATAGGTGGAAATACCCTGACCTTCAATCACACCAGCGATCCAATCGCCATCATAGGTCGAGCCGTCGGGGTAGGTGATCAGGCCCTTGCCCTCGGCCAAATCAGCCTTGAAATCGCCGACATGGACCGAGCCATCCGGATAAGTCATCTCACCTAAACCCTCAAGCAGCCCGTCGGTCCATTCGCCTGTGTATGCAAATCCGTCAGTGCCGGTATAGGCCCCCTGACCATGGCGCAGATCGTTGGCATAGTCGCCTTCGTAGACGTCGCCATTGGCATAAATCATCTTGCCCTTGCCTTGCCGCCGACCCTCGATCAGTTCGCCTTCGTAGACGTCACCGTTGACAAGGGTCATGCGCCCGGAGCCTGTTATGCGGTCTTCGACCCAATCGCCGACGTAAGTCATCCCGTCGGGCAGGGTCAGGCTGCCTTGACCGTGGCGCTGACCATCCTTGATTTCGCCCTCGTAGATACCGCCTTCGGCATAGGTAATCTTGCCACTGCCCTGTTTGACACCATCAACCCAGTCCCCGTCATAGCTAAAGCCGCTGGGGTCCGTCATCACGCCCTTGCCGTGATAACGCGCGTTTTTGAAATTGCCCTCGTAGCGCGCGCCATTGGCATAGATAGCGATGCCAGCGCCATTGAGCGACCCGTCGGCCCATTCACCGTCATAGCTGCCGCCGTCGGCATAGATGATCTTGCCGCGCCCTTCGGGTTGCCCTTTGACAAACATGCCTTCGTAGATCGAGCCGTTGACATAACGGGCAATCCCTTTGCCCTGAATCTCACCCTCGGCCCATTCGCCGCTATATTCGAACCCGTTAGGCAGGCGATACGTGCCGGTCCCGTGGCGCAGGCCGTTTTCGAACGTGCCTTCATAGACGCCGCCAACTTCATCGTCCGTGGTGATTACCTGACCGTTCTGCGCGGCGGCGCCAGCAGCGATCAGAGCGATTGCTGATGCGGCAATGGAAATGCGAAAAGCGTTCATAATCTGTCCTGCCTGCCCAGTGTTCATCCTTTTGCGCAAAACTAAGGTACCGGTGGGGGCAGAGCAACGGGTTTTGCCGCATTTGCCTTTTACTTGCGCAATGATCTGCTAAATGGCTGTAAGACTGACGAGGGCAAGAGGGCACAATGGCCGACCGTTTCCGTATCACTCTGGCGCAACTCAATCCCACTGTGGGGGATATCGACGGTAACGCTGCCAAGGCGTTGGCCGCGTGGAAGCAGGGGCGCGAGGCCGGGGCCGATCTGGTGGCGTTCCCCGAGATGTTCATCACCGGCTACAACACGCAGGACCTGGTGATGAAGCCTGCGTTCCACCGGGCGGCGATGGCGGCGGTCGTGGATCTGGCCAAACAATGCGCCGATGGCCCTGCGGTGGCGATTGGCGGACCTTGGGCAGAAGATGGCAATCTTTTCAATGCGTACCTGATCCTCAAGAACGGGCGGATCAGCAGCAAGTCGTTGAAACATCATTTGCCCAATGAAACCGTGTTCGACGAAGTGCGCCTGTACGATGCCGGGCCTTTGGGCGGGCCTTATGCGGTTGGCAACACCCGCATCGGCAGCCCGATCTGCGAAGACAGCTGGCATCCGGACGTGGCCGAAACGCTTGAGGAAACCGGGGCCGAGTTTCTGCTGATCCCCAATGGTTCGCCGTATTTCCGCAACAAATACGACGTGCGCCTGAACCATATGGTGGCCCGCGTGGTCGAGACTGGCCTGCCGCTGATCTATCTGAACATGGTTGGCGGTCAGGACGATCAGGTATTCGACGGGGCCACGTTTGGCCTGAACCCGGGCGGAGAGCTGGCGTTTCGGATGCCTGTCTTTGACGAGGCCGTGACGCAGATCGATCTGGAGCGTGGCGATGATGGCTGGCGCATCGTGCCCGCAGAAATCGTGCCGCAGCCCGACGAATGGGAGCAGGACTATCGCACCATGGTGCAATCCTTGCGCGACTATATGGGCAAGACCGGGTTCAAAAAAGCGCTGCTGGGTTTGTCGGGCGGCGTTGATTCTGCCTTGGTCGCGGCTATCGCAGTGGATGCCATTGGCGCTGAGAATGTTCGCTGTGTGATGCTGCCTTCGGAATACACCAGTCAGGCGTCATTGGACGATGCCGAAGCCGTCGCCAAGGCGATGGGCGTTCACTATGACTATGTGCCGATCTCGGACAGCAGGGCAGCCGTGACCGAGACCTTGGCCCCGCTGTTTACTGGGCGTGATGCGGATTTGACCGAAGAGAACATCCAATCCCGCTTGCGCGGATTGCTGTTGATGGCGATCTCGAACAAGTTTGGTGAGATGCTTTTGACCACAGGCAACAAATCCGAGGTCGCGGTGGGATATGCCACCATCTACGGCGACATGAACGGCGGCTATAACCCGATCAAGGATTTGTACAAAACCCGTGTGTTCGAGACCTGCCGCTGGCGCAATGCAAACCACCGCGACTGGATGATGGGGCCCGCAGGTGTGGTGATCCGCCCTTCGGTCATCGACAAACCGCCCAGTGCCGAGCTGCGTGAGGACCAAAAGGACAGCGACAGCCTGCCCGACTATCCGGTTTTGGATGCCATTCTGGATATTCTGGTCGATCGTGAGGGCTCGATCGCCGATTGTGTCGCTGCCGGATTTGACGAGGCTGATGCGCGGCGGGTCGAGCATCTGATCTATATCAGCGAATACAAACGCTTTCAGTCCGCCCCCGGAACTCGGTTGACACATCGGGCTTTCTGGCTGGATCGCCGCTATCCGATTGTGAATCGCTGGCGGGACAAAGGCTGAACTGCTCTGGAACCAATTAAGGAAAAAATGATTGTCTCCTTCGCTAGGCTAGTTTGCCCAGAGAGGTGAGCATTGTTTCAAATTTTCCGATAACACTCTAATTTTCCAGCCTCTCTTGGAATGGATGGCTTGAAATTGAGACATTTTTTTGCCACATTTTAGCTTAATTCACGCCCCATCTGGGGCGGTGTGACCTTATTTCGAAAGTATCGAATTGTGGCGCACTTGGTATTGGATGTCTGAGTTAACGATTTGGTGTTATTATGTATGAGGGATATGACAAACCGCTTCACCCGCCGTTGAGGTACAAATCAATGGAGTCCGAGGCGCGGGTTCTGGACGAAGCTAAGTTGGATTCTGCCATCGCGGATCTTCTTCGCGAGGATGAGCCCGAAGACCCCGAGCCTGAGGTGAAATCCACAAAAGCGCCGGCCGTCTTTCCTGAACTGCCTCAACAGGCCGAGATGGATGAAGAGGTCGAGACGAAAGACAGCGGGTTGGGGGCGACCCTGCGCCAGAAATTGGCAGAGTTGCGCGGCGCGGCTTAATTTCCAGGTGAATCCGGACGGAATGGCGCGTGTTTTCTCGCGCCTATTGGCGTGTTCGCCACAACTTTTGAAAATCATCACCCCTGCGGCACAAGACACGTTGCCTGTGCGCTCGCTCTGGGCCTTCATGGCGGTTCGAGCCATGAAATAAGAGCGGTTGATGCCCGGCCCCAAGCCAACCCCCTTCGAACCTGATTTGCACTTGCCCAAAACCGTGGATGTCGTTGTCATTGGCGGCGGCATAATCGGCGCGTCCACCGCGTTGGAACTGTCTGAACGCGGTGCTTCGGTGCTGCTGTGTGAAAAGGGGCAGATCGCGGGCGAGCAAAGCTCGCGCAACTGGGGATGGGTGCGTCTGGGTATGCGCGACCCGCGGGAAATCCCGTTGATGGTCGAGGCGCTGCACCTGTGGCAAGGGCTGGATCAGCGGACCGGCCGCAAGACAGGTTATACCCGTGCAGGCATCCTGTTTGGCGCCTCGGGCAAACGCAGCAGCGGAAATCTGGAACGCTGGCTACGCCATGTCGACGGGTTGCAAACCGGTGCCAGATTGGTGGCCGGGGGTGAGTTGGACGCGATGCTGCCCGGTACTGCAGCGGATTTTGATTGCGCCCTTTTTATGCCGCAAGACGGTCGGGCCGAGCCGCAATGGGCCGCACCCGCCATCGCCGAGACGGCGCGGGACCGTGGGGCGGTGCTGATGACCAATTGCGCAGTGCGCAGTGTCGATCTTAGGGATGGCCGCGTTTCTGGTGTGTTCACCGAGCGTGGTCGGGTGGCATGTAACTATGTGGTTCTGGCCGGTGGTGCGTGGTCACGTCTGTTTGCCGGGAATGCCGGGATTGATCTGCCGCAACTGAAGGTACTGAACACGGTTTTGCGCACGTCACCTGTCGAGGGTCCTGAAACAGCGCTTTGGGCGGATGAATTCGCAATGCGAAAGCGTGCCGATGGCGGCTATAGCATCGCGTCCGGTCGTGAGAATACGGTTGATATCGTGCCCGATAGCTTTCGTCTGGGTCGACAGTTCCTACCTGCCTTTAAACAGGAATGGCGGTCTTTGCGCTTTCGATTGTCGGGCCGCTGGCGCACCGAGGCGCAGCAGGATCAGACCTGGCTGCCAACCGATGTGACGCCATTCGAAAAATGCCGTGTGCTGGACCCCGAGCCGTCGTCAAAAGTGTTGCGCAAGGCATGGGCCAAAGCACGCAATGCGTTTCCGGCGCTTGAACAGGCCGAGATTGTACAAAGCTGGGCGGGGATGATCGATGTAACACCGGATGCGGTGCCGGTAATCTCGGGGGTGGATGAGATGGCGGGAATGTATATTGCAACCGGTTTTTCCGGTCACGGGTTTGGTATTGGCCCCGCAGCAGGTCGTCTGATGGCTGACCTGGTCGCCGAAACCACGCCTTGCGTCGATCCGGCCGCTTTTCGCCTGTCCCGTTTCACGGATGGCTCAGTAGTGCGGCCGGACCCTGGATACTAGGGCTTAGCCCATCATCTGATAGCTGACCGGGACAAAGCGGAACCCGTCACCGCGCGTTTCGACAAAGCCAGCCGCCGGGAACGGCATGTGATAGCCGATCATAGGCACCTTGTCGGCGGCCAGCATGCCCAGCACATTGCGCCGGGATGCAGTGGCTGCCGCCTTGTCCATGTCAAAGCGCACCTCCCATTCCGGGTGGGCAAAAGACCAGACATAGTGATTGGCCAAATCAGCGGTCAGCACCAGACGTTGCCCGTTGCTTTCCAAGTGGTAAACCGTGTGACCCGGAGTATGCCCATAGGCTGCGACTGCGGTGATGCCCGACGCGACCTCGCCCCCGTCTTCGACAAAGGTCATCTTTTCGGCCAGCGGTGTCACTTTGGCTGCGACCAGATCGCCAACGCGGTTGCCTGCGTCTTGCGCGGCCCAGAAATCATATTCAGGCGATGCAGTGACATAACGCGCATTCGGGAAGGTCGGCGAGTCGTTCGTGGTCATGCCGCCGATATGGTCGGGATGCATATGGGTGATCACAACGGTATTGATCTGATCTGGCGTCACGCCCGCATCCGCCAGCGCGGCCTGAATGCCGCCCTGACCCAGGCCAGTGTCGAACAGAACCAGCTCAGACCCGGTATTGACCAGTGTTGGGGTAAAAAAGAACTGCGCCACCTCGGGCGAGATGAAGTTGTCGGCTGAGACCTTGGCGAAATCCTCGTCCGAAGCGCCGCCGCCAAAGATATCCTTGGCGCCGTCACGGGGCAGGCTACCGTCCAACAATGTGGTGACGGTGAAGTCGCCCAACTTAAAGGATTTGGCGATGGTTGAATTGGCCTTGGTCTCGGTTCCGGCGGCCAAAACCGGAGCGGCGGCGGATGCGAATGGCAATGCTGCTGCGGCTCCCATGGCCGCGCGGCGAGTCAATTTGATGGTCATTTTCGATCTCCCTGTCAGAATATCAGGATGTTAGGTAGGGCGGAGAGGGTCACTTGCCACTCTATACACCCAAGACATGGGCTGTGTGGTTGAACATTACGTGTTAAATTTTGTTCATGGCGCGATCTGTAAACAAAACCGTCCCCACAGGGCAAAGCGTTGAGAGTTTCCTTTCGGCGGTACAGCCAACGCGAAAAGCCGAGGAGGCACGGGTACTGGATGCAGTATTCCGCGACGCGACGGGATTTGCACCTGTTATGTGGGGGCCGTCGATGATCGGGTACGGGCGATACCATTACCGATATAAATCTGGGCGCGAGGGTGATTTTCTGGCCACCGGGTTTTCCCCACGTAAATCTGCGCTGTCGATCTATATCATGCCCGGTTATGCGGATTTCGGGGATATCCTGACGCGCCTGGGCAAACACAAACTGGGCAAGTCCTGCCTCTATGTGAACAAGCTGGCGGATATTGATCTGGACGTTCTGTCCGAGCTGATCCGAGCCGGGTTGAAGGACCTTGATCAGCACTGGCCGGTACAGCCGACCTGAACGCCTCTGCTGGACAATTGGCCCATCCTGTGACATGAGCCGCGCCAACAGGAGAACTCCATGACCACCACCCGTTTTGCCCCGTCGCCCACCGGTTATATCCATGTGGGCAACCTGCGCACCGCCCTGATGAACTATCTGATCGCCCGCAAGGCAGGCGGTACGTTTATCCTACGTATCGACGACACCGATCCCGAGCGTTCGAAAGAAGAATATGTCGATGCGATCAAGCAGGATCTGGAATGGTTGGGCCTGCATTGGGACCGGGTCGAGCGTCAGTCCGAACGGCTGGACCGCTATGCCGAAGCTGCGGACAAACTGCGTGAGATGGGCCGGTTTTATGAGGCGTTTGAAACGCCGACCGAGCTGGACCTGAAGCGCAAGAAACAGCTGAACATGGGCAAGCCGCCAGTTTATGACCGCGCCGCGCTGAACCTTTCTGAGGCTGAGAAAGACGCGTTGCGGGCCGAGCGTGGTAATGGTGTCTGGCGGTTCAAGCTGGATCATGAGCGGATCGAATGGACCGATGGTATTCTGGGCGACATCTCAATCGATGCGGCCTCGGTGTCTGACCCGGTGCTGATCCGGGGGGACGGTCAGGTTCTGTATACGATCGCGTCAGTGGTGGATGACACTGAGATGGGCGTTACTGACGTTGTGCGCGGCTCGGACCACGTGACCAACACCGCGACGCAGATTCAGATCATCGAGGCACTGGGCGGCACTTGCCCGCGCTTTGCGCACCACTCGCTGCTGACCGGCCCGCAGGGTGAGGCTTTGTCCAAGCGTCTGGGCACGCTGGCCCTGCGCGATCTGCGTGAACAGGGTGTGCAACCAATGGCTCTGCTGAGCCTGATGGCGCGTCTGGGCTCGTCCGATCCGGTTGAGTTGCGTTCGGACATGGCTGAACTGATCGAAGGATTTGATGTAAACCGTTTCGGGGCTGCACCAACCAAGTTCGACGTGCAGGACCTGTTCCCGCTGACGGCGAAGCACCTGCAATCGCTGCCGCTGGCCGATGTGGCCGACGCCGTTGCCGACGCAGGCGTTCCAGCCGACTTGGCCGAGCCGTTCTGGTCGATGGCGCGCGAAAACATCACCACCCTGGCCGATCTGAAAGGCTGGTGGGAGCTGTGCCGCGACGGGGCTGAACCCTTGATCGCGGATGAGGACCGTGAGTTTATCGCCGAAGCCGTTGCGCTGCTACCCGAAGGGCCTTTCGATGGTGAAACATGGGGCGCATGGACCAAGGCGGTGAAAGAGGCCACCGGCCGCAAGGGCAAGGGCCTTTTCATGCCGCTGCGCAAGGCGCTGACCGGCATGGAGCGGGGCCCGGAAATGGCGACCTTGCTGCCGTTGCTGCAGGTGATCCGCGCGCGCGGATGAATGTACCTGATCCGGTATTAATCAGCCTAGAACACGAATGAGGCAGGCAAACCGCCTGCCTTTTTTTGTTGGCCGGTCTGCAGCACTTGTGCCGAAACCTGTTGCAAACGATCATCCACCAATTCGGTCTCTGCCGGTTTTAGTTGCTGATGGCGCGGATACCGAGGTTCTGCGCGATCATTCAGGATTGGCGCGTCCCAACCATCGGTGGTTGCAAAAAACCGATCCACTCCATCGGTTCCGAAGGCACGCAGATAACCCTGCACAACCACGTCAATATAACTTAGCAGCAGCGGGTGGTGGTTGCTGGGTGCGGTATGACGGTCATGCGGCACCGCATACACGGCAATTTCAACGTCATGGGTCAGAGGGTGTGTCACCGCCTGGGTGGCAGGCACCCGATCATAAGCCCATTCCCGTTCATCCAGCGCCGCCCAGTCGTTTTTCGGGACATGAGCTATCATCCCCTCAATCTCACAATCCGGGTCCGGCACTGCGGTCAGAAAGGCCACCGGGCGCAGATCGGTATGGCGCCAGGCGCGCCGCCATCCCTTTAACCGGGCCGGGTGCGGATCGGGGAAATCATGGGTCGAAAGGTTCACAAGGCTGCCATAGCCAAAGAAATAGGGGTCCGCCATGCGCCGTCATATCCTTTGAAGCGATTGATGTATGTCAAACCGCTTTTTTGCCAGACATGCAATAAGGTCCCACCTTGAAATTTGGGAGGCCAACATGCGGATTACCAAACGGACAAACATAGCAGTGCGCCTTTTGATGTATTGTGCGGCGCATCAGGATCGATTGGTGACAAAGGCCGAGATTGCGGATGTGTGCAATATCTCGGAAAACCATCTGGCACAGGTGATCAATCAATTGAGCCAGCTAAATTACCTGAGCACCCAGCGCGGTCGCAATGGCGGTATGTCTCTGGCGCGCCCAGCTGACGAAATTCGCGTCGGGTCGGTTTTTCGCCATGTCGAGGGCGCTTTGCCGATCGCCGAGTGTTTTGCCGATGCTGACAATACTTGTCCGCTGACCGATGCGTGTCGCTTGCGGGTGGCGCTTAGCGACGCTGCCGAGGTTTTCTATGCCTCGCTGGACGAGATCACGCTGGATGCGCTGGTCTGTGACAACGAACAGCTTTTGCAAATCCTGCAACCGGTGGCCTGCGTGCGCTGATCCTAGTCAGCGGCGCGCAGAATGCTGGCCGGGCGTACCGCCAGTGGGCGCAGGGCAAAGACCAGACCTGCGCCCAGTGTCACAAGGATTCCAGCCAGCACGATACCCAGGGCTGAACTCCAGATGACCGTGAACCCGGTGTCAAAGATGTATGTGGCCACGGCCCAACCTCCTAATATCCCGGTCAGCAGGGCGACACATCCGGCGGCCCCGCCCAGCAAGATCGAACGCAGCGCAAAGCTGAGCAAAATGCGCCGCCGGTCTGCGCCCAATGTCTTGAGGATCGCAGATTCGTAGCGGCGCGCGGTTTCGCCTGCTGCGGCGGCCCCGATCAGGACCAAGAAACCGGTCAGCAAAGACACACCCGCTCCATAGGAGGTCGCCGCCGCCAGCCCGGCCAGCAGGCCCGAGACACGATCAATCGCATCACGCACCCGGATCGCGGTGATGTTCGGATATTGCCCGGCCAGATCGCGCAGAATGGCAGCCTCGGCCTGTTCTTCGGCATAGACGGTAGCGATAAAGCTGTGTGGGGCTCCGGCCAGCGCCGAAGGGTTCATCGACATGATAAAGCCGATGCCGGCGGTTGAAAAATCGACCTCGCGTAGTGAGGTGATTTCGGCAGTGATGTCCCGGCCAAGGATATTTACGGTCAACTCGTCGCCTAGGGACAGGCCCATTTCCTCGGCCTCTTCTGCCGCGAAACTGACCTGCGGTGAACCGGAATAGTCATCCGGCCACCATTCGCCTGCCGTGACGCGGGTGTTTTGTGGCCGAGCGGCGGAATAGGTCACGCCCCGATCACCGTCTAGAACCCAGTGGTCGCCAGCTACCTCACGGGCAGGGCGGCCGTTGATCTGGGTGATGATCCCCCGCAGCATCGGTGCGCTTTCAACACGGGTGACAGCCGGGTCAGCGTTCAGCCGTTCGGTAAAACCGGGCATCTGGTCTTTTTGGATGTCGACGAAGAAATAGGATGGCGCCACGTCCGGCAAATTGCCTGCGATTGCATTGCGCAGGGTTCCGTCAATCTGGCCAACGGCGGCCAGTACCGAAAGCCCCAGCCCCAAGGACAGCACGACCGACGCAGCCCCTTCGCGCGGGTCCGAGATGGCCGATAAGGCCCATCGCAGGGCCGGGCGACCACGTGCTGGTTTGGCACCGAAACGGGCAAACTTGCGGATTGCCAAAGCCGACAGAGACAGCACAAGCAGCGCGCCGACCAGTCCTCCGCTGGTCCAGAGTGTCAGACGTGCCGAACCGCTGAACCAGGATGCTGATGCGACCAGCAGGACCAGCCCGATGCCAGTCGCCAGGATGAATACCGGGCGCGGGAGGGTGCGGGCCGAAGACAACGCATCGCGGAACAGGGTCGCGGCACGCACTTCTTCGGTGCGGGCCAGCGGCCAGAGGGTGAACAGGAAGGCTGTCAGAACCCCGTATAGCGCGGCCTCGGCCAGCGGACGGGTATAAAGCGAGAAGACCGCCGGGACAGGTAATTGGCTTTCGATCAGCGGGGCCAGTAGCAGGGGAAGTAGCCCACCCAATGTTATGCCTATAAGGATGCCAATACCGGACAATACACCGATCTGGATCATGTAGGTTTGCAAAATCGTCGCGCGATCCGCCCCTAAAGTGCGCAGCGTGGCGATGGTTTCGGTCTTTTGCCTCAGATAGGCCCGGACGGCGGCAGAGACGCCGATACCGCCAACCGCCAGACCCGACAGTCCCACAAGAACCAGAAAGGCGCTGAGGCGGGCGACGAATTCCGCGATCCCCGGAGCGCCATTGCGGGCATCGGTCCAGCGCATACCGGTACTGTCGAAACTTTGCTGTGCTGTGGTGGACAAGGCCGCAAGGTCAGTATCGGGTGGCAAAGCCAGCCGGTATTTGGTGGAAAACAACGTCCCCGGCGCCAAAAGGCCCGACGCCTGTAAATCTTCGGTTCGTACCAAAGTACGCGGCCCCAATCCGAACCCGTCGGCAGCCCCGTCCGGCTCGTGAATCAGGGCGGCGGTCAGGGCAAACTCTTGCGTACCAAGGGCAAAGCGGTCTCCGACGGACAGACCTAACCGATCCATCAGCACCGGATCCATGACCGCTCCGGGCAGGTTCTGATCACCATCCAGAGCGGCGGATAGCGTTTGGTCAGGGTCCAGCACGGGTGTGCCCAACAACGGATAAGCTGCATCCACCGATTTCACCTGGGTGAGCGCGCGCTGGGCTTCCTCGCCTTGCTGGACTACGGCCATCGAGCGGAAGTCGACCACCTCAGACACAGCCGTTGCGGTCTGTTCCATCCAGTCACGCTCATCCTCATTGGCGAAGCGGTAGGTGAATTCCAATTGGGCGTGTCCACCCAGAAGCGCAGCGCCTTCCTGGGCAAGTCCCGTCTGGATGGCCTGACGCACCGATCCAACGGCGGCGATGGCGGCAACACCCAACGCAAGACAGGCCAGAAACACCCGAAAACCGCGCAGGCCGCCGCGCAGTTCGCGCCGGGCCAGACGGCCAGCCAGCCGCAGGCTCATTCCGCGGCCTCTTGCTGAACGTCTTCGGCAATCGTTCCGTCTCGCAACCGCACGACCCTGTCGCACTTGCGCGCCAGACTGTGGCTGTGCGTGACCAGAACCAGTGTTGCACCGTGTTTGTCACGCAGACCAAACAGAAGATCGACAATGGCGGCACCAGTTGCATCGTCCAGATTTCCCGTGGGTTCATCCGCCAGCAATATCTGCGGTCGCGGGGCCGACGCCCGGGCCAGCGCCACCCGTTGTTGTTCACCCCCCGACAATTGCGCCGGGTAATGATCGCGCCGATGGGACAGGCCGACCGCTTCCAGTTCGGCCTCGGCGCTGTCGAACGCATCCCTGTGGCCGGCCAGTTCCAGCGGCGTGGCCACGTTTTCCAGCGCGGTCATGGTCGGGATAAGGTGGAAGTTCTGAAACACCACCCCCATCGTGTCCCGCCGAAAACGGGCCAAGGCGTCTTCGTCCATTTCTGTCAGATCGTTGCCAAGGGCGGTGATCTTGCCCGCCGTCGCCAGTTCCAGCCCGCCCATCAGCATCAACAACGAGGATTTGCCCGACCCGGAGGGCCCCACCAGACCCAGTGTCTCACCTTTGGCCACGGTCAGGGAGATGTCATGCAGGATATTGACCCGCCCGGCATTGCCATCCAGCGACAAAGCGGCATTTTGGAGCGAAAGAACAGGTGTCGTCATAGGTCTTTCCAAATGAAGGCGGTCAAATGGGATATGGAGCGGTTCTGATGGTGCGCAAGGCTTTGTTGTCGGTGATATTTGTCTGCTGCGGTTTTGCAACCACAGCTGAACAGGTCGTAATCGCAGCCTTAGGCGATTCCCTGACACAAGGCTATGGGTTGCCGGAAGAGGACGGGTTTGTACCGCAGTTGGACCGGTGGTTGAGGGCACAAGGCGCGGATGTACGCCTGATCAACGCCGGTGTATCCGGCGATACCACAGCCGGAGGCGCCGCGCGCGTGGGCTGGACTTTGACGCCGGACGTGGATGGTATGATCGTGGCGCTGGGCGGTAATGATCTGCTGCGGGGGATCGATCCGGCAGTGTCGCGCAGTAATCTTGAGGCAATTGTAAAAGTGGCAGACAGCTCGGAGGTCGATATCCTGCTGGTCGGCATGCAAGCGCCGGGGAATTATGGGGCGGATTACAAAGAAGCGTTTGACGCGATCTATCCCGACTTGGCGACTGCGTATGAAACGGGTTATGTGCCCAGTTTCTTTGCTGGGCTGACAGCCGGGGGCGATCCGGGCGCCGCCCGCAACTACATGCAATCAGATGGCATTCATCCGAACGCCGCAGGTGTGACCTTGATCGTTGAGAACCTAGGTCCTTACGTGTTGGAGCTTGTGAACGCCACGCGGCAGTGATCAGACGACAGTGACCACGGTGCCGATGGGCACACGTTCATACAGATCGACCACATGTGAATTCAGCATGCGAATACAGCCGTTGGATGCTGCCCGCCCAATGGTTTGCGGCTGCGTGGTGCCGTGAATGCGGAAATAGGTATCGACACCGTTCTGGAACAAATAAAGCGCCCGCGCCCCCAATGGATTGTCGCCTCCACCAGGTTGGACATAGTCATTGTCCTTGAACTTGGCATAGGTGACGGGTTCGCGTTCGATCATCTCATCAGTCGGGCGCCAGGTCGGCCACTCCTTCTTGACGTCGATCGTGGCGGTGCCGGTGAATTCCAACCCCGCTTTACCCACCCCGCACCCATAGCGGACCGCCTTGCGCGGTTCGGTAACGTAGTAGAGGTAGAAGGACCGGGGAACGACAAGCAACTGACCCGGCAAAAACTCTTTCTTGATCCGTACGTATTGCGGCGTGGGATCGTATTCGACAGCTTTTTGCTTTGCGATTGCAACACCGGGCAAAAGGCTGGTGGCAGCAGTTGCTGTCAGGAAAGTACGGCGCGTGAACATGGCAGCTCTCTTCAACAAAACACAAAATTCTTGACCCTAATGTCGGAATGATAGCCGATCTGGTCAATCGCCGGAGAGAAGTAACCTGTTTGTGATGTATTCGCCGGGACACACTTGCGGATGATGGTCAAACGCAAAAGTGGTCGTCCAGTAAGGAAAAGGGCAGAGAAATGCTCTGCCCTTTCATTGACTTACGCCAACTGAATGTCGTCGGCGCTTTCGCGGCCGTCACGACCCGAGCGCAGCTCGTACGTGACTTTCTGATTGTCGGCCAGGCCGGTCAGACCCGAACGCTCGACAGCTGAGATGTGTACGAAGATGTCTTTGCCGCCATCTTCGGGTGCGATAAAGCCATAGCCTTTGGTGGTGTTGAACCATTTTACGGTGCCTGCGGGCATATCCGTTGTCTCCTGTTTAGTGCTGCCCACGGTGTTGCGGCAGCCCGGCGTCGTTGTCTGTATCGATAGACTGAGCGCCGTAGAAGGAGACAGTAGGTCGAAATAGAAAAACGTGTGCCCGTCAGATATGGCATTTGCACAAGCGCAGGGCAAGAGAGTGCTGAAGGCGATATCCTTCAGTAGGCAATTGGCCGTTCGGTTAAGGGCGAGTCAAATCTTGTAAATCTTGCTTTCCTCAGGAAACATTGTTCGGATCGCCTTCAGACTTTGGTCTGACAGAACAACGGGTCGTTGATCACTTGCGGCCTTTCCAACCCCATCCGATTGATTAACGTGTGGAAGCGCCTTTTGTTTGTTCTTGGCGCTGGAAAGTGGCTTAAGTCTGCGAGACCGCCAAGCCTCGGACAAAGCTGGGAATCTACGATTTTCCAGCTTGCTGGTTAGCCACCTGTTCAGTTTCTCAGTGTTTTCAAGCTGAAACACGTTTTTGACGTGGTTGACACCTGCGCGGTCGATGGCATGTGCTTCTAGGCTGAGCGGGGAAAGATTCTGGGTCGAAATCCATTTGGGCGCAAGTTCCTGCCAGGCAGGGTTCATGCCAACTTTGCCGAATTGAATCCATTCTTCAAAGTCGATTGTCGAGTTTTCATTCCAATCGGATTGATAGTTGTAGAGACAATCAGCATCAGGTCGAAAAAACCGATAATATGACCAGAGCATATCAACCGGATTACGGATGGTCATGAAATAGGTCAGCTTTGGGTGATCCGGGTACAACTCTGCCAGCTTTGCTTTGACATAGGGCGCCGTATCATGCGGGTGAAAATGCTCGACCGTTTTGGCCACATCGACAGCAAAATCACCGTCATCCTTTGAAAGAAAAGGGCCCAGATGTCTGCGGATTGATGTGGAACCACAGCGTGGCTTGGATATGAAAACAAGCCCCTTTGAGAAAAGCACTCTCACAAATATTGTCCTTTTGTTACTCGTCTGCTGCGGCTGCGATGTGACCAACAGTTGCAACCTGACCCACTTTTTTCTAATTGCCAAGCTGGTCTGACCTGGGTGATGCATCGTCGAACATCCAGTCAGGGTGCTTTGATCTGCGGTCTTCAGTTGGAAATCGGTAGTTCTTCGACAGTCATTCGGTATTGTTTGGACGCAACAAAACACCGTGGCAGGTGTTCGATCACGTCGTCGATCGGATCGTAAACAAGATCGGCTGCAGCTTTGAGTTCTGCCGGAATGTCCTTTGGCACACGCTCGCGCCGTTCAGGGGGCCTGAAGTCCAATCCAGTAAAGCGCGAGATGGTTTCCTGATATTCCCAAAGCGCGTCATAGTGAACGCACAGAACAGGCACGTCTTCATATGTCACCCATTCCTTGATCTGCCGCGCCTGCTGCAGCACATCACGCTGAAACAGTTCGTCATAGGTACCGGTGGCATGCAGGTGATGAAAATGCAGGTCGATCCAATCTGCACCGTATCTGTCCAGCGCGGAATAGACGGAAAACGCGGAATCCTTAGCAGACCCAAAACAAAAAACGACCCGAGTGTTCTCGGGCCATGAAGAGAGGGGCTGAGGGTAATCGTGTGTCTTGTACACGCACGGCGCGTGAAATGTAGCGTCGTCCAGCCGGGCGATGAAGTTCGATTTTTTCGCAGCTTCCCTATCAACGTCCCTTAGCGAATCCGCAAGGGCCAGAAAGGTCATTGTGCTACCTGACCGGCCATTGCTGGCGACGATGACGCAATTTTCCGGCGCGTTTTGCGGGATGCGCTTCAAACGCCGGGGGGCCAGCCTTTTGCGTACGCTGCGCATCCATTTGTCTATACGTGCTTCGATGAAACCGTTCATCGCGCAAACTTTTTGTGCTTCAACCGCTTGGGCTCCAGCGCATCTGGTCCCAAACGACGCTTCTTGTCCTCTTCGTAATCTTCGAAGTTGCCCTCGAACCATTCCACATGGGCATCACCTTCGAAGGCCAGTATATGCGTACAGATACGGTCCAGGAAGAAACGGTCGTGGCTGATGACCACCGCGCAGCCGGCGAAATCGACCAAGGCGTCTTCCAGCGCGCGCAGGGTTTCGACATCCAGATCGTTGGTCGGTTCGTCGAGCAGCAGGACGTTGCCACCCTCTTTCAACAGACGGGCCATGTGGACGCGGTTGCGCTCACCCCCGGACAGCAGCGAGACTTTCTTCTGCTGGTCGCCGCCCTTGAAGTTGAAGGACGAGCAATAGGCGCGGGAATTGACCTGCGCGTCGCCCAACTGGATGATCTCGGCACCGCCGGTGATCGCCTCCCACACGGTGTCGTTGTCTTTCAGGTCGTCGCGGGACTGGTCGACATAAGACAGCTCAACCGTGTCGCCTAGCGTGATGGTGCCGCTGTCGGGCTGTTCCTGACCGGTGAGCATCTTGAACAGGGTCGATTTACCGGCGCCGTTGGGGCCGATGACGCCGACAATGCCGCCGGGGGGCAGGGCAAAGTCCAGACCTTCGATCAGTTGCTTGTCGCCCATGTGTTTCGACAGGCCTTCGACCTCGATAACCTTGCCACCAAGGCGCTGGCCGTTGGGGATGACGATCTGGGCGCGGGTCAGCTTTTCGCGTTCGGACTGTTCAGCCAGCTCGTTATAGGCGTTGATCCGGGCCTTGGATTTGGCCTGACGGGCCTTCTGGCCCTGACGCATCCATTCCAGCTCGCGCTGCAGGGTTTTCTGCTTGGACTTGTCTTCGCGCGCTTCTTGCTCCAACCGTTTGGCCTTTTGTTCCAGCCACGCGGAATAGTTGCCTTCGTAAGGAATGCCGCGGCCACGGTCGAGTTCGAGAATCCAGCCGGTGATATCATCCAGAAAATACCGGTCGTGGGTGACGATCAGAATGGTGCCCTTGTAGTCGATCAGGTGCTGTTGCAGCCATGCGATTGTCTCGGCGTCCAAGTGGTTGGTCGGTTCGTCGAGCAGCAGCATGTCGGGCGCTTCGAGCAGCAGTTTGCAGAGCGCCACGCGGCGTTTCTCACCACCGGAAAGGTTGGCGATGTTGGCGTCGTCCGGCGGGCAGCGCAGTGCCTCCATCGACACGTCGATCTGGCTGTCGAGATCCCACAAGTTTTCCGCATCGATCGCGTCTTGCAGGGTGGTCATTTCCTCCATCAGCTCGTCCGAGTAATTCTCGGCGATCTCCATGGCGATCTCGTTAAACCGGTCGACTTTGGCCTTTTTCGCAGCCACGCCCAGCATGACATTTTCGCGGACTGACAGCGATTCATCCAACTGCGGTTCCTGCGGCAGGTAGCCAACCTTGGCGCCCTCAGCCGCCCAAGCCTCACCAGTGAAATCGGTGTCGAGGCCGGCCATGATCTTCATCAGCGTCGATTTACCCGCGCCATTGACGCCGACAACACCGATTTTCACGCCAGGCAGAAAGCTCAGGTGGATGTTTTCAAAGCACTTCTTGCCACCGGGATAGGTCTTTGAGACACCCTGCATGTGGTAGACATATTGATAGGCGGCCATGTCGCGTCCTTTGGGTCGGGGAAATTGGGTTGAAACGCTAGATATCTAAGCGGGGCGGGCGGGGCAAGCTGGTGGTTTTGTGAATTTCTAATGGCGTCGAATTTAGTTAGATCTATTCGCTGAGTGGGAGCTAAAATGTCGAATTTGGCGGAATTGATAGCTGGCTGGGCCAAGCCGGGTTGTGTCGATTGGATTGGATTGCGACCTGAGCGCTGCAAAGAAATGCGCGCGGTTGATAATATTATGATTTCAGCCGACGGCCTAGAGGGCGACCGGAGTCGCGCTGGCAAAAGGGCTGTGACTCTGATCCAGCAAGAACATCTGGCGGCGATTGGTTCCTACTTGGGGCAAGGGCCGATTGCCGCCGACATCCTACGGCGCAACTTGGTCGTGTCGGGGATTAATCTGGCGGCGCTCAAGGGGCGTGAGGTGCAGGTTGGCGGGGCTATTTTGCGTTTTACAGTCATCTGCGCGCCTTGCAGCCGGATGGAGGAGGCGCTGGGCAAGGGCGGCTATTCCGCCGTGCGTGGGCATGGGGGATGGTGCGCCGAGGTCATCAGGTCCGGACGGGTCCGGCTGGGCGATCTGGTGCAACCGGTTGATTGACAAGCCGCTTCAGTTCTGAACATCAGCAAAGGATGTTGCGAAGCGCTATTCCATATGCACGGCCCGGGCAGGTCGTTGGTCTGTTCGGCGGGTCTTTTGATCCACCGCATCGCGGCCACGTGCATGTCTCGCTTGAAGCGATGAAGGCGTTTGGGCTGGATCGGGTTTGGTGGCTGGTGTCTCCGGGCAATCCGTTAAAGGCGCGTGGACCTGCCCCGCTACAGCGGCGCATCAAGGCTGCGCGGGACGTCATGCAGCACCCCAAGGTCGAGGTGACGGATATCGAGGCGCTGACCGGGACGCGGGCGACGGCGGATACGCTGGCGGCCTTGCAAAAACTTTATCCGCAGGTGCGGTTTGTCTGGCTGATGGGCGCGGACAATCTGGCGCAGTTTCATCACTGGAAGGATTGGCGGCTGATTATGGACAGCGTGCCGGTGGGGGTTGTCGCACGGCCGGGGGATCGGATCTCGGCACGGATGTCGCCTGCGGCGCGGCTTTACGCTCGATATCGCATTGACGGCCAAGCGCGGCATTTGCTGGGGCGTGCGCAGGCACCGGCGTGGTGTTTCGTGAATGTACCGATGGTCGATGTCAGCTCGACCGAGATTCGCACACGCGGTGGCTGGGATGGAGGGGTGTTGCCTGAATAGCCCCCATGCGGGCATAATCACATTCAGTGGTTGTTTGCCTGTGATCTCTGGGATTTTAATTGACCCATGGTTGATCGTATTTCGCGTCGTTTGTTTCTTGCGGGCCTTGGGGCCTCTATTGCGTCGGGCTCAGCGTTGGCCGACGCGCCTGTTCAATCCTTGCGACCGCAACTGCGGGGGGACCTGCCCAGCGGGGCAGAGCGCCTTATCCAGTCCGCCGGGTTGCGCGGGGAGGTTGTGTTTGCAGTCTCTGATGCAGAGACCGGTATGCAGGTTGAGGCGTTTGGCGGCGATCAGGGCCTGCCGCCCGCCAGTGTCGCCAAAGCACTGACCGCGCTTTATGCGCTGGATGTTCTGGGCGCGGATTATCGGTTTGAAACCGCGTTGATGGCGGATGGGCCGATTGAGAATGGCGTGTTGGATGGTGACCTGATCCTTGTTGGTGGCGGCGACCCGTTGCTGGACACAGATGATCTGGCCACGATGGCCGCCAATCTGCGCGAGGCCGGAATCACCGAGGTGCGCGGGGCGTTCATGGTCTATGACGGAGCGTTGCCCTATGTGTTCAGCATTGACCCCGGGCAGCCGGATCATCTGGGTTATAGCCCGGCCATCAGCGGCATCTCACTCAATTTCAATCGCGTCCATTTCGAATGGAAGCGCGCTGGTGCCAGTTATGACGTGAGTATGGATGCGCGCACCGCCCGATATACTCCGTCTGTGGATATGGCGTCGATGCAGGTCGAAAAGCGCAGTTTGCCGATATACACCTATCAGCCAAGTGCGCGGCAGGATCGCTGGACCGTTGCCCGCGGTGCGCTGGGCAATGGTGGCGCGCGTTGGCTGCCCGTTCGCAAACCTGCGCTTTATGCGGGGGATGTTTTCCGGACTCTGGCGCGGGCAAATGGCATTGTGCTGGGGCGCGTACAGATCACGCGGCAGACCTCGCAGGGCACTGTTTTGGTGGTGCATCAGAGTGATCCGCTGGAAAGTATTCTGCGCGGTATGCTCAAATATTCGACCAACATAACGGCCGAATTGGTCGGTATGATGGCTTCGAAAGCCCGTGGGGCAAATATGCAAAGCCTCGCCGATTCCGCCGCTGAAATGAATCGCTGGGCGGTCGAGACCTATGGTGTGACCGGGATTGCGATGGTGGATCATTCGGGGCTTGGCGATGCGTCCCGCGTGGCACCCGCGGATTTGGTTACCGCGCTGGTGGCGGCGCGCAAGGACGGCGCGCTGCGGCCCTTGCTCAAGAAATTTACCCTGGCGGACCGTAAGGGACGGCCGGTCAAGGATCACCCGATCAAAGTAGACGCAAAGACCGGGACGCTGAATTTCGTGTCGGGATTGGGCGGCTTCATAACTGCACCGGATGGCTCTGAATTGGCCTTTGCCATCTTTACCGCTGACGTTGATCACCGCGCGACCATTCCCCGTGCGCTGCGCGAGCGTCCGGAAGGCGCGCGCAGCTGGAACAACAGGTCGCGCAAGCTGCAACGCGCGTTGATCGAACGTTGGGGGTCGTTACAGGGCAGCTAGGATCAGGTCGTGTGGCGCGCCCGTGCGCCACGCTCGATCGCTGCGGCGTGCAGACGGTCAATGCTCAACTCGTAGCGGATTTCTTCCAGCAGGCGCAGTTCGGTTTCCGCAAGCGACCCGTCCGCAGCGGCCACATCGCAAGCCAGCGCATAGGCCGTTTCATTCAGCCGCTCGGGAAGGTTATCGCGGATCAGGCCGAAAAGTGCATCCAGCCCGTCCTCTTGCTCGAACAGGTCGAACACCGTCTGAGATACACGGCGCGTGCGGTCGATATCGTATTCGGCAAAGACAGGTAACATGTTGACGGCGCCTTCGATCTTGACCAGCTCGGCCGTGCGAATGGTTTCATCCGATGCAGAGACCGCGACCATGATCGCAACCAGGCAATCCTGTGGGGACATCGGGTGGGGTACTTGTTCGGTCATGGTGTCGTCCTGATTGGGCTTTTTGCGCTCGCACGATAGGAGGGCTGGCGGGCAGGTTCAACGGATTTTGCCCCTGACCGATCAGAGAATGGGCAACGGGCCGCGTGTTTTGGTCTGGCGCAGCACAAAATTGCTGCGCGTGTCGCGGACAAGGCCGGATTTCAGCAGCCGTTGCATGATGAAATGTTCAAGGTCCTCGGGCGTCTTGGCATAAACCTTTAGGATAAAGTCGTGGTCTCCGGTGATTGAGGCGCATTCGACGATTTGCGGCTCGGTTTCGACCAATCGCAGGAATGAGTTGATGCTGTCCTCTTGGTGATCGCGCAATGCGACGTGAACATAGGCAATGGCGTCCAGCCCGACCGATTTGGCCCGCACCTGCGCAATGTAGCCTGATACCACCCCGGATGCCTCAAGATCGCGTACGCGCCGCCAACATTGCGAGGCGGAAAGACCGGTTCGGTCGGCAAGGTCTTGCATAGACAGGCGGCCATTGGTCTGCAGCTCTTGCAGGATGGCGATATCAGCAGGTTGGATGGTTTGTTTCACAAATTGTCACCTTTCGATAAATATTTGCCAAAATAATCAGAAACCATCGATTGTCCAAATCAAAACCTTCAAGTCGCGTGGCTATACTTTTCCTGCGGAGGGAATGCAGATGCCAAAGTCGACCAAATACATCGCCAAAGTGGCCGATGAACGCGGCCATATCGCCTATACAGAAGAAGAGGACGCCGTTTGGGCTGACCTCTATGCTGCGCAAGCAGAGAACGTGCAGCGTTTTATGGCGCGAGACTATCTTGAAGGGTTGGAAAGGCTGGACTTGCCAATGACCCGCGTGCCTTCATGCGCGGATATCTCGGAACGGCTGTTGGACATGACCGGCTGGCGGGTTCAGCCTGTGCCAGCGCTTATCGGGTTCAAGACATTCTTTGGCATGCTGGCAGATAAGGTGTTTCCCGCTGCGTCCTTTATTCGGTCACGCGAGGATTTCGATTACATTGAGGAACCGGATATTTTTCATGAAATTTTCGGTCATACCCCGCTGCTGAGCGATCCACGCTTTGCGGCGTTCAGCCATGCCATCGGCAAGGCAGGCGTGCAGGCTGATGACAAGGACTATGCCTGGCTGATCCGACTGTATTGGTTTTCGATCGAATTTGGGTTGCGTCGTCAGGATGGTGTGATCAAGGCGTTGGGGTCGGGGTTGGCGTCCTCGCCGACAGAGCTTGTCTATGCCGTCGAAAGCGACATTCCTGATCGGGATCCGTTCGATGTGCTGACGATCCTGCGCACGCCTTATCGGATCGATATGCATCAGATGGGCTATTTCGTGCTAAACTCACCCGAGGAACTTTTTGCCGCCGCCGACCGCGATTTGCTGGCAGACGTGCGGCAGGCACAATCCCTGGGATTGTTGCCAAACAAGTTCCCGGAAAAGGCAACCGCAGCGGAGTGAACGGATCATGACACTAACAGGAGAAACCTGCAGCCTATCGGACCGAACCTGTGTGCCCTGTTCAGGTGGCGTTCCAGCTTTGACGCGGGATGAGGCGAACACGCACATGGCGGAGCTTTCGCCCGATTGGAATTTGGACGCTGATGCGAAAGAACTGAGCCGTCACTACAAGTTCAAAGGGTTCGCCAAGGCGACCTATCTGGCCAATCTTTGCGCGTGGCTCGCCGATCAGCAGGGGCACCACCCGGATGTCACCTTTGGCTGGGGTTATGTGGATGTCAGACTGACCACGCATGAAATTGGTGGTCTAAGCGAGAATGATTTCATCTGGGCGGCCAAACTGGACCAGTTGACCATATAGATCAGCCTTCCATACAGGAAAAAACCAGCGCTTTATTGACTCATGCTGCACCGGCACAATAGGAGGGTCCGGTCGGTTGCATGGGGTGACCGGCGCTGTTTTTCCCGATGGAGCTTGTCTAAAAATGTCTGAACTGCGTGAAACCGCGATTGCGTCCAAGGCCTGGCCTTTCGAAGAGGCGCGCCGGGTGCTCAAACGCTATCAGAAAGCGGCTCCGGAAAAGGGATACGTGCTGTTTCAGACCGGCTATGGCCCGTCGGGTCTGCCGCATATCGGTACATTTGGCGAGGTTGCACGGACCTCGATGGTCCGTCACGCCTTTGAACAAATCAGTGACATCCCGACTAAGCTGATCTGTTTCTCGGACGACATGGACGGTTTCCGCAAGGTGCCGACCAACGTGCCGATGCAGGAAGAGCTGAAAGAAGACCTGCATCTGCCGCTGACCAAGGTGCGCGATCCGTTTGGCACCCATGCCGGGTTTGCCCAGCACAACAATGCGATGCTGTGCGATTTCCTGGACAGTTTCGGGTTTGAGTACGAGTTCGCCTCGGCCACGGATTACTACACCAGCGGTCGGTTTGATGAGATGCTGTTGATCGCGTTGGAGCGCTTCGACAAAATTCAAGAGATCATGCTGCCGACGCTTGGGCCGGAACGGCGCGAGACCTATTCGTGCTTCCTGCCGATCAGCCCGAAAACCGGGCACGTGCTGCAAGTGCCGACGCTGGAGCGCAATGTCGCTAAGGGCACGATCGTCTATCAGGAACCTGACGGCGAGAAGGTCGAAATCCCGGTCACTGGCGGTAACGTCAAGATGCAGTGGAAGCCGGATTGGGCGATGCGCTGGGCTGCGCTGGGTGTGGACTATGAGATGTCGGGCAAGGACCTGATCGACTCGGTCACGCAGTCCTCCAAGATTTGCCGAGCGCTGGGCCAGAAGCCTCCCGAGGCGCTGAGCTATGAGCTGTTCAACGACGAGCAGGGCCAGAAGATTTCCAAATCGAAGGGCAATGGCTTGTCGATGGACGAATGGCTGACCTATGCCGCGCCTGAAAGCCTGTCGTACTTCATGTATCAGAAACCGAAAACGGCCAAGCGGCTGTATTTTGACGTAATCCCGAAGGCAGTGGATGAGTATCATCAACAGCTGCGAGCCTATCCGGGGCAGGAGCTGAAGGCGCAGTTGAACAACCCCGTCTGGCATATCCATGGTGGTGATGTTCCTGCATCCACACTGATGGTGCCGTTTGCGATGTTGTTGAACCTGGCATCCGTTTCGGGGGCTGAGGATAAAGAGGCACTGTGGGGCTTTATCCGCCGCTATGCGCCTGAGGCGACGGCTGAAACGCATCCGGATCTGGATCAGGCGGCTGGCTTTGCCGTGCGCTATTTCAACGATTTCGTCAAACCAACACGTCAGCACCGCGCCCCGACGGATCAGGAACGCGAAGCGTTGGAGGCACTGAAAACTGCGTTGGAAGCTTATGATGGCCCCATTGAGGATGAAGCGCTGCAATCGGTTGTTTATTCGATCGGGCGAGAGCGGTTCGATCCCATGCGCGGGTGGTTTACTGCGCTGTATGAAGTGTTGTTGGGTGCCTCGCAGGGCCCACGTTTTGGCGGCTTTATCGCGCTGTACGGCGTGCCGGAAACGATCGCGCTGATCGATAAGGCGTTGACGGGTGAGCTGGTCTGATTTGACCTGATACCGCGTGGGGCTACTCTTTCAACAGGAGGTGGCCCCATGCGTCGAATACTGCTTGCACTATCCCTCAGCGCCGGTTTGGCCTCGGGCGCGTTTGCCCAAAGCGCCGAGATCGAGAAAAACATCGCGGCGCAGATTAAGGCGTTTGAGGCTGATGATTTTGCCACCGCCTTTACCTTTGCCAGCCCCAATATCCAGCAACTGTTTCAAACGCCCGAGAATTTCGGCGTCATGGTAAGGCGCGGCTATCCGATGGTCTGGCGTCCGGCGGAGGTTCGTTTTCTGGAATTGCGCGAGGTGGCCGGGGCGCTGTGGCAAAAAGTCATGATCACTGATGACGCTGGCAAGGTGCATATCCTGGACTATCAGATGGTGCAGATGGACAACGGTTGGAAGATCAATGGCGTGCAATTGCTGGGCAATTCTGATCCGGCAGCTTGATGCAACACCACCGTCACGGTGATATGAGCGACGGTTAATCCCTTTTCGGTACTCAGGCTTTTGCGTTCGGGGCGTGTGTCTCCGGGCACTGGGTTTATGCGCGCTGATGCGGCGCGATTGGGAAAGGGATTTCTATGAACAAGGCAATCACCGACGGTATCGTGTTCACGCCGCCTGCTTTCGCAAATGGTTTGAATGTGTGGTCCAGCGGCGACGGGACGCCCGGCTCGCCTACCTATGACGGATCTGGCACCGGCGCATTTGTTCCGGCGGATGCGGATTTTGCGGGCTGTCTGGAAATCCTGAAAGTCAGCACCACCCAGCGCCTGCGTTACATGGGGCAGACGCCGTTGCTGCCGGGCTGTTACCTGCAAATCAAGGCTCGGGTCAAAGCCATCAGCGGCCCGCTGCCCGAGGTACGTATCGCCGGATGGGCTGGCGGTACCGGGGATGTTCAGGTTACCGGTGTGGTCGAGCAAGGCCCGGCCACGCAGCTTTCGGGCTATGGCACTGTGCACGAGATCACGGCCATTGTCGGCACCGGTCAACGCCCTGGCGTGGATATGCCATGGGGTGTACAAGCCCTTTACGGGCATTTCGGTCTGGATATCGACGGCGCAAATGGGGCGGTTATCCGCGTTGATGATATCGAGATTTTGGATGTCACCGGTGTGTTCCTTCGCAATCTCATCAGTCTGGTCGATGTCCGCGATTTCGGCGCGGTCGGGGATGGCGTGACGGATGACTCAGCTGCGTTTGAAGCCGCGGATCAGGCTGCGAATGGTCGTCGTATTTTCGTGCCCGAGGGGACCTATCTGCTGGCGCAAAACACGTCGGTGGCATCCGAGATCGAATTTGAAGGCACCGTAACAATGCCGGATGACAAGATGCTGCTGCTGACCAAGAATTTTGATCTGCCGACCTATATCAATGCGTTTGGTGATGAAATGCGGGCCTTTAAAAAGGCGTTTCAGGCGTTGTTGAACAATTCTGACCATGAATCGCTGGATATGGGTGGGCGCAAGGTATCGGTAACCGAGCCGATCGATATGGCCGCTGCTGTTCCGAACCGGCAAACCGGATTCTCGACGCGCCGTGTGATCCGCAACGGACAGTTCGACGTCAAAAGCAGTACGGCCTGGGATACCGAAACCTTTACATCGGTCGCGACCTACAACCCGAACGATCCCACCCGGTTGGTGAACGTGGCGAATGTGGGCAATATTCCGGTTGGTTGTCTGGTACAGGGGAGCGGGGTCGGTCGCGAGATTTACGTGCGTTCGAAGAACGACGGCGCGGGTGAAATCACGCTCAGCGCGCCGCTCTACGATGCGTCTGGTACGCAGACATTCACGTTCCTGTCCTTCAAGTACCTGCTGGATTTCAGCGGTTTCAGCACGCTGCGCAAATTTGGAATGGAACAGATCGAATTCCAATGTAACGGCCGCAGCAGCGCGATCCGTCTGGCCCCGTCAGGTAGCACCTTTGCATTGGCGAACTGTTTTGTCAGCCGCCCCAAAGATCGCGGGATCACGTCTATCGGTACCGGTTGTCAGGGCATGTTGATCGATACGTGTCAATTCCTGTCCACCGAAGAATCCTTTAACGTCCCAGACCGTTCGTCGATCGCGCTAAACGCGACAGCCAACGACGTCAAACTGCGCCACAACCGGGCCGTACGGTTCCGCCATTTTGCGGTTCTGGGTGGCACCAACAACATGATCCTCGGCAATCACTTTTTCCAGGGCGACAGCATTCCACAAGGTGTACGCAGCCCTGGATTGGTCATGATCGGCACTTACAACAGCTCGACAATCTCGGGGAACTATATCGACAATTGCTCGATCCTGTGGACCAATGAACGGGACGCAGATCCGGTTTACACAACCGGGTTTTCCTTCAGCTCGATGGCCATTACCGACAATATCTTCTATTCCAGCGAGGCCCCGGCCTGGTTCACCTATCTCATTGTTCGTCCCCATGGTGCAGGACACTTCCTGAACGGTGTGATCGTGACCGGAAATAAGTTCCGCGCAACAAGCGGTGGTATCACGCGGGTGGAACGGGTGGATACCTCATTTGCCAGTATGAACAACTTTGCGCATCGCAATGTGATGTTTGAAAACAATACCTTTCACGGCGTTGACCAAAAAGTTGCGAACCCATTGCGGGTCAAGCATAAGCAAGGAACCGCAGCGCAAGCCTGGTCCGTTCAGACAGCCGGAGAGCTGCCTTTCGGGGGCTATGCGCGTAGTTGCGACGCGGTTACGGCATTGGGAGCTTTGAGAAATACATTCGGCGCGGTGACCTATGCCACCCCCTATGTGCAGTTAGAACAAGGTGCGTCGAGAAATGCGATCAACCTGCGCTGGCCCGAGGCGGTCCGCGGAGAAGTCTCGACCCACATTCGTATGGAAAGCTGACAACTGGGATGGCCACCCTTTTGCAGGGTGGCCATTTCACCGGTCTCAAAACTCTTCCCAAAGCGCGATTTTCAAACCGGTATCGTTGCGGGCATCGTTGCGTTCAAGGCCCAGCACCCAGGTGGGCCCTTTGTCGCGCGCACGGATCATGACCGAGGGCCTGGCCCTCCAAAATAACGAGTGTCCAGAGGTATAAGCCGTTTCCACCTGGATCAGAGGATTGAGCAATCGATCTGACGAAAGGCCCGCCGTGATATCCAGTTTGCGATAAACCGCGTCATGTGTGCGAATTTCCAGGGCCGTGTCGACCGCAACCCAACCGTTGCCCCAACCGGTTTGAAACCCTTTGCCATAGGACAGGGTCAGTTTGTACATCGCCCAGGCGTCAAGTTGCTTGTGGTGGGCACCGGCCCCGAACTCGGCCGCGAAATGCCCCCATTTGTTGAAATTGGCCACGGGAACCCGGGCAAACAACAGGGCGTGGCCGTAGAAATCCCGGCTTTGTTCGAAATCTACCCCGATTGTGAGGTTCGGCCTGTATCCGAATTCAGCATAAAGCGCCGTTTTGTAATCATAGCTGCCGTCACGGTCTTTGAATGCAGTGACCGAGGCCGCGGTGAACGCTACGTCCTTCTCACGCAGCCATGCGCCGGACCAAGCCGGGGCTGCGGCAAGCAGCAATACCAAAAAAGCGAGAACCCGGAACATGCACGCAGTTTCCGCAAGCATGGTTAACGGTTGGTTAGTGTTTTGTTTATTTTCTGGAAACCAATCCAAGGCGACGTGTCGTTTAAGGAAACACAAGACCTTTCCAAATCCTGTGTTAAGCTTGCAAAAGAAAAGGGAGATTCCAGATGCCGAAGATTTCCAAGACCGCGAGCGTCCAGACTGTCATCACCACTTTTGAGATGACACCGGGTACCTGCCACGATCTGTTGGATGCGTTGACCGACGCCTACGCCGAGTTTATCTCGAAACAGCCGGGATTTGTTTCCGCAGGGCTGCATGTGAACGATGCGCAGACGCGGATTGCCAACTATTCCCAATGGAACCGTCGTGAGGATTTTCTGGCAATGTTGCGAACGCCGGAAATGCGCGATCGCAATCGCAAGATCAACGAGATGTGTAAAAGCTTTGAGCCGGTGATGTATGACGTGGCCGAAACTTTTGGCAGTTCCTGACTTGTATCAAAACCTTAATCGATAAAATCAGGTATGGTGGCTGAAGAAAGTAGAGGCTCACCATGTATCACAACATTCTTGTTCCAATTTCATTTGATGCCGATCGGGATATCTCCGGCCCGCTGAAACTGGCCGAGATTTTGGCAACACCAGATGCTCAGGTGACACTGCTGCATGTGGTCGAGCATATTCCGAACTACGCGATTTCCTACATGCCGCCGGAATATCTGACCGCGGCCCGCAAGGCGGTCCAGGGCGAGCTGGATGAGTTGGCGGCCAAGCTGTCCAATGCGACGGGTGTGGTGATCGAAGGGCATTCTGGGCGCACCATTCTGGACTGGGCGGAATCCCACAAGCCTGACCTGATCATCATGGCCTCACACCGGCCTGGCATGCAGGATCTTTTGTTGGGCTCAACCACAAACCACGTGGTCCGTCACGCCGCCTGTGCGGTTCACGTGGTGCGTTGATCAGGCCGCAAATCGTTGGGGGCAAGGCGCCAGGCCTTGCCGAACCCTCCGTTCAGAACGGCGTCTGAAATGGCGAAACGCACAAAGCTGAAATCGGTGAAATCGACATAGAGTTTCGATTTGGGTCGCAAGGTCAGATACCGCGACCGCAAGCTGGCATGTTCGGCGCTTTCACGGGCAACGAACGTGGCTGTGGCATGCAATGTCAATCGGGGATGGGTCAGCGGGTCGCCGGTGTTGCCGGGTTCTCCGATTAGCAACGCGCAAACCGGATTGGCACGCAAGGCGGCTGTATGATCCGCCAATGTCGAAATCAGGGTTATAGGGCTGCCCGCGTCATCCGTGGCCAGGGCGATGCGCGACACCGAAGGCACCCCTAAGTCCGGTCGCAAAGTGGCAAGCGCACCATAGGTTGCGCCCTCGATCAGATCACGAGTCAAACATCGGGCGGTCTCATCGACCGGGTGAAATGGGCTGGATTGGCTCATGATGTGCGTGGTTCTAGCTGTTTGAAACACGCAAAAGATACCCCCTATGCCCTCCCTGTGCGAGGGCTTGTTTCCGGGTCAATTGGGGTCTCGGTTTCGCCACAAATCGAGGGTAACAGAGGGGAATGCAGTTTAGAAAACCCACCCCTGAAACGGAATCTTCTGCCCCCAAGGTTTCGCGGCGTCAAAAACGGGCTGAGGCGCAGCGGAAACGCGCATTATCCCCGGTTCGAATTTTCCTCATGGTCCTGATGCTGCCGGTGACGATTATGGGCATCGTTGTGGGGGTCTATCTGCGGACGTCTGAGTATAGGCACGAAGAAGCTTTGCTGCATCTGATTGCCCTGGCGGGGTGCGGCGCGATTGAAACCATTGTGCCGGGGCCATTCGTTGAGGGCGGCCCAGGGTATCACCCGCGCAATGACCCCGATGGCGATGGTGTGGCCTGCGGAACGCAAAGGTCGATTTCCGAGCAGAGCGCAGTGCCGCAACCGGCTGAAACGCCCAGATCGCGGACAGTCGGCAACGCCAAATTCCTGCGGCCCTGACCCCAATTCTAACAGAATCCCCGTGACTGTGGTACACTCCGCCGGACGCGCCGTTTTGGCCGTCATTGGGGGATTTCGCCCAGATAGCGAGGAAAATCATGTTTGCACGTATTACTCAGTTCAAGATGAAGCCCGGAATGCGGGATGCGGCCGAGGCAAAGATGAACGAGCTTAAAGATCAGATTATGGGCATGGAAGGCATGCACAGCTTTACCAATGTCATGAATGAGGACGGTACCGGTTTTGTTGTGGCCGTGGTTCAAAGCGAGGAAACCTCGAACGCCAACGCCCCCAAAGTGGCGGCGCTTTGGGGACATTTTGCCGAATTCCTAGAAGGCCCGCCATCACCGGCCGGGTTCGACGTGGTTGTCCATTGGGATAAAGGATAGGTCCGCGTATTCAGGGCCAAATCTTTCAACTCTAGTACCAGACTATTTCAGGAGGAATGTTCAATGAACTTTTCGAAATGCGCAGCTATGGCTTTGATCGCAACCCTGTTTTCCGGTGCGGCCATTGCCGACACATCCAAAGATTTCCTGACGGCGACCAAGGTGTCCCAGATTAAGGATATGGGCGCACAGCAAATGGACGGGGCGTCGATAGAAAAGATCGTCTCGGGGAAAACTCTCAAGAGTTCCAACTGGACCTGGACGTTTGAAAAAGACGGAAAACAATCTTCGACGGCAAATGATGGGTCATGGACAGACAAAGGCACGTGGTCCGTCAAAGGCAATGAACTTTGCCGGGAATCTGATACCTCTGGCAAAGGCGAACGCTGTTCGAAAGTCTATTTTATGGGCCGTGACCTGAGATTCACTGACGGCAAACGCAACTTACATGATTGGTGGGTCAGCTACTAAACGCATGGAAAGAAAGTAAGCGAGAGGATTGATCTTCTCGCTTGCTTTCAGTTGATCCTGCAAGCCAAGATCGGGTCATGACCCGTGATGAATTCAACAGCTTTTGCGCCAGCCTCAAAGCCACCAGCCATGTGGTGCAATGGGGCAATGCGGATGTTTGGAAGGTGGGCGGCAAGGTCTTTGCGATCTGCGGTTGGAACGACGGGCGTGATGCGTTCACCTTCAAGGCCACTGATCTGGCTTTTGAGGTTCTTGGTAATGAGCCCGGCATCCGCCCAGCGCCTTATCTGGCCTCGCGGGGGATGAAATGGCTGCAGGTCTATGAAGAGCGCGGGATGAGCGATACTTCCCTGCGCGAACATATTGTGACGTCTTATGATCTGGTTGTGGCCAAGCTGACCAAGAAGGCGCGGGCCGAATTGGGTGTTTAACCCTTCATCGCGTGCAGCAATTCCAGCAGACGTTTTCTGTCGTCATCATCGGCGTAATCTCCGATCGCCAGACGCTGGGCGATGTTCAGGCGCAGGCGTTCGTGCTGGGTACGCACTTCTTCTCCGGCGGTTTCCGCCAGAGTTTTCATAATCGCCGCTACGGCCTGCTGGCGCTTGGTGGTTGGGCTGGCGATATAATCGACAAGGCTCTGCTGCCCGGAATCGAGGATGTTTTCGGCCAGATCGCGCAACTGCTCACCATTGGGCAACAGCGGGGTCGGGGCGTTCTCCGGCGGCAGGATTTCCGGCACGCTGCGCGGGGTCTCTGCCAGCGCATTTGCGCCGTCAACGAAGGCCTCGGTGATCATCCGGGTGATCTTGATCGCGCGCGGGTCCTTGAACAGGGCCGAGGCGATGGCCACGCCGTAATCGGTATAGACCCAAGGGTTGACCCGCCGCCCGCCGCGGCCCTTGGGTTTTGAGATCACATTCTGTGATTGCAAATCGGCGACCTCGGCGTCGGTCAGCTGAAAGCGGTAACCCTCGAACAGGTCCTTGTTGCGCGAGACGGCCTGATTGAAGGCGCTGACGGACTTTCCGTAGAACTGCGCCAGATCCTCGGCCAGCACCACGCGAGTGCCGCGCACCCGGTGAATGGCGCTTTGGACCTCATGCGTGCTGGGCAGGGTGTTCGGGTTCGTCATGGCAACCGTTTGGAATCACAATTTGTGATTTCAAACGTGGAGGAGGGTGGAGCGGGGTGCAAGGGTGGAGTGTTGGTTCTGGATGTGTCAAAAGTCACAAAGCGCAAGCGTGCGGAGACTCCTGAAATCAAATACTGAGCCACTTGACCGCTAACAAAGGGCAGCGACCGGGAGTAATTTGCAGTGTTGAGATTCCCCGGACACAAATTTAGCGAGCAGCCTTCATTAACTTTGAGGCCAACGATTCAGCGTCTGCGAATAAGCACATTTCGTACCAAGTAAGAGAATATTCTTGTGAAACTTCGTTACGGACTTTCGCAAGGCAGTCAATATATGTTTCATAAGAAAAATCCGGAAGTAGCTTCACCCATCCGTGGGCGCTCTCCAATTGTTGAGTGGAAAATTCGGGAACAGTGGAAAACCCTTTCTTGCTTTTGGCTGACCAGTTGCCGGTAATGTTGTTTCGACCTGGCAAGTATGGAAAAGCTGTCCCTTCTCGAACGCCGTGCAACAGCTGTATCGCATTTAAGCTAACGGCTACCCGTGCATCAAAGATGGCGAACTTGTCAGGGTTCGCGACAGATAAAACCTTTGAAAAGCTAGCAATCTTGTCCACAGGAACGTAGCTACTTTGCAATTCAGCACGTCGGACGAATGTTTCCAAGGAATCTGGTAAGATATTGCGAATGCCGCCCCAAGCTTTAACAATCCATGTAGTGATCTCTAACCTATGTTCCGGCTCACTAATCCAAATTTTGTTAAGCTTGTATCTCAGCTCTACATTTCTTGTGGCCGAATTTTGGGCCTCTAGCTTGATCCCGAATGGAATATCGCGTGGAACCGTCCAAACAAAACGGTTCGATAACTCTGCAATTCCGTAATCCTTGAAAATTCCATCTTTGAGAAAGTAGCTTTTAAGTGCGTATTCAAAGTTCAATGAGTAGTCCTTTATGCTGATAGGCTTCCATAAACAGATCTAAACTGACGCGGTCAAATGCTTCTGCTTGTTATTTTAGGTGAAACCATTTCAGATCAATCAACGCTTTCTTCTCTTCACATTCCCACCTCTTTGCCCCGGTCGTCCAGCCGTTGACCGCCCGCGCGATTTCACGGCGTCTTCCGAGGCTTTCTCGACCGCCCATTGGCGCGCCATGGGGTCGTCGGCGATGGCCAGGTCGACCGCTTCCAGACGTTTGATCTCATCGCGGATGTTGGCCGCCTCTTCGAATTCCAGGTTCTCGGCGGCTTTGCGCATTTGGTCGCGCAACCCGTCCAGATGGGCCTCGAGGTTGGCGCCGTGCATCGGTTTGTCGATGGTGGCGGTGACGCGGTTCATGTCGACGTCGCCCTCGTAGAGACCGGCCAGAACGTCCTCGACATTCTTTTTCACCGTCTCGGGGGTGATGCCGTGTTCCTCGTTATAGGCCAGCTGTTTGGCGCGGCGGCGGTTGGTCTCATTCAGCGCGCGCTCCATGGAACCGGTGACCTTGTCGGCATACATGATCACCCGGCCATCGGCATTCCGTGCGGCGCGGCCGATGGTCTGGACCAGAGAAGTCTCGGACCGCAGGAAGCCCTCTTTATCCGCGTCCAGAATGGCGACCAGCCCGCATTCGGGGATGTCGAGCCCTTCGCGTAAAAGGTTGATACCGATCAGCACATCGAACGCGCCCAAACGCAGGTCGCGCAGGATTTCAATGCGTTCCAGCGTGTCGATGTCCGAGTGCATGTAGCGCACCTTGATGCCCTGTTCGTGCAGGTATTCGGTCAGATCCTCGGCCATGCGTTTGGTCAGCGTGGTGACCAGCGTGCGATAGCCATCGGCGGCCACCTTGCGCACCTCGTCCAGCAGGTCGTCCACCTGCATCGAAACGGGGCGGATTTCGACCTCAGGGTCCAGCAGGCCGGTGGGGCGGATCACCTGTTCGGTGAAGACGCCGCCGGTCTGTTCAATCTCCCATTTTGCTGGGGTGGCCGAGACAAAGACGGATTGGGGGCGCATGGCGTCCCATTCTTCGAACTTCAGCGGTCGGTTGTCCATGCAGGACGGCAGGCGGAACCCATGTTCGGCCAGCGTGAACTTGCGCCGATAGTCGCCCCGGTACATACCGCCGATCTGCGGGACGCTGACGTGGGATTCGTCGGCAAAGACGATCGCGTTGTCGGGGATGAACTCGAATAGGGTCGGGGGCGGCTCGCCCGGTGCGCGACCGGTCAGATAGCGTGAATAGTTCTCGATTCCGTTGCAGACGCCGGTGGCCTCAAGCATCTCCAGATCGAAATTGGTGCGCTGTTCCAGCCGCTGCGCTTCCAGCAATTTGCCCTCGCCCACCAGCTGATCAAGCCGGATGCGCAGTTCTTTTTTGATCCCAATGATGGCCTGCTGCATCGTTGGTTTCGGTGTCACGTAGTGTGAGTTCGCATAAACGCGCACCTGTTCCATCGTAGCGGCGCGTTCGCCGGTCAGCGGGTCGAATTCGGTGATGGTTTCCAGTTCCTCGCCGAAGAACGAGAATTTCCAGGCGCGATCCTCAAGGTGGGCGGGCCAGATTTCCAAGGAATCGCCGCGTACCCGGAAAGACCCGCGCTGAAACGCTTGATCGTTGCGGCGGTATTGCTGGGCGACCAGATCGGCCATCACCTGCCGTTGGTCGTATTCGTTGCCGACCTTTAGGTCTTGCGTCATCGCCCCATAGGTTTCGACCGAACCAATACCATAGATGCAGGAAACCGAGGCGACGATGATCACATCGTCCCGCTCTAACAGTGCCCGCGTGGCTGAGTGGCGCATCCTGTCGATCTGTTCGTTAATCTGGGATTCTTTCTCGATGTAGGTGTCCGATCGCGCCACGTAGGCCTCGGGCTGGTAGTAGTCATAGTAGGACACGAAATACTCGACCGAGTTCTCGGGGAAGAAGCCTTTGAATTCGCCATACAACTGCGCTGCCAGCGTCTTATTGGGTGCAAGGATGATAGCCGGGCGCTGGGTCTCCTCAATCACCTTGGCCATGGTAAAGGTCTTGCCCGTCCCCGTCGCGCCCAGCAGAACCTGATCGCGTTCACCGTCCATCACGCCCCCGGCCAGCTCCTTGATGGCCGTTGGTTGGTCACCCGCTGGTGCGAACTCGGTATGCATAACGAATTCCTTGCCGCCTTCCAGCTTCAGGCGGGCGCGGACATCCTCGGCATTCATCTGGGTCTTGTCGGAATGAGCATAGGCCATAGGGGGAGATTCCTTTCGCGCCTGATTTTGATCTGTTTTTGTTCTTGTTCAAGGGGGCATTTCCAAATGCCGAAATTGCGACAATTGCGGACTTGTCCGCGCCGCCTGCCTGACGCATAAACATCCCTAGCCAAGTGAGTACGGAGAGGCGACATGCGCGCACGGATTTACCAGCCCGCAAGAAATGCAATGACTTCGGGAATGGCCAAGACCCGCAAGTGGGTTTTGGAATACGCCCCCGCGTCATCGCGCGAGGTTGATCCGCTGATGGGCTGGACCTCGTCCAACGACACGCAGACCCAGGTGCGCCTGAAGTTCGACACCAAGGAAGAGGCGTTGGATTACGCCAAGGACAACGGGATTGATGCGCAGGTCAGCGAACCGCATAAGCGCAAGCCCAACGTACGCGCAGGTGGGTATGGTGAAAACTTCGCCCCGGGTCGTCGGGCACCCTGGACCCATTGACCGAAACCCTTGGAATGATCGACATCCGCGAAGTGGATCCCGGAGCGCAGGACATGCGCCCGATCATTCAAGCGCATTTGGCCCATAGCTGGGATGCCACGCCCCAGACCTCGAACCACACCCTGGACGTCGATGCATTGCGAGAGCCCGGCATTCGATTCTGGGCATTGTATGAAGCGGGTAAACCGCTGGGATGCGGAGCGCTTAAAGCCTTGCCCGATGGCACCTCTGAGGTGAAATCAGTGCATGTCGTGACCGCCGCCCGTGGCCGTGGTCTGGCGCGAGTGATCATGACCTACCTGGCTGACCTTGCCCGTTCAGAAGGTGTGACGGCCCTGGTGCTGGAAACTGGGGCGGAACATCTGACGGAATATGATGCCGCGCGCAAACTCTATGAGGCGCTGGGATATACCTATTGCGGACCGATATTTGGGTATGAGGCCGACCCGAACAGCGCCTTCATGCGCTTGGGTCTTGAACCCCGCCCGTAAAAACCGCAAGAAGGGCGCAGCGGTCCCTTAGCTCAACTGGATAGAGCAGCTGACTTCTAATCAGCAGGTTGAGGGTTCGAGTCCTTCAGGGATCGCCATTTCACCAAATCATCGAAATACCAAAGAAAGAAATCTTGAACACGTCCGTTGTCGCTGTACCAAGGTCGGTCGCAATTGTTGGAGATTACTTGGATTTCAGTGGGAAGGTGCTTTGCCATGATTTCGACCCGTGTTGCACTAGCGGGCAACGATACGTTCAAGTTCCGAGCGGTCAACTTTAGATGCGTGGCGTTTGTCCATGGGGATTTTGTGAACTGAAATCACATTGGGCACGCCAAAATCCGACGCGAATTTACGCCAATCCTGAAGGTGATCACGCCGCCCTTCGACACATAGCGTCGGTCTGGTCCCAGTGTTGATCAACGCACAGCGCGCAACACCCGGCCATTGTCTTGCCGCGACTTCAATCGCAAAGGGAAAGAGCAGGCCCGATTTCACTTCTATTTCAGACCCCACCCGACCCCACAACCACAAGCGTCCCTCTTCATCCAACGTGCCGGCGTCTCCGGTGCGATGCCAGATGACGGCGCCTTCTTTGATTTTATTTTCGCCCGAATGTGCGGGATCAAGATAGCCGTCATTCACGTGCGCCCCAGCGACCTGTATCTCGTTGTCGCAGATACGGAGTATGATTTCAGGAACCGGATACCCCACAAGTAGACCTTTCCCTTCGGCCATCTGTCGGTGATCGTGTTCTGAGATATCTGTGGCATCAAGGTGGGCAATCGGTTCAGCCTCGGTCGATCCATAGACACAAACCACGGAAAGCCCGTTTCGGGTTCGCAACGTGTCAACAAGGTCCGGAAAAACCGGACCGCCACCCGTGAAGACCGTGTTCAACTGTCCGGTATTTTGGGTTTGGGTCAGTTTTTCGCAAATTGAGGGTGGAATGAGGGCGCGAGTAACTTGCTGCTTTTGAATCCAGTCCGCCAAGTGGGTGGGCGCAAGGCGGTCAAACTTGCTCAGCCGCCAGTTTGGCATAACGGTGGTGCGCCCTGCGGCCAGGTTGATCAGGGTGAACACCGGAAAGGCCACCAAATCCCTTTCAGCCTTGTCGCTTTCTAGAAGGGGAGCAATGGCGTCGTGTTGCGCCATTAAAAACGCATGCGAGCGCGGGATGGCCTTGGGCTGGCCTGTCGTTCCGGAGGTGAATGAGATCAAGGCTGTGTCATCCGCCTGAATCTGATGATTGGGCGGCGAGCCGGGGCCTTCTTTGGGCGTCAGAAGTTGCAGCCTCCAAAGCTCTGGAATTAGAAACTTGAGCAAAAAGTACGCGCCCGCTGCGCAGAACGCCTTGGGCGAAGTGGCCCGCGCAGCGTGGCGCAAACCGGCCAGTCCCATTGCCGGTTCCGGCAGCACAACGGTTGCACCCAACGACCACAGGGCCGCCAGGCTTGCATATAGGTCTGCGTCGACGGGCATTGCCAGCAATACGCGGTCGCCTGGCCTGATACCTTTTGCGTGCCATCGGCCTGCCAGTTTCTGCATGCGAGAGTGCAGTTGCTGAAAACTGATCTGGCGGCCTTTGCCGTCCACTATGGCGGTTCTGTTCGGAAACCGTTCAACCGCAGCAGCAAAATGTGCTATCAAATCAGCCATTCAGCTTACGTCCAAACAGAGAGTATCGCCGGAATATAGTCGCCCCTTCTGCCGCACTGCGATCAGCGGACTTATTGTCGTCGTGGATCAGGGCATGGATGGCAGTGTTGCACCCCATCTCTGCAGCCGCTTTGTGAAACCTGTGGGCCAGATGCCGCCCTGCGCCCGGTTCCAGGCTTGCATAGGTTTTGAGGATCGCGGAACTGGGGGTGGGCCCTTCGGCATAGTTGGGAATGCCGAACAGAAAACCCGCCAAATTGCCATCGTGGCGACGCGCAAACAGGATCAGTTCACGCTTCATCATCGGCACGACAGGCAGGTACATGGCTAGGAACTCGGTCTCGGAAATCGGTTTGAAAAACGCGTTTTCCGAAAACGCCTGTGCAGACAGCGCGAACACCTGGCGAAACAAGCCCTCGGGATCATTTCCATCCCACGCTTCCACCTCAAAACCATCGTTTTCAGGCGGTGCCACTGTGTCGGTATCCTCCAACTCTACACGGGCCGAGAAATACCGGCTGATTTCGCAAAAACCCGCGGATCGGAATACTTCAGGTTCATGCGCTTTGTTGGTCGGCTCCATCAGGAACGGAGAGGAACCGTCGCTGTAGGAGACGAACCGGTAACTGTGCCAGGTGTCCCCCGACATCGGCCCAATGACCCGGTCGATGCCTGCGTTTCTGACCAGTTCTATACCCGTATCCAGAATTTCGGCACCGGCTTCGAGTGATTTGCATGAAAAGTCACCGAATGTTGCCGCTTGTACGCCCTCCCAATTGGGGCCGTTCAGGTAAACGGTCAGCTTCGCATCAGCGGTTTTGATTGTCTCTTTGGTCATGACGCGACTCCGGCAAAAAAACCTGCACCGATCGATCCCGCAACGGAGTACGCGTAATAGATCAACGGAAGGGCAAGGGCCAATACTGTTAACCTCAGCACCCGATCTTTTTCAAACCACTGCGGTCTGATCCACGGTACGGCCGTCATGCAGATTAAGGAAAGCAGCGCCAGAATTGTCAGCGGTTCGGCCCAGCGTGCAGGTTCCGGGTTCAGCGCAGTAGAAAAGTGTCTGACTAAGAATAATGTTGTGGCCACCACAAGGATCGCAAGGATTTTGCCTCGCAGCGCCAGAACGCTGAACCCCATGGCCAGCCCCATCGCACTGAGGCCATAAAACGATACGGCATTCCACCCGGTCGCATTGCCAAGCGCCAGCCATCCGAAACTGAACAACCCCAGAGACGCCACGACATCCAGATCCGGGTATTTACTGTCACAGGGGGTCGATACCCGTGCCCAAAGATGCGTCGCCAGTACCAAAATAGGCAGGACCGCATTTTGAAGTGCAGTGACCGCCAGCAAGAGGAAAACGGTGATGACGTAAACCCGTGTGGCATGTTTGGTAAGACCCAGCCTTGCGCTCAGGATGCTGAAACCGCCGAGCGAGGCCAGAAAAACCAAGGCTATGGTCGCCAGCTCAATCAAGGAACTGTCGAAGTGTACGCTCAGAAAAATCAGGAGGCCAAGTGGGAGGAACAGGTTGTCAAAACCCCGCCAGCTTTGGGCCTCGACCAGGGTTCCAAACGCAGCAACCATAACGCAGAGCATAAGGGTGTTCGCCGGTGGCAAGGCGGCCATGAACAGAAAACAGACGATCGCGATCAGCATCGTAACCACGAAAAAAACGACCGATCCCTCGACGCTTTTCTCACCATCCTCGACAATGAACCGCCGCGTTCCATACGCGGTTCCGGCCAGCGCGGCGGCGGCGTCTGCCAAGGTCAGAACCGCAATCGGCAAGATGTAGAACAACAGGTTGTCCCCGGCCAGCAGGAAGCAAAGCCCCACCGACAACGCGAGCAGGAAGTCACCATATGATGTTCGCTCCACCCCATGCAGGGTCGCGCCGAGACCTTTCGAATAACGAGGAAGACGCAAGACAAGCATCACAAGCATTGTGGTGGCGATCAGCATGTAAACCGGCCAGCGGTCGGGAAAGATCCAGGGCAGCAGCAACGCAAAGAGCCCCGTGCTTACATGCATCAGTTTCCGCTGCACTTCGGCGTTCAGCCCTGCAGCTTTGGCCAGGTGGCGGATGACCATCATCACGCCGAGCAATGCTAACACCGACCCTGCCGCCAGCAATATCTGCATGAGAACGGTCAAGGCCGAACCTCTTCGACCACGAAATCCGAATAGAAGAAGGCCAGATCGCGGGCCTTCTGCTGTGTTTCGATTTCGGTCAGGGTTTCAATCCTGTCCCGGTAATCCGCTGGTACACGGCGCGGCGCCATCATGTTCCAATAAACCAATCGTGCATTTGGCTCTGCCGCACTCAGGATCGCCCCATAGACCTGCTTGAACGTTTCAGGGGACATGTATTCGAAAATGTCGGACAGGTTGAACCCGCTGGCCTTTTCGCCTGTCGCGACGAAAGCCTCGAGCGAGCCAAGGCGAATATCCAGGCGATCCAATCGGGACCGGACAGTTTCATAATGTTCCGGACGCCACGCCATCGGCAATGCGTCGCCATGGGTGCCCTTCAGAATCCAGTGCAGATAAGGGTTTTGCGATGGATCGGTCGCGACCCCGGCATGGCGCAGTCGGCGAGCAACATGTTGGGCCGGGCTTCCATCTACGTGGTCGAAAAACGCGCTGTCCCGCCCCATCCGCCCCATCACGAATCGCGAGAAGAAAGTGTTTAGCAACAACCGCCATCGGAATGTGTTGAACCGCGTGTCGAAAAAAACCTCGCGTGCGTCGGGGGGGCGGGGCGTGAACACGTCGTCGACGGTGCGGCGCGAATGGACCAGCGGTAACAGCCAGGTTCGAAAGATGCGAAAATACCGCTCGAACTTGCCGACGCCCCCGATGCCGTGTCTGTTTACCTCGGACGCAAGGGTCTGCCAGAAGGCGTGTGTTTCCGCATCGGTTTCTTCCAGCACCCGGTTCAGCAAAGCAAGCCGCCGCTTGCTTGGGCGCGAGCCCGTCAACTCAATGAACTCTGAATGCGTCAGTACCTTATACGCCGCGATCCTGAGCTTGAGGCAGGCGATCTGAGCCGCCGACAGATCCAGCACCACAACACGCGCGGGATCGAGTGTCAGCATGGCCAGCGCATTGTCCCCGGCCGAGCATATCGACACCAGTGTCCGCCCCGTGCAATCACCCAATGCGGCGGTCAGGACGTCCGCATCCTCCCACAGTTGGGCGTACCGGATATGGTCGAAATCCGCCTTTTCTTCGATTTCACTGCTATGCATCGCACCGCTCCACTGCGCCGCTTGCCCCGTCGACAGACAGTACTTCTCCGTCTTTGATCCATTGTGTGGCCCCTTTTAGGCCAACAACGCAGGGGATACCCAATTCGCGCGCCACAATGGCCGAGTGGGACAACAAGCTGCCACGTTCGACAACGATGGCAGAGGCGTTCGAGAAAACGGCGATCCAGCCTGGATCGGTGTGGCGGGCAACCAGTACTTCGCCGGGGTTCAGCGCCTCGGTCCGAGGATCGCGGATCACCCGCGCACGTGCTTTGACCTGACCCGCGGAACAGCCCGTTCCGTGCTTTGTCCGTGTGGCATCTGCTTCGACCTCAATCGAATCAGACCAAACAGGCGCGATGGCAGGACCGTGGATTTCAATCCGTTCGGGCGGATCGGGGCGTTGGGATGAGGCCGCATCTTCGGCTTTGCGTCGTGCAACGATGCCTTTCAGGTCAGGCGACAGGCTGAACCCCTCGACCGCGCCAAGAACTTCATGCGTTGTCAGAAAGAACACATCTTTTGGTGTTTCAAGCAAGTCGCGCGCGGCAAATTCCCGACCGATCCCCAAAAACACACGGCGCGCATAGCCAAAGATGCGGGTGCGTTCAAAGCGCAGGTTTTCGCGGTCGCGCACACGCGCCTTGGTCCAACCTAAAATCCATTTCGCAACGTGTCGCTTGATCGGGCTCGCTGGGAACAGTGCCTTCCAATCCGGTTCACGGCCTTCCTGACGCCCGCCGGGAGGATGATCGGCGCTGGCGGCAATCGCCAGCAACAGGCTTGTCGGGTCGTCTTGCAGAGGGATGCTTTCCAGCTTTAGCTCTTCGGTGCATCGGTCTCCGAATTTCTCAAGATAGGATTCAACTTCAGCCTCGATCTGTGGGTGCGCGGACAAAACGGACAGCCGCGCGTCAGCTTTCAACTGCTCCGTGATACCGGCGGTGCGCACCAGATGGCCGATCCGGGCAATGCGCTGTGCAGGTTCGGCTGACACGATGTCACCCTGGCCGATCATCAGGTCATTATGCAGCGTCAGGCCGTCTTCACCAAGCCACCTTTGCAGCAGGTTGCGCGACCCGCCAAATGAAATCATGCACAGAAAATCATTGATCAATGGGGCATCCCACCGATCCAGCAGGGTGCTTTCGATGCGGCGGTATTCGGCTGCAAGCTGGGTCGCATTAGACGCATCTACGTCCAGCCCTGCCTGCAATACCCCGTTCAGCCTGTCATAAAAGTTTCGCCGCGTCCGTGGCAGGCAGATGGCCTGCCAGATCAGCCCGGCCGCGACCTTGCCCAGCTTTGCGTATTCCACAATCCTGCGCCAACCAACCGAGGGGGGTGGGGCAAGGGCATCCGTGACCTCGCGCGGCATGGGTTCCGACACGCCCATCATCGTTTCCATATAGTCGCGGTTCAGCGAAAACCCCGACAACAGGGCCAAGGCGCGGTACCAGTTGATCAGGTTGTAATAGACACGCCCATCCACGCGCCCGAGCAAATTGTCGAACACCGTTGGATTCTGGTCGACCGTACGCTTGGAGACGCCCAACAACCTGACAAACGCGCGGTAGACTTGAGCATACACGTGCAGAGCAAAGGAATAGGTCAGCGGGCTAACGATACCGGGATAGCTTTCGACAATGTTCGAGTTGTCGAAAATCGTCAGCGTTGTGTCGGCCAAGGCCGCGGGGCGCAACGGCGTTGTGATTGGTCGGGCCTGCAGAATATGAAGCCCCTGTGCATCAATGGCCCATTCAATATCCTGGGGCGATCCGAAAAGCTCTTCGGCTTTACGCGCGAGGGCGGCAATGGACTGCGCGTCACTCACCGTTAAATACTCAGGCTTATCCGGTGCGCTTTCAGGTGCGTCATCCGCGCCTATGATCCAATCTTCCCCGTCCGTCTCACCAGAAACCAACTGCTCAGCCAGACCATCAATTGCCGAAATTACGACCACACCGCGACGACCGCTAACCGGGTCGGCGGAAAATGCGACACCTGCAGATTTTGGATTAGTCATGCGCTGTACGATGATCGCGGGTCCTTCGGCCTCGCCCGCGGATTTGACCGCGCGGTATGTCTCGACCGTCTCTGAGAAACCGGAATGCCAGACCTTTTTGGCCGCTTTCAAAACAGAGCCGCCCGAAACGTTCAGAACCGTTTCATATTGTCCTGCATGGCTGTGTTCCACACCATCTTCGGCCTTGCCAGAGCTACGAACCGCGTAAGGCCCGGTTCCGAGTGTTTTCAGCGCGGCAGTCAAAGCCGATTGTAGACCGTTTTGAGCAATGGGACCGGATTTCCCCAAGCGGAATGCATCGCTGGTGATGACAAAAAATGCGGGCGGGGCAAAACCATGCTGCGTAAGATGCGATAAAGCAGCTGCCTTGCCCCCTACAACGGAAACATCGTTTGCATCCGATTGGGCGACGATGAAGGTCATGTAAGCGCTCCGATCAGGTACGGAAGGAAACCAGCTGTGGCGTAGCAGAAAAACACCCATAGGCCGGCGATTGTGTCCATCCGGTCTTGGGCTTTCACTGTCGGCGCCTGAACATAGCGTTTTGCTGCCAGACAACAGGGGATCAGGGCCAACCCGCCGATCAAGGCGCTTAACCAACCAACGCCAGTTGCGGCACCTGTGCCCACAAGCAGCGCATAGGATATCAAAACGCAACCCACCCAGATGCGCCCTGCCTGAGGCGGGCCCCATAACCCGGAATAGGTGTCCACGCCGGTGATCTCATTTTCGGGTGCCCACAATTTGCGGCCAATCTCAAGCACACACCCGTTCACGAAGGACAGCGCCAGAAACAACCACAGGAAGGGTGCCGCCTGACCTTTTGGCAGCCATTCGATGCCGGTCAGCAGCAAATCGATCAGAGGCATGATTGCCATATGGCTTAGCAGGTACAGAACCGGTCGTGCCTTCAACCAGGCGGGTGCGCAAAATTCGACGGTCATTGCCCCAAGCCAGATCCAGACTAAACCCAACAGCCACAAGACCGGCGGGGACCACAGCCAGGCGGCGGCAACAGACAAAGGCACGGTCAACAGGCCCCAGCCCAATACTTCGCGCTTGGATACCAGACCACGTGGAATTGGCCTGTCGGGCCGGTAACGTCGGTCATCCTCGGCGTCTTTGAATTCGTCACAGACCCGCATCTGGAAAAACAGCGCCATGGCAAGGACAAAACCGGCGGCAAATGCAGGCCATTCCGGCAGGGGGCGATCCGCCAGACGGGCGGACACACAAATACTGGCCGCAGAAAACACAAGCAGCAGGGGCACGGTTTTCTTCAGCGGAAATCGCTCAGTCTGATAAATCCAGAAGCGGCTTTGAAAGCTCATCTTTGGCGGGCCAGACTTTCATGAGCGCGGGTAAAATGCCCTGCCGCGATCGCCGCGACGATGGATATTTCCCCACACAGGCAGGTTGCCGCGGCCACCTCAGCCAACGCTGTGCCACACCCGTTGCCCTTGAGGCCGAGTATGTTCAGGGCCGCAGTCTGGCTTGGCAACCCGGTGCCGCCCCCGACTGATCCAACCAAAATGTTTGGCAACGTCACCGAACAGAATAGATCATCACCCCTTGGCTCCATTCTTGTGACGCCCATCGCACTTTCGGCCACGCAAGCCGCGTCCTGGCCGGTTGCTATGTAAAACGCGGCCAGCCCGTTGGCATAATGCGCCTGTGCGCCAAACTGACCCGACAGATGCGCACCCAGATTGGCGACACGCCCATAGGCCAACATTGCCTCGACCGTTGTGCCCAGCGTCTTTTTGACAATTTCAGAAGGAAGTGTGACCGAGGCGCTAACCTTTCGTCCGCGCCCTGTCACCAGCCCAAGCGCCGAAGCTTTTTTATCACCTGAGAAATTCCCTTCGACATACCAGTTCTCGAACTCGACCGGACAGTTATCTGCAATTTCATGGCACATCGCGTCGGTGGCAATGGTCACCATGTTCTGTCCGGCTGCATCGCCGGTGGTGTATCGGCAGATCAGGAACACGACGTTGGTGTCTATGAACGGTTCCAGCGAAACTAGCTTGCCGTGGCCGGTGGTCGCCTCGGCCGCGGATTTGAGCATTTCGACATTTGAAACCACCCAATCCACGAATTGCCCGGCCTTTAGCAGGCTTTCAAACACAAAAGCCGGAGTGCGCAGCACCCCTTCGTACAATACAGCCGTGCTGACACCACCAGACCGGGTGGCGGCATAGGCACCCCGGGCATATGAGGCGACCAACGCCGCCTCGGTTGTGGCGAGGGGAACGTGGAAATCCCCGTTTGCGTTCATTCCGTTCAAACGCAACGGCCCAATAACTCCAACAGGAAGCTTAACCGTCCCAATGAAATTTTCGATATTGGCACTGTAAATTTCTGCAGCGTCAAGCGTTGCAGGGTCCGCAATCTGCGCCTGATCTTCATCACCTGCGGTTGGTTTCAGCTTTTCCCAAAACCGCACAACCATTTCAGGGGTTGTCTTGCGCGATGGTCGCAAGGTGGCAAATTCGGCGTCGTTTGACGCCATCTGCTGCGGTATCTGATCGGCATCAAATCGAGCCTTGATGCGATGAAGCATCTCACGAACGTGAAACGGAATTATCAAAAGTACGCTCCGGTATCTGTCCCGCAAAAACTATTGCAGATGCAAATCAATGTGTCTGCACGTTACCAAAAGGTCCGCCGATATCCAGCCATATCTCCCTGAATCGAAAGGACCCCAACCGTGCGGCAGTGGATATGTTTGATTGCACTATGCGTGCTTACATGTGCATCGCCGCGTCGGGCCTGGGCCGAAAATCGACGCAACCGTGTCGCAAATTTCTATAGGATGTGCGCTTTGACCGACGGTGCGGTTCCCTAAAACTTGGTTTCTTCCGCGGATCATCACGGTTCTGGATTATTCCAACGGAGGAGACCCAAATGTCTGCGAATGAAGAACACATAAGACAGCCAAGTCTGGGGCTGGCGCTTGTACCAATTGTGCTGACCCTTTTCGTGCTTGGCCTGCAGCTTTTCTATTTTGGCGACTTTACCCCACATATTCCGCTGGCGTTTGGGATAGCGATTACTGGGGTTGTCGGCCTTATGCTTGGCCACAAATGGCCCAGCATCGAAGAGGGCGTATTCCACGTCATCAATATTTCACTACCGTCTGTTTCGATTCTGATCACGGTTGGCATGATCATTGGTGTGTGGATCGCAAGCGGCACGGTTCCGACACTGATCTATTATGGTCTGAAGATACTGTCGCCCGAGCTGTTTCTGGCCGCGGGCATGGTGTTGTGTTCCATCGTCTCTGTCTCGCTGGGCACCTCCTGGGGAACGACGGGCACTGTCGGGCTGGCCCTGATGGGCATCGGCGCCGGATTTGGTATTCCGATGTATTGGACGGCTGGTGCGGTCGTCTCAGGTGCTTTCTTCGGCGACAAGATCTCACCTTTGTCGGACACTACGAACCTGGCACCCGCCGTGACAGGCACCAATCTGTTCGATCATATCCGGAACATGTTACCCACCACGGTTCCGTCCATGTTGATTGCGCTGGTGATCTACTTTGTTGTCGGTTTTACGTTGATCGACACATCGCAAGTGTCGTTTGACCGCATCCATGCCATCACAACCGCACTGGATGAGGCATTCTGGATTTCCCCGATCATGTTGTTCCCGGCGGTTCTGGTCATCGTTCTGGCGGTTATGAAACAGCCTCCGATCCCGTCGCTGTTTGCAGGGGCCGTCGTTGGTGGCATCATGGCCATCTTTTGCCAGGGTGCGGGTCTGCACGAAACGTTTACCTTCGCCAACAGCGGATATTCCATTGATACCGGCGTTCCCGAAATCGACCCGCTGCTGAACCGTGGCGGTATTCAGTCGATGATGTGGACCATCTCGCTGGTGCTGCTTGCCTTGGGGTTTGGCGGCGCGTTGGAGCGCGTTGGCTGCCTTCAGGCGATCATCAATGTGGTCATCTCGAAGGTGAAGACCTTCGCGGGCATTCAGACCTCGGCCATTTTGACTTCGGTGGCGACAAACACCGTTGCGGGCGACCCGTATCTTTCCATCGCCCTGCCGGGCCGCATGTATGCGCCTGTCTATCGGGCCATGGGGTATTCACCGTTGAACCTGTCACGCGCTGTCGAAGAAGGCGGTACCTTGGTCTCGCCCCTGATCCCCTGGAACGCCGGAGGCGCCTTTGTGATCACCGCACTTGGTCTTGGGATCGCAGACGGGAATTTTGAAAACCTGCTATACATTCCCCTTGCGTTTGCTTGCTGGCTGTCACCTGTCATCGGTATCTTTTATGCTATGACTGGGCTTTTCTCGCCCAAAGCCAGTGACGAGGAAATCCACGCTTGGGAAGCCAGCGGCGAGCCTGTTGCTGAGTGGCACGCCTGATCGACCTGCACCAACACCTTCGGGTGTTGGTGCGTTTCACCCATCTCGGTTGGTATTGGGAGGAAAAAGAATGAGCCCCAAGAACTTCATTCCAAAAGGGGCGGCCAGTTTTCGCATAGACCATGACGGGCCAGCCAAAGAGATCTATTTCCTGCTTCTGCCGAAACTAACCATGCTGGCCTTTAGCGCAGCTGTCGAGCCGTTGAGGATCGCCAATCAGGTCACGAACAGAGAGCTCTACAAATGGTATCTGATCACCGAAGATGGAAACCCGGTTCAATGCTCAAACGGAATTGAAATCACCCCGGACACTGCACTGCAAAACCTACCGCGCCTATCAAGGATGTTCGTCTGCTCTGGCATAGAACCGGCAGAAAGCACCAATCCCAGGGTACTGTCGTGGATCAGTCGCCAGAAGGCCTTTGGCTGCAAGCTTGGTGGTATTTGCACCGGTGCATTTGCACTTGCCAAAGCCGGAGCGCTAACCGGAAAGCGGTTCACCTTACACTGGGAAAACCACCCCGCCTTTATCGAGCATTTTGAAGGGATGGAACCTTCTGCAAACCTGTATGAAATCGATAATGAGCTTATGACATGCGGCGGCGGCAATGCGGCGACCGATATGATGCTGGATATGATCGAGTCTGATTTCGGAAAGGATCTGGCCGTCATCGTTTCCGACATGTGCATTCATTTTCGGTCGAACAACCGCAAAACCCTCCAGAAATCAGCCTTTTCGGTGGCTTTGGGTAGCCGCAACCAGTACCTGATCAACGCCATGCAGATCATGCATGAGAACTTGGAGGATCCGTTGGATATCTCGGAAATAGCAGAGGCTGTTCAGATATCACGCCGCCAGTTGGAGCGCCTGTTCCAGAAATATGTCGAAGTTTCACCTGTGCAGTTTTACATCGAATTGCGCGTTGCGCGCGCTTATGCACTGCTCAGCGAAACCGAATTGCCCGTTACCGAAATCGCTGCGGCTACGGGGTTTGGCAGTGCGACCCAGCTTACGGTGCGTTTCAAAAAGCGTTATGGCGAGGCGCCAACGTCCTTCAGACGAGGATGGTCGGAAAAGCGCGAATGATATCCGCCAGTTTCAGTCGATCCAGCCGGTCAAGTTTGTCCCTTGACCCTGGGCTGCGAACGCTCTAGGCCCTGTCGTCTTTGCTCAGACATCTCGGAGACATGCGCCATGGCCCCCAGCAGCCCGTGGATTGGCATTGATTTTGGCACGTCGAACTCGGCGGTGGCATATGTGGACGCGGGTGCACCCCGTTTAGTGCGGTTCGACGCCGCCGCCACGACCCTTCCCACAACCTTTTTCTTTGATTTCGAAACCCGCGAAACCCTTATCGGCGAGCCTGCTAATCAGGCATTGCTTGAAGGGTTGGAGGGGCGATTTATGCGCGCCCTCAAACGCGTGCTGGGCACCACGTTGATGCATGAAAAGCGCCAGATCCTGAACCAGAGGGTGACTTTCGTCGAGATTATCGGATCTTTCTTGCGCAGGCTTCGAGAGCGGGCCGAGGCCGAGCGTGGCGTGTCTTGCACCCGCGTGGTCTCGGGACGGCCCGTGGTATTTCATGGCTCGGGCGATCCGCGCGAGGCGCAGGCTGAGGCTGATTTGCACGCGTGTTATGAGGCCGCCGGATTTACCGACATCCGGTTCTGCCCTGAGCCCGCCGCGGCTGCCATTGCGAACGGTGCGGCCGGGCCAGATGACACGGTTGGATTGGTTGTGGATATCGGTGGCGGAACGTCAGATTTTTCGGTTTTCCGCACTAGATCCGCAGAGGTCGAGATTCTGGCCAACCACGGGGTACGAATTGGCGGTACGGATTTTGATCGTACAATAAGCATCAATCAGGTCATGCCCCTGTTGGGTAAAGGGTCGATGGTTCGAGATGTTTTTGGCAAAGGCGTGTCGCAGACGCCCAACGCGATCTTCAATGACCTTGCGACCTGGGAAATGATCCCTTTTCTGTACACGGCCCAGAACCGCCGCATGGTGGGAGATATGCTGAAGCTGGCCGAGTCTCCCAAGCGGTTAGCGCGGCTTGCAACAGTGCTTGAACACGAATTGGGTCACGAACTGGCCTTTGCGGTGGAGCGCGGAAAAATAGCCGTGAACTCAGGGGCGATTGACCCGGCCATCACGCTGAACATGCTCGAGACGGGGTTGACCGCGCAACTCAGTGATGTGTTGGTGGCCGAAAGCCTTGCCGCGCATGCCGCGCAGTTGGACACGGGGGCACGCGAAGTTCTGCGCCAGGCTGATTTGACCGCACAGCAGATCGACCGCGTCGTCTATGTCGGGGGTTCTAGCCTGATGGGCATCGTGCCCGAAACGATGCGTGGCGTTTTCCCTTCGGCCGAGCATTCCTTTGCCTCTGTCTTTACCGCCGTGGCCGAGGGGCTGGCCCTGGTGGCAGCGCAAGAGCTTGGGTAGGGCAAAGATCGCACCACTTGAAATGGACGGCGGTTTACTGGGGCCCGCTCACGTGGGGCGGAGCCCTTTAAGCCTGATTGTATCGAGTAAGTTGAAAAATATCTTGCAACCGGTTGCAAAGAAAATCATGGTATCCTCGAATTAAAGAATCGGGAGGCCTGCATGCTCAGAATCGGATTGCTTGGTGCCGGACGCATTGGCCGCGTACATGCACAGGCCATCGCTGCGCATTCGCAAAGCCAGCTGTGCGCTGTCTCTGACGCGATTTCCGATGCGGCTGAAAGCCTTGCCACTGAACAGGGGGCAACCGCGCGCGACTCGATGGAGATCATCGCAGACCCGTCGATTGATGCCGTCCTGATCGCGACGCCGACTGACACCCATTCTGACTTGATTGAGGCCGCTACACGGGCGGGCAAGGCGGTTCTGTGTGAAAAACCCGTCGATCTCAGCCTTGAACGGGCACTTGCCTGCCAAGCCATTGCGGCGGAAACCGGCCAACCGGTGATGGTTGGGTTCAATCGCCGGTTCGATCCCAGCTTTTCGGCTCTGAAATCCGCAGCTGATCAGGGTGAAATTGGCGCGCCCGAGTTGTTGTCGATTACGTCTTTCGATCCGGCCCCTCCACCCGTCAGCTATATCAAGGTCTCGGGTGGTCTGTTCCGGGACATGATGATCCATGATTTCGACATGGCGAACTATCTGATGGGGCAGTTGCCGGTGCAGATTTCGGCCTTCGGCACCTCGATTGTCGATCCCGAAATCGGACGGGCGGGCGACGTGGATACAGCTGTTGTAACAATGACTTATGCAAGCGGTCAGATTGCGGTGATCAAGAATTCGCGGCGTGCTGTCTACGGTTATGACCAGCGGATCGAAATGCTTGGGTCGGGCGGGCTGTTGCAAGCCCATAACATTCTGGAAAACGCGGTGGTCAAGTCAACAGCCGACGGCATCACTGGGGCGAAACCGACCTATTTTTTCTTGGAACGCTATATGCCTGCCTACCGCGCAGAATGGGATGCGTTTGTGCAGGCGGTGCAGTCCGGTTCGTCAATGCCAGTGACGCTGGAAGACGGGGTTGCTGCCCTGGCCATGGCCGAAGCTGCGAACCGTTCGGCCCAATCAGGGCAGCCTGTTGCAATGGCCGATGTTTTGAAACCGGTTGCAAAATGAGCGGATATCCGGAAACTGGGGAAAGCTCCGCCAGATTCCCGGAGCGGAGGAGATTCGGCCGGTCCGAATAACTGGGGCTGCTGCCCCGGCAATAAAGACAAACTGTTTTTATGGGAGGAAACCAAATGAAAAAGTTCGTAAAAAGCGCACTGGCTGCCAGCGCGCTGGCGCTGGTCACCGCTACTGGCGTTGCGGCTGAGGGTGAGAAATACATTCTGGTCAGCCACGCCCCTGACAGCGACAGCTGGTGGAACACAATCAAAAATGGCATTGCCCTGGCGGGCGAACAGATGGGTGTCGAGGTTGAATACCGCAACCCGCCCACAGGTGACCTGGCTGACATGGCACGGATCATCGACCAGGCAGCGGCGTCTGGCCCCAATGGCATCATTACCACGCTGGCCGACCCGGACATTCTGGAAGGTCCAATCAAGGCAGCGGTGGATTCCGGCATCGACGTGATCATCATGAACACCGGCACGCCCGAAAAGGCGCGTGAAGTTGGCGCTTTGATGTATGTGGGGCAGCCTGAATATGATGCGGGTCTGGCTGCCGGTCAGCGGGCCAAGGCGGACGGGATCGGGTCCTTCTTGTGTGTGAACCACTATATCGTTCAACCCTCAAGCCAAGAGCGGTGCCAAGGTTTTGCCGATGGTCTGGGTGTGGAACTGGGCGAGCAGATGATCGACGCCGGTCAGGACCCCGCTGAAATCAAGAACCGGGTTCTGGCCTATCTTTCCGCAAACCCTGAAACCGACGCTGTTCTGACGCTTGGTCCGACATCGGCGGACCCGACCATTCTGGCGCTGCAGGAAAATGGCATGGCCGGTGACATTTATTTCGGCACGTTCGATCTGGGCGGTGAAATCGTTAAAGGCATCAAGGACGGCACCATCCAGTGGGGTATCGACCAGCAGCCGTTCCTGCAGGCCTATCTGCCGGTTGTGGTTCTGGCCAATTACCACCGCTATGGCGTTCTGCCGGGCAACAACATCAACTCGGGTCCCGGTTTTGTAACAGCGGACGGCCTGACAAAAATCGAAGAGTTCGCGGGCGAATACCGCTGATTTAACAATGCGGTGGGCGCAAGAGGAGTGCGCCCGCCGCCCACTCCAACACTCGGAAACCCGCGCGAGGGAGGACCACAATGTCTGAGACAGTTCAATCCACGGAAGGCGGTGACGAACGGATCAAAGAGATCTCGCCACTGCGTCGCGCCCTGATCCGCCCCGAATTGGGCGGCATGGTCGGGACAGTTGCTGTTTTCACCTTTTTCCTGCTTTTTGCTTTTGACAGCGGCATGTTCAATAGCCAGGGCATCATGAACTGGTCCATTGTCTCGGCGCAATTCATGATCATCGCGGTAGGGGCCTGCCTGCTGATGATCGCGGGTGAATTTGACCTGTCCGTCGGGTCGATGATTGGTTTCGCGGGCATGATGATCGCAATCTTTTCGGTCACGCTTAGCTGGCCGGTCTGGATGGCGATCCTGGTGACATTTGCCCTGTGTGTCTCAATCGGCGCGCTGAACGGCTACATCGTCATACGAACGGGGCTGCCTAGTTTTATCGTCACCCTGGCATTTCTGTTCATCTTGCGCGGTTTCACGATCTACCTGCCGCAGACTATCGAACGCAAAACCATCATTGGCGGCATCAAGGACGTGGCCGAGGGCGATTGGTTGGCGTGGGTGTTTGGCGGCAAGGTGTTTCAAGGCTTCTTTGTCTGGCTGGGCAACAATGGCCTGATCGAAACGTTCTCACGTGGCACACGTGAAGGGCAACCCGTCGTCGATGGGATTCCCATGCTGCTGATCTGGGCAATCGGGCTGATCATCTTTGGCCATGTGCTGTTGACCAAAACCAAGTTCGGGAACTGGATATTTGCTGCCGGTGGTGACGCCGAAGCGGCCCGGAACTCAGGCGTGCCGGTGAATCGGGTCAAGGTGCTGATGTTCATGTTCACTGCCTTTTGCGCCACGGTTTTCGCCACCTGTCAGGTGATGGAGTTCGGTTCGGCCGGTGCGGATCGCGGATTGCTGAAAGAGTTCGAGGCGATCATCGCCGTGGTCATTGGCGGCGCATTGCTAACCGGTGGCTATGGCTCGGTCCTTGGGGCGGCGTTGGGCGCGTTGATCTTTGGCGTCGTGCAGCAGGGTCTGTTCTTTGCCGGTGTCGAAAGCTCTTTATTCCGGGTGTTCCTGGGTGTCATCCTTCTGGGTGCTGTGATCCTGAACACTTACATCCGTCGCATCATCACAGGAGAACGCTGAGATGACCGAAGACACCAAGTTCCACCACGGCGACGCGCAGGCCAAGAAACCGATTATTCGGATGGTCGACATTCAAAAGCATTTCGGTTCGGTGATTGCGCTGGCCGGTGTCAGCTTTGATCTGTGTTCCGGCGAATGCCACTGTTTGCTGGGCGACAATGGCGCGGGCAAGTCGACCTTCATCAAGACCATGTCGGGCGTACACAAGCCCACCGCCGGCGAGATCTTCTTTGAAGATAAGCCGATGCATTTCGAAGATCCGCGTGATGCGATTGCAGCGGGAATTGCCACCGTACACCAGCATCTGGCGATGATCCCACTAATGAGCGTCAGCCGGAACTTCTTTATGGGGAATGAACCAACGCGCAAAGTCGCGGGGATCAATTTCTTCGACAAGAAACTGGCCGATGAAATCACTATGGAAGAGATGCGAAAAATGGGCATCAACTTGCGTGGTCCCGATCAGGCCGTGGGTACCTTGTCGGGCGGTGAACGTCAGACGGTGGCCATTGCTCGGGCGGTTCATTTCGGCGCCAAGATTCTGATCCTGGACGAACCGACCTCGGCCCTTGGTGTACGCCAGACCTCGAACGTGTTGGCGACCATCGACAAGGTGCGCAGTCAAGGCGTAGGCGTTGTTTTCATCAGCCACAACGTGCGCCACGCGCTGGCTGTGGGCGACCGCTTTACCGTGTTGAATCGGGGCAAGACGCTGGGCACTGCACGGCGCGGGGAAATCACGCCAGAAGAGTTGCAGGACCTGATGGCAGGCGGTCAGGAACTGGCCGAACTGGAAGGGTCCTTGGGCGGAACGGTTTAACCCCGTTCCCCCATTTTGGGCCCACGGCCCGACATCAAACAAAATTGCAGGCTTGGCCAAATCGGCCTTGTGTTGAAAGGGATCACAATGGGCAAAACAGTCCGACTGACCGCAGCGCAAGCTTTGGTGCGCTATCTGGGTGCGCAGATGAACGAGGCCGGAGAGCCGTTCATCGCTGGTGTCTGGGCCATTTTCGGCCACGGCAATGTGGCAGGTCTGGGTGAGGCGCTGCACGCTGTCAAAGACACCCTTCCCACCTATCGCGGCCATAACGAGCAGACCATGGCGCATTGCGCGATTGCCTATGCCAAGCAGATGCGGCGTACCCGGGCGATGGCAGTGACCTCGTCGATCGGGCCGGGCGCGACCAATATGGTGACAGCGGCCGCGCTGGCGCATGTGAACCGCCTGCCGGTTCTGATCGTCCCCGGTGATGTATTCGCCACGCGTGGACCCGATCCGGTATTGCAACAGATCGAAAGCTTTGGCGACGGCACCGTCAGCGCCAATGACTGTTTCCGCCCGGTCAGCCGCTATTATGACCGTATCTCGCGCCCCGAACATCTGCTGACCGCACTGCCGCGTGCCTTCCGCACCATGACGGACCCGGCCGATTGCGGACCGGCAACATTGGCCTTTTGTCAGGACGTGCAGGCCGAAGCTTATGACTATCCCGAAAGCTTTTTTGAGCCGCGGGTCTGGTACCAGCGCCGTATCCGCCCGGATGAAGGCGAACTGGCCCGTGCCGTCGCGGCCATCAAAGCGGCGAAGCGTCCGGTTATCGTTGCCGGGGGTGGGGTGCATTACTCGGGCGCGACCGATGCACTGCAAAGCTTTGCTGAGACGCACAACGTCCCCGTTGCCGAGACGCAGGCTGGTAAATCGGCACTGGCCTGGGATCACCCTTTGAATCTAGGGCCGGTTGGCGTCACTGGCGGTGAGCCCGCCAATGACGTTTGTGCCGCCGCCGATCTGGTTCTGGCAGTCGGCACGCGGTTGCAGGATTTCACCACAGGTTCATGGGGCCTGTTCTCGAATCCCGAACGTGAGACGATTTGCCTGAACACAGCTGCCTATGACGCCGAAAAACACGGCGCCATGCCACTGCAATCCGACGCGCAAGTCGGGCTGCAAGAGCTGGGCACGGCCTTGCAAGGATACCGTGTCGATCCGGTGGCCGACACGCTGAAGGCTGAATGGTTTGGCAAGGTCGATAAGCTGACCGATGCGCCGGGGGACGGCAACGCTCTGCCGACCGACATGCAGGTGGTGGGTGCGGTTCAACGCGCCTCGCACAACGACACCGTTGTGATGTGTGCGGCGGGCACCATGCCGGGTGAGTTGCACAAGCTGTGGAAAGCGCCGCGCCCGGGTTCGTATCACATGGAATACGGGTTCAGCTGTATGGGCTATGAAATCGCTGGTGCCATGGGGATCAAGATGGCTCAACCGGAACGTGATGTGATCTGCTTTACCGGCGACGGCACCTATATGATGGCGAATTCGGAAATGGCGACGGCAGCGATGATGGGAATTTCGTTTACGGTCGTCATCACCGACAATCGCGGGTTTGGCTGTATCAACCGGCTGCAGATGGGCACGGGCGGGGCTGAGTTTAACAACCTGCTGGATCATGCGGTGCACGAAACGCCATCTGCCATCGACTTTGCTGCCCATGCGGCGGCGATGGGGGCGACTTCGGTTAAGGTCAGCTCGATTGCCGAGCTTGAGGAGGCGCTGGCTAAACGCGGCGAGATCAAGGGGCCGAATGTGGTGGTTATCGACACTGATCCGTACCCCTCGACCGAACATGGCGGAACATGGTGGGAAGTGGCCGTTCCCGAGGTCAGCATCCGCCCCGAAGTGAATGAAAAACGGGCGGCCTACGAGGTTGCTATCAAGGAAAGAAACACGAAATGAGCGTAAAAATCGGAATCTCTCCGATCGCCTGGCAGAATGATGACCTGCCGGACATTACTGCGGCCTTCACCATGGAGCAGGCGCTGAAAGAGGCGCGTGAGATCGGCTATACAGGCGTCGAACGGGGCCAGCGAATGCCCAGCGATACCGAAGGTTTGCGCGCCTATCTCGACGGCAACGACATTGCGCTGTGCGGTGGCTGGTGCTCGGGCGCGTCGCTGGTCAATGACTTTGCAACTGAACGCGACGCTGTGCGCGCGCAGGTCGAGCAATTCGTAGCCCTAAACAGTCCCTGCATCGTTTACGCCGAGTGTTCGAACACCGTGCAGGGGCAGATTGGAACGCCGGTCAACCACCGCCCCAAACTGTCGAAAGATGAGGTTATGGCCTATGCGGCTAAGATCACCGATCTGGCCAAGTGGATGGGCGATCAGGGCATGACGATGGCCTATCACCATCACATGGGCACGATCATCGAAACCGAAGATGAGGTGAACTGGCTGATGGAGGGGTCGGGCCCCGAGGTGAAGCTGTGCTTTGACACCGGCCACCTGCTGTTTGGCGGCGGCGATGTGCTGGCCACCCTGAACCGCTGGGGCGACCGGGTGCATCATGTGCATTTCAAGGATATCCGGCCCGCCGTGGTACAGGATACGCGCGAAAAAAACCGCAGTTTTCTGGATGCCGTTATCGCCGGGGCTTTTACCGTGCCCAGCGACGGCTGCATTGATTTCCAGGCGATTGCAAACGCGCTGAAGGCGATGGACTACGACGGCTGGATCGTGGTCGAGGCGGAACAGGACCCAGCCAAGGCGCCACCCTATGAATACTCCAAGATGGGTTACGACCACATTGTGGACGTGTGCGGAACGGCAGGGTTGAAGATCAAGGCGTAACACGCCGCCCAAGAGAGCAACACCAAAAGCCATGAGAAAGGAAAAAGTCATGGTAAATCAAGACCTCGGATATGTCGGCTATTTCGACCGGGAATCCTGCGATCTGGATGAATTTAAGGTGTTGACCTCGCAAAGTCTTTTGGCCGACGCGGTGCCCCTTGCCGCGTCGGTTGAAAAGAACATTCCTGTCTATGACATGCAGGCGTTGCGCCCGGCATTGGAACGGCCCGATACACGCCGGGCAGTGCTGGCGGAATGGGCTTGGGTGCTGGACAAGTCCGCTGGCGTGATCGCCCTCAAGGGGGCGTATGCGGATACTTCTATCATCGACCGCGCCACCGAAATCTTCCGAGAGCTTATTGACGAGGAACGCCAAAGCGGGGCGGGCGAGGGCGATCACTTTGCGGTCTCGGGCGCGAATGATCGGATCTGGAACGCACTGCAAAAACAGTGCCTTCGCGACCCCGAAGGCTTTGCGCTGTATTTCGGGAATACCGCGATTGCGGCAGCGTGCGAGGCATGGTTAGGCCCGAACTATCAGCTCACCGCGCAGGTCAATCAGGTGCGTCCCGGCGGTAAGGCACAACAGGCGCATCGGGATTACCACCTAGGGTTCCAAAGCGCGGACAGTGCCGCCCAATATCCGGCGCATGCCCATCTTGTGACCGCGTCTCTTACGTTGCAGGGGGCGATTGCCCATTGCGACATGCCAGTGGAAAGTGGGCCGACAAAGCTGTTGCCGTTCTCACAGCTTTACCCGTCAGGATATCTGGCGTTTCACGATACCGCCCATCAGGATCATTTCGAAGACAATTATGTTCAACTGCCACTGGCAAAAGGTGATGCAGTGTTTTTCAACCCGGCGCTGTTTCATGCGGCGGGTGAAAACAGCAGCGCCGACATTCACAGGATGGCCAACTTGCTGCAAATCTCATCCGCGTTCGGGCGTGCGATGGAGGCGGTGGATCGCCGCGCCATGGCGCTGGAGGTTTTCCCGTCTCTCGTTGCCCTGAAACAGCGCGGCGAGCTGGCAAGAGCAGAACTGGACGCCGCCATCGCCGCCACAGCGGAAGGCTACCCGTTTCCGACAAATCTGGACACGGACCCTCCGATCGGAGGCAACGCGCCGGAAAGTCAGGCCGATATCCTTCGAAGGGCCGTGGCCGAGGGCTGGACCGAAACAATTCTGGCCGAGGCGCTATCCGCCCTGCACACAAGGCAAGCTGCCTGAAGCAAGAACATCAAGGAGGCTAAAATGGCAGACCTGCTTAAGAAACCCTTCGGTACCCATGGCAAGGTCCATGACATCACCCCGGCCAGTGCGAGTTGGCAGTATGTCGGGTTCGGCCTCTATCATCTGCGCGCAGGGGATAAGGCGGCGGAAGCCACTGGTGAGCGCGAGGTCATTTTGGTCATGGTCGAGGGCAAGGCGCAGATCACTGGCGCCGGCCAGGATTGGGGCATTCTGGGCGACCGGATGAATGTCTTTGAGAAGACCCCGCCGCACTGCCTGTATTTGCCAAATGGAACCGAGTGGGAGGCCATCGCCGAAACCGATTGCGTCATCGCCGTCTGCACCGCTCCGGGAAAAGGTGGGCACGCGGCGCGGCGGATCGGGCCCGACGGCATCACTCTGACCGAACGCGGCAAAGGGGTGAACACGCGCTATATCAACAACATCGCGATGGAAGCCGAGGATTATGCCGACAGTCTGCTGGTGACCGAGGTGTTTACGCCGAACGGGCACTGGTCATCTTATCCCAGCCACCGACATGACGAAGATGATTACCCGCGGATCACCTATTTGGAAGAGACCTACTACCACCGCCTGAACCCGGCCAACGGCTTTGGCGTTCAGCGGGTCTATACCGATGACGGTCAATTGGATGAGACGATGGCAGTCTCAGACGGCGAGGTCGTGACCGTCCCGCGCGGCCATCACCCGTGCGGCGCACCTTATGGGTTTGAGATGTACTATCTGAACGTCATGGCCGGACCTTTACGCAAGTGGCGGTTTGTACCCGCTCCCGAGGTTGAATGGATCATGGAGCGCGACGGGTAGGTCCGATCGGTCTACGCGGCGCGCTTTGAGTTACGTTTGCTTTGCGGAAATAAGGGTTTGAGGGCCAGCTTCAGTGGCTTTTTGAACACGTCCACAACGAAAAAGAAAACCGGTCTCGACGCGCGGATCATGGACCGGGCATAGGCGTTGGCTTCCTCTTCTTGCTCGGCCACCTGTCCACCCTCACTGTGCCCAAGAACGTGATGGCCGACCTCGTGGTAAAAGGTGACTTCATTGTTGAGTGTTTCAATCCAACTAATCAGACCTTTGAGTTGGATCGTTGGTTGGGTCAGCACAATGCCGGAGAAGAACAGGTTGTACCTGCCCAGATAGTCAAGCTCAGGCCGCTCGGCGATAACGTCGATACGGGTCACGTCCTTTAACGACAATCCTTTGGTTTTGCTCCAACGCTGAAGGTTACGAATGACGCGACGCGAATTTGCGACGTCATCGGCAATGAATACCGGAACGGTTTCGGCCAAATAGGCTGAAGGTGCATCTTCCAGCCGTTTTGCCAAAAGGTTCAGCGTTCTGCGATGAACTGGATGCAGTTTGATCGGTCCCAGCCGCATGACTTCCTGCCGGAACGCGTCGCCGTCCATCTCGCTTAGCAGCGCCAACAGGATACCAAAGTACTTTGGTAAAGGACCCGGAGGATTGTTTTTCCAGGCATTGGAGTTGAGTTTTTTCTTTATGACCGGGACGGCCTCTTCCTTATCAGAAAGTAATGCCCGCCATGCATCCCTAACAGTTTCTATGTGGTCAGTTGAAATGCCCCGCAAGAGCTTATTGAGGAAGCGTTCGGCGTTTTGTTGCATACCTCACGAATAACAGGATTATTCATGGAGCGCAAAATCCTCTTTTTGAAGCAATATGTTAGATGCTCTGATATTAACTTTGCGGCGGCGCTCCGAAGGCCCGGATCACGAGCCGTGCGGCGGCTTCGACCGGGTCGTGGGTTTCTTTTAGAATGGTGACCCGGTCGAACCTTTCGGGGTCGCTGTTTACGGCTTCGCGCAGGGCGGCGCCAAAGGCCATGCGCAGCTCGGTCCCGATATTGAATTTGCAGATCGAGGTCTCGCGGGCCAGGCGGGTGCGCTGTTCAACCGGCACGCCGGAACCACCATGAATGACCAAGGGCACGTTGGTCACGGCGTCGATCTGGTGGATGCGGTCTTCGTCTAGGCCGCCTTCCTTGTTCTGCTGCAGATGGACGTTACCGACAGAAATCGCCATCGCATCCACACCGCTTTCACGTGCGAACTGCGCGGCCTCGGCCGGGTCGGTACCATTTGACCCTTCGCCACCGGTATAGCCGACAAAGCCGATCTCACCTTCGCATGAAAACCCCGCCGCGTGGGCCATTTCGGCAATCGCGGCCGTCTCGTCGATATTCTGCCGCAGTGGCTTGCGCGACCCGTCGAACATCAGCGATGTAAACCCGCTGTCCAGCGCGATTTTGCAGTCCTCATACGTATAGCCGTGGTCCAGATGCGCGACGACGGGTACCGAGGCGTTTTCGGCCAGATGGCGGAACATCTTGCCCAGCACAGGCAGCGGCGTGTGTTCGCGGCAGCTGGGGCCCGCTTGCAGGATTACTGGCGCGTTTTCAGCCTCGGCCGCGGCCACATAGGCGCGCATGTCTTCCCAGCCCAGCGTAACCAGGCCACCCACGGCATAACCTTGTTCATAAGCAGGGGACAGAACGTCTTTCAGCGTGACAAGGGTCATTTGAACTTTGCAATCATGTCTTTGATGCCCGGAATAGTCTCGATCTGGTAGGCATGGGTTGGCTGGAAATATTGTACCAGAGACCTCTGGCTGAGACCGCCGAGAATGGTGAAATAGTACATCTCATACCCCGGCAGCACACAGCAGGGGTGATAGCCCTTGTCGATGCAAATCGTGGACCCGTCGACGATGTGATAGGCATCGCCGGGCTCGTTATCTTCGCGTTGCAACATCTGCAGGCCCGATCCCCAATTGGGCTTGAAGCGGAAGTTATAAGTTTCGTCATGGCGCGACTCTTCCGGCAGGCGGTTGGTGTCGTGCTTGTGACTGGGGAATCCGGACCAACCGCCTTGACCCACAGTGAACAGCTCACTGACCAACAGACGACCTACCTTGTCGTGCTGTTTCTGACCAAGGATGTGCTTGATCTTGCGATGGGTTTTGGTGTCATCGCTGCCGTATTGCACAAGGTCATGCTCGCGCACATCGAACGGGTCCAGTACCTTGTCGTATTTGGCCCCGGCGATGAATATTTCGGCCTGGTCCGAGACGCAGACCATCTGAGCCTTGGCGCCGACGGGGACATAGACGCCCTCGGGCTCGCCATCCCAGACGTCTTCACCCCGGTTGCCGAGCTTGGGGAACTGTACGCCTTCAACGTCGATATCCACGCTGCCGGTGGCGGGGGCGATGCAGGTTTCATACCCCGGCACCTGGTATTCGAACACCTCACCTTTTTTCAGTTTAACGATGTTGAAATAGTTCAAAGGCACCGTAGGGTCGTCGGCATCGACGATGGGTTTGTTCTGATTGTCATAGGGCGCGATATGCATTGGGGTCTCCTATGTGGTCGGGCCGGGATGGGCGGCAAGGAATGCGTCCAGCTCGGGTGTTGTGGGCATGGCGGGGGCGCAACCGGGTTGCGAAACCACGATTGATGCGCAAGCCGAGCCGCGCATCACGGCGTCTTTCAGTGAATGCCCCGCCGCGATCGAGGCCAGCAGGCCAGCCATAAAACTGTCGCCCGCGCCGTTGGGTTTGACGGCGGTGACGGGGTATATGCCGGTGGCAATTTCCTGACCGTCTACCAGCGTGACGGCACCTTTCTCGCCCATCTTGTAGATGACGATCCGGCCGGGTTTTTCGGCCAGTTCCTTGGCTTTTGCGAACCCTTTTTCGATACCGCCAGCCATGAAGCCGAATTCTTCGTCATTGCCGACGATCAGGTCGCTGGCGTCTCCCGCGCGCGACAGCACACCCGCGGCAACCTCAGCCGAAGGCCAGCTGTAGGGGCGATAGTCGATGTCGAAGATGATCGGCAGACCAGCCGCGCGGGCATTGTCAAAAGCGCGGAACGTGGCGCTGCGCGAGGGTTCGGCGGCAAAGACGGTTCCAGCCGAAATCGCAGCAGAGAAAGCCGAGTAATCAACCCTGTCCATATCTTCGTCGGTGACCTGAAAATCGACTGCGCCATTGCGATAGATGACGTTCTGGAAATTCTCGATTCGGCTTTCATAGACGGCCAGCGACATGCGGTATTCACCGCCCAGAACGCGGATATAGGATGTGTCCACGCCGTAATCGCGCAGCTTGTTAAGGCAGAACCGCCCCACCGCATCATCCGAGACTGATGTGATCAGAGATGCCTGACTGCCCAGCTTGACCAGACCGGCGCAGATATTTGCGGAAGACCCGCCCAGATCGGCGTGAAAGGTGTCAGCATCTTCGCTTTTGACACCGATGGGATCTGCGTACAGGTCCATGCCTGCACGCCCCAATACGGCAAAGCGGTTACCTTTGATACCGTCTATCAAAGCGCTCACGTCATGTCCTCCGGCAAAGTGGGGTCGGCAAAGTTTGGACCTTGCGTTGAATCGATTCACACGATACTCATTTTGCAACCGGTTGCAAATAGTATGTTCGGAGCCGTGATAGATGCCGGAAATCGGAATTGGAATTGTAGGTGGCGGCTATATGGGCAAGGCTCATTCCGTCGCGATGTCAGCAGTAGGTGCGGTGTTCAACACCGCGTTGCGTCCGCGTCTGGAAATGATCTGTGCCTCAAGCCCTGAAAGCGCCGAACGCTATCGGGCGGCCTATGGATTCAAGCGCGCGACTGGGGATTGGCAGGCGCTGGTCAATGACCCGGCGGTCGAGGCCGTGGTCATCGCCTCGCCTCAGGAAACCCACCGTCAGATTGCCGAGGCGGCCTTTGCATTGGGCAAGCCGGTCCTGTGCGAAAAACCCCTTGGCGCGTCGATGGCTGATGGAGATGCCATGGTTGCCGCGGCCGAAGCGGCTGGTGTCACAAACATGGTTGGTTTCAACTACGTCCGCACGCCTGCCACTCAATTTGCAAGGAATCTGATTGCCGACGGTGAATTGGGCGAGGTCACCTGGTTTCGGGGTGAACATACCGAGGATTTCTACGCCGACCCCGATGCCCCGGCCACGTGGCGCACAACGGGTATGGCCAACGGCACCATTGGCGATTTAGCGCCACATATGGTCAATGGGGCGCTGGCCTTGATGGGGCCGATTGCCGAAGTGATGGCCGAGGTTGAAACCGTCCACGAAACCCGTCCCGGCGGAAAAGTCACCAATGACGACCATGCTCAGATCATGTGCCGGTTCGAAAATGGCGCGATGGGCAATATCTATGTCAGCCGAATCTCAACCGGGCGTAAAATGGGCTATGCGTATGAGATTTCGGGCACTAAAGGCGCGCTGCGTTTCGATCAGGAAGACCAAAACGCCCTGTGGTTCTATCGTCGCGAAGGCCCCGAGGCGCATCGCGGTTTCACAAAGATCCTGACCGGTCCTGCACATCCGGACTACGAACCCTTCTGTCAGGGCCCTGGCCATGGCACTGGATATCAGGATCAGATTATCATTGAGGCCAAGGATTTCCTTGAAGCCATTCATGCCGGCCAACCGATCTGGCCCACCTTCCGAGACGGGCATGAGGTCAACCGGGTGCTGGCTGCAGCGCTGGCCTCGTCCGAGCGGCGGCAATGGCAAAACATAAGCGATTTCTGATCGCGCAACCGTAAAACCTGAAGAGAGACTAGAACCATGGCAAAGCTGAGATGGGGCATGATCGGTGGTGGCGAAGGCAGCCAGATCGGGCCCGCGCACCGTCTGGGAGCGCTGGCGGACGGGATGTTCGAACTCGCCGCGGGCGCGCTGGATCACCGCCCCGATGTGGGTCGGGAATATGCCCGACGGCTGGGTGTTGCTGCGGACCGCGCCTATGGCGATTGGCAGGAAATGCTGGCAGGTGAAAAAGGGCGCGAGGACCGGATTGATCTGGTGACAATTGCCACGCCAAACTCAACCCATTTCGAGATTGCCAAGGCGTTTCTTGAAGCCGGATTCAATGTGTTGTGCGAAAAGCCGATGACCATGACCGTGGAAGAGGGCGAAGAGATTGTCCGCGTGGCCGAGGCTTCGGGCAAGATCTGTGCAGTGAATTATTGCTATTCCGCCTATCCGATGGTGCGGCAGGCCCGTGCAATGGTGCGGGCTGGCGACATTGGGAAAGTGCGCTTGGTGGTGACTAATTTTAGCCATGGCCACCACGGCGACGCCACCGACGCCGACAACCCGCGCGTCCGTTGGCGGTATGATCCGGCCATGGCGGGTGTGTCCGGCCAATTCGCTGATTGCGGTATCCACGCGCTGCATATGGCCAGTTTCATCTGCGATGATGAGGTCAAAACACTGTCCGCCGATATGGCCTCGACCATCCCAAGCCGGGAACTGGAGGACGATGCCATGGTGAATTTCCGAATGGAGGGCGGCACAGTCGGCCGCCTGTGGACCTCATCCGTGGCAATCGGGCGGCAGCACGGGTTCGACATTCAGGTGTTTGGCGAAATCGGGGGAGTGCGATGGCACTCGGAACAGCCCAACCAGCTGATTTATACACCCGTGGGGGGGCGTACTCAGATCATTGAAAAGGGTGAGGGTGGATTGCATGATGAGGTGCAGCGCCTGTCCCGCGTGGCGATTGCGCATCCCGAAGGGTTCCCCCTGGCCGTCGCCAATATCTATTGCGATCTGGCCGATGCGATCCGCGGAGAAACCCGTGACGGCCTGCCCGGCGCTTCAGACGGCGTCCGCTCGATTGCTGCCGTCCACGCGGCAGTCGCATCAGGCAAAGAAGACGGCGCGTGGAAAGATGCGCGCCCGCCGATGTTCCGATAATCAGGGGCGGGGCCGCAATGTGCCCCGCTCGATCACCCGGCAGGGGAAAATTCGCGCTTCGGGATAGCGTTTGGGATCTTTCAGCATCTCTTCAACCAGATCGACGGACGAGGTGATGATCTGCTTGATCGGCTGATGAATGGTGGTCAGGTCAATGTTCTCCCAACGCGACATTTCCATGTCGTTCAGGCCAATGATGCCGATATCTTCGCCGGGTTTCAGCCCGTGGTCGCGCAAGGCGGACAGCGCCCCAACCGACAGAATGTCGTCACCGCAAAAATACCCATCAGCCGGGGCACCTGCCAGCAGTCGCAACATCTCGGCACGTCCAGCCTCGAACGAATAGGCTCCCGCGAATGAGTGGGACACATCAAGTTCGGGGTGCTTTTCGACCTCTTCCATAAAGCCGCGATATCGGTCCATGGCCGAAGTCGCATCTTTTGGCCCCCCCAGATACCCCACGCGCCGATACCCGCGCGCCAGCAATTCCCGCGCCGCCATGCGCCCGCATTCGACGTTGTCGATTCCGACCACATGCACTTCGGGCGACGTGGCTGAGCGGCCAAACGTATGCACCACCGGCACGCCAGCATCATGGAACGCCTTGGCAAAACTGGGCGGCAGGGTCGATGAGGCGACGATGGCGGCATCCACAGAATACTGCCGCAGCATCCGCACCGAATTGGCCGGTTCAGTCTCGTCCGTCAGGTTGACGATCAGGGGTCGTAGCCCGCGCTCCTGCAGGGCGCGGGTGAACTGGTCGAAAACCTCAAGGAAGATCGGGTTGTGAAAGTTGTTGGAAATTAGCCCGATTAGCTTGGTCCGCCCGGTTGTCAGCGACGACGCCAGCGCATTGGGGCTGTAGCCCAACTCTTTGGCGGCTTTTTCAACCTTGCTGCGGGTCTTTGCCGAAACCGAGGCACCTTCGGTAAAGGTCCGCGACACGGCCGAGCGTGACACACCCGCTAGGGCAGCAACATCTTTCAAGGTGACACTCATGACTGGCACCCACGGTTAGGGGGGAAGCTGATCAGCAATTTCATGAAACAGATAGTATGCGCCAACAGCTATATTTTGCAATCGGTTGCAAGGCCGAGAGTCAAATAACACCGAGTCCGTGGTATTTGTGGAAGCAGAGGGAGAATGGTGGGTGATGAGAGACTCGAACTCCCGACATCTTCGGTGTAAACGAAGCGCTCTTACCCAATTCGCATGTGCAACAAGGTGCTGTTTTCCACTGCCGCCACCAACACCCTTTTGAAAGATGTCTTTCGTTGCCAGTAGCTTGACACTCTCACAGTCGACAAGGCACTGCAACACTGCAAGTGTGTTTAGCCACAAACTAACCCCAAAATTCAGTAAGAGCAGTGGCACATTTGCAGCGGAGGCGCAGCGGTCGCTACTTGTTGATGGGGGTATGGGGGCAACCGGCTACAAAGTACGTTTAGATGCCCTCCCAAAAAAATGTGCCGCAAATTTCCGTTTGCTCTAAGCGGGATTTTGTAGGATCCGCAGCGAATGATCCCTTCGAGCCCAGAGCAGACTGAGTGAGTTCTAGTCTTAACCTAATACCACTCATCCCTGAGGTGTGTACCAAATTGGTGATGTGTAGGCCCGCTCCTGTATCGAGTGCGGTGCTTCGTCTGGGATCTCTGTTCCGAACACCTTTGCATCGTATGTCGTCCAACGCGGCGTTGGTATTGCCAGCACTCTTACGTAGTAGAACGCGCTTTGCGTTGGGTCGTAGTCCGGGTCTTCCCAATATCCGGCAAGAATTGCTTGGCCGATGTCATTTGTCCAAGACGCGTTTTCTACATCCACCGTATTGCCAACCGGGCCATCGCATTCAGCGCTGACAATTTCACGTCCACCGCAGGCTACGTCGTACACTCGTTCCGAAGTCGTGCCGTCACCGTTCAGCCAGCCTTTGACGATCTGAATACGGTCCAGGTTGGCCCCATCGGGGTCACGGAGAGCACGGATGAGAAAGCGTGGAGACCGCCCGTCACTATCCGCTGGCAAATCCGCCCCCATCGGGACGCCATTTTCATATCCATACGAGGCAAAGTCCGCACGTGGCAGGTCTGTTTCATCAAATTCGTACCCCGCAAAAACGCGAACACGCATGCGCGGCCCCGTGGTTGCATAGACTTCTTTCCGAGCAAAAGCATCCCAAATGGCCTCGCGGGTGTTTTCCCTTGCCCAAACGGCCGCCAAACCGGACGCCGAAGTCTGCCATGCATATTGGGCAACACTCTCGTCACCACCAATACCGCCGACGACCTCTTCAAATCGGATCGGGTCAGCAGTAGGTTCAACAGCCGCGACTTTCCCGAAGAAATTGTCCTCGCCAACCGTGGACAGCGATGTATGAGCATCAGTTGAGCCGATCACGCCAAACTTGAACGGGTTTGTCCCTGTTTCCGCCTCGTATCCAAGCCCCCGCCGCAATGCTGCCCGTGCATACTCGCGCGGAAGCATCTCCGGTGTCTTGGGCTCCGGTCCAAGTTGTCCTTTGTCCCACGTTTCGAAGTCAGCAAATTCATCGTCTGGCGACAGCATGGGATGTGCTTCGCCGTCACCTTTCATTTGCGTGATTTCGTAGATCGGTTCCCACTTGGCACGCTGTTTGAAATACTCAACATCGAACGGTTCGCCGGACAAGCGCACTTCGTCAAACATCAACCCGTTGGACAAATTGCCATTGTGCGGGATCGCGAGCAGCTTTTGGCCTGTTGTCTCTTCGGCTTGTTCCATCCATGCCCAAAGGTCTTCGGGGTCGAAGCTATCAAAGTTCGAGAACGGGATGATCTTGTCAGCGCCCTCTTTGCCACCGTTGAATATGACATTCCTGTGCAGGTTGTTCCGCTGTGGGTTTGAGGTCCACTCGAACCCGATAAGCGCAGTAAACAAACCCGGTTGATTGTGTGCCTCAGCGGCGGTGGTAATGTTGCTCCACGCTGTTTGGTAAATCTCCTGATAATCCGCCAATGGGTCTGTGCCAGTGGACTTGGCTTGGCTCCAAATCGACCATGCGCCAACGGGATCACCGGCCTCGACAGCCGCGTTCAGTTGCTGGCCAAACTCCGTGGAGAGCAGCGTGGCGTCTTTGGCTGAGAGCAGCGGCGCAAGACCAAGGTTCTCGGCGTGATCGGCAATAACCAGAAAATCCAATGGTCGGCGCAACCTCGCTTCGATACCGGTGCTGGATGTAACGACTTCGCCTTTGGCAAACCTGTACGCTTCATCAGGGCCAAGTACATTCCCGATCATACCGGCATCGGCAGAGTATGATGTATGCAAATGGGTGTCGCCGAAAAAGACCTGATTAGGGAAGTTTTGTTGTGGGTATGGGGAATACTCTCTTTCGCCGGGTTGAGTGCTTGGGACGTCCTCGGCATACGCGGCAGCAGTAAACGCAACAGTCAAAATAGATGCTAAACGGAACATTTCGTAACCTCATATTTTGTTCAAACCTTACAACGCTCAATACAAGTAACTATGACGCATAATCTGAACTCTATTCGTCCAGCACAGCCGCCGCTCAATAAATCTCTGCGAACGATGGCTGCGACCCCAAAGCGGCGTACACGCAACAACTAAAGCACACACCTGTATCGAAGTCTCAAATTGAAAAGGTATTTTAGCGTGGTTTGCTTGCGAACGTTGAGGTTTGATCAACTTTTTGCAGTTTGACGACGCGCAATCTCCTGTCGAATTAGGTCTATGTGCAAACGTGCATCATATGCTCCCTGGCGGTATGCGAGCGGCAGATTCAGATTTGCAAGGGCGGTGTCCACGTTTTCGATATTTTTGGCGACTTCTTCAACCTCAGTTGAGGTCTGTGCCTTGCTGAGTTCCTCTTCGAGCGCCATGATACGCTGATAAAAACGCCAGACCCGGCGCTTTTGAAACCACACGTAACTGGACGGGACTATCCGCAAAAACGGTACTAAGAACAACAAAGGCAACAGCAATAACAGTACGCTGCCGAACTGCGCTGCGATCCAATATGGCAAGACGCCATGCAAAAAGTTTGGCCCAGAGTTTATGAGTTCTGTGGCAATTTTGTTCAGTGGTACAGGCGGTGAAGCCGTGTTCGGATACTCGCGCGCACTTTGCAAAATATTAGGTTCGCTATGAATGTTCTTTGCTGCATTCACTAACCTATCAGTTACTGCAGGGTGCAGATCGGATGCGGCGATAAGTGAAGCTCGCAATGCTAAGATCTTGACGTCCTCTGGTGGTCTCGGAGGGTCAAGTGTGATTGATCCTGCCGGTACAGTTACCGAATTCGCTCCGGAAAGTTTCAATGCAAGGGCATCGACCAAAGCCATAGGGACGAAAATGATTTCTGGATCAAAAATTGCATCCATAAGGTAAGGTGCATCGAGTGGAGCGACAAACAACGCCGCATCCGCTTCGTTGGCATATAACGCCTTTATCGCATCATTGCCCCCGACATCGACGAGGTTTATGCCGACATTTTGCAACTCGGCGGCCTCAATTAGAGCTAAAGCGGCGGCGCGAGTACCGGACGCCTTGGTTCCTGCAGCTAAGCGAATGTCTCCCCATTCTCCTGCATTGGCCCCGACTGGACTAGACTTTCCGCGGAACACCACCATGGGTTCAAGAAAAATGGCGCCCAAAGACTGTAGGTTTTCGTCCTGAGGTAATTCCAGGCCACCCTGAACAAATGCGGCATCCACTTCGCCAGAAACAAGTTTCTGAATGTTCTCAATGGACCCCTCAGTTTCAACTAAAATTACCTGAATGCCGTCACGTGCAAGTTCTGCTTTGTAGAGTTGTCCAACTTGCCAATATCCGCCGCCGCTTATGCCAGCGGCCAGCTTAATACTGTTGGGCGGTTTCAAGCCAAAGATCAGAAAAACAAGCAACCCGATAAACATAATCGGAAAGAGAATGAAAAGAGCTAAGCGCATTTATTCTCACATTCAGATGATCGGAACCGATAATTCGTTCTCATTTGATAGCAGTCTTTTTGCCAACGAGAAACCGATCACAGTGGGTAGCACTCGAAAGTTCGAGTTCTTCGGTTCAAGTATCCCTGAAGATTAAGTTGGTTGCGCAAAAAACCAAGAGCGCTTGAACGAGGTTGAAATCAAAAACTGGCCGCCTAAGCAACGGTTTATCCTATCATAAACTAGAATTTTAGTTTTGTCTTTCTCGTCGGCAATGTCCCGCAAAGAGGACGTTCAAGCAAGGTGCAGCGAACGACCGCAGTGAGCCCAAAGCAGCCTTAAGCCAGCAAGCGTAAACGATTCACTCTCAGTTATTCGGTGTGTACCAAATAGGAGAAGTGTACGCCCGTTCCTGAGTTGTCATCGGTACATCTGAACTCATCTCGACCCCAAATTTTACGGCATCGTAAGCAGTCCACCGTGGTGTTGGGATTTCGATCACGCGAGCATAATAGAAAGCGAGTTCCGAGGGATCGAAGTCCGGGTCTGTCCAAACCGCTACCAACTCCGACGCGCCGATCGTGTTCGTCCAAGACGGAATGGACAAGTCGACCGTGCTCCCAACAGTTGGCAGCTTACCATTTTCGTCCGGGCTTCTGTCTCCACCCCATGCCACGTCATAGACTTTCTCCTGCGCCTCACCGGTATCCGCATCAATCCAACCTTTAATGATCTGGATGCGGTCGAGGTTTGCGCCAACGGGGTCACGCAATGAATAGACCAAGAAGTCCGGCGCCTCGCCTTCAGCGACGGTGAGGTCACCGCCCATCGGCACCCCTCCACCGTAACCAATCCGAGCCAGGTCACGCCGTGCAATTGCGTCTTTGGAATAGTCACCGCCGAAGAAGCGGACAGTCATGCGCGGGCCAGTAGTGCCATAGGCTTCGCGACGTTCCATTGCGTCGAATATAGATGTTCGCGTGTTTTCCCGCGCCCACACGGCAGTCAATCCGGCGGCGCTGTAACCCCAACCGTAGTAAGCTACATCGCCATCAGAAAAAGACTTCCCGACATGGCTTGCACGTTCCGCATTTGGTTCGTAAGCCGTGTGTTTACCAAAGAAATTGTCTTCTGTGACGGCAGACAAACCAGTGTGCGTGTCTGTTGCCGCGCTGGCACCGAACTTGTAGGGGTTCACACCAAGCTCAGCTTGAAGAGCAAGGCCGCGCAGTAGCCCTGACCGTGCATATTCTCCGGGCAGCATCTCCGGCGTTTTTGTAGCGCTGGCATCAAGGTTGCCAAAATCCCATGTCTCGTAGTCGGCAAACTCATCTTCTGTCGACAACAGCGGGTGCGTTTCACCATCGCCCTTGATTTGGGACCACTCGTAAAGCGGTTCCCACTTCGCGCGGGCTTCGGCGTATGCGCGGTCCAACGGCGGTTTGCCCTCTGCAAAGTCATCAACCAGTGAAAACACCCAACCATTGGATAGATTGCCATTATGCGCAATCGCGAGGGCATCTCCGCCTGTAGTGTCTTCGAAATTCTGAAGCCAGGCATAGAGGTCCCGCGGATTAGGTGAGCCTACCGGTGGCGTCGTTGTATAGGGCAGTATCTGGCGCGCAATGTCAGGCCCATCGCGCAGGATCACGTTGCGATGCAGGTTGTTGCCTTGGACAAGTGAGGTCCATTCGAAAGCGATGAAAGTCGTAAACACACCGGGATTATTAAACTCTTCTGCTGCATCGATAATGTCACCCCAAACTGTCGCAAATGCCGGATTGCCGGGTTGATAGTTGAGCGCGGGGGAGACTGTACCTTGGGCAAAACTCGCAATGAGTTGCTGCATCGCACGAAGGGCCTCTTCGCCACCCGCATTGAAAGCATTGTGAAACTCGCGGCCTTGCTCGTCAGCCAGAATGTTGGGGGCTCCCGAAATAATGTCCGTGATAGCCCCCATCGCGTCGGAATGGTCAGTAATCATGTAAAAATCAAACGGGCGGTGCAGTTTAACGGGCTGTCCAGTGTTAGAAGTAACTTGCTCTCCTCGTGCAAAACGATAAGCATCGCGTGGCATGAGGCGTGTTCCACCGCCTCCCGCATCTGCCGACAGGCCAGTATGTACGTGTGTATCCCCGAAGAAAACATTCTCTGGATAGGCGCGATCAGCGTAAGGGGAATAAGGTCGCCCCTTCAAAAACGTATCGCTGGCGTCAGGCGGAGCAACTTGTGCAAAAGAAGCAGTCCCTGTGACAAAGGCCATGCATACAACAAGGTACGGTATCCGCATCTTGGAAAATCCCTGAAGCTTCCAAACTAGTCTCATAATCCTAGGACTGTATCCAGCCCAACTACCAAAAGCTACCAATTCAAAAACGGCGGCTTTGTCCGCTTAGCCTACCTCTGGCGCGCTGGGAGGCCTTTGATGGCTGACAGAAGTTGTCAGATGACCGCTCTGAGCCCATAGGGGTCGCAAAAAAAATGCCGTGCCAAGGAAACTTAATGCTACACATAGAACATTCTTGAATATGAATATCACTACGGGATTTGGTCTAGCACGGCTCTAAAACCCGAAACCGTCGGAAATGATGTTGACCGCAATCCCGTGTGTCAATGTGGAGGGAGGGTTAGAAATGCCTGCAACCAATAGATTGAAGCTAACTGTAGCAGTCTTGGTCTCATTCGTTTCCACTACTGAATTGGCGCTATCCCAATCGCAAGTGGGCTCTCCAGACGGAACAACCACAATTGATGGCAGGCAATTGCCTCCGGAACCTCCGGTGTTCGGGGGAAAAATTGAGGAGCAAGCGACCAATTCAACCCCTTGGTGGCCGCCGCGTGTCGTGCCACCTGAGAACGCGCCAAATATCCTCCTCATTATGTTGGATGATGCTGGGTATGGTATTCCTAGTACTTTTGGCGGCGTCATCCCGACTGATACGATGGATGAATTGGCAAAAGAGGGTTTGAGTTTTACGAACATCTATTCGACCGCACTTTGTTCACCGACCAGGGCAGCCTTGATGACAGGCCGCAATCATCACTCGGTCGGGTTCGGAGTGATTTCGGAATCTTCGACCGGGTATCCCGGCTACAACAGTATTATTCCAGACAACAAAGCCACTATCGGGAGGATACTTTCAGACAATGGCTACGCCACTTCATGGTTTGGAAAAAATCATAACACTCCAGCATTTGCGGCGAGCCAGGCTGGTCCATTTGACAAATGGCCGACTGGTTTAGGTTTTGAGTACTTTTATGGGTTTGTTGGTGGAGACGCGAACCAATGGCAGCCGAACCTATATCGAAACACCACCCCGATTTACCCGTTTGAAGGTGATCCTGAGTGGAACCTGATCACCGGAATGGCCGACGATGCGATTGACCACATTTCGCGGTTGCACCAAATCGAGCCAAGTAAGCCTTTCTTTGTCAAATATGTGCCCGGTGCAACGCATGCGCCTCACCACCCGACCAAAGAGTGGGTCGAGAAGATCGAGGCGATGAACCTGTTTGATGGCGGGTACGAAGCACTTAGGCAGACAATTTTTGAGAACCAGAAAAAGTTGGGGCTTGTACCGCAAGATGCAACGCTGTCGCCTTGGCCCGCAGACAAAATCAAGCCGTGGGATCAATTGACAGACGACGAGAAAAAACTCTTCGTGCGACAGGTGGAAGTGTTCGCCGCCTATGCGGCTTATACAGACCATGAAATTGGGCGTGTGATTGACGCAATAGAGGGCCTTGGAAAACGTGACAACACGCTGATCTTCTACATCAACGGTGACAATGGCACCTCGGCTGAGGGCGGGCCGATGGGGACACCGAACGAGGTGGCTTGGTTCAACGGTATCGCAGAGATGCCTGCAAAAACGCAGTTGCAGTGGTACGATGTTTGGGGAACCGAAGAGACTTACAACCACATGTCGGCAGGATGGTCCTGGGCTTTTGATACTCCGTTCGATTACTTCAAGCAGAATGCAAACAGGCTTGGCGGCATCCGACAGAACATGGTGGTGTCATGGCCTGACGGAATCGCAGACAAAGGCGGTCAGCGAGATCAGTTCATGCATGTAATCGACGTCGTGCCGACGATCCTCGAAGTCACCGGAATTGAAGCGCCGTTGGAAGTCGACGGGATTGTTCAATCTCCAATTGAAGGCACCAGCTTTGCCTATACATTCGATGAGAAAAACAAGGATGCACCGAGCCGCCACCGAACTCAGTACTTCGAGATGATGGGACAATGGGCTTTGTATCACGAAGGTTGGTTACTGAGCACCAAAGTAAACCGGATGCCATGGGAAACGCCAAAGACGCCAAACCCTGACCCTTTGAACAATCAAGTGCTCGAGCTTTACGATCTAACCACGGATATGAATCAAAGAAATGATCTGGCGGCGCAGCACCCAGAGAAGATCGAAGAACTGAAGGCTATATTTATAGAAGAAGCAAATAAGTATCAGGTCTTCCCGATGGATGCCTCGGTCACGTCCAGAATTTCATTGCCTCGGCCAAGCATTGCGGCGGGACGAAACGAGTTCGTCTATGTCCGGCCAATGACTGGGGTTCCTCAGGGAGATTCCCCAAGTATTCTTAACAGCTCGTACACCATTACAGCAGAGATAGATGTGCCCGAAGGTGGTGCTGAAGGCATGATTTTGACATCAGGCGGCCGCTTTGCCGGTTACGGTTTCTACCTACTTGATGGCAAGCCAGTCTTTCTCTGGAATATGTTGAATCTCGAACGGATCAAATGGGAAGGCAAAGAGGCCTTGGCACCCGGAAAGCACACTCTGGAGTTTGACTTCAAATATGACGGTCTCGGACTAGGAACCCTCGCATATGGAAGCACCAGTGGTTTAGGCCAGGGTGGCACCGGGACGCTGAAAGTCGATGGCGAAGTCGTAGCAACCCAAAAGATGAAGAACACTATTCCCACGACCCTTCAGTGGGACGAGGCGTTTGACATAGGTTCTGATACATTGACTGGCCTTAACGACGACGATTACCAACCACCTTTCCCACTAACCGCTAAGCTGGAAAAGCTAACGATAAAAATCGACCGGCCCCAGTTGAGTCAAGCCGACATTCAAAAGCTCGAAGACGCGATGCAAAGAGCAAGCGACTAGTTGGCTCACAGGGTTGAGAGGCTGCCTACCTGCTTGAGTCGGGCAGTGGAAAGCCGGATGGTATATTTGTCCGCTTCGTCCGCTAAGCGGAAGTTCGGCTAAAACTCATGGAATCTCTGCTTGGTCCTTCTAACCGGAACACGCTATCAGAGCGGCCTATGCCACTCTTGAAACCGGCCTAATCCAAAGAAGATAGATGCCCACTCGCAGGGGCGAGGCTTACGCCCCGCCCTTTGCTAGGTTGTCCCGCTTCCAAAGAGGTTGCAGGTTGCTGTAGTGGCAAAGTTCGATGAGGTGTTCCAAAGACCGCGCAGCTGAGAGAGGGGCGATATGGTCCACCTCCCATTGACCATACCGATCCCATGTCATGCCGTCCGTGAACCGGGCTTCAATGTGCCGCTTTAAAGCAGCATGCGAGCAACCGACTGCCCGAGACGGGCTGGCCCAACCCCTCAATACCTGACCTGACCGGTTTTGTACTGACCTGAACATACGGTAAGATGGATCAATTGCTCGACACCTCCGATCCCGCTCAGCCGTTTTCTCAGCGTTGCACTGAACGCATTGGCGATTGCTGACATACCGCTCAGCCACGTGCCCATACTTACACGGACGACCAGTCCAGAAACGAGAAAGGCCGCTCAGGGCGGCCTCTTCACGAGTTAGGAACGTCTGTTCCCCAGCTATGTCAAACGGCATTATGCTGCTGCCGCCACCTGACGACCCTCCCACCGGGCAAGCATTTCTTTCTGCCTCTGCCCCTTGGCACAAACCTGTCCACTATTGACCTCACCCGATAGCAGCCAATTCAGCAGTAGGTTCCGCATTCTCTGAGATGGCATGTAGAGCGTTACGCGACGCCTTGGTATGTGGGCGCGTTCTGTGCCATTTAGCCCACCCACACGTATTGCGGACCGGAATAGCCACTGCACCAGTTCGGTCAATGCATAGGCATCAGAGAACCTATGGGCCTCCTTGCTGTCGCGCTTCATGCCTAGGAAGGTCAACAGTTGTGGGTTGGGGTATTGGTCATATAGGTATACCGCTGTTGTGCATCCGATATGATCATTGGTCCCGCGTGTGGTGTTTGGCACGAAGCTAACGCCGTTTGTGGTCCACACTTCATCAAAGACTTCAGTATCCTTGTTGTACACCTCTTCCTTCATAGCGCGTCCGAACAGTCGTGTATGCTTTGATAGCCTGCCTGCCTTTGGCTTTTGGCCTGTTACTGCCCCATGCCACAGGTCACGTGCACAAGTCAGCATAACGGTATTGAGGTTTACTCCATACAGTTCTCTATCCTTGAACTTGCGTAGCTTCTGACCAATCGAAGAGCACTCCCGATGCGTTTTGATCGACTTTAGCTGTGCGCAATGTGTCCACTTTTGGTTCCCTATCTCTGGCATGGGTAGAACCGTTAGCGCGTTAGCAACATCTTCTCGCCATGCTGCCTCATCTACTGCATCCAGACGCTCCACCTCCAATGTGAAGCATTCGGGGTGGTCTTTCTGCAGTTTTTGCAGGTATTGCAGCAGCACCGATCCTTCCGAAAGGTACGTGTAAATCGTCACGGATTTGGGCTTGAGCAAGAGTTCTTTGGGAATGGCGAGGACGAACAGCTTCTCGCTTATGCGATACAGTGCACCCGACTTGGCCTTGTCATAGAGTGATCTGTCAAATGTCTTATCCCCTATGCAGTATAGCTCATCCCACTTTTCCGTTGGAACAATACGTCCGTCAGGCTCCTCTTTTGCCATGCCAAGGCCGAGGTAAGCTGCGTCAAAATCAACCTTTCGGACTGTCTGTTCCACCTCGAAGGGGTTTATGACTTCGTCGATGATGAGGTTGTATCCATCAAGAAGGTTGTCGACTACGATTGTCGGTTTGCCGCCACTGTCGAAATCAGTACATCTCGCAATCCCTGTGCTTTGGGTTGCCAGAGTTCCAAGCCGGTAGAAAAGTGCGTGAGTGCAAGCGATTGATTTGCCCGCATGGATCAACTTCTCGCAGTGATCGCTCTTGTTGCCACCATTGTTACCAGGCTGTGTAAGAATGAAATCGGAACCTTTTCGGGCATCTTCGATGAACCGTTCCACCTCACTCAGGTAAGGTACAACGGCGATATATTTCTCCCGCTTTTTGAAGCTGCGGTTGATCTGTGTGGATTTGCCATAGCCACACGGTTTGTCGACAATAGTGATATAGGGCATGTAAGCCTCCTGTGTTCGGTCCATTGGACCAGTTTGGGGAATGCGCTCTGGTGGATACCGAGCAAATGGAACTGCCCCGTTGGGGCGACTGGGAGAAAATCCCGGTGAACACGCAATGGCTAAGCTAGAGGGATCAATAGCCTTCTTTTAAGTACCTTTGCTTACAGGTCGGCGTAATTTAGTGTTTATTTACTTGTGCTTGCTGGCCACTTACTCCACTCGCATTGGAGTGAAGGAAGGCCAAGTCGTCTAAGCGACCCGATCAACACTGACCAAGCGAAACCTGTATGCTCAATTGATGGAGGGGTTTTGCTCAAATGAGGGAGTGGTAACGCCTGTTAGTTCACAAGACGGAGGGTTAGCGCCTGTGTGTTCATAAGAGGAAGGGTTAATGCCATTTCCAAATGTGTGCGGGACAGAACGCCAGCCACGGAACAGCCAAAAGGCAAAGGGAGCAGTGTCGTCGCTTGATAGGGAGTAGGGTGGTCAAAAACTGACGCATCGAGAAACTACGACCACCCTGCACAGCATCACGCCGATTTAGGCATGTTCTACGGCTGCCAACTTTGCCACGATGTCATCGGTCTGCAGGTGGGTGTAACGCATCAGCATCCGCAAATCCCGATGGCCGCTGATCATTTGGACCTGCGCCAACGATAACCCGCTTTCCACAAAGCGGGACACCGCCTCGTGTCGAATATCATGAAATGTAAGGTCAACCACGCCTGCACGTTGTCTGAGGCGTTCAAAGGCCAATCGCACAGAGTTACCAGACAGGGGCAAACAACGGTCCTCACCGCGTGGCAGGCCCATCAATACGGCAACGGCATTCGGGCTTAGAGGCACTGTACGGGCACAACCGTTTTTGGTTTGGGGCAAGAACACTGTCCGACGCTCAAGGTCTACGTTCTTCCATTGCATTGATAACAATTCCCCGCGTCGCATCCCGGTTGCCAAGGCCAGCGTCAGCAACGGTTTCATCAGCGGAGACCGGACTTGGTTTACGGCTGCCAACAAAGCCTGCCATTCTCCTTGCTGCAATCGTCTCTCGCGGCGGTTGTCAATCTTTGGTCGTCGGACAGGCTTGACCGGGTTTCCTTGCGGCACGTTTTGCCCCCAATCCTCACAGGCGATATCAAGGGCGTGCTGCAACCAACCCAGTTCCCTAACGACAGTCGCCGCCTTCATGGTTTTGATGCGTTGGTCACGATAGCGGACGAAGTCAGCGGATCGCAGCTTGCTGACCTTCATTTTGGCTAGCTTGGAGCCTTTCCGCAGGAACCCGTTAATTGCGTAACTTTCATTGTTCGCACATCGTTTCTCGCTCGTGACGTTATCTCGGTATTTGCGCAGCACCTCTCCAAGGGTCATCTCGGATGGGCTGACACCGAGAGTAGGCGTCAGCAATCCTCTGTCGGCGCTCAACTCCGTCTCTCGCGCCCACTTCGCTGCATCAGCACGCTTCAGAAAGGACTTAGATCGAGATTGCCCGTCTTTCCGAACCGTCGCTTGCCACTTTCCACTAGGCCGCTTTACGATAGTTGCCATGGCCATATCTCCTGTGTTGGAGACATCTCTTCTGTCTAAGTGCAGCGGAGGCGCAGCGGACACTGTTTTACGCGCAGCACAGCAAAAGGTGCTAGTCGCATAAGACCTTGATACATTGCAGGGAAAGGATGGTGGGTGATGAGAGACTCGAACTCCCGACATCTTCGGTGTAAACGAAGCGCTCTACCAACTGAGCTAATCACCCGTGACGCTGCATGTAGCCAAGCCTGCGCGCGGGTGCAAGAGGGTCCGGCACAATTTCTTTACCTCAATACCGGATAATCCGCCCCAGTGTATCGCAGGCCCCGGTAGTCTTGTTCATTTTCCGCAGGCTGGCCCTGATCGTATGGGAAAGACGCTTGCGTGCCCCCGGTTGCCTCAGATATCTCCGAAGGGACGCAACCTTCCTGACGCGAGAGCATATGATCCTGTCCCTTGCCCGCCGATGCGCAATCGCGGCCCTGGTGCTTGGCACTGTAACGCTGGCACCGCTCCGGGTCAGCGCGGCAGAAGTTTTGGTGTTTGCGGCTGCCAGTCTGAAAACCGCGTTGGATGAGATCGCACCGATATTCGAGCAGCAAACAGGGCATCAGGTGACGGTGTCCTATGCGGCCTCGTCAGTGTTGGCGCGGCAGATTCAGTTGGGCGCGCCCGCAGATGTGTTCATTTTCGCCAATGTGGATTGGATGGATGTTCTGCAGGATCAGGGATTGATCGACGTGGCCTCGCGCGTGGATCTGCTGGGCAATGGGCTGGTTCTGATCGGTGGGTCGGATCAGGCGCAGATCGGGCATATTCAGGCGGACACCGATTTGATTGCAAGGCTGGGCAGCGGGCATCTGGCCATGGCGCTGGTCGATGCGGTGCCTGCGGGTATCTACGGCAAGGCGGCCCTGCAAAAACTGGGGCTGTGGGAGGGCGTGCAACCTCGGATCGCCCAGACTGACAACGTGCGCGCGGCGCTCGCGCTGGTCGCGGCAGGGGCGGCGCCACTGGGGATCGTTTACCAATCCGATGCGCAGGTTGAAGATCGGGTGAAGGTCGTGGCCTCGTTCCCGTCAGAGCTTCACCCGCCGATCATTTACCCCGCTGCCGTAAACACTTCGGCGCGGCCTGAGGCACGGGCGTTTCTGGACCACCTGCAATCGGATACGTCCCAAACCATCTTTGCAGAACAGGGTTTTACCCTGCCGGGCAGTTGACACATGGGATGGTTGGGGCCCGCAGAAATTGAAGCGCTGAGATTGTCGCTGCGCGTTTCCTTCTGGGCGACGTTGGTGACATTGCCCTTTGGCATTTTCGTGGCTTATGCGCTGGCGCGCTGGCGGTTTCCCGGGCGTCAATTGCTGAATGGGTTGGTGCATCTGCCGCTGATCCTGCCGCCGGTTGTAACCGGGTATCTGCTGCTGCTGACATTCGGGATTCAGGGGCCGATGGGCAGGCTACTGGGGGAGTTCGGCATCGTGGTCGCCTTCCGCTGGACCGGAGCGGCGCTGGCGGCGGGGATTATGGCCTTTCCATTGATGGTGCGCGCTATTCGTCTGTCGATCGAGGCGGTAGACCCCAAGTTGGAACAGGCCGGAGCGACCTTGGGCGCGTCGCGGCCCTTTGTGTTTGCGACCGTGACCCTGCCAATGATCCTGCCCGGTGTGATCGCGGGCAGTATTCTCGCTTTCGCCAAGGCAATGGGCGAATTTGGCGCCACGATCACCTTTGTCTCAAACATTCCCGGCCAGACACAGACCTTGCCGTCAGCCGTCTATGCCTTCCTGCAGGTGCCCGGCGGTGAGGGGGCAGCGACCCGACTGGTTGTGATTTCAATCATCATTGCCATGGGCGCACTGCTACTGTCGGAATATATTGGTCGTCGCGCCGCCGCTCGGGTGTCCGGGTCATGAGGCTGTCTGTCCGCCTGCAGCATGACCTGCCCGATATCAAGCTGGACCTCAGCTTTGACGCGCCCTTGGGGGTGACGGTTCTGTTCGGGCGGTCGGGGTCGGGCAAGACCACCGTGGTCAATGCCGTGGCGGGACTTCTGCGGCCCAAAGCCGGGCGTGTTGCCGTTGATGGGTGGGAACTATTTGATACCGAACAGGACCTCTGGTTACCGCCGCATCGCAGGCGGTTGGGTTATATCTTTCAGGAAGGTCGCCTGTTCCCGCATCTGACAGTGCGCCAAAATCTGGCCTATGGTCGCTGGTTCGCACCAAAGCGCGCGCGCCGCGAGAACCCGGACAAAGTGATCGAAATGCTTGGCATTGGGCATCTGCTGGATCGCCGTCCAGCGGGCTTGTCGGGCGGAGAAAAGCAGCGAGTCGCCATTGGGCGTGCACTATTGGCCAGCCCGCGCCTGATCCTTGCCGACGAGCCGCTGGCCGCGCTGGACGAGGCGCGCAAGGCTGAGATCCTGCCCTATTTCGAACGGCTGCGGGATGAGGTTTCAGTGCCCATTCTGTACGTCACCCATTCCGCGGCCGAGGTCGCACGGCTGGCCACCTCTGTCGTCGCTTTGCAGGATGGCAAAGTGGTGCGGCATGGCCCGGCCTCAGAAGTTATGGCTGACCCGTCCGTGGCTCCGGCCGGGGTTCGCGCTGTGGGCGCGGTGCTGAATGTGCGGGTTCAGGAACATCATGCGGATGGGTTGACCGAGCTGGAGGCCGGCGGTGCACGCCTGTTCCTGCCACGTATCCCGCATCAAGTAGGGGAAGACCTTCGAATCCGTATTCCCGCGCAAGAGGTGATCCTGTCCAGCAAGCGGCCTGATGGATTGTCGGCGTTGAACATGTTGGAAGGGACGGTTGACACCATCCGCGCGGGCGGCGGGCCGGGCGCCATCGTCTCATTGCAAACGTCCGCAGGGCCGATCTTGGCGCGCGTGACCCGCCGTTCTGTCGCGGCTTTGGGGTTGGAACCGGGCAAGTCCTGTTTTGCGGTAATCAAGACCGTTGCCCTGGCTCCGCAGGATGTGGGCGGCAGGCTGACCCCGTCTTAAATCAGCGCGCGCGCTTCGAATTCACGCAGAACCAAACGGGCGGCGCGACCGAAGCCCTTCCCATCAGGGGTCGCGGAATCGGGGAATATCGCCGCCAATTCCTGCAATGCCTCGGATGACAGCGTGTACAAGGATTCCTCACCCAGAAACAGGCTTTCAGCCGATGCGCCTTCGGCGGTCAGGATTTCATGTTCGTCCAGCAGAATGTGGAAATACTCGACGGCCGCGTCAGAGGTTTCAATATCGATCCCTGGCCAGGAACACAGATGTTTGGCCGCGACCAGCGCCTCGGGCGTGCCGAACAGCAAATCGACCTTGGGACCGCGGATCAGAACGCGGTGCTGCTGCGACACCAGCAAATCCCGGCTGGGCGTATTTGGGCCAAGGCTGCCCGCGCTGATCCTGACAGGCCGCATGGCGGGATTTTCTCGTAATCGCTCGGGTGGCAATACGCTGCTTTCGATCCATCGGATCGGTTGCGGGCCGTGATCTGCGGTCAGAACCTGATCTCCAACGGATAAGGCCTCGATTAGTTGCGCACCTTCCAGGGTTTCGATCAGCGTACCAGCCGTAAAACACACCCCTTCGATGGTGATCGTGATCTCTTGCTGCAGGTCGAAAGGGAACGGCCCAAGAAATGTGCCGAACTCACCAGTCACTTGAATGGTGAAGGTGTCGGTGACGATTTGATTGTCGTCCAGGCTGTCAAAAAAAGTCGGGTCAACTGTATAAGTCCATTCCCCAGTATTCGGGTCGACGCTGGCTGTTCCAAAAGCCGGAGGCGAAGAGATGACCCATGTTTCCGACAAAATGGGGACGTTGCTGTCCAGATCCAGATCGCCCATAGCCTGGTTCGGAGGGTTGCCGGTCACATCGCCAATTATTTCACCCGTAATTGCTATCGAAACCATGTCACGTGCCCTCTGCCGCCAGAATCTGCGCGAACTCCTGCTTGCGGTACAGCTGCATATGAATCGCGCCCGTGTCATCACGCGTCCATTCCACGATCCGGTTTTGAGACATATCACTGTCCATGCGGTTCGTGCGAACCCTAGGATGGGGGATGCTCTTTTTCAGCATCTCTACAATCTGATTGGTCTGCCCGAACGGGGCAACCAAGTCGATGATCCAGAACGATGAGCCACTGGTGAAGTCAACTTCGGTCAATGGGGTTCCCTGAATGGCGTATCGATGCTCGACCTCGGGGCTAAGGCCAGCGAATGTCACGAATCCGCGCGGAAAGCCATTTTGCCGAAAGATGTGATATTGGCCCAGCCGGAACGGCGTTTCAAAGGCATAAAGCACCTGCGCCAGACTGCGATCCCCATGCGGTGTTGTCAGCGACGCCAGATAGAACATCGCGCCGAAATCCGCGTATTTTTCGGGCGGAATGTCGAACCAGTCCTTTGGGAATGCCTTGCTCAACCCGTGCCTCGTGCAAATGACCGACGATCTGAGTTTACCCTCTAACGCCCTGAAATGATACCGTTTCAGTCACAGCGGCTTGTTTCCGTTGCGGAACGGTGAGAATTGCGCCGCATATCGCAAACTTTACTCAACGGGCCTGATCCCTATCATTTCAACCAAAGCCGAATTTTGGTCAGAGGAGTTTTGCCATGCAATTATTCAGATTATTCAGCATAGGTGTTCTGGTGTTGGTGCCAACCCTGGCGCAAGCGACCGGGTTTGGGTTTAGGTATGGCTTCAATCCCGGCTTTCGCACGACAGTGACGCCATTGGACAATGGCAACTATCAAGTGGCCACGCATGGCACGTCAAAGGCAATTGCCTATTGGTGCGGTATCGGTGATTTCGCCATCCGCACCCTTGGCCTGCCGACAACGCAGCAGATTTATGTCTCGAGACCTTATGAAAAGCAAACACGGACGGTGGAGTTTTCGCTGACTAAGCCCGAAGGGGGCAGCACAAAAAAGAGTTATTCGATCAGCGTCAGCCGCGTGGGCGAAAGTATGTCGGCATCCGGGGCGCAAAGCCGTTGCTACGATAACTTTATGGATTTCGATTTCTGAGGGTAGATCAGACCCATTTGGCCATCGGCGGCAAGCTCATCAGCACGGCGTCGGGATCGTGGCCGGTTTCCAGCCCGAACTTGGTGCCCCGGTCGTAAACCAGGTTGTATTCGGCATAGAGGCCCCGATGCACAAGCTGAGCGTTCTTGTCGGCATCGTTGAATCCTTGTACTCGGCGCTGTTCGACCAGGGGTAAAAAGGCCGGAAGAAAGGCACGGCCGATATCTTGTGTCAGCGCAAAATCCGCGGCCCAATCGCCGGTGCAGTAATCATCCATGAAGATACCGCCAACCCCGCGGGCGCGTTTGCGGTGCGGGATATAGAAATATTCGTCCGCCCATTCTTTCAGGCGTGGGTAATGACCTGGCCCGTGCGGGTCCAGATGCGCCTTTTGCGTGGCGTGGAAATGGGCCGTGTCCTCGTCATATTCAATGCAAGGGTTCAGGTCGGATCCACCGCCGAACCACCATGCATGTGGGGTCCAGAACATGCGAGTGTTCATATGCACCGCCGGAACATGCGGATTTTGCATATGCGCGACCAGCGAAATGCCCGAGGCCCAAAAGCGAGGGTCTTCGGTCATGCCCGGAATGCCTTTGCGCGCTGCCATCGCCTGCTGCGCGCGCGCGCCAAGTGTCCCGTAGACGGTTGAGATATTGACGCCGACCTTTTCGAACACGCGGCCACCGCGCATCACCGACATCAATCCGCCGCCCGCATCCGTGCCATCTTCGGACTGGCGCGTGGTTTCCTTGATTTCGAACCGTCCAGGTCTGGCGTCCGAAAACGGCCCGGTGTCGTGGCTGTCTTCAAGAGCCTCAAAGGCGGTGACGATTTGGTCCCGCAATTGGCGGAACCATGCAGAAGCGGTGGATTTTTCGGTGTCGAACATATGTGTCAGTGCGCTGGGGCTGCAACGGGGTCCAGCAGGGTGCGGCCGCCGTCAATGGTTAGAATTTGTCCGGTGATGAAACCTGCGGCGTCCGAGGCCAGAAACTGTGCTGTTTCGGTCAGTTCGGTCGGCGCAGCAATGCGGGCCAGCGGAGTGTGTTTTTCTATATCGTCCCGAAAGTCGCGGTTCTCTTTCAGGGTGGAGCGCAATGAGGCGCTCATCACGGATCCCAATGCGATGGAATTTACCCGAATACGGTTGGGGGCCAGCGCGACAGCCAAGGATCGGGTCATCTGATCCAGCGCGGCGGTCGAGACGGAATAGGCCATCAGGTCAGGGTGGGTTCGTCGCGCTGCAATCGAAGACAGGTTGATGATCGAGCCTGCAATGTTTTCCTCGTCATCTCCGGCTTGTTTGATCATACGTTTGGCGACCAACTGGCTTAACCGTAGGGCGGGCATTAGGTTCTGATTCAGAAGGGTGCGGACTGAATCGTCTTCGGCATCCAGCGGATCAGAAGGGATCACCTGACGGGCGCCGTTGATCAGGATATCCACCTGATCGAAGGCGTCGATTGTGGCCGACAGCAGGTTGGCAATTGTCAGCTTTTCCCGCAGGTCGCCAGCAAAGAAACGGATATTGCTGTCATCGGCCTGCTCGCCCAGTTCTTCGGCCAGCCGCTTTTCGTCCATGTCGGCGAACATCACATTGGCCCCGGCATCGGCAAAGTGGCGCCCGATGGCCAGGCCGACTCCGTTGGCGCCGCCGGTCACGATTGCGGTTTTGCCTGCTATGGAAAAGGACATGCGCTTCCTCCTGAATTGCGGCGCAGGTTAACTGGGATCACCGCCGAGGGCGAGAGGCATGGAACACCTTGAACCGATTGTCGCCGGTCACTTCTTCGACATGCGCAAATGTGTCGGTCAATGTGGGCTCATAGGGGAGGTGGCGGTTGGCCACCATCCACAATGTGCCATTGCGGGTCAGGTTCTTTGCCGCGGATGTGATAAAGCCTTGCCCCAGTGCCGGATCGGCGTTGCGCGTAGTGTGAAACGGTGGGTTCATCACCACGGTGTCGATGGGTTCGTCGGCACGCCATGTCACCGCATCGGCCCAGTGAAACTGAGCGCGGGGATCAGTCACATTGGTGCGGGCACAGGTCAGCGCAATATGGTTGGCCTCGACCAGGTGCAAGGATTTCAGGCCCGGCGCCTGCAGCAGCCCGGCCGAAAGATACCCCCAACCAGCCCCCAGATCGGCGACCCGAGCGCCCAGCTTGTCCGGCAGCGCGGCCCGCAACAGGGCCGAGGCCGGATCAATGCCGTCGGCCGAGAATACGCCTGGCGCGGTTTTAAAACCGTCCGCGGTCTGATGGGCGGGCGCGGCCCAATCCGCAAAAGCATGCGGATCGGACTGGAACCAGAAGATCTTGCCATGCGCCTTTGAAATCGGCCCCTCAACCGCGACCCGCTTGCGGATGTCCTTCAGCAAACTGTCCACACCGTCGGTCTTGGCGCCGTCAACGACAATCACGCCATTCGCGCGGGTGCAGGCCTGCTGCACCATCGACCGGGCCAATGCCTTGGCGCGAGGTAGGATTACGATGGCGTCCTGACAGGGATCTTGCGCCACGGGTACAACCGCGAAGCCCTGTTGGGTGAAATGGTCGTGAAAGGGTTTAAACGGCTGCACCACTTGCGTTTCACGCGGCAAATCAGACAGGTCACTGGCCGTTGTTGGCCCCAGTACAGTCAGTGGTTGCGACAAGGTCAGACCGCTTTGCAGCGCAATATCAAGGCGAGGGGACATAAGCGATTCCGTAAGACCGGTCTGGTCTTACTCTTCCCGTTCCATGGTGCATTGCAAGGGGTGCTGGTGCCTGCGGGCGAAATCCATGACCTGGCCCACTTTGGTCTCGGCGATCTCGTGGCTGAACACGCCAACGACGGCCACGCCTTTTTTATGCACCGTCAGCATGATCTCGAACGCCTGCGCGTGGGTCATGCCAAAGAACCGTTCCAGTACATGCACAACGAATTCCATCGGCGTGTAATCGTCATTCAGCAGCAGAACCTTGTACAGCGGCGGACGCTTGGTCTTGGTGCGCGTCTGTACCAGGACAGACGCGTCGGCATCGTCGTCGTCCGATTTGTCAGACATCATCCATTGGTGTTCAAGCATCGCGTTCTACTGTCCGATTCAGGCTTCGGTTTGTCTTTGCGCTTATATAACGTCGAACCAGCCAGAGAAAAGAGCCAGCAGGACGTAATAGCCATGGGCCAAAATCTTACCACAATCGGCTTCGATGCGGATGATACATTGTGGCACAATGAGCGGTTTTTTCAGCTGACGCAGGCTTATTTCGCCGATCTTCTGGCGGATCACGCCGAAAGGGATCACCTGATGGAGCGTCTGCTGGCCGCAGAAAAACGCAATATCCGGCACTATGGATATGGAATCAAAGGTTTCACCCTATCAATGATCGAAACTGCGATTGAGGTGACGGATGACCGGGTTCCCGCCTCGGTCATTCGGCAATTGATAGAAGCCGGGCAAGAGATGCTGGCCCATCCGATCGAGCTGTTGCCCCATGCACGCGCGGCGATTGAAAGCGTGGCGGCGACTCATCAGGTGGTGCTGATCACCAAGGGCGATCTGATTGATCAAGAGAGGAAACTGGCCCAGTCGGGGTTGGGTGAGCTGTTCGACGGGGTCGAGATTGTGTCCGAGAAAACGCCTCAGACCTATCGGCTCATCTTTGGCCAATACGGTGACGGGCCTGCATCGGCGATGATGGTTGGCAATTCGATGCGCTCGGACGTGGTGGCCCCGATACAGGCCGGGTGCTGGGGCGTGTATGTGCCGCACGGTCTGGTTTGGGAAATCGAACAGGCCGAAACCCCGGCGGATAACCCGCGATACCGCGAGCTTCAGGATTTGGGTCAGCTTGCCAATCTTGTTCAGCGACTCAGCTGATGTGGCCGAATGGTCTCAGTCCTGAAAAATCGACGCCCAGCGTCGGCAAAATCTGGTCATATTCATGGATTTGGTGGTGGCAAGGGTGCGCCTGACCACATGTGGTGTGTCCGTGGCAAGCTCAAGAAACCGCGAATTCACGAGCTTTTTGTTTCTTTCACTGGGTCTCTGTGTTAGCCTGATCAATAATAAAATAATTATTTAGCCGACCGGGAAAACCCGGCGGCCCGAGGTAGACAGAGGCAAAGATCGTGCAGGTTCGGCGGACAGTTCCGGCCCGAATGGGCTTATTCCTTATAGCATTCTTGTGGCTGCTCTCCTTTGCGCCGTTGCAAGGGGTGGCTGCTCCTTATGCGGCGATGGTGATCGATGCACGCACCGGCGAGGTGCTGCATTCGCGCAATGCCGACACACGGCTGCATCCGGCTTCGCTGACAAAGATGATGACGCTTTATATTGCGTTCGAAGCGGTGCGGAACGGTGAGATCGATCTGGATACCCAGGTGCGCATCACCAAAAAGGCCGCGTCCGAGCCGCCGTCAAAGCTGGGCTTGCGGTCCGGTCAGCGAATTGCATTCCGCTATCTGATCCGTGCCGCGGCGGTTAAATCGGCGAACGACGCTGCTACCGCCATCGGTATTGCGATCAGCGGGTCCGAGGCCGCCTTTGCCCGCCGCATGACCCGTACGGCCAAGGCGATGGGCATGAGCCGCACAACCTTCAAGAACGCGCATGGTTTGACGGAATCAGGCCACCTGTCGACCGCGCGTGATATGACCACTTTGGGCCGTCATCTGCTGTATGATTACCCGCAATACTACAATCTGTTCTCGCGCCAATCGACACATGCGGGGATCAAGACCGTTCCCAACACCAACCGCCGCCTGCTGGCCGCCTATAAGGGCGCTGATGGGATCAAGACAGGCTACACCCGGGCTGCGGGCTTCAATCTTGTGGCCTCGGCCAAGCGCAAAGATGAACGTATCATCGCCACCGTCTTTGGCGGCAAGTCGGGCGCATCGCGCAACGCCAAAGTGGCCGAGCTGTTGGACATGGGCTTCCGCCGCGCCCCGTCTCGGGCACCGATCCGTAAACCGGCGCGCCCGGCCTATGCCGGGAATGCCGGATTGGGCGCGACGGTTGCAGCTCTGACCGGTGCACCAAATTCCAGTCTCCGTCCGGTACTGCGTCCAACGGCAGGGTCTGCGGTACAGGTTGCGGGCACGGTTGCTGCGACAGCGGCCAAGAACGGCGCGCGTATTCAGGACGGTATTGCAGCCGCCATGGCCGCTGCGGATATCCAAACCCCAACCGGCGACACAGCGCGCCCCGCTGCGCGTCCGGATGATCTGGTTCTGGCGTCGGCCGATCCGGCCGTGCAGCCGGAACCCGAACCGGAAATTGTCACCCGCCTTTCCACGTCCGGCGGGCATCTGTGGGGCGTCAACGTGGGCCGCTATACCACCCGATACGAGGCGGAAAAGGTTTTGCTGAAAACTGCCCTGTCGGAAATGACCACTCTGGAAGGCACGCTGCGCAAGGTGAACCAAAGCTCGCGCGGCTTTGACGCGACATTCCAGGGCATGACCCGCGAACAGGCCGATTTGGCCTGCCGCAGGCTTCAGGCCCGGAATGTCACCTGTTTCATGATCGGGCCGTCATAAGATCCGACATATACTCTCCTGGATGGATCTGGGCTGCGAGGAAACTCGCAGCCCTTTTTTGTCAGGGCGTTTTAGTCGAACACGTGGCCATGCTGGTATTGTTCGTCCTGCCCGGCGGCGGCTGTCAGGGCCGCCACGTTGTCCTTGGTGAAGAACCCGTCATAGTGGTGGCAGCGTTCGATATATTCCGTGATCAGCAGCGTATTCTTCGAGTGTTTCGAGAAAATCTGCTTGAGGTTCGGATCGTCTTTGCATTCACCCACCACATGGGCCAGAAACGGCACGCCTTTATCCTTGAGCGTATTAACCACGAAATCGACGTTTTTCTCACCGGCGTTGTGATCTCCGTCCTGAATTTCGATGGCCATGTGATGCAGGCGACGGCCAAAATTTCGGACGAAATCCTCGGTCGGCATCGGCAGTCGCTCGAATGAATTGATGAAGGACGGGGTGTTGTTGGCGGTGAAAACCTTGGCGGGAGATTTTTTGTCATCATCCACATTCGGGTTTCGGTTCACGTTGGTCGACGAGTTCATGTCAAAGATGTTGTAAGCACCCCAGAAGTAATAGGGCACCATGGTCAGAAACTCGAGGATCGCGTCTTCACGCTCACCAGCCAGAATACGTGTGGCAAGGTGGTCGACCCCCAACATCAAGGGTGAGATTCTGCTGTCAGAGCCAAAAGCGGCGGCTTGATCCAACTGCGCCTGCTCGGCATCGCTCAGCAACACGCGGTCACCCAAGCCCAGACTGTCGGGATCGTTGAAATCCAGCGTGGAATAACCGACCCGGTTGCAAGTGAAATCCGACGGGGTGGTGAACCGGAACCCATCCAGCGTGTAGAACGGGTTTTCGGTATCGCCTTCATATTCAAAGCGGATATTCTGATCCTCAAGCGTCTTGCTAAGGGTATTCAAGTCTGTCACGCCGTAAATCTCTCCGACGTAACGTGTTTGTGGAGTGCCGCGCGCCAGCGGATACATGCGATTGATGCGGGGAATGAAATCCTCAAAGCTGGGGCTGAGCGGCGCCATCACGATCAACGCCGGGTAGTCGGCATGCGAATGCAGGACCGAAAACTTATGCGTTTGCCCCAAATATGTGGCCGTGTGGCGATAAGGGGTCATCACATACAATTCGATCAGCGTATCGAACAGCGCCGTGGTTTCCACTTGCTGGACAATCGCCCGCATCGGCCCGACCTGATCGGCAACACCAGAGCTGCTGCGCCGCTCATAAATTTTGGGTAGATACTCGCCGAAGAAGTCAGAGTTCTTCTTGTCCCCGCGCGGTTCATAAGACATCAAATCGAAAGACATAAATTTCCCTCCTTGCGTGGGCCCAGAGAGTTCTGGGTCCGGCGTTGCCTGGATTTCCAATAATCAGAACATGCACTTGCAGGCATGCTAGGGTCAGAAATCCAACTGGGCAACAGTAAGAAGGTGGGGTGCAAACCTTACACCCGGATGTCTATCGGGTGAATTTTGTCACCTCGACGCCACCTGCGATAAGGTTCTCGCGAACAGACCGGGCGATCTGTACCGCGGTCGGCCCATCCCCATGCAGGCAGATCGTGTCGATTGAGGTTTCCAACCGCTTGCCGGTTTCGGTGATGATTGCACCTTTGCGGACCATGTTCAGCATGCGTGGTCCTGCCAGTTCGGGGTCGTGGATGACCGCGCCGGGCAGGCTGCGATCAACAAGCGTACCGTCATCGTTATAGGCGCGGTCGGCAAAAATTTCTCCCACCCATTTGCAACCCAATTCGCGCACTGCCTCTTCCTGCTTGGTAACAGCCAGCACCATGACAATAATGTCAGGGTCCACGTCCAGCGCGCCCTGATAACAAGCTCGTGCCATATCGATATCGACCGAACACATATTGGCCAAAGCGCCGTGCAGCTTCAGATGTCGGACCTTCGTACCAACCGCCTTGGCCATGCCCATCGCCGCGCCAAGTTGAAAACGGACCAGATTGCGCAGGGTTTCGTGGGGCACCTTCATATTGCGGCGGCCAAATCCCTGCAGATCGGGAAAGCCGGGATGCGCGCCAATGCCGACATCGTTCTGGGCAGCCGACGTCATCGTTTTCGCCATGACATCGGGGTCACCCGCATGAAAACCACACGCGATATTGGCCGAGGTGATGATCTTCAGCAGGCTTTCATCATCGCCCATATTCCAAGGGCCAAAGCTTTCCCCCATATCGGCATTCAAATCGACGCTGGGCATCGGCAAACTCCTTATTCGGTGCCAGAGATCATTCCGCTGATCAATTGATAGGATAACAGGTCAGGGATGTCGTGCGGATCGCGGACCAAGGGCTCGACCCGCGCGCGCAATCGCGACAGATCGGACAGGTAAGTGGCGTGCAGGGCGACGGCCTCGTCCATGGACACAAATGTAAACTTTATCTGCCCGCCGGCCGGGGTTTGCGCCGCCCGGGGCAGATCGCAGGGCAGGACAGTGGCGATACGAGGGTAACCACCGGTCGTCTGGCACTCGGGCAGCAGGATAAAGGGGTTTCCGGTGCCGGTCATCTGGATGTCGCCCGGGGTGATCACATCTGACAGAATGTTCAATTGACCCTTTGCGGCAAAGCCTTCGCCATCGTTTTCCAATTGCATGCCCATTCGGTTGGCCCGCGCACCGCGCCGAAACGCGGTTTTGGTAAAACGGTCCAGCGTTTCTGGATCGAACAGGGGGGTCTGGAAGCTTGCCAACACGCGCAGGGTGCCCCCGGAAAATCGGTCATCGGGGCGCAGTTTCATACCGGTGTTGCCTGAATAGGGACCGACGGGCAGTCGGTCGCCGGCCTGCACGGCACGCCCGACATTCGCTGTCAGGTGGGCGGAACGTGAACCCAGAAACAGCGGTACTTCAAATCCGCCACCAACATGCAAATAGCCATAGTTGCCCTGATTGGCGGCGCCGATCGTCAGCTTCTGACCCGCCTCCATAGAGAAAGAGGCATTCCAGACAATCGGGAAGCCATCGATACTGGCCTGCATTGGCGCGCCGGTCAGGGCGATGCTGACCGGTTGCGTGGCCTCGAACGTGCCGCCCATTCCCGCCATTTCCAGGGCTGCGCAGTCCGGGTTTTGACCCAGCAGCGCGGCACCCTCATGCAACGCCAGTTGATCTGCCGCCCCTGACCGTGAAAGTCCCTGATCCAGATATCCCGAACGCCCCTGATCCTGAATGGTGCAGGCCGGGCCAATCTGATGTACCAGCAGGCTCATGCCGGGATCTCCTCTCGGGTCGCCCCGCCTAGACCATCATTGGTTTCGCGTATCTGTTCCAGTTCTGCGCGTGAGACCGGCAGAAATTGCATCTCGTCGCCGGGGCGCAGGACAAAGCTCTGTTCGGCTTCGGGACGGAAGCAGCGAAAAGCGGTTTGGCCGACATGTCGCCATCCTGTCGGGTTGGGTCTGGAAAACAGCACAAGTTGCGATATCGCCAGGATCAGCGCTCCTTCCGGCACCATAGGAGTGAGCTTCTTGAGGCGTGGAATGTTGAACTCAGGCCCTAGCGGTCCAAGATATGGCAGGCCGGGCGCAAAGCCGATGGTCAGTACGCGAACACGGGTTTCACTCAGGCGTCGTATGGCTTCGGTTGGTGTCAGCCCAGCTGCCGCTGCGGTTTCGTCCAATTGCGGCGCTAATTCACCTCCGTACACAGTGGGTACCTGCCACAAGCGGCGACCTGCAGGAAGCGGTGCCCGATACCAGTCTTGTTGATGCAGCATCTCTTCGATCCGCCCGTGGATTTCCGTGTGCGGCAGGGCAAGGGGATCGAACCGAACATAGGCCGAGGCCAGAGACGCCGATGTCTCAATCACACCTTCCCATCCAAGAAGGTCGACCGCATTGCGAAATGCAAGCGCCGCCCGGTTCGAGGATTCAGCCATCGTGTCAGCAAACGAGACCAATAGACCGTCCTGACCAACCGTCCGTATGCAAGGAAAGGGGTGCGCGTGTGTAGCTGTCATATTACTGTGCGTTTGGCTGTCTCTTTCCGGCGAGGTGACAGTATCCGAGGGTAATGCGCAAGACCCGGCGCGCGCGTTGTGCCTTTTTCAGTGCCCTGTTTGGAGGCGAGTCGGGGAAACGGGCTCAAAATCGGCCCGGATCAGATGATGCGACTCGGTTGGGTCTTGTGGATGTCGGTTAGGAACTCACTATATATAGGGTATGCGGGTGGTTGACCGATTGCTTATGGTGGGGCAACTGCGTGTGCCTACTTCGTGAGCGGTGTATGTGGCTTAGTTGGGTTCATCTTAATCATTTGAAATATAAGTGAAAAAAATCAATTCGCAAAAAAATCGCGCAAGATGCAATTTTCCACTTGCGGGTTGTTTGGGTAAACCTTAGAACCCCCTTCACCGGCGCTGCTGAGGCGGTGTTGGGACGCTGGAGACGGCGGAGACGCTCAGGAGAGACTGGGGGCATCTTGAGGGATTTGTTA
>NZ_JBQFVB010000006.1:0-213575 GCF_056539465.1 Ruegeria sp. BB1
ATCGGCGCCTCACTAACAACTTTCAAAACAAACGTCCCGAAACAATCCGCCAAAAAAAATATCCACAAAACACCTTGTGGCAATTCTGCAATTGAAGAGTTAACGGCAGTGTGGCCGGGCCGGATAGCGTTGCAGGCCACCCTTGAATTTAAGGAAATGCGCCTAGGGGGTCTGCGGGCGCGGATCTGTGGCAAGCCTCTGAAAAAGCAAATTTTATCTGCACGTTTATAGAAATTTTTTCAGCAATGACATTCTCACCTCCGAACGGGTGTGATAGCGTCCGGCCAAGACTTGTTTTAGGAGATTCATGATGATCAGAGCGACCGTGTTGGTTCTGGCCCTTTCAACCACAAGCGCCTTTGGGCAGGACGCGACCGACGGGACGACCCCGGAGCCTGTAGATCCTACTCGTGTAGCCCCATTGGACGATGCGGCGGCTGCAGCTGCGGCTGAAGGTGTGACTGGTTTTGTACCTCTTGTCGCGCCCGCACTTGGCGTGGCTGCGGCCGCAGTAGGTGTGGCTGCTTCGGGCGGCGGTGGCGGTGGGTCGTCAAACAGCACCACAAGCACAGTGGGCACCAACTGATCCGCTGTTCAAGCAAACGAATAGTAGTGCGCCAATACGGCGCGCTGTCACCGGGAAAACCATTGCGGCAGTCTTTAGTTTTTAGATTGGTGTAATGTGTCGTGACACCGGAATTATCCTTTAGATACGTGCTTACAAACTTTTACGCCAGACACACGTAAAACGTGTGTCGTGCCGCTTTGCCCTATGGCACCAAAACATGAGCTTTGGGCCTAAGCGCTTGACCATACCCCAACCTTAGAAACACGGCCGAAACTGTCTGAGATACAGTCATGTTCCCATGGGACATGGATGAAAAAATTGACTGAACAGTAAAAAAATGCTGCCATCCTGCCAGACAGGAGAGTGTTATGACAAAAACAATATTTTCAAGAAGAGTACTGCTGGCCGCTGTGGCGGCTGCCTCAACCCTATTCTCCGCCGGTCTGGCGGCAGCGGAAACCGTCAAGGTCGCGGCGATTTATACCTTGCCGGTGGAACAGCAATGGATCAGCCGCATACACAAGGCCCTAAACTCCGCAGCCGAGCGTGGTGACATCGAATACGTGTTCTCGGAAAATGTGGCGAACACAGATTATGAACGTGTGATGCGCGAATATGCCGAACAGGGCGCACAGCTGGTTGTGGGCGAGGTGTTTGGCCTGGAACGCGCCGCGCGCAAGGTGGCGAAGGATTATCCCGACACCGCCTTTTTGATGGGGTCTTCCTTTGGGCCGGTGGCGCCCAATTTCTCGGTCTTCGACAACTGGATTCACGAACCGTCTTACCTGACTGGCATGGTGGCAGGGGCTGCCACGGAATCGAACGTGATCGGCATGGTCGGCGGATATGCCATCCCCGAGGTAAATCGCCTGATGAACGCTTTCATGGATGGTGCGCGTGAAGTGAACCCGGATGTCACATTCCTCGTGACCTTCATCGACAGCTGGTACGATCCGCCCAAGGCCAAGGAAAGCGCCATCGCGATGATGGATGCGGGGGCGGATATCATGTACGCGGAACGCTTTGGTGTCTCGGATGCGGCGGTTGAGCGTGGTGTAAAGGCCGTAGGCAACGTCATCGACACGTCGGGCGACTACCCCGGCACGATCATGGCCTCAGCCCTGTGGCATATGGAGCCGACCATCGACAAGGCCATCGCCAATGTTGCGGGCGGCTCGTTCGAGGCTGCGGATTACGGCCAGTACAGCTTTATGGGTTATGGCGGCGGGTCAATGGTTCTGGATGAGGAACTGGTACCCGCCGAGGTTCTTGAGGCGGTGAATGCCCGTCAGGCCGAGATTCTTGATGGTCTGTTCCGGGTGAATGTCAACGATGACCGCCCGGTCTCGGATAACTGATACTGCTCGGGCCGGTTCAGCAACTGGCCCGTGTTTCCAATGACAGACTCCACGGTTCTGAAACTCAACGGGCTGAGCAAACGCTTTGGTCCCGTCGTCGCCAATGACGATGTCAGCCTGATCCTGGACAAGGGCGAGGTTCTGGCATTGCTGGGCGAGAACGGCGCGGGCAAGACCACGCTGATGAATATGTTATTCGGGCATTATTTGCCCGATTCAGGGTCTATCGACGTTGCTGACGAGGCGGGTGTTCTGCAGCCCTTGCCATTGGGTCACCCGCAGGTGGCGCTGGCCGCAGGCGTGGGCATGGTGCATCAGCATTTCACGCTGGCCGAGAATATCTCGGCCCTGGATAATATCACGTTGGGCTCGGAACCCCTGCTTGCACTAAGCCGCAATCGGCAGGAAGCCCGGGAAAAGATTCAGGCTATTATTGATCGAAGTGGCCTGACCGCGCCGCTGGATACGCCCGTGGGACGTCTGTCTGTGGGTGAACGGCAGCGGGTTGAAATCCTGAAAGCCCTGTATCGGCAGGCGCGAATTTTGGTACTGGACGAACCCACCGCCGTGCTGACCCCGCAAGAGGCCGACACATTGTTCGAAAACATCCGTATGATGACGGATGAGGGGCTGTCGGTCATTTTCATCAGCCACAAGCTGCGCGAGGTTCTGGCCTTTTCTGATCGGATCGCGGTGCTGCGCCACGGGCGCAAAGTTGGTGAGATGGCTACATCCGAAGCGGATGAGAAATCTATCGCCCGAATGATGGTCGGGGCGGATACGCCGGAACTTGCCGGGGGCACCATGGCGCCGGGCGTTCCGGTACTCAGCCTGTCCGGCGTGTCAGTCCCTGGCCGGTCCAAGCGCGATACGCTCAGTTCTGTAGATCTAACTGTACATGCGCATGAAATCCTCGGGATCGCTGGGGTTTCGGGCAACGGACAAAGCGGGTTGGCCAATGTGATCTCTGGTCTCGTTCAGACAGAACAGGGTCTAATAAAGGTGGATGGAGTTGAAATCGGCACGCTCAACCCCGCGGCGATGATACGGGCGGGCGTGGGTCGTATCCCCGAAGATCGCCACCACGAAGGCATCGTTGGCGCGATGAGCGTGGCTGAAAACATGGTGATCGAGCGATTGGGTGACAGCGACGTGCAATCGCGCGGCCTGCTGCGACGTGAGGCGATCGAAGAGAACGCCGCGCGCCTTGCAAAGGCTTATGACGTGCGTGGGCCGGGTGTCGAAGCCCCGGCGCGGTTGCTGTCGGGTGGCAATATACAAAAGCTTATTCTGGCGCGGGTATTTGATCGGGCACCGCGTTTGATCCTGGCCAATCAACCGACGCGTGGTCTGGACATGGGGGCTGCTGCCGAGGTCGGACGCCGCCTGCTTGAGGCGCGCGCGCGCGGAGCCGGAGTAGTTCTGATCTCAGAAGATCTTGATGAAATTCTGGGTTTGGCCGACCGCATCGTGGTGATCCGCGATGGCGAATTGCACGAGGCCCCCGGCCGCGACCGCGAACAGATCGGGCTGATGATGGCAGGAGAACCGGCATGATCCGCATAGAACCGCGCCAGACTCAGTCGCGGGCCTTTACCCTGGGTGTTCCAATCCTGTCCGCCATAATTGCACTGGGGTTTGCCGCCATTCCATTGCTGGCCGCGGGGGCGAACCCTATTCTGGCGTATCAAGAGATGTTTCGCGGCGTATTTGGTTCTGTTTTCGCATTTTCCGAGGTGCTGACGCGCGCCACGCCACTGATCTTTACCGGTCTGGCCGCCGCTTTGGCGTTCCGCGCCAAGCTGTGGAATATCGGGGCCGAAGGGCAGCTGTATCTGGGTGCGATGGCGGCTGTGGCGGTTGGGTCGGGGGTGCTGGATGTCCATGGTATCTTGTTATTACCGCTGATCGTCGTGCTGGGTGCTGCAGCGGGCGCGGCGGGGATGGTTGCCCCGACCTATCTGAAAATCCGTTTTGGCGCGGATGAGGTGGTGACTACGTTGCTGTTGAATTTCATCATTCTGATCTTTGTGCAGATGATGCTGGAAGGGGCCCTACAGGACCCAATGAGCCTGGGATGGCCGCAATCCGCCCCTATCCTGGATCAGGGTATGTTGCCGCCTTTGATCGAGCGGATGCGGGTGCATTCAGGGTTGATTGTGGCTCTGATACTGGCCGGATTGGCGCAATTCATGCTGGCCCGATCGGTTTGGGGATTCCGTTTGCGGGCGGTGGGGGAAAACGCTGCTGCTGCGCGCCATGCCGGGATCAACGTAAACCGCTCGCTGTTTGGCGTGGCCATCTTGTCTGGTGGCCTTGCGGGGCTGGCCGGGGTCAGCGAGGTCGCCGGACTCAAGGGGTATCTGACCTCGGACCTGTCGCCGGGCTTTGGCTATACCGGCATCGTGGTCGCCATGTTGGCGGGGCTGTCACCTGTGGGCGTGGTGATCGCCGCGTTGTTCATCGCATCCGTGTTCGTAGGGGCTGACAGTATGAGCCGCGCAATGGGCGTGTCGTCTTTTCTGGCCGATCTGGTGGTGTCGGTTTCGTTGCTTTGCGTGTTGGTTGGTGGGTTCTTTGCCCGCTACCGGATCGTTCGGGCCAGCACGTCAGGGGGCACGTCATGATGGATGTCCTTAATATCCTGCTCTCCGAAAGCTTCTGGGCCGCGTCCTTGCGCATCGCTACGCCGCTGATCTTTGGCGTGCTGGGTGCGTTGATTTGCGAACGGGCGGGCGTGCTGAACCTCGGGATCGAGGGGATATTTGTCGTCGGAGCGATGTGCGGCTGGATGGCCGTCTGGTTGGGCGCGGGGCTGTGGGGCGGCGTGCTGGTCGCGGCGCTGGCCGGGGCCTTTTTTGGCCTATTGCACGCGATCCTAACGGTGCCTCTGGGTCTGTCGCAACATGTCTCGGGGCTGGGGATCACTCTGTTTGCAACCTCCGTCAGTTATTACACCTATCGCACCGCATTACCGAACGTGTCGTCACCGCCGCGGATCGAGCCATTTCAACCGCTGGATTTGCCCGTACTGTCAGATCTACCCTTTTTAGGGACTGTTTTGTTCCAGCAAACCGCACTGACATGGCTGGCTCTGCTCATGGTGGCGGTGGTCTGGTATGTGATGAACCGCACCGCCCTGGGCGTGGCCATTCAGGCGGTTGGAGACAACCCGGACAGTGTCGATGCACAGGGCCTATCGGTTTACGGGCTGCGGATCGGGGCCATTGTCGCGGGCTCGGCCTTGATGGCTTTGGGCGGGGCTTTCCTCACGATGAGCGCCTTTGATGCCTTCTTCTTCGGCATGGTCAACGGGCGCGGCTGGGTTTGCATCGCGCTGGTAATCTTTGCCAGTTGGCGGCCTGGAAAGGCGCTGTTGGGCGCGTTGTTGTTCGGGGCCTTTGATGCGTTGCAGGTGCGGCTGCAAACCGAGATCGGCGCGCTGGTGCCAGGTCAGGTATTCCTGATGGCCCCTTATATCCTCTCGATCATCGCCCTTGTGGTTGCGGCGCGGTCGGCGGATTATCCGCGTGCATTGCTCACCCCCTGGTTCAAGGGCCAACGATAGGAAACGTCATGTTCGATCTGATCGTCAAGAATGCCACCCTGACCGATGGCCAGACTGGCATTGATATTGCCTGCGCGGATGGCAAGATCGCCGCGATTGAATCCGGGATCACAGCCGAAGCTGGCGAAGTAATCGATGCGGGTGGCCAATTGGTTTCTCCCCCTTTTGTTGACCCGCATTTTCATATGGATGCGACTCTATCGCTGGGTAATCCGCGCATGAATGTCTCGGGCACATTGCTGGAAGGTATCGCGCTGTGGGGAGAGCTGAAGCCGATCCAAACGGTCGAGGACATCGTTGCGCGTGCAATGCGGTATTGCGAGCTGGCCGTGGCCAAGGGGATTGGCGCGATCCGCAGCCATGTGGATACCTGCGATGATGAGCTGAAGGGTGTTGAAGCCCTGCTGCAAGTGCGCGAGCAGGTGAAGGACCACCTGGATCTGCAACTGGTTGCCTTTCCGCAGGACGGTGTTCTGCGCGACCCTACCGCGATGCAGAACACGATCCGCGCGCTAGATATGGGTGTGGATGTGGTGGGCGGTATTCCGCATTTCGAACGCACCATGGCGGACGGGGCCGACTCTGTACGTCAGCTTTGCGAAATCGCGGCCCAACGTGGCTTGATGGTCGACATACATTGTGACGAAAGCGATGACCCGCAAAGCCGCCATATCGAGACGTTGGCCTATGAAACCCAACGATTGGGTCTAAACGGACGGGTGGCGGGGTCGCATCTGACCTCAATGCATTCGATGGACAACTACTATGTATCGAAACTGATCCCTCTGATGGTCGAAGCCGGGGTACATGCAATCCCAAACCCGTTGATCAACATTATGCTTCAGGGCCGCCACGACACGTATCCCAAACGCCGCGGCCAGACCCGCGTGCGCGAATTACGCGATGCGGGGATCACCGTGGGGTTCGGATCGGATTGCATGATGGACCCGTGGTATTCGCTGGGTAAGGCCGACATGTTGGACGTGGCCTTTATGGGGCTGCATGTGGGCCAGCTGTCCAGCCGGGCTGATATGGCATGGTGTTTTGATGCGGTGACCGAAAACTCGGCCCGGATCATGGGGTTGCAGGGGTACGGCGTGGCCAAGGGTTGCGACGCGAATTTCGTTCTGCTGCAGGCCAGCGACAAGATCGAGGCGATCCGCCTGCGCGCCCATCGTCTGACCGTGGTGCGCAAAGGCCGGGTTATCGCCCGGTCGAATCCGGTGATCCATGATCTGACCTTGCCCAGCGGGCAGACATCTCTGGATGAGGCACGCGTGCCATTCATAAGCTGAAATCTGACAAGGCCACACGGTGTTACAGGTTTGAACGCGGCAAATCTCGATAAGCTCATCCTGAATCTCTGCGGTCAGATGCTCCTGTTTCGTGCATATGGGCGTACATAAACATTAAATTCGTTAACCATTGCAGACTCAGACGGGTCTGCTGTGCTAGGTCTGTGACTGAAGTTGGGGGCTTCAGAGGGGCGACATGTCTCAGGACCTTAGGGACTGGCTAAGCGCACTTGGACTATCTGACTATGCGCAAGCCTTTTTGGATAACAAAATTGATTTCGCAATTTTGCCCGATCTGACGGGCGAAGACCTGATCGAAATCGGAGTGACCGCTGTCGGAGACCGCCGCAGGCTGCTGCGCGCGATTGCTGAGCTTGAGACTGTCGAAACCGTTCAACCCTATGAGCCCGAAACCCCGCTGGAGCCCGCCAGGCGGCAAGTCACAGTCATGTTCGCCGACCTAACCGGCTTTACCCGCCTGACCAGCGAGTTGGACGCCGAGGACATGCATGAACTGCTGAACGCGTTTTTTGCCAAGGTGGATCATGTGGTCGAAAAATTCGGTGGTCGGATCGACAAGCATATCGGGGACGCGGTGATGGCGGTGTTTGGAGCGCCGATATCGCACACCAACGATACCGAGCGGGCCGCGCGGGCGGCGCTGGAAATCCATGCAGTGCTGCCCGCTTTGAACCCGCCTCTGTCGTGTCACATCGGCATCGCGTCGGGTCAGGTGATCGCCAGCACAACCGGCAGTCAGGCGCATACAGAATACACGGTGACGGGCGACGGCGTTAATCTGGCGTCGCGCATCACCGATATGGCGACGCCGGGTGATACTTTGGTGTCCCATGACATTCAGCGCGCGTTAGGGCCGCTTTTTGTCGGCGAGTCGCTGGGTGAAAAGCCGATCAAGGGGCTGAGCGAACCGGTCGAACTGTGGCGGCTGGATCGAATGGCGCGCAACATCCGGTCACGCCGGCACCGATTTGTCGGTCGCGAGCGCGAGATGTCGCTGTTCTCGGCCACGTTCGATCGCTGCCAGCAGCACGGCAAAGGTGAGGTGCATATCGTTCTGGGCGAGCCGGGCATCGGCAAGACTCATCTGTCCGAACAGGTTGCCGAAATGGCTGCGGAGCTCGGATACTCGATCCACAACGGCGTGGTCATGGATTTCGGCGCGCGTGAGGGGCATTCGGCCATCCAGTCCGTTGCCCGCAGCATTCTGGGGCTGCAACCGACGGATGACGCTGCCACCGGTGCTGCAATGGCGCAGGATGCGGTGACCAAGGGCTGGGTGTCGCCGTCTAACGTGGCACATCTGAACGCGCTTTTGGAACTGGAGCAGGACCCTGGCCTGGCCGAAGTTTATGCTGTGATGGATAACACCACCCGCCAACGCGGAAGGCGGCAAGTGATCGACGAGCTGATCGCGGCACGCAGTCGTGACGCGCCGATGCTCATCCAGATCGAGGATATCCACTGGGCCGCCCCCGAAATTCTGACCGCCTGCGCCCATATTGCCGCGACCACGCGCGATTTGCCTTGTGTACTGTTGATGACCAGCCGGGTCGAGGGCGATCCGATCAACCGTGAATGGCAAATGGGCACCGAAGGCGCGCTGATCTCGAAGCTGGAACTGGCGCCGATGGGGGATGAGCAGGCCCGACAGCTGGTTCAGGAGTTCACCGGCGTGGACCCCGAACTGCTGGATGCCTGCGTAAAGCGCGCCGGGGGCAACCCGCTGTTTCTGGAACAGCTCTTGCGCAATATCGATGTGCTGAAACGCGAATCCGTGCCGGGCAGCATTCAGGGAATCGTGCAGTCGCGGCTGGATGCGCTGGACCGGCGCAGTCGGGCCGCGATTCAGGCGGCCTCGGTGTTGGGTCAGAGGTTCTCGCCCGAGGTGCTGAACTATGTCTTGGGTGAAGGGCATCTGGACACTTCGACCCTGATCCGGTCCGCCCTGATCCGTGAGGCGGGAACCGATCTGATGTTTGCCCACGCGCTGATCCGCGACGGGTCTTATGCGACGCTGGTGAAATCCGAACGCGCGCGGCTGCATCGTCAGGCCGCGAAATGGTTCGAGGATCGCGATGCCACCCTGCGGGCGCAACATCTGGATCGGGCAGGTGCCACCAATGCGGCACAAGCGTATCTGGAAGCTGCCGAGAAATTGATTCAGGCGTTCCAGTTTGATGATGCCAGCCCGCTGATCGAACGGGCCTTGGAATTGCCCGCGCCATCCGGGGTACGGTTCGATCTGTTTTGCGCGCGCGGTGAAACCCACCGTTTGCAGGGCCTGTCGGATGACGCCTTGCGCGAATTCAAAGAAGCGGCCGATCTGGCTGAAACGGATGAACAGACCGCCCGCGCCCATATCGGGTTGGCGCAGGCCGCACGGCAGGCCAGTTTGTACAAAGACGCATTGCAAAGCCTGGGTACGGCCGAGATAGCTGCAGAGCGGTGTGGATCGGAACGCGATATTGCCCAGATCAACTATGTCCGTGGCAATGTGTATTTTCCTCTGGGTCGGGTCGAGGACGCCCTGCAAAGCAATGAAAAGGCTCTAACACTGGCCAGAAAGCTGGAATCGGCGCGGCTTGAGGTCGGTGCGCTCAGCGGTTTCGGCGATGCGAATTTCATGAACGCGACCATGCAGACCGCCACGGGGTTCTATACGCAGGCGGTGGAACGGGCACGAGAAAAGGGGTTAGTGCGTGATCTGGCAGCGAACCTGCACAACCTCAGCGTGGCGCGCAGCTATACCGGCGATGTGGCGCAGGGCAAGCTGGATGCACAAGAGGCCATCGAGGTGTCCCAGAAGTATTTTGCCTTTGTGCCGGAATGCGTGGCCCAGACCTGCCTAGGCGTTGCGCATACGTTTTTGGGTGAGCTGGATCGGGCGCTGGAGACCTTCGCAGTTTCGGCCGAAATTGCCAGCCGCGTAGGCGCAAAGCGGCTTGAGGCGCAGGCATTGGAGCATCTGGCCCGCACACAGGTTTACGCCGGGCAGATGGACGATGCTCGGGAAACCGGTCAGCGGGCTGTCGATATTGCGCTCGAACATGGTCGGAATTTCGTGGGGCCCAAGGCGTTGTCGGCGCTGGCCATGGCGGAAACAGACCCTAATAAACAGGATCAGCACCTGAAACTGGGCGCCCAGATCATTGCCGAGGGTTGCGTTGGCCACAGCCACCTGCATTTTTATCCCGATGCCAGCGCCGTCATGCTGGCACGGCAGGAATGGGACCGGGCGACTGAATATGCGGACGCATTGGCAAAATTCACCGCCGAGGAACCCCTGCCAATGGTCGACCTGTCGATACAGCACACCAGGGTTCTGGCCGCGTGCGGGGGCTGGGGCATTCCCATGTCAGCACATGAAGATTTCGAAGCGCTGGGCGCGCGCTTTTCCGAGATGGGCATCACGCAATCTCTGGTCGGGCGGTTGAATTGAGCGGGCGAGGGGCTGAATGAGCATCGAAAAGAAGGTTTGGCTGATTTCCGGTGCCCTGACGCTTGCTCTGGCCGTCGTGCTGTTCAAACTTTTGGTCGCGCTGAACCATTTTGAGGGCGACCCGACGCAATTGCCAGATGAGGCCTCAGTCGATGAGTATCTGCAAAAGCTGGACAATTTGCCCGACTACCGGGTCAAAACCGGCATCTTCATCAAATCCTTCAGCTTTACCGGCGCCAGCGACGTGCGCGTGAGCGGCTACGTCTGGCAACATTTCGAAGACGGCGTACATGACGCGATCAAGCCAACCGAAAAAGAGATCGGGTTCATCCTGCCCGAGGCCGTTGATGCCGCGAATGGCGTAATCGAAGAGGCCTATAGGATGGATCAGGACGGCGTGACCCTGATTGGCTGGTATTTTGAACAGACCCTGCGGCAGAGCTTTGACTACACCAGCTATCCGTTCGACCATAAAACCGTCTGGGTCCGGTTTTGGCCCGGTGAGTTTGATGTAAATGTGGCTCTAATTCCTGACTTTTCGTCCTATCCCGCCACCGGGCCGGATGATATTTTTGGCATAGATCCTCGCATCGTCATGGGCACGTGGGAGCGTGAGAACACCTATTTCGACTATCGCTTGTCCGATCTGGATACAACGCTGGGAATTGGCGAAAACGAGTTCCAGACCAATCTGCCGGAACTGCACTATAACTTCGTCATCAAGCGCAATTTCGGGAACGCTTTCATTGTCCACATGATCCCGTTGATCGTGGTGACGATGCTGCTGTTCGGTGCGGTAATGACGGTGACCCGCCGCCCCGAATTGGTCGAACGGCATGATTTCAGTACCTCCAGCGTGATCGGCACATGCTCGGTCTTGTTTTTCGTGATCCTGCTGGCCCATGTACAGCTGCGTGAAGGCTTTGCCGGATCGCCGGTGATCTACATGGAGTCGTTCTTTTTCCTGATGTATTTTCTGTTGCTGGCGGTCTCCGTGAACACCTACTTGTTTGCATCCGAGGCTGTGCCGTCCCTGCGGCTTATCCATTACAAGGACAACCTGTACCCAAAGGCCGCTTTCTGGCCTTTTGTCCTTCTGTGCATGGTGGCGATCACGGGCTACAACCTCAGCCTCAAGGCCGGACCCGAGGTTGAGGCCGTGATCGAAACCCACAATTAGGCTGTCGGTTGAAACCCCGGTTTTGGCGTACCGGTGGCCATATCCAGCGTGTATTCCGCCACGATCCCGGATGTGCCTTGTTCCCATTCATCCAGATACTTGGTGGGATGCGCGATCACATAGGTATAGGCGGGTTTTTTGACGCCGTTGATCAACACGTTGATCCGTTTGCGGACATAGACATTCTCAGGCGAGTTGGGGCCGTGATAGCCTTCAAGCTTGTCCAACTCTTTCATCCCGGTGGATGAGACGCGATAGACCTCGCCCCGCACCGCCTTGCCGCGCCCTTTCTGGTCGACCAGCGTGGCCATACGGTGCAGGAAGCCGCAGTTCGGATTGTCGCAGAACGGCTCGTGCGGCACGATCAGGGGCATGCGTTGCCGGGTGATCGCCTCGCCCACAAAATCATCCAGCACCTCGGCATGGGCATCGTGATTGGGAAAGCCTTTCTTCAACGATCCGTAGGTGAAGTAGAGATGGGTCTTTTCACGGTCTTCTATCAGATCGTCTTCGTCCTCATCCTCAAGCTCAGTCAGAGTGTGAGTATTGGCCCAATCGTCCAGCATCGCCTGGATTTCGTCCGAGACTTTGGCGTCTCTGGCGTTTTTGGGACTCTGCAGGAACTGGATGCACGAACTGGCGTCGATCCCATCAGCTGCCAGCAGGATTTTCACCATCTCGACCGAGTTGTTCATTACCGCCACATGCAGGCTGGTAAAGCCGTGGTCATTGCTGGCGTTGACGTTGATGCCACGGTCGATCAGCGCCTGTGCCGCCTCAAGGTCGGGCTTGCCCAGATCCATCCCGCTCTCGTTCATCTCGCCTTCGCCGCCTGCCGCGTAGTGCAACAGGGTGTCGCCGTTGCTGTCATCAACGATATCAATTCCAGCCATACCGTTGTCGATGGCCTGAAATACACGGCCCCATTGCGCGAATTCATCCGAGGCGGCGGCCTCTTGCGCCCATTTGCAGATGTTGTGTTCTTGATCGGCCAGTTCCTCGAAGGCCTCGTCCAGAACCTCCATGATCTGATCCGGAGTCGCCATCATACCGATGCCCATCATGCCGTTGGACAGCCGCCCCTTGCGCGGCCCGACCAGATCAATACCCAGATCGCGCAGTTTTTCGACATTGTTCTGGGTGGTGACGTTGTTCCACATATTGGTGTTGCAAGCGGGGCAGAGGATCACCGGTTTGTTCCGGTATTGCCACGCCACAAAGACCGAGGTCAGCAGGTTGTCGGCAATTCCGTTGGCGATCTTGCCCATTGTGTTGCAGGTCACCGGCGCCACGATTACGCAATCGGCCCAGTCACACAGCGCCAGATGCGAGGCGCGCAGGGGCATTCCAAACTCGATATAGCGAAAGTTCCACTCGTCATCGTCGCGGTAATAGTCGTTATGGGTGATGCATCGCTCGATCCGTTCGGCGCCGAAATCGCGAAAGAACCTCTCGGCCGAGACCGAGGGGATCAGTTTCACGTTGTGCCCGGCTTTTGTGATCCGTTCCACCAGTTCCGGCACCTTGTCGGCTGCCGATGATCCGCAGGCGCACAGCAATACGTTGCGCTTTTCGGTCGGCGCATCGGTCAACCCGCCCTTGGGATAACCAAAGATGTTCTTGTCCAGGCTGGGGGATTCATGGCGCAGCAGAACCGGTAGACCGGCTTTGTGTACCCGTTCCTGCAACCGACCTTTCAGGATCATATCGACAATGTCCGACCGCCTGCCCAGGCATTCGCTCTGGAAAAACAGGTAAGGCGGTTTTTCCTTACCGGTCAGCACATTCAGTTGCCGCCGGATCTTCATCACATTGGCCCCGTGGCCTTCAATGTCGATCAGCTTGATGCTGGTGATGCCGATATTGGACAGGATACTACGCAGCATATAGGACCACGGGTCCTCATCGGCGTAAAACAGCACAAGCGGGTTGGTCGCGACAATGCGGGCCACGTCGGTGGGGTCTTCTGGGGGGTCGTGTTCCTCGATCACCAGCATCGCTGGGTTTTTCAAATCACGCAGGCCGCGGAAGATATGCCCGCGCGGGGCCTGCCACACCTGCGAGGTCGCGGGGCTCATATCCACCACGGTCACCAGATCGGTATCCTCGTCATAGGCGATGCAGAGGCACCAGAATTCCTCAAGCAAGGCCGTTTCACGATAGACGTTCTCGGGCGGACGGATGACTTCAAACCCCAGCACGCGGTTAAAGTCGATGTTGATCATCAGGTGCCGATCATCATCGCTGTTGAGCAAGCGCAAATGATCTTGGAACCATTTTTCGGGTGTTATCTCCTCGGGGTTAGGTCGCAAGGCATAACTGTGGAACGTGCTGCCCAGATGCACATCGGGCGATTGGCTCAGGTACCGCTGCGCAAGGCTGTGCATTTCCTTTGCGGTGGACACACGGCTCAAGGCTTCGGTGTAATCGGTTTGCGTGGCAATCAGCAGCTTGTCTTCATCGACCTGCTCATCCCCAAGGATCGCCAGGCTTTCGGCCAGCACCCCCAACGAGTTCATATTCGGGCTGGCCCGCCGGAACAGATTGCGGCGTTTCTTGGGGTCTTTGGCCAGATACAACGTGCTGTCCACATAGTTGCAGTCCTGCTGCAGGGTCTGCAGGTTGGTCTTAACAGCCTCACGCGCTGAGAATCGCAGGATGCCCCGTGATCGCATCGAGGTTCCGTCGCGATCCGACATTCCGGCCCACAGCCGGTCGATGGTGGTGACCCACAGCTTGCCGTATTTCTCGGGGTGGACGTCCATCATATGCACCAGCCCGGTGCTGGGATTGCACTTGGCGATGATGGCAAAGTGGCCCCCCGGCATGGTCGGTTTGCCATGGGCGACACCGACCTGAAAATTTGCCACCAGGATGTCGTTGTCCCCACCCAGCCGGTTGGATTCGTCGATCGCCTTCAGCAAAATTTCGACCGAGGTCGTGGCCTCGTCCATGAAATAGGCCTGAACCTGCACCTTGTCGCGCAGGCCCTGCGTGTGGATGAAGGTGCAGGCGACGTCGTAAAGCTCACCCAGTGAAATACCATCATTGACCACGAAGGAGGTAGGCAGGGCACATTCGCGAAAGATATCGTTGACCTCGCAACTGAACCCCAGCGCCGACATGCTCAGCGCCGCTGCCGTAACGCTGCAGCAATTGATGGGTTGCTGAAAGTTCTGCAAATGCACGCTGACCAGATCACCGAACAGGGTGTCATAGCAGGCTTCGCGGATGTCCGTCGGAATTTCCAGCCAGTGATTGCTGGACAAATAAGCCAACTTGGTGCCGGGCGTGGCCAAGGCTTCGAGGCTGACGGGAATATCAAAGATCTCAAGATGTTCCTCGTAGAAATAGTCGCCCGCATCGGCCTTTGCCAGAACCGTCTCGTCCTGTCGCAGATGCACCTCGCCCCCCAGCACCACATACATGCCCTGCGATGGCAGGATCGTATCCTCAGCCACCTCGAAACACTCGAAATGCAGTTGGATTACGGTTGGATCATCTGCGGGCAGAACTTCTTGTATCAGCGCCCATTCGGATTCGGTTGGATGATAGGAAATAGTGTTTTCAATCGGGTCTATAGGCACGTCTGTTCCCCCCTGAACTAAAGCCGTGAATGTCGTCAAAGAACCAGTGCTGCGTCTTGTGGCATGTGTCAGGCGTCTTATGGTCAAACAGAAATAAAGGACCGGCCCGACGGTTAATCTGCACTGGCCGGGCCAACAGAATGCGCACGTTCAGCGCGAACAAATGGGCCCAATTGCGCGTACCGTATCGCATTTGGACACAAAAATCACCGATGTTGTTGATTTGACTATACGAGTTCGGATTGTAGCTTTTGCCGCCCGCTTCCTGTCAGTCATGGCTTTGACATTATGTCGAAATTACCGTCGTAATGACGTAACTTTCCGCGTTTTCGTCAAGAATACCCCTGCGGATCGAACAGCCCACCCCTCATACTTTTCCTAAACGAAAGAGGAGGCGCGTTTTGAGCTGGAACATTTGTGTCATAGGGGCAGGTAAGATCGGTCAGATGATCGCCAGCCTGCTGCAAGCATCGTCGAATTACTCGGTCACCGTTGCCGACCGCGATCTGGCGGCGTTATCGGTGCTTAATAAACAGGGGATTGCGACCCGGCAGATCGATGTGGGGGATGAGGCACAACTGACCCAAGGACTGTCTGGGTTTGATGCTGTGATCTCGGCCGCTCCGTTCTTTTTGACGCCGAAGATTGCCAAGGCGGCCAAGACCGCCGGGGCACACTACTTTGACCTGACCGAAGACGTCGCAGCCACCAGTGCCGTGCGCGAATTGGCCGAAGACAGCGATACCGCCTTCATGCCGCAATGCGGTCTGGCACCGGGGTTCGTAGGCATTGCTGGCGCGTCGCTGGCGGCCGAATTTGACGAGTTGGACAGCCTGCATATGCGGGTTGGGGCTTTGCCGCTCTATCCGACCAACGCGATGAAATACAATCTGACCTGGTCGACCGACGGGCTGATCAACGAGTACTGCAACCCCTGCGATGCCATCGTGAATGGCGAGCGCGTGAAAACCGCGCCGCTGGAAGATTACGAAGTGCTGGGCCATGACGGGGTGGAATACGAATGCTTCAACACCTCCGGCGGGTTGGGCACGCTGCCCGAAACGCTTGAGGGTAAGGCGCGGGCGGTATCCTATCGCTCGATCCGCTATCCCGGCCATTGCGATATCCTGAAGCTGCTGCTCAAGGATCTGGGGCTGGAACGTCGCCGCGACCTGCTGAAGGACATCTTCGAGACCGCGCTGCCGCGCACCGATCAGGATGTGGTGCTGGTCTATTGCACTGCCAAGGGCCTGATTGACGGAGCGCTGCGCGAGAAATCCCTGATCAACAAAAGCTTTGCCCGCACCCTCAACGGACAGGTCTGGAGCGCCATTCAGGTCACCACCGCCGCAGGCGTTCTTGGCGTGGTCGACCTGATGCGCACCGGGGGACTGCCCGCAAAAGGATTTATCCGGCAGGAACAGGTGAACCTGTCCGATTTCCTCAACACTGAATTTGGCCGACTCTATCGCGCCGGCGACGTAACTGAACAGAACAAGGCGGCCTGAGATATGAAAGACATCGTGATGACTGCGCAAACCACCCTGGCAAATCTGGACCTGACCGAGGCCGAACTGACCGGCGGCACGCTCAAGGTGACCTCGCCGATTGACGGTAGCCTGCTGGCCGAGGTGCATGAGACCCCAGCTTCCGACATGGAGGCCATCCTTGCCCGTTCGAAAATGGCCTTCAAGGCATGGCGCACCGTGCCCGCGCCGCGCCGGGGCGAGTTGATCCGTCTGCTGGGCGAGGAATTGCGCGCCGCCAAGGGCGATCTGGGCGCGCTGGTCAGCTGGGAGGCTGGCAAGATCACCTCGGAAGGTCTGGGCGAAGTGCAGGAGATGATCGACATCTGCGATTTTGCCGTTGGTCTGTCGCGCCAGCTATACGGTCTGACCATTGCCTCGGAACGGCCCGGCCACCGGATGATGGAGACATGGCACCCGGCGGGTCCGGTGGGCGTAATCTCGGCCTTCAACTTCCCCGTCGCAGTCTGGTCGTGGAACGCAGCGCTTGCGATCGTGTGTGGCGATCCGGTGATCTGGAAGCCGTCCGAGAAGTCCCCGCTGACGGCAATGGCCTGTCAGAAAATCTTTGAACGTGCACTGGCCCGGTTCGGCGACGCGCCCGAAGGCTTGTTGCAAACCCTGATCGGCGGCGCCGCGCTGGGCGAGACGCTGGTGGCCAGCGAGGATGTGCCGGTGATCTCGGCCACGGGTTCAACCCGTATGGGCCGCGCAGTGGCCCCCATCGTGGCGCAGCGGTTTGGCAAGTGCATTCTGGAACTGGGCGGCAACAACGCAATGATTGTCGGTCCGTCGGCTGACTTGGAAATGGCAGTGCGGGCGATTGTCTTTTCGGCTGTGGGCACCGCAGGTCAGCGTTGTACCACACTGCGCCGTCTGATTGTGCATAACTCGATCCGTGAAGAATTGGTGAGCCGTTTGAAAAAGGCCTACGCTGGTTTGCCCATTGGCAACCCGCTGGCTGAAGGCACCTTGATTGGCCCGCTGATCGACGAAGCCTCGGGTGCGGCCATGACCGCAGCCCTGAAAGCTGCAGAAGCCGAAGGCGGCACCGTATTCGGCGGCAACCGTGTGACCGAAGGCGTGCCTGCCGGGGTCTATATGGCACCCGCCATCGTCGAAATGCCCGGCCAAAGCGATGTGGTGAAGACCGAAACCTTTGCTCCGATCCTCTATGTCATGGGTTATGACGATTTTGACGATGCGATCGAGATTCAGAATGACGTACCGCAAGGTCTGTCGTCGTGCGTGTTCACCCTGAACATGCGTGAGGCCGAGCAGTTTTTGACCGCAGCCGGGTCGGATTGCGGAATTGCCAACGTAAATATCGGACCTTCGGGTGCCGAGATCGGTGGCGCATTTGGCGGCGAGAAGGAAACCGGTGGCGGGCGCGAAAGCGGCTCGGACGCCTGGAAGGCCTATATGCGGCGTCAGACCAATACGGTGAACTACTCAGCCGAACTGCCGCTGGCCCAAGGCGTCAAGTTCGACATCTGATTGACCCTTCCGGCGGCATCGGCAGGTGCCGCCGGATCAGTCTGCAAACAGATAATCCAGTCTCATCACGGCCTGCGCCTTGTCTTCTGGGACATTCAGAAATTCAGCCATTACCTCTTCGTTTTTAGCCCGCGTATTGGCCTCGCGGATACGCAAGTATCCTTCGAACCCCGCACCCCGGATCAACTCGGATTCATAGGCCAGCGAATTGCGCAAGGCCGGCACAAGGCGCGCCACGGTTTCCGATGGGCTGTTTTCTCCGGCCAGACCGACCCGCCGCGCATGGCCGATCAGGTAATCGTCAGAATAGTCGCATTCGATCTCAAGAACCCGGGTCCTGACCTGGTCCGAGCAGAAATCCTGAATGATATCCAGATTTGCCGGGTCCACACACAGTACCAGCTTGTCGGTCTGGAAATGATCGAACAACATCCGCACGACCGCGCGCCGGTGGCGGGAGCGCTTGGTTAGCGTCGTCTCGATACCGCCAAGATTAGGCAGCAGGGTGTCTTCTTCATTGAACAGGTATTCGACACAAGGAATGTCAGTCTCGGACGTGATCTGATCGACCAGACGCTTGGCCACGTGCCATTTTTTGCACGCAATTAGATATAGTTCGCGTTCGGGACCCAAGGTATTCCCGGCCTCCCAAAAGCGCTGCCCAAAGCGGCGGCCAACGCGCCCGCGCCCGGTTAGAAACCCATAGAGGTTCCGCCCTTCATCCGAGATTTGGAACTCGACCCCTTCGCTGGCATAGAGCTGGCCCAGCCTCTCTTTCAACTCATGCGCCTCGGGGCTGATCTTGCGGGCAAACATGTAATCCTGCCCCAGCAGCATGTCGTAGTGATCGTTGTAAAAGGTCACCGGCATCCCGTAATCCGAGAACATTAGGAAAGTGGGGGTGCGGTTCTCAATCTCTTCCTTGGGGATCAGATGGCGGACTAGGGTCTGGAAAAATGTCTCATCCGGGATCCAGGTGGTCGAGAAAAAGCGGACCACATCCGGGCGCTGTTGCAGGAGCTCAAGGATCATCTCGACCGTGCGGCGGCGCAGGCACCACCACTGACTGCCGATCATAACTTGGATGTCTGCGGGGATATCGCGCGTCAGGTCAAAGCGTTTTTGTAGGTTGTATGCGGCATAGAACCGTTTGCTCTGGGTGCGTTCGTTGAAGAAATGACGGTAAATTAGCCGGTCTTCCTTCATACCGGTTTTGATCCAGTTGCTGGCAAAGAAATCGTGGCTTTCCACAAAGTCCTTGTCGTTTTCGTCCAGAAACCAATGGATGTACTCGGCGGTTTTGATCGCCATGCAATCGCCAGACAGCATGTAGAAATGGGTGACCCGTGGAAACGCATCCACCGCAGCCTGCACGGCATTCAGGGTCGCCTGCACCAAAGACCACTCGCCCCAGCCGCATTTGATGCGCTTGGCGGCAAAAGCCACATTTGGATTATCTTTCAACGCGCTGCGAATACGGTCATAGGCCACCGCGCTGGCGCGCGCGTCAAAATGGATGGCCATGCAGTCGCCTGCGGCTGTCAGTTGCTCGGCCTGCGCGATGATTGCGTCAGGGTCCTTGTGGCACAATAGAATATAGGCAATTTTTGCCATATTGCGTCTGTAACGTCCGTTTCTGCCTGTTTGCTCTCTGATACTGAGGATGAGCGATTGAATAAACAGAATATTTTTGGTTCTTTATGAGCCTAGGCGGGCGCGTGTGGTTATTTTGACCCGCTGAGGAGGCATTGCAGATGGGTTTTCCCGGTACATGGATGACCGAGAGTGAAAGTATGGTGTACCGTGTTGTGCCGAAATGTGCGTGCTCGACCATCGGGCAGATTATGTACTACTCGGACCACGGTCGGTTTTTCGACGGCGATATTCATGACGCCAAGGACGGTATGCACAAATGGGCCTTTGCCGACAGCCAGGCCCGGATTTCCGGCAATATTCGTAAACACGCCTCATACTCTTTTACCTGTGTGCGCAATCCGTACACCCGGATACTCAGCTCCTTCTTCGACAAGATTTGCGGTATTCAGCGCAATGGCAGCCGGTATCGGGGTAATCTGGTCCCGACGCTGATCTATAATTACGGAATCGAAGTGGGCGGCGATGATGGCAAGGGTGAGTTCGACCAGATCGCCAGTTTTCGCCGCTTTTTGCTGTTTGCGCGGGATACGATCCGCTGGCGCCGACCGATGGATCCGGACATTCACTGGTCGGCCGTGTCAGGGCATGTCTCGACTTTCATCGTAAATGGTGGACGCTACGACCGCATTTTCTGGACCGAGAAATTCAATGACGGAATGCAGGGGGTGTTGGACAATCTGGACACACCTCACGCGATCAGCCTTTCAGATATTCCACGGTTCAACGAATCCGAAGGGCATGGCCCCAAACGTGCGCATCCGGTCGAGGATTATTTCGACGATCTGTCCATGCATTTGGTCTACGAAATCTACAAACAGGATTTCGAACTGTTCCGATACGATTTTGAGAACCCGGCGAATAAGATGCCGATCGGTGAGATTGATCTGGACGAAGTTCACGCCAAACTAGGCGATTGACTTGCCATAAGGCAGGCACTTCCGCCTGTCGTCAATGTCTCTGACGAGACATCTCCTCTAGTTGGGCCCGGCGCTGCGCACTGCGCGGCGCCGGGCCCAAGGCCGAACGTAGCATCGGCGTAGCCGATGGTGCGGGTCGGGCGCGGGAGGCTGTCTGAGATGATTCAGGTAGCGATCAGTTCGCGTTTCAGACCGATCGGGTACAAATTTGGTCCGCAATCCGTATCGAGTTCACTGAGGTCGCGCCAACTGGCTCTGCACATGAGTCCATTGTCCTCGGCAAAGGTGATCGCATGTTTTGGTAGGGCAGATGGATTTGAAAGAGTCACTTCTGTGGCGAAAATTATCTCATGCCCCAGTTGGCCTTCGTGGCGATAAATGTTCTCCAAAACCAAAGGCGCGCCGGAAATCTGAATGTCAACGCCAAGCTCTTCGTGAAATTCGCGTTTCAGCGCGTCCTGCCAAGTTTCGCCGAACTCAACTGTACCGCCAAGCGGACGGACACCTTTCAGATTGCCACTGTCGTCATGGACGTCGGCGACCAAGAGACTGGGACCTCTCCATAGCAAGCCGATCGCCTTGACCCGAATGCCTTGATACGGACGCCAAATCGTCATCAGAGCTCCTTTTGATCAAGTTGGCATTCAAAAATGAAAAGGCCCCGCTGTGCAATACAGCGAGGCCTATAGTCTACCTACCGCAACCCGGTTCAGACCTGACGCACGGCTCCTTTCGCCGCGCTGGTTGTCAGCTTGGCATAGGCCTTCAGCGCGGTCGACACCTTGCGCTTGCGTGGCTCGGCCGGCACCCAGCCCTTTTCGTCCTGCTCTTCGCGCCGTGCTGAAAGTTCCTCGTCAGACACGGCCAGATGGATGCTGCGGTTGGGGATGTCGATCTCGATCTTGTCGCCCGGGCGCACCAGTCCGATCTCACCGCCCTCGGCGGCTTCGGGTGAGACGTGGCCAATCGAAAGGCCCGATGTACCGCCCGAGAACCGACCATCAGTCAGCAGGGCGCAGGCTTTGCCCAGACCTTTGGATTTCAGATACGAGGTCGGATACAGCATTTCCTGCATCCCCGGACCGCCGCGCGGGCCTTCATAGCGGATCACCACGACGTCGCCCGCTTCGACTTTGCCGGTCAGAATGTCATTGACCGCCTGATCCTGACTTTCGCAGACATAGGCCGATCCGGTGAAGGTCAGGCTGGCGGGATCAACGCCTGCAGTTTTCACGATACAGCCGTCCCGAGCGATGTTGCCAAACAAAACCGCCAGACCGCCATCCTGGCTGAAGGCATGCTCTTTCGACCGGATTACACCGCCTTCGCGGTCGATATCCAGTTCCTTGTACCGGTTCGATTGGCTGAAGGCTTGGGTGGTGCGCACGCCCCCCGGGGCGGCCTTGAACAGCTCTTGCGCCTTGGGGTTGTTGGCGACCTTGATGTCCCAATTCGCGATTGCCTCACCCATCGTGGCGGAATGCACGGTGGCGCAATCTTCGTGCAGCAGCCCCGCTCGGCCAAGCTCACCCAAGATCGAGAAGATACCCCCGGCGCGGTGAACGTCTTCCATGTGTACGTTTTCAGTGTTTGGTGCCACCTTGCACAGGCAGGGGACTTTGCGGCTAAGGCGGTCCATGTCGGACATGGTGAAATGCACCTCGCCTTCATGCGCGATGGCCAGCAGGTGAAGAACCGTGTTGGTCGATCCGCCCATGGCAATGTCGAGGCTCATGGCGTTTTCAAACGCCTCAAAGGTTGCGATCTCGCGCGGCAGGAAGCCTTTTTCGTTCAGATCATAATGGCGTTTTGTGATCTCGACGATGCGGCGACCGGCTTCAAGAAACAGATCTTTTCGATCAGCGTGGGTGGCCAGGGTCGAACCATTGCCCGGCAGCGCCAGACCCAGCGCTTCGGCCAGGCAGTTCATCGAGTTGGCAGTGAACATGCCCGAGCATGACCCGCAGGTGGGGCAGGCATTTTCTTCGATATGCTGCACCTGTTCGTCAGTGTATTTGTCATCAGCGGCGGCAACCATCGCGTCGACGAGGTCGATCTTTTTGACGTCCAGATCAGCGATGTCGATCTTGCCCGCTTCCATCGGACCGCCCGAGACGAAGATGGCCGGGATGTTCAGGCGCATTGCGGCCATCAGCATGCCGGGGGTGATCTTATCGCAGTTCGAAATGCAGACCATCGCATCGGCGCAGTGCGCGTTGACCATATATTCGACCGAATCCGCGATCACTTCGCGCGAGGGCAGCGAATACAGCATTCCGTCATGGCCCATGGCGATGCCGTCATCCACCGCAATGGTGTTGAACTCCTTGGCGACGCCGCCTGCGGCCTCAACCTCACGCGCGACCATCTGGCCCAAGTCCTTCAGGTGAACGTGGCCGGGAACGAACTGGGTGAACGAGTTGACGATGGCGATGATCGGTTTGCCGAAATCGTCATCCTGCATACCGGTTGCGCGCCACAGGCCGCGGGCACCGGCCATGTTGCGGCCATGGGTGGAGGTTCTGGATCGGTACATTGGCATGATGCTGTTTCCCTTTTGCCCCGGTTGCGATATGCGGGATGTGTGCGTTATAGCGCACGTACCACATGTGCGCTATAACGCACAAGAGGATTCGAAAGACGATCAGATGGCACCGGATGATATTACACTGAAACTGCGGGATGTGCGGGCGGCCTCGGGGCTGAGTCTGTCGAAGGTGGCTGAGATGACCGGCGTTAGCAAAGCCATGCTGGGCCAGATCGAGCGTGGCGAATCCAGCCCGACCATCGCGACGCTGTGGAAGATTGCCAAAGGGTTTCAACTGCCCCTCAGTGCATTGATCGGCACGGCGGCACTGCGCGATACGACAACGCCTGACGTGTTTCGCACGGTGACCTTTCCAGGCAGCATCGAAGTTAAGATCGTCTTTCCCTTTGACCCGGCCCTGCGGGCCGAGACATTTCATGTGGAACTTGCGCCGAACCAAAGCCACGAATCCGCCGCCCACGCGACTGGCGTGACGGAAGAGGTCTTTGTCCTGAACGGCGCGCTTGAGATTTTGCGTGATGGGAAGTGGGTGGCGCTTGAGGCGGGACAGGGCCTGCGATTTGCGGCGGACCTGCCGCATGGCTATCGCGCCGGTGATCAAGGGGCTGTTTTTTTGAACATGCACCATTATGCACAATTGGATGCGCTGCCCGCGATCGGCTGAACCTGACCCCACATAGTAGAAGGCAAGATATGGGCGCTTTTCTGGAAACTCTAACACTGGCGGACGCGATTGGCTCAATCGGTGCTTTGGTCGTGGTGGCTGCGTATTTTGCCACTCAGATGCGGATGATGAATTCGGACGATCTGGCATTCCCGGTGCTAAACCTCGCCGGGTCGATCCTGATCGTCTATTCGCTGCTTCAGAATTTCAATCTGGCGTCGATGTTGATCGAATCCTTCTGGATTCTGATCAGTATGATCGGGATCGTTCAGTTTTTCCGTCTCAGGCGCGCGCGTTAGGCGGGCTAGGCCCCATCCAGTCTTGAACCCGAATGCGTGCGCGTATAGGGAAAACTCAAGCTCGCTTAGGGGAGGCTTTGATGCAGGACGATCCGAAAACACTCGTTTCCACCGAATGGCTTGCCGCCCATATCAAGGATCCTGATTTACGGATTCTGGACGGGTCATGGTATCTGCCGCAACAGGGGCGGGATGCTAAGGCGGAATATGATGCCGCCCATATTCCTGGCGCGCGGTTCTTCGATATCGATGATATTTCCGACCAGCGTTCGGACTTGCCGCATATGGCACCACCGGTCGAAAAATTCATGTCGCGCTTGCGGGCGATGGGTGTGGGGGATGGACATCAGGTCGTGGTCTATGACGGTGCCGGGCTGATGTCTGCGGCGCGGGTCTGGTGGCTGTTTCGCCTGATGGGTCAGGAAAACGTCGCCGTTTTGGACGGCGGCTTGCCGAAATGGCAGGCTGAGGGTCGCGAAATCGAAGACCTGCCGCCGATCATTCGGGATCGCCATATGACCGTACGAGTGCAAAACCATTTGGTACGGGATGTGACGCAGGTTTCGGCCGCAGCCAAACTCGCCGATCATGAGATTATCGATGCCCGGTCCGCCGCCCGCTTTGCCGGAACTGCGGCTGAGCCGCGCGAAGGTTTGCGGTCGGGGCATATTCCGGGGTCGCGCAACGTGCCCTTTGACCTACTGCTGAACAAGAACGGCACGATGAAATCGCCTGATGATTGCCGCGCTGTGTTCGAAGCCGCAGGTGTGGACCTGTCAAAGCCCGCGATCACATCCTGCGGGTCGGGCGTGACCGCCGCCATCCTCAGCCTGGCGTTGGAACGCTTGGGCAAGAAAGATCATTCGCTTTATGACGGCTCCTGGGCTGAATGGGGTGCCTTCCCGACCCTGCCCGTCTCAACCGGAGAGAACTGATGTTCGAGAACCTCAAACCGCAGCCTGCTGACAAAATTCTGGCACTGGTGCAGATGTACCGCGAAGACCCGCGCGATCAGAAGATCGACTTGGGCGTCGGCGTCTACAAGAATGCCGAAGGCGTGACCCCGGTGATGCGCGCGGTGAAGGCCGCCGAAAAGCGCATTCTGGAAGAGCAGGAAAGCAAAGCCTATACAGGTCTGGCCGGTGATCCGGCTTATGCGGATGCGATGATCGGCCTGATCCTCGGCACGTCTGTGCCGCGCGGTAACATCGCTGCCGTGGCCACCCCGGGCGGCACCGGAGCCTGCCGTCAGGCGTTCGAATTGATCCGCATGGCCAACCCATCGGCGCGCGTTTTCGTGTCGAACCCGACATGGCCGAACCACCTGTCGATTCTGAACTATCTGGGAATGGAGATGGTCCCCTATCGCTATTTCGATGGCGATACCCGTGGCGTCGATTTCGATGGCATGATCGAGGATCTCAAGACGGCCAAGGCGGGTGACGTGGTGCTGTTGCACGGCTGCTGCCACAACCCGACCGGCGCCAACCTGAACATGGTGCAGTGGCAAGAGGTCGTGAACCTGATCAACGAACGTGGTCTGGTAGCGATGATCGACATTGCCTATCAGGGCTTTGGCGATGGTCTGGAGGCGGACGCGCAGGCGGCCCGTCTGGTAGCCTCGTCGGTCAAGCGCTGCCTGATCGCGGCGTCGTGCTCGAAGAATTTCGGCATCTACCGCGAACGTACCGGCCTGTTGATGGCGATCAGTGATGATGCGGCGCAGACAGCCTTGAACCAGGCTACGCTGGCCTTCCTGAACCGCCAGAACTATTCCTTCCCGCCCGATCACGGTGCACGCGTGGTGACCACCATCTTGAATGACGACGCCCTGCGCGCCGATTGGGCTGCCGAGCTCGAAGATGTGCGCCTGTCCATGCTGGGCCTGCGTCAGCAACTGTCGGATGAGTTGCAACGACTCAGCGGCTCGGACCGCTTTGGTTTCATTGCTCAGCACCGCGGCATGTTCTCGCGCCTGGGTGCGGCTCCGGAACTGGTCGAGAAACTGCGCGACGATCACGGTATCTACATGGTCGGCGACAGCCGCCTGAACATCGCCGGCCTGAATGCGACCACCGTGCCAATTCTGGCCAAGGCGATTGTCGACGTCGGGGTTTGAAGTTCCGCAGTTTTAATCAATGAGAACCCGGACGCGAACGCCCGGGTTTTTTGTTTGAGAGTGGTTGACTCTTAGCCTTTTGAAAACTCGGGATACGCTTCCATACCCAGTTCCGCCATGTCGAGGCCGTTGATCTCGTCTTCTTCGCTGACGCGGATGCCGACGGTGGCTTTCAGGATCATCCACAAGATCATTGCGCCGACAAAGGTGAACACACCGTAAGCAATGATGCCTGTCAGCTGCGTGATCAGGTTGGCTTCACCGTAGAAGATGACGGCGATGGTGCCCCAGATACCGCAGAACAGGTGAACCGGGATGGCACCGACCACGTCGTCGATCTTGAACTTGTCCAGCATCGGAACCGCAAAGACCACGATGATACCGCCAACGGCACCGATCCACAGGGCGCCGAACAGGGTCGGGGCCAGAGGCTCGGCCGTGATCGACACCAAACCGGCCAGTGCGCCGTTCAGCACCATGGTCAGGTCCGGCTTTTTGTACAGAAGCTGGGTCATGATCAGCGCTGCGACAGCACCCGAAGCAGCGGCCATGTTGGTGTTGGCAAAGATGCGCGACACGTCGGATACGTCCCCCACGGTGCCCATCGCCAGTTGCGAACCACCGTTGAAGCCGAACCAGCCCAGCCACAGGATGAACGTTCCCAAGGTTGCCAGCGCCAGGTTCGAGCCCGGGATCGGGTGGACCTTGCCGTCTTTGTTATACTTGCCTATGCGCGGGCCCAAGATGATGGCCCCGGCCAAAGCCGCCCAGCCGCCGACCGAATGCACCACGGTCGAGCCAGCGAAGTCCGAGAATCCGGCTTCGGACAACCAGCCGCCGCCCCACTGCCACGAGCCTGTGATCGGGTACATGATACCGGTTAGCACCACAACGAAGGCCAGGAAGGGCCACAGCTTGATACGTTCGGCCACGGCACCCGAGACGATCGACGCGGTTGCGGCAACGAAGACCAGTTGGAAGAAGAAATCCGAACCGATTGAGGCATAATCCAGAGCCGCTGCATCGGCGCCGACGCCAACGGGATCAAGCACGGTGGTTGAGAAGAACGGACCCAGCCAGCCGGAGATGGACCAGCCATCGCCCGGATACATCAGGTTGAAGCCGATCAGCCAGTACATGATCGCGGCAATCGAAAATAACGCCACATTCTTGATCATCTGCATGGCCACGTTCTTGGAACGCACCAGCCCGCCTTCCAGCATGGCAAAGCCAGCAGCCATGAAGAAAACGAGGAAGCCGCCCATCAGGAACAGCAGAGTGGTAAAGATATACTGGGTGTGCAGCGCGGCCTCGCCTTCGACGGCAGCCTCTTGCGCCAGACCCATCTGCGGCAGCGCGATGGTCGCGACGGCAGGGATGAGAGATTTCATCAGGTTCATGTTCAGTCCTCGAATTTTTGGAATGGAGGGCACTTAAAGCGCCTCTTCGTTCATTTCCCCGGTCCGCACGCGCAGGGCCTGCTCGACATCGAGGACGAAAATCTTGCCGTCGCCGATCTTGCCGGTTCGGGCGGTTTTGGTGATGGTTTCGACGATCTGGTCGGCCATCGTGGCAGGCACCACAATCTCCAACTTGATTTTGGGCACGAAATTCACTGCGTATTCGGCGCCGCGATAGATTTCCGTGTGCCCGGACTGAGAGCCAAAGCCCTTGATCTCGGTCACCATCATGCCTTGCAGGCCTGCGTCGGTCAGTGCCTCGCGCACCTCTTCAAGCTTGAACGGCTTGATTGTCGCAATAATCAGTTTCACGTTGGTCCCCTCTGCGGTCCGGTCTGTTTGCACCTGCAGAAAAAAGAGCGTGCCTGACCGCAGTAAGGAACGGGTAAGGAGGGACGACGCCGGGTGAATGCGTAAGGAAGTGCACAATTTTTGCACAAAAAGTGACAATTGAGTAATAAATAGGCACGCTATAGAGGGTGATTGCCGGAATTTCAGACCTCTACTTCACCGGCGTGGCATTGTATTGTGCCTCAAAACGATAACCGGGCAGAGTTTGAGCATGACTGAGTCCAGGCGCCGAAAGGCACCGCTTGTCGCGGATAAAAGATACCCGTCGAAAGGGCGCAAGCCCGCGGCGACCAAGCGCACCGCGAAACCCGCGGGCAAGAAGGCGGCCGCGCGCAAAACGACGACGCGCAAGGCCACGCGTAAGAAAGCGCGCCGGAAATCCGGTGGCGGTGGTGGGGGTATTTTCCGCCGTTTCTTCCGGTGGGTCTGGCGGTTGATCTGGGGCATAACCTGGCGCGTCGGCGCGGTGGTTGCGATGCTGTTGGCGCTGGCTGTTGGAGTTGTCTACACCACGCTGCCAGATGTGAATGAACTGCTGGACGGTCGGGCGCGGGGGTCGGTCACGCTGTTGGACCGCAACGGCAAGGTCTTTGCCTGGCGCGGGGATCAGTTCGGCGGGGTGATCACGGCGGGCACTGTTTCACCGCACCTCAAAAACGCTGTCGTCGCCACCGAGGATAAGCGGTTTTATCGCCATTTCGGCGTCAGCCCCCGAGGTGTGGCCAGTGCTGTGCGCATCAACCTGAGCGAGGGGCGCGGGCCGCTGTCAGGCCATGGCGGATCAACCATCACGCAGCAGACCGCCAAGCTGCTCTGCTTGGGCGTGCCGTATGTGCCCAGCGAATGGGAGTCCGAGGCTGCGTATGAATCCGATTGCCGTCAGGGGTCGCTGTGGCGCAAGGCCAAGGAAGCGGTCTATGCGATTGCGATGGAGGTCAAGTATTCCAAGGATGAGATTCTGACCATCTATCTCAACCGCGCGTTCCTTGGTGCCGGTGCCCGCGGGTTCGAGGCCGCAAGCCAGCGCTATTTCGGTATCTCTGCAGCCGAGGTGAACCCGGCGCAGGCGGCGATGCTGGCCGGTCTGCTGGTGGCCCCCACGCGTTATGCGCCCACGAACAACTTGCAACGCTCGCAGGATCGGGGGCGGCTGGTGCTGGGGCTGATGGAGGCGCAGGGCTATCTGACAACCGCGCAAGCCAGCAGTGCCCGCAGCAACCCGGCGCAACTGTCCGAAGCCGCCGCAGCACGGGCCGGCGGGTATTTCGCCGATTGGGTCATTACCGAGCTGCCCAGTTACTTTGGGGCAGATACCACGGATGATGTGGTGATCAAGACGACTCTGGACCAGCGCTTGCAGAAATCGGCAGAAGAAGCGCTGAAGTACATCTTTCAGGAGAAGGTCCGCGAAGGGTCCAAGGCGCAGGCCGCAATTGTGGTGATGTCGGCAGACGGCGCCGTACGCGCCATGGTCGGCGGGCGCCAAACGCGGGTCTCGGGTGCGTTCAATCGCGCCACGCAGGCATTGCGCCAGACCGGATCGTCCTTCAAGCCGTTTGTCTATGCCACTGCTTTGGAGCTGGGCTATTCACCGCTGGATACGGTTGTGGATGAGCCCTATTGCGTCAACATTCCAGGGTCCGGTCAGTGGTGTCCCAAGAACTATACCCACAAGTTCTATGGTCGGGTTACGCTGGCAGATGCACTGAAGAATTCGCTGAACATCCCGGCGGTGAAAGTGGCCGAAGTTGCTGGTCTGGACAATGTCCGCACGGTCGCCAGTGAGTTCGGCATCGACAGCGATCTGGCGCAGGGGCCGGCCTTGGCGCTGGGCGCGTCGGAAAGCACGCTGATCGAGATGACCGGTGCCTATGCCGGTATCCTCAATGGCGGCTCGGCCGTGGAACCCTATGGCCTGTCAGAGTTGAAGCTGCTGGAGGATGATACGCCGGTGATGGTGACCAGCTCGGGCATTGGTGAGCGGGTGATCAACGACAAGGCCGCCAAGCAGCTGACCTGGATGATGCAGCGTGTGGTGTCCGAGGGGACCGGCGCACGGGCGCAACTGCCGGGCTGGCAGGTGGCCGGTAAGACAGGCACGACGCAGGCGGCGCGGGATGCGTGGTTTATCGGATTTACAGCGGATTACGTGGCCGGTGTCTGGATGGGTTATGACGACAACACACCCCTGTCCGGCGTGACCGGGGGTGGGCTGCCCGCAGAGATCTGGAAAGAAACCATGCTGCGCGTGACCGAAGGTATGACGCCCACGCCGCTGCCCATGTTGGCCCCGGATCCACCTAAACAGGTGGCACAGCCGCAGCGACAACGCCGCAGGCAGGGTGGGTTTGAAAATGCCATCAACAATCTGCTGAACAATATCTTCGGCAACTGATGCACCAATAAAAAAGGCGGTGCGCGTGGCACCGCCTTTTATTTGTCTGATGTGAAAGCGGATCAGAGGCTGCTGTCCAGCGCTGCCAGAATCGCGTCACCCATTTCGGTGGTCGAGACCGGCTGAACACCCTCATCGGCCAGCAGGTCGCCGGTGCGGACACCGTCAGCCAGAACCTTCTCGATCGCGGCCTCCAGTCGATCCGCCTCTTCGCCCTGATCAAAGCTATAGCGCAGCGCCATGGCAAAGCTGAGGATACAGGCGATCGGGTTGGCTTTACCCTGACCCGTGATATCAGGGGCCGAGCCGTGAACCGGTTCGTACATCGCCTTAGGGCGGCCATTGGCCATCGGTGCGCCCAAGGACGCCGACGGCAACATGCCCAGCGAGCCGGTCAGCATCGCGGCACAATCCGACAGGATGTCGCCGAACAGGTTGTCGGTCAGGATCACGTCAAATTGTTTGGGTGCGCGCACCAGCTGCATCGCGCCGTTGTCGGCATACATGTGCGACAGCTTGACCTCGGGGTATTCCTTGGCCACACGGTCCACGACCTCGCGCCACAGGATGCCCGATTCCATCACGTTGGCCTTCTCCATCGAGCAGACCTTTTTGTTCCGGCGCATCGCCAGTTCAAAGGCCGAGCGCGCGGCGCGTTCGATTTCGGATTCGGTATAGCGCTGGGTGTTGATGCCAACGCGCTCATTGCCTTCTTCGAAGATTCCGCGGGGTTCGCCGAAATAGACGCCCGAGGTCAGCTCGCGCACGATCATGATATCAAGACCGGCGACGATGTCTTTTTTCAGCGACGAGAAATCGGCCAGCGCGTCAAAGCACTGTGCAGGGCGCAGGTTAGAATACAGGTCCATTTCCTTGCGCAGACGCAGCAACCCGCGTTCGGGCTTGAGGCTGAAATCCAGATCGTCGTATTTCGGACCACCAACAGCACCCAGCAGAACGGCGTCAACTTCCTGCGCCTTGGCCATGGTCTCGTCCGACAGTGGCTTGCCGTGCGCGTCATAGGCCGCACCGCCCACCAGATCCTCGCTCACGTCAAAGTGAAGGCCGCGCTTTTCGCCGAACCAATCGATTACTCTGCGCACTTCGGCCATGACTTCGGGGCCAATTCCGTCTCCGGGCAGGATGAGGAGCGAGGGGTTGGACATGAAGGATCTCCTTGCGTTTCGTCGCAAAGGCCCTAGCGTCTGCGCCGCATCGGGTCAATGAGACGATCCGGCCAATTCACAAGGAAAACACATGTTGATACCGGGAAACCCCGTTCCTGAGCTGAAAATTGAAACGGTGAGCCATGGACGTTTCGATCTGGATACCGATAAGGGCGAAAATGGCACGTTGGTGATTCAGTATCGCGGCCTGCACTGCCCGATCTGTATCAAGCAGATGGCCGAGGTCGAAGCGGCGCTGGATGAGTTTGCCGAGCTTGGTATCGAAGTGATCATGATCACCACAGACACGGCCGAGCGCGCCGCGGAAACGGCTGAGAAGGCCGGTGTTTCGCGGCTGCGTGTGGGGCACAGCCTGCCAATGGCTGCGGCGCGGGATGATTGGGGGCTGAACATCTCAACCGCGCGCGAAGGCAGCGCCGAACCTGACCTGTTCGCCGAACCAGGTCATTTCTTCATCGCCCCGAATCGAATGCTTTATTATGCGTGGCAACAGACCACGCCCTTTGCCCGACCTGCCATGTCCGACATTGTTGGCGGTCTGAAATTCACTCTGGGCAACAACTACCCGCCGCGCGGCACCTATACCGGCGCGCTTTAAAGGCTGGCCTTCAACCCGTCCGCCAGCAAATCCCAGACCCTGCGAATGCGCGGGGTCTGACGCATGGCCTGCGGTGCGGCCAGCCAGACTGGCAATGTCTGAACGTCAACATCCAGCGGTATTATTTCGACATCCGGATCAGCCTTTGCCACTTCGATCTGGGTAAAGCCGATTCCGCATCCCGCACGGACCAGTTGCCAATAGGCGCTTTGCAGGTCACAGCGGGTGGCGAAGCTGTCCCTGCTGGCGGGCCACCCTCGCGCGCGCATCTTAGTGATGATCTGTTCATTGGCGTCAAAGCCTACCAGATCGTGGTCGAACAGTTCTTCGGGGCGTGTTGGCCGCCCGGCGCGATCCAGATAAGTGCGGGCCGCGCAAAAACACAGATGCACATCCCCAAGATAGCGCGAGATCAGGTCCATCTGTTCCGGGCGATACATGCGCACGGCAATGTCGGCCTCGCGATACAGCAGGTTTTCGATGGTATCCGTTGCCACCAGTTCCAACTGAATGGCAGGTTCCTGGGCCCGGATCTGTGCCAGAATCGGCGGCAGCAAGTGATGCGACGCGAAGACCGAAGCGGTGATGCGCACCGTCCCCTCCAGTTGCTGTGCCTGACCCGCCGCCGCCAGACTGAATGACGTCATCGCCGAATGCATCTGTTGCGCCATCGGCAGCAGCTGCGCCCCAACATCGCTGAGCTTCAGTCCGCGGGCATGCCGGTCGAACAAGGACACGCCCAGCTCATCCTCAAGCGCGTGGATTTGGCGGCCCAGCGTAGGTTGGCTTCGGTCCAGCTGCCGCGCTGCTGCCGAAAGCGAGCCGGTCTGAGCCACGGCCAGAAAGCTTTGGATCAAAGACCAGTCGGCATGAGTAAGAGATTTGTCCATTCATAAATGAATACACGTTCCGAGTCTGGCGGCAATAACAGAAGTGAAATGAATGGATCAGTGCGAAAGCTGCTTGGGCGCAGCAATGTCGACCCAGACCAACCGGTGTCTGCTGGCCTGTTCGGCGGCGATGCGCAGAGGCGTGCCCGGTTTGGGCCAGAACACCCCCGCTGCGGTAACTTGCAGGTCGGCCGAGGGCAGCACGTAATCCACCCGCATTTCGCCCACCGCCTTCCAGACTACAGTAGTCTGGGACTCCAATGGTTGATCTGTGTGTGGGTCCTGCAAGCGCGGATCGGCCAGCAGCGCCTGTATTGCCTCTTTCCGCCCATCGCCGCGTGTCGGGTCCAGATTGGCATCTCCGGCGATCACGAAGGGGCCTTGGGGCCTATGCCCCAATTCTCCGTCCAGAACTGCGGACCAAAGGCGGATTTCGTCGCGGTTGCGCAACCCGTTGCGGTCCTCGGGGCCGTCAAACACTGGTGGGGCCGCGTGAAATGTCATCAGATCCAGCGCACCGGTCGGTGTGTCCACAGGTACGATCCAATGGGCCACGGCAGACAAGCGCTGAATGCGCTGGGCCTGTTCCGATGGGAAGGGGCCGTCTTCCGTCACCGGCAGTTGCGCGCCCGGCAGATCGCGCCACAGCAGATCCGTAAACTGCTGCACAGTGTCGGTGCGGATTGGGTGCCGTGACAGCACCGCAAGCCCACCCTGACCGGTGAAACGACCCCAGCCCTGCGCGTCTGCCGGACCATGGTTGCGCCCGTCTCCGTTCAGGTCCAAAGCGGTCTCAAGCCCCGCATTGGGCTGGGCGGCGAAGTGATGGGGATAGTCCAGTCCAGCGGTCCGCAACAGATCGGCCAAAGCAGTCAAAGCCTGCCCGTCCATATCCCAGTCGATGCCTTGCAAGCTGACGATATCTGGTCGGGCGGCGACCAGAACGTCGACCACCGCCTGTACCTGTGGATCGCCGCGCCGGATATCGCGCAGCAACAGACCCGGCCCGTCGCGGTTCAGCTCGGTATTGAAGGTGGCAATGCGCAGCGTTTCTGCCTGTGCCATAAACGGCAACAGCAACAGAAGAAGAATGCGGATCATGCGGCCTGTGTGGACTCAGCCGTGGAATAGGCGCGGCGCTTTTCAACGATCAGATTGGCGATGCGTAATGTCGCCATGCCGCGCATGATCATCGAGGCGGGCAAAAAGGCCCAGGCGCTCATGGTCCAGATCATGGTCTGAGGATTGCTCAGCGAGATCGGGTTGGCATAGTCAGTCAGTAATTTGATCAGCGCTGGAATCAGGAATGGCAGCAGCACCCCGATTGAGATATTCAGGCGCCCGTCCCGTTGCAGGCGGGTGACGACGTCCCCGCCCTTGGTCGGGTCAAACAGCGGCAGGTTGGTCCAGACGTTGAACGCACCGTTGCCGGTAGGCCAGCCGCGCATCTTCACCGCATAGGCAAAGCTGGCAATGGTCACTAGCGCGGCAACATAAGCAACACTGGCCGAGATACGCACCAATTCGATCAGCGGCGCGTTGGCATCGGCGGGCAGCACCAGCACAACCAGCCGAACCGGCGAATAAGGGAAATCGACAACATTGGCGATGCCCAGCCCCAACGCATAGAAAAGCCCGGTCAGATCGCTGGGCGCATAGGCGTTTTTGCAGATCAGCGTCAGGAAAGTGATCATCGACATCAACCCGACAAAACGCAGGCGGTTCACAGGTGGTGCGTCGCGGAATTCGATAAAGCTGGGAAAGGCCGAGTTATATTCAGCAAACGTCAGAAAGAATGCGAGAATGGCGAGAAAGACGACAATCTCGGTGCCATTCGTTGACGATACGGGCAAGTACAACGCGGGGGTTAGCACCATCAGTGCAACCATTATTCCCCGAATTGCCGCCCCAGTTGTGCGCGCAATCACTATCCGAACCCTTTCCAAACCGGAGTAGCCGATTCTGTGCCGACTTACGTTCCAACTTGTGCCCGCCGCATTTTTTATGACGGATGCCTCTGTCTCGCCAACTTTGACGATAAGCGACATTTCGCTCAAGCCAGGGTGCAGAAAACACGTAGTTTCGGGCAAAATGATGGCGCAACTGGTGCGGGATTGCATCATTTTCGACGCAAATCCGACGTGTATCTCAAATTGATACCTATATCTTGTGGTAGTTAGACCTTTGACCCCAAGAATGCGAATGGGGCCGCCGAGACGACCCCATTAGGTTGAGTATTCACAGATTCATCCACAGAATCACACCCAGGGGCGGGCCTGGCCTGCGTGATCCTCGAATTTGTCGATGTGATGGTCTTTTTCCATCGTCAGGCCAATATCGTCCAAACCGTTCAGCAGGCAGTGTTTGCGGTGTGGGTCGACGTCAAACTCGATCACGACGCCATCCGATGTTGTGATCTGCTGATCTTCCAGATGCACGGTCATGCGGGCGTTCTGACCCTTATGGGCATCTTCCATCAGCAGCGCGTGATGTTCTTCTTCGACCACGATCGGCAGAATGCCGTTCTTGAAGCAGTTGTTATAGAAGATGTCGGCAAAGCTGGTCGAGATCACCACCTTGATGCCGAAATCCTTGATTGCCCAGGGCGCGTGCTCGCGGGACGAACCGCAGCCAAAATTGTCGCCTGCCACCAGAATCTCGGTTTCACGATAGGCGGGTTGGTTCAGGACGAATTCTTCGTTCTCCTGCCCGTCATCGTGATAGCGCATCTCATCAAACAGCACGACGCCAAGGCCGGACCGTTTAATGGTTTTCAGATGCACTTTCGGAATGATCATATCGGTGTCGATATTGATCAGTGGCATTGGGGCAGCCACCCCGTGGACTTTGTCAAACTTTTCCATGTTCACACTCCTGCGGGAGAAGGCTGCGCCCGTGCCCCGCGTTTAAGCCTGTTTCGCTTCTATTGTTTCGTCTTTGGGTGCGTTCTTGATGAAGAGCGCCATGAAGACCAATCCGAACCCGTTGAACAACATCTCAATGCCCAGGAAGATCCCCAGAATGCTCAGCAGAGCCTGGGGTTCCTTGCCCACATACGTCCAGATGATAGCGGCGAGGACGATCGACAAGATGCCCGAGATCATCGTGGGCCAGAAAAACTGCGTTCCTTTCATTTGGAACGACAGAATGACCCGAGCGATGCCGCCTGCCATAAACAGAACCAGCATCACCGTCGCCAAGGTCAAGGTCCCCTGCAGCGGGTGATCCAGGAAGGACCAGCCCAGAAACAGCATCACCACACCCATGATGAGAGACAGGATCTTGTTGCCGGTGCCTTCGACGGTGAACCCGCCGACAACCTGCAACGCGCCTGCAATCAGCAGCAACACCCCAGTCACCACCGTCACCGCAACCGAAGCTGCAATCGCATTGCCCAGCGCAAAGACGCCAAATGCTATCGACAGCAGCCCCAGCAGGAACCATTTGATCCAGTCACTCATGTGTTCAATCCCTCAAATATCTAGATATGAGGAGACCTTACATCAATTCACGGACGTCTGTCAGCCGTCCCGTAATTGCCGCAGCGGCAGCCATTGCAGGGCTCAGCAGGTGGGTGCGTCCGCCCCGGCCCTGACGTCCTTCGAAGTTGCGGTTCGAGGTTGCGGCACAGCGTTCCCCCGGTGCCAGCTGATCCGGATTCATCGCCAGGCACATCGAACACCCAGCCAGACGCCATTCAAAGCCTGCTGCTTTGAAGATATCCGCCAGACCCTCTTCTTCGGCCTGCGCGCGCACCAGGCCCGAGCCGGGAACGATCATGGCCCGCAGACCATCTTTGATCTTTTTGCCCTTCAGAATTTCGGCGGCGGCGCGCAGGTCTTCGATACGGCCATTGGTGCACGATCCGATAAAGACGGTGTCAATTTCCACATCGCTCAGCTTTTGGCCCGCTTCCAGGCCCATATATTCGATCGAGCGGCGGGCCGCCTCGACCTTGCCGCCTTCGAAATCCTCGGGGTTCGGCACGGTTGCGGTGATCGGCAGGACGTCTTCGGGGCTGGTGCCCCATGTGACGACTGGCGCAATGTCTTCGCCGCGCAGAGTGATAACCTTGTCAAAATGCGCGTCTTCGTCGGTGTAGAGCGTTTTCCACCAGTTCAAAGCCGCTTCCCATTGCGCACCTTTCGGCGCGTGGGGGCGTCCTTTGACATATTCATATGTGGTCTCGTCCGGCGCGATCAGGCCGGCACGCGCGCCGCCTTCGATGGCCATATTGCAGACGGTCATGCGGCCTTCCATGGACAAATCGCGGATCGCTTCGCCGCAATACTCGATGACATAGCCGGTGCCGCCAGCGGTGCCGGTCTCACCGATCACGGCCAGAGTAATGTCCTTGGCGGTCACGCCCGGCTGCAATTTGCCGGTGATCTCGACCTTCATGTTCTTGGATTTCTTCTGGATCAGAGTCTGTGTGGCCAGAACATGCTCGACCTCAGACGTGCCGATACCGTGGGCCAGCGCGCCAAACGCGCCATGGGTGGCAGTGTGGCTGTCGCCGCAGACAACGGTCATGCCGGGCAGGGTCCAGCCCTGTTCCGGGCCGACGATATGCACGATGCCCTGACGGACATCATGCACTGGGTAATAGTGAATGCCGAAATCCTTGGCGTTCTTGTCCAACGCTTCGACCTGAATGCGCGATTCCGGGTTTTCGATCCCGTTCACGCGGTCCGGTGTAGTCGGAACGTTATGATCCGGCACGGCGATGGTTTTTTCCGGGGCGCGCACCTTGCGGCCCGCCATGCGCAGGCCTTCGAACGCCTGCGGGCTGGTCACTTCGTGGACCAGGTGGCGGTCGATATACAGCAGGCAGGTGCCATCATCGGCTTCGTGCGCGACATGGGCATCCCAGATTTTGTCATAGAGTGTTTTGGGGGACATTGGTCCTCTCCCGTATTTAAATGAGAAATAGCTGGCGAGTGGCTGGACGCGCCTTATAGGCGGGCCAGAACCGTGCGGGCGGCCCCAAAGAACCGTTCACGCAGGCGCGTGCGGTCTTGCAACGTCGGTGCAGGGGCCAGATTGAGTCTCATGCGCACCAGATATATCGGGCTTTGCTGTCAATCAAGGTTCAATCCGGTGTCAGACTTGCATCATTGTGCAACGCTGTCCAAGCTGGAACCATGAATCAGGACCTGATCCCCAGCTCGCTGTCGGACCTTTATGAAAACATGGTCGCGGGCTTTTCCGTGCAATTCGAAAACCTTGTCGAACTGATTGTCACCCCCGGTTGGCGACAGCACCAGTTGGTCATCATTGTTGTTCTTTGGGGGTTGGCCCTCCTTTTGAAATTGGCAACGCAAGGCCGGTGGGAGGCCTGGGCCCGGTCCCGCTCGGGCTGGCCAAAATGGCGGCTGCGTACATTGGTACAGTTAATGCAGCGCCTGACGCTGGTTTATTTCGTGGTGATGTCCTGGGCGTTGTATCTGTTGATGCAGCAAGTCACCTGGCCGTCGCGCAGTTACATTATCGGTGTGTTTGCGACTTTGGCCTTGGCATGGCTGGCCATTGCCCTGGTGGCGCGGCTGGTGCGCAACCGGACCCTACGGCGGATATTCAAATGGGCCATGTGGGTCTATGCAACACTGATTGCGCTGAATCTGACCGATGACGTGGCCGATTTTCTGGACGGCGTAGCGATTTCCATCGGCGATCTGCACATCTCGGCGCTGGGGATCATCAAGGCGGTTCTGCTGATCGGTATTTTGCTGACGCTGGCCCGTATTGGCACCCGCGCGGCTGAGCGGGGGCTGATGAACAATGACGACATCACCCCATCCATGCAGGTGTTGTTGGCCAAGGGCATTCAGGTGCTGCTGTATGGCGCTGTCTTTCTGGCAGCCATCCGCACGCTTGGGTTTGACCTGACCGGTATTGCGCTGCTGTCCGGTGCGATTGGTGTGGGGATCGGGTTCGGACTGCAAAAGGTGGTGTCCAACCTGATATCCGGGATCATCATCCTGATGGACCGGTCAATCAAGCCGGGCGACGTGATCTCGTTGGGCGACACGTTCGGCTGGATCAATGCGCTGGGCGCGCGTTATGTATCGGTCGTGACGAGGGACGGGCGGGAATACCTGATTCCGAACGAGGATCTGATCACCAATCAGGTGGTGAACTGGTCGCATTCCGACAAATTCGTGCGATTGGACCTGGAGTTCGGCACCAGCTATGACGACGACCCGCATAATGTCCGTGCAACGGCCATCGGTGCGGTCAAATCCGTGACGCGCGTGTTAAGTGGCGGTAAGCACGAGCCGGTCTGCCACATCACCGGGTTTGGTGACAGCAGCGTGGATTACGTCCTGCGGTTCTGGATTAGTGACCCGACCAAGGGCCTGACCAATATCCGCGGCAATGTCTATCTGGCCCTGTGGGATGCGTTTAAATCCAATGGTATTTCCATCCCTTTCCCACAGCGCGAGGTTCGGTTGTTGTCCGGCGCAGCCACGCAACAGGTCGCCAAAGAGTGATCCCCTGTGCGCCCCGCATAGCGGCGTTTCATTGAAATGTTGCATTCCCCTTGTTACCTTATTAGTACCCCGGCGCCGGGGTTTTACGGCGCGCAGCAAAGGAGGACTATGTTCTGTCTCTACATACCCAGGCGGGTTTGCCCGCCGATGACCGGGCCAATGTAATGGCTCACTCTCAGTCAATCAGCGACAAGCTGCTTGAACGTATCCTTTCCTCACTTTCCGATGACAAGGCCGAAGATGTCGTGCAGATCAACCTGCAAGGCAAGTCCTCGGTTGCGGATCACATGGTGATTGCCTCGGGTCGGTCGACCCGTCAGGTCTCGGCCATGGCAGAAAAGTTGACGGATCGAATCAAGCAGGAATTCGGATTCACCTCGAAGGTCGAAGGCAAGGATGCCGGCGACTGGGTGTTGATCGATACGGGCGACGTGATCGTCCATATCTTCCGCCCCGAAGTGCGTGAATTCTATCAGCTGGAAAAGATGTGGCTGCCCCAGGGCGGCAGCGCCTCGGCGAACTGAGGCGCCATCCCGGCCTGCATTAACAGGCCGGCGGCGAGAGAAATATGCGTATAAGCATTTGTGCGGTCGGGCGATTGCGTGCCGGACCGGAGAAGACCCTGCTTGACGATTACCTGACCCGATTTGACCGGACCGGCCGCGCAATGGGCCTCGGTCCTGCACGTGTGATCGAGGTTGAGGACAAGAAAAACGCAGGCATGGGGGCCGAAGGTGCGCTGCTGCGCAAGGCACTGCCCAAGGGGGCTGTGATCTGCACCCTGGACGAACGCGGGCGGGTGATGTCCTCGCCGGATTTTGCCAAGAAACTGGGCGGATGGCGCGATGCCGGGCGTCAGGATTTGGCGCTGATCATTGGCGGGGCAGACGGAATAGACCCTAATCTGCGGGACCAGGCCGATTTTTCCATTTCCTTCGGGTCGATGGTCTGGCCCCATATGCTGGTCCGTGTGATGCTGGCCGAGCAACTTTACCGGGCCGCAACCATCCTGTCGGGCGGCCCTTACCACCGGGTCTGACATGGCGCAGCTTTTGATCGTCTACCATTCGCGCACCGGCGGCGCCCGGCAAATGGCCGAAGCCGCGGCTGAGGCCGCGCATGATGAGGCTGAAACCATCCTGAAACCCGCCGATCAGGCCGGACCGGACGATCTCCTGCGCGCCGATGGCTACCTGTTCTGCGCGCCCGAGAATCTGGCCGCGATTTCGGGTTTGATGAAAGAGTTTTTTGACCGCAGCTATTATCCCGTACTGGGCAAGATCGAAGGCCGTCCCTATGCCCAGATGGTGTGCGCCGGGTCCGATGGCGAGAACGCCGCGCGCCAAATGGCCCGGATCGCAACCGGCTGGCGGTTGAAAGAGGTGCAACCGCCACTGATCATCTGCACCCATGCGCAAACGCCCGAGGCGATTTTGGCGGAAAAGACTGTTCCAGATGATCAGCTGGACCAATGTCGCGAGATCGGTGCTGCTTTGGCTGCGGGTCTGACCCTGGGCGTGTTCTGAGCCTCAGTTCAGATCAACGACCGTAGTGTCTTCGTTCCAACCATCAACATTGCAGCGTGCCTCAATCTGAACCTGTGTGGCGCCTTCGGGAATGGCCACACCACTTAGCGACCGGGTAAAGGGCTGCTCATTCTCATGTGGATGGTGCAACACGCGCATGCCCAGCTCGTTGCCGTCCATATCCAGCACGCGCCAGCCATCGGCGTAATGATCCCAGCCGGTATCGGGATGGCGGATCGTCACGTCGAATCGCCAGGTATCACCGCTCTGACGGGCTGAGACATTCTCGATCACCGACGGATCGGCAAGGGCAGGGCTGGCCAGAAAGGCACTGAGAATCAGGTATCGCATGCGCTGACCATAGGGTGTGCGACGCACCCGCGTCATCACGAACCTGTGTTGGGTGGCAGGTCCATCAGGATCGATCGTGAATGCGAGGCAAATTCCCGCCGGTACAACACGCCAAAGGTGACGGTGGTGCCGATGATCAGGGCAACCGGCCCCAATATCCATGTCACCGAGGCCAGCGCAAAATAGGTCGCCCGAAGGGCACGGTTGAAGCTGCGTGCGGCGGTGACGCAGATCTCGGCGGCTTGCGCAGCGCGGGGATAGGCCTGCGGATCTTCGGGGTCATTGGGCACGGCGGCCATCAGCACCCCGCAATAGCCGAACAGGCGGTGCGCCCAGACATATTTCAGAAACGCGTTGGACAGAAATGCCAGTACAATCAGAATCTTGATCTCCCAGACCAAGGCCGGGGCGCTGCCTATGGCCAGATCCTGCGCCACCCCGGCCAGACGTTCGGTATTGCCCAGCAAGGCCAGCCCGCCGCCAATGGCAATCATCGTGGTCGAGGCGAAAAACGTGCTGCCCTGCCGCATGGTGCCAACCATCTGCGCATCAAACATGCGCGGTTGGCGCGTTACCATCTCGTGCATCCAGTTGCGGCGAAAATCATCCATCATCATCGTGACGGAGTTTTTGCGCGGTGAAGGGTTGTCGATCCGCCAGCCGATCCATTGCCACGCACAAAACAGCATCACAATGGCCGCATAGTCGAGCGGTGAAAACACCAAGGCACGTTCAATCCAGGTCATGATCGCGACACTACGCGCGGCCAAGAGAACTTGCCAGTGGTTGAAATTGGTAATATTAATTTACCAAATCGGAGGGCTCGCCATGGACATGCCAACGCCAAACCCAGAAATTCTACGCCGCAGGGACGCCGTTTTGCAGCAATTGCTGGAGGTTTTGCCCCAAGATGCTGTGATCCATGATGCTGCTGAAACCCTCGCGTATGAATGCGATGCGCTGACGGCGTATAAATGTCCTCCGATGCTGGCGGTGCTGCCGGCGACCACGCAACAGGTCTCGGACGTGCTGCGCATCTGCCATGCCGAAGGCGTGCCGGTTGTGCCGCGCGGTTCGGGCACGTCTCTGGCGGGCGGGGCATTGCCGACGGCGGATTGCGTCATTCTGGGCATCGCCCGCATGAACGAGGTGTTGGAGACCGATTATGACAATCGCTATATCCGCGTTCAGACCGGCCGCACCAATCTGAGCGTGACCGGGGCCGTTGAGGAAGAGGATTTCTTTTACGCCCCCGATCCTTCGTCACAACTGGCCTGCGCCATCGCGGGCAATGTCGCCATGAATTCCGGCGGGGCGCATTGCCTGAAATACGGTGTGACGACCAACAACTTGTTGGGCGTGACCATGGTATTGATGGACGGCAGTGTGGTTGAGATCGGCGGCGCGCATCTGGATGCAGGTGGATTGGACCTGCTGGGGGTGATTTGCGGCTCGGAAGGGCAATTGGGTGTCGTGACCGAAGCAACGCTTCGCATACTGCGCAAACCCGAGGGCGCCCGGCCGGTTTTGATTGGTTTCGACGACAACGAAGTCGCCGGGCATTGTGTCTCGGATATTATCAAATCGGGCATTCTGCCCGTCGCGATCGAGTTTATGGACACGCTGTGCATCAGGGCTTGTGAGAATTTTGCCAAAGCAGGCTATCCCGATTGCACGGCGCTGCTGATCATCGAGGTCGAAGGGTCCGAGGCTGAGATCGACTATCAGCTGTCGAAGATCGTCGAGATTGCCAAACGCCATAACCCGGTGGAAATTCGCGAAAGCCAATCGCCTGAGGAGAGCGCCAAGATTTGGCTGGGCCGGAAATCGGCCTTTGGGGCCATGGGGCAGATGAACGACTATATGTGTCTGGACGGTACGATCCCGGTCTCGTCCCTGCCCGAAGTGTTGCGCCGGATCGGCGAGATGAGCCAAGACTACGGCCTGCCCGTCGGTAATGTGTTTCATGCGGGTGATGGAAACATGCACCCTCTGATCCTGTTCGACGCCAACAAACCCGGCGATCTTGAGAAATGCGAGGCGTTTGGCGCCGACATTCTGCGGCTATGCGTCGATGTAGGCGGCTGCCTGACGGGTGAACACGGGGTAGGCGTGGAAAAGAGGGATCTGATGACACATCAATACGCGTCGCAAGACCTGGAAGCACAGATGGCGATCAAGGATGTGTTTGATCCGAAATGGTTGCTGAACCCCGCCAAAGTGTTCCCTCTGAACGCGTCAGCATCCCGGCGCGATGTGCGTCTGGCTGCAAAATAATAGGCTCTAACACAAAAGATATGCGATGAAACCCAAGACGGAAACCGAACTGGCCGAGATGGTGGCCGGACTGAGCCATCCGGTGCGTATTGCCGGTGGTGGCACCCGTGGTATTGGCGGGCCAGACGCAACCATTCACACCGTGGGCTTAAGCGGCATAAACTTGTATGAACCCGGCGCGCTGACCCTTGTGGCGCAGGCCGGTACACCCTTGGCCGAAATTGAGGTCGCTCTGGAAGCAGAAGGTCAGCAATTGCCGTTTGAGCCTATGGATCATCGTGGTTTGCTGGGCACGGGCGGAGAGCCCACCATCGGCGGTGTCGTGGCGGCCAATATCTCGGGCCCACGGCGTATTCAAGCCGGGGCCTGCCGGGATTTCCTGCTGGGTGTGCGGTATGTCGATGGCAATGGGCAGGTGATCAAGAACGGTGGCCGGGTGATGAAAAACGTCACCGGATACGATCTGGTCAAACTGATGGCAGGTTCCTGGGGCACGTTGGGGATTTTAACCGAAGTGTCGCTGAAAGTGCTGCCAAAGTCCGAATCCACCGCGACCTTGGCTGTACAGGTCGCGGATGCTGAAGACGCAGTGCAAGCCATGTCCGCAGCGCTGAAATCTCCATTTGAGGTCAACGGGGCCGCGTATGACCCTCAAGATGGGCGCACCTATTTGCGGATCGAGGGGTTTTCCGATTCGGTGTCCTATCGCTTTGGCCAGCTGAGATCAGTATTGACCAGATTTGGTGAGGTCACAGAAATCCCGGATTCTGCGGACCTGTGGCAAGGTCTGCGTGATGTTAAGCCGTTTCAGGGTCTAGACGGCGACGTCTGGCGGATTTCGGTCAAGCCAAGCGACGCGCCCGAAGTTTCGAGGAGTCTGGCGGCGGACCAGCTTTTGTTCGATTGGGGCGGGGGTTTGATCTGGGCGCGGGTCTCACAAGGAACCGATCTGCGCGCACGTTTGGGTGCATTTGACGGCCACGCAACACTGGTACGGGCTGGAGCAGATACAATAGAAACTTTGGGTCAATTTCAGCCTGAACCTGTCGAAGTTAAGGCTCTAACACAGGGATTAAGACAGCGTTTTGATCCACGCGGCCTCTTCAATCCGGGCCTGATGGGATAAATTGATGCAGACGACATTTACCGAAGAACAGCTAAAGGACCCGGCGACCCAGCGCGCGAATGAAATTCTGCGCAGCTGTGTTCATTGCGGGTTCTGTACTGCCACCTGCCCCACCTATCAGGTACTGGGCGACGAACTCGACAGCCCGCGCGGACGTATCTATCTGATCAAGGACATGCTTGAGAATGAGCGTGTGCCGGATGAAAAAACGGTACGACACATCGATCGTTGTCTGTCCTGCCTGGCCTGTATGACAACTTGTCCGTCCGGCGTGCATTACATGCATCTGGTTGATCACGCGCGGGACTATATCGAACAGAATTACAATCGCCCCTTCAGTGATCGTGCGCTGCGCTGGATACTGGCGCAAATTCTGCCCTACCCGACACGATTCCGCTGGGCGCTACTAGGGGCGAAACTGGGTCGCCCGCTTCGTTTCCTCATGCCGGATGCGCGGCTGCGGGCGATGTTAGATATGGCGCCCAAGCATATCCCTCCGGTCAGCCGAAATGACGACCCGCAAAGCTTTGTGTCCAAGGGACCGCGCAAGAAACGCGTGGCTTTGATGACGGGCTGTGCGCAAAAGGCGCTGAACACCGATATCAACGACGCAACCATTCGCCTGCTGACCCGGTTGGGGTGTGAGGTTGTGGTTGCCAAAGGAGCCGGGTGCTGTGGCGCGCTGACCCATCACATGGGCAAGACCGGCGACAGTCACAAAGCGGCCCAAGCCAATATAAAGGCCTGGACGGCCGAGATGGATGGCGGTGGGTTGGACGCCATTGTTATCAACACCTCGGGTTGCGGCACGACGGTCAAGGATTACGGGCACATGTTCCGAAACGATCCGCTGGCGGAAGGCGCCGCGCGGGTGGCGGATATCGCGATGGATGTCAGCGAATTGCTGATGCTTCTGGACCTTCCCGAAGGTACGAACCAGAACTTGACTGTTGCCTATCACGCGGCATGTTCTCTGCAGCATGGGCAACAGATCAAAACTCATCCCAAGACTTTGTTGAAAAAGGCTGGATTCACGGTATTAGAGCCTGCTGACAGCCATTTGTGCTGTGGCAGCGCTGGTACGTATAACCTGATGCAGCCGGAAATCTCGGGCCAGTTGAAGCAGCGCAAAGTGAAAACGCTTGAGGCGAAGAGACCGGACATGATCGCGGCTGGCAATATTGGTTGCATGATGCAAATCGGCTCGGGCACAGATATTCCGGTTTTGCACACGGTTGAATTGTTGGACTGGGCCACCGGTGGCCCCAAACCACGGGCCTTGCAACCGGGTGATGGGGCAAAGATTCCGATCCTCAGATAAGCCCGGTTGATGCAGCGGCGCATCAGTTTTCGGACGAAACCAAACCCGGCACGGCTGCCCTATTTTCGCCCCACCACGACCGTAGGAAGGTGATCCAACAGCAACGCCGGAGAACCGCTTGCAAAACTGGATCAGGGCTTTAGCGCTGGCATTGATGCCGATAGCGGCCGCGGCGCAGGATAGTGGGCTAAAAAGCCTGGATACCACCGATGCCGGGCGGGCGTGGATGGCTGTTGGCCGTCTGGATATAAACGGATCGGGGTTTTGCACGGGTACGCTGATCTCACCTACTTTGGTGCTGACCGCCGCGCATTGCCTGTACGACAAAACAACCGGTCAGCGGATCGATCTGTCCGGGGTCGAGTTTTGGGCCGCGTGGCGTCTGGGCCGCGCGTCCGCCTATCGTGCGGCGCGGCAGGCGGTGGTGCATCCGGACTATCGCTATGACAACGAAACTTCGACGGCACGGTTGCGCAATGACATTGCACTGATCGAGTTGTGGCAACCCATTCGCAACACCACTGTGATCCCGTTTGAAACCGGCGATCGTCCCCGTCGTGGGGAAGAGGTGGGCGTTGTCTCGTACGGGCAGGACAGGGCCGAAGCCCCGGCGCTGCAAGAGGTCTGCTCGGTCATGACCCGCCGGTCAGAAGTTCTGGTGATGTCCTGCGATGTCGAGTTCGGCTCTTCGGGCGCGCCGGTTTTTTCCTTTGAGGGTGACCGCCCGCGCATCGTGTCCGTGGTGGCTGCCAAGGCCGAGTTGAACGGCCAGCGCGTTGCCGTCGGTACCCCGGTCGAAGGGTCGCTGCGCCTGTTGCAAGCTGAACTGTCGGCTGGGCGCGGGTTTCTGGCTGCGACCCCTGAGGGTACATCCAAAAGAAACATTGGCGCGAGGTTCATCAAGCCATGATACGAATTCTGCTGGGCACATTGTTATGCTTGTCTGTCTTGTCGACTGCATCCCATTCGCAAACCGCAAAACGCAAGCTGACGGATCGTGACGACCTTTATGGCTGGGAGGCGGTGGGCCGTCTGGATATCGGCAATAAGGGCTTTTGCACCGGCACGCTGATTGCACGGGATCTGGTTCTGACGGCGGCTCATTGTGCGTTGGATAAGGCCACCGGCCGGCCCTATAAACCCGGAGAAGTGACGTTCCGTGCCGGATTGAGCAACGGTAATTCTCTGGCCGACCGCAAAGTCATCCAGATCGCCACCCATCCGGATTTTGTGGCCAATGCGCCGGTCTCGGCACCGCGAGTTCGCATCGATGTGGCGCTGATGCGTCTGGATGCCCCGGTCCCGCACGGCGTCGCCGATCCGTTTGCGTTGTACGAGGGACGGATCAACGACAACGAGATCAGCGTTGCATCCTACGGGCAAGGCCGATCCGAGGCTATTACGCGCCAGCGTTCGTGCAGCATCCTTCAACGCGGTCGCGGGCTGATCAGCTTTGACTGTGACGTAACCTTTGGGTCTTCGGGGTCGGCCATTCTGGCAAAAAAGGGACCGCGCTGGCAGATTCTGTCGGTTGTATCCGCGGGTGGTTTTGATGGTCGGCGCAAGGTCGGGTATGGCATGGAACTGTCTGGGATCGTTTCTGATTTGAAAGCTGACCTGCGCCGAGATGCACCCCAGCCCAAGGCCAAGATCCGCCGGTTGCAGGTGGGGTCGGACAAGTCCAGTTCCGGTGCCAAATTCATCTCATCCGACGGGTCTTGAACTCGTTCAAAATGCTCCCCATGTGAATTGTACCGGGTCGCCGTGAACGGGGCCTGGCATACTCAATCGCCCGTCCGAACGGAGGGCAAATCGTAGATCGCTCAGATATGAGGATATGACACATGCGTACTTTTGATTTTGCACCGCTGCACCGCGCAACCATTGGTTTCGACCAGATCGCAGACATGATGGACCGCGTTCTGACCAATGACGTGGCTCAGCCCAGCTATCCGCCTTACAACATCGAAAAAACCGATGCCGACACCTATCGCATTTCGGTCGCTGTCGCCGGTTTTTCGGAAAATGACCTGTCGGTCGAAGTTAAGGAAAACGCGCTGATCGTCGCCGGTAAGAAAGCCGCCGAAGACCAAGAGCGCAGCTACCTGCACCGCGGCATCGCCACCCGCGCGTTCGAGCGCCGCTTTGCGCTGGCCGATCACGTGCGCGTCACCGGCGCCAACCACGAAAACGGCATGCTGAACATTGACCTGAAGCGCGAGGTGCCCGAGGCCCTGAAACCGCGCCGGATCGAGATCGCTTCGGCCAACGCCATTGAAAAGGATGTGGTCGACGCCAAAGCCGTGAACTAAGGCGGTCAACCCACACGCCGCGGCGATCTCCTCCTCTCTGGGTCGTCGCACCATGCGCCCCGCGTTCCTCCAGACGCGGGGCGTTGTTTGTAAGCTCGCTAGTGGCCGCTATGCGGACAAAACTGCTGTTGCTAGTTTCGGTTCCCGCCAACTAGGGTGAAATAGGCTGTCTCTTAGTCGCTGTAGTTGAGATACTTAATGACTGACTTTTGGAAGACTAACGATCATCCGACTGTTGTTTGGGCTAACGGCAGCGAGAATTGGCAAACCAAGCGGATTCAGCCCATCAATCAAAGCTTGTTGGTCGTGGACATAGCTGCTGCAACAAAGGCCTCTGAACCAGAAAGCGTTGGCGGAATTGACGGCGTATATCCCCTTGAAATCAAGCCCGAAAGCGATGAGTTGCGCTTAAGCTTTTATGACTTCGTTGCGTATTCGGTGACTGCTGAAATGTTTGCTCAACAAGGCGATCAAGAAATTTCGGTCGAGGGTTGGCTTCGAATTTTCTCGAAATCATTTTACTTGGAGTTTGTGGAACGAAGTACTTGGGCGACATCAGAATTTCCCGGAGATTTGATACACTATCAGATCAACACGCTTGACCATACGATTGATGTCGTAACTTCGAACCCTCCTGAAATTCTCAAATCTATTTAATGAAGCGAGGTATATAAGGGCTCAAAACAGACATTAATAGAAAAGTCCCACAAATAATTTCGCGGAACCAACCCCAAGCAGGGCTCGAAAGTTGGTTCCTTCGGTTACCGACCCAATCGACCTGAACAGAGTATTGCTGAGGCGCGGGCGGCACCGCCCACTGAAGTATGGTGATGCTTTGGATGCGCTTTTTTGTGGCAAGCGCATCCAAATATGGGATATCGACGGATCAGACCGACATGCAGATGTATTTCATCTCAAGATAGTCTTCCATGCCGTGATGGCTGCCTTCACGGCCGAGACCGGATTGTTTGACACCGCCAAACGGGCCCAGCTCGGTCGAGATGATGCCCGTGTTCACGCCCACGATGCCGTATTCCAGTGCCTCGGCCACTTTGTAGACGCGGCTCAGGTCCTTGGCATAGAAATAGGAAGCCAGACCAAATATCGTGTCGTTGGCCATGGCGATGACATCATCCTCGTCCTCGAACTTGAACAGAGGGGCCAGCGGGCCAAAGGTCTCCTCTTGCGCGACCTTCATGTCCTGCGTCACGCCGGTGACGATGGTGGGCTGAAAGAAGGTGCCGCCCAGATCATGCGGCAGGCCACCGGTCAGGATAACGCCGCCTTTTTCCGTGGCATCGGCGATGTGTTCGCGCACCTTGGCGACGGCCTCGTCACTGATCAGCGGGCCGGTGGTGATACCCTGGTTCAGGCCGTCGCCGACGTGCAGGGCCTCGGTTGCGGCTTTCAGCTTGGCAGCGAATTCGTCGTATACACCGGCCTGCACATAGATGCGGTTGGCGCAAACACAGGTCTGGCCGTTGTTGCGAAACTTGCACATCATCGCGCCTTCGACGGCCGCATCCAGATCGGCGTCGTCGAATACAATGAAAGGTGCATTGCCGCCCAGCTCCATCGAACATTTCATGACCTGATCGGCGGCCTGACGCAGCAGGATGCGCCCCACCTCGGTCGAGCCTGTAAAGGTCAGCTTGCGCACGCCGGGGTTTTCGCAGAACTCTTTGCCGATCTCGCTGGCCTGAGACGAGGGCACAACGTTGAACACGCCGGCAGGTACGCCCGCCTGTTCCGCCAGCAGCGCCAGCACCAACGCTGACAACGGCGTTTCCGTCGCCGGACGGGCCACAAAGGCGCAACCTGCGGCCAGCGCTGGGGCCGCCTTGCGCGTGATCATTGCGTTAGGGAAATTCCATGGAGTGATCGAAGCCGCCACACCGATGGGCTGTTTCAGCACGGTGATCCGCTTGTCGCGCTGATGGCCGGGGATGGTCTCGCCATACACACGCTTGGCCTCTTCGCCGAAGAATTCGATGAACGAGGCACCATAGGCAATTTCGCCCACGGCTTCAGCCAGCGGCTTGCCCTGTTCGGCGGTCAGGATCTTGCCCAGATCCTCGGCGTTTTCCATCATCAGGTCGAACCAGCGGCGCAGGATTGCAGCGCGTTCTTTGCCGGTCAGCTTGGCCCATTCTTTTTGCGCAGCCTCGGCCTGAGCGATGGCGCCTGCCACCTGCGCCCGGCTGACATCGGCAACCTCGGCCACCACATCCCCGCGGGCCGGGTTGGTCACCGCAAGGGTGCCATTGTCGCCATCCACCCACTGACCGCCAATATAGGCTTTGGTCACCAGCAGTTCAGGGTTTTTCAGAAGGGATTTCAGATCGGTTGTCGCGTCCAGCATGGGTCAGCCTCCGGCAGAAAATTGGTTCAACGCACCCAATCAGGTGGGGTCGGGAATGTCTATGTCCACTATCGCCAGCGGGTCAATCCAGATTTGATCAAATAACCTTCGGTTCAAGGCTGTGCATCACGCCTATCTTTTTCAGGCTGAGTTTGTCAAAGTCTGGAGGAAATTTGGACCCAAGGGGATGTAAACACCCGTAACATTCCCTATCTTATTGGGTAAATAAAGAAAAAAGGGATAGCAGAGATGTCGAACCATCAATTTGATGCCTTGATCGAAGAGACTCAGGCGAAAGTCCGTGAAAGCCAATCACAGATCGAAGGGCTGACATCGCGGATTGAGGCCGCCCGCGCCAAAATCGGCACCACCGAGGCGGATATCGACATCGAAAATGCAACGCTTGAGGATGTGCACGCCCATACTGAGGTGATGAACGCCAATATCGCCGAACTGATCATGGGTCTGGACGATGTGACCAACGCGTTTTCCAAGGATTTCGACGAGATGCGATCGAAAACCGGGTGGGAATCGTTTGTCGGCATCTTCGCCAAAGCCAAATCCGAGTCGATGCGGCAGGAGCGCATGCGCACCGCCAATATCGACGACAAGCTGCAGGACCTGATCGCCAAATCCGACGTGATCGTCAAGCTGCTGGAAGGGCAGTTGTCGGTGTTGGAGGAGCAGCGGGTAAAGGTTGAGGACAACCTGACCGGCACGCTGGACGACCGTGAGGCGACCGTGGCCGAACTGGAAGCCTTGCGCGCCGAGATTCAGGGCATGGATCCGACGATCATCACGTTGGAGAACAAGATCAGCGTCGAACAGGACGCCGCCGCGCGCACCCAGCTGGAAACCGAACTGGCCGAGCTGAACAAGCAGTACAATGCCAAGGTTCAGGAAGAGCAGGTCAAGCTGGCCAAATCTCAGACGCTGGAGCGGTATATCGAAAAGGGCAAAACCTGGGTCGATTCCCTGCAGAACCAGGCGGCGACGCAGATGGTGCTGATCAATAAGTTGCAGACAGACACGCAACAGCGCGTGGTGCTGTATGACGCCCTGACCAAATCGCTGAAAACCGCGCAGCAGCAGGACGTGGCCCACCGCATCAACGAGATCGGCGTGCAGACCGACCAAGAGGCGCAAACCGCCATGGCCGCCATCGGCACCGCGACCAACCAGAAGATGGCCGACATGCTTGAGGCGCATGAGGACCACATGGTCTTTGCCCGCGACGTGCTGGAGAAAAAGGCCAGGGCGGATGAACGCTTTGCCCGTCGGTTCGCGTCGATTGTCGAGAAGCATGATAAGAACTTGTATGGGGGGTGAGGCGCTTCAGTGACGTTCCGTTCCAAAGGCAAGCCAAAAGGAATACGCTACAGGTTCAGGATAGGGATTCTCTTTGTTGTCTTTGGTGGGTTCCTAACTTTGCTTCTTCTGACAGCTGATTGGACCCCGGATTCTTTGATAGCTAAACTTATATTGATAGCGGGTGTTCTATTGATGACATTCTGCTTTTGCGTTCTGTTTGCCAACGGTCTGATCAAACTTGAACAGCTTGATCAGAAGTTGTTCGGCCGCCGACAAAGAAAAGAGCGCGTGGATAATGACTAACCCCACCCAAGACCATGTCGGCCTGACCGACACCTTCGCCTCGCGCCGCTATTTCCGCAAATTTGAGGTAATCACCGTCCATCTCCTTCGTGTGGCTGCGACGATGGAGGCCGAGGGCGCGATCAGCAAGCAAGAGGTGCGGATCGTGTCGCGCTACCTCTCGGGGCTGCTCTACACGTTCCGTGCGCTCAGCATGAAGTACCTGCTGGTCGGGCGCGATACGGGGCGTTTTTTTGGCAGCCTTGCGATGGACAAGCGCGACAGCGGGTTTCCCGTGGCGGCGGAGTTGCTGACCATGGCCAACGACGCGCAGCAGGCGCAAGTACATCTGGCAAATATGCCCTCAGAGGACGACCTGAAAACCGACATGGTGCGCACCATCATCAGCGAACAGGAAATCCCCACCAAGCTGCAATTCGCACTGTCCCAAAGGCTCTATTACGAGGAATTGCTGAAAGGTCAGCTGTTCTGGTCCCGCAACGATCCTGAATGCCACTGGATCGGGAATGAAGGCGAGCGGCGCAAGTTCATGATCCACTGGGCGGTCTATGACAGCCAGATCAACCTGCCGGTCATCTACCTGATGCAGCTTGAGGACAGCGGCAAGACGGCCCTGCCCAAGGATCAGCGCCGCTGGCCCGAAGTGCAGGCGCATCTGATGGCGCAGTCCTTGGGTGGATTGAAACTGGTGACCATCGCCAAGGGCTTCGATCAGGATTTTGATGACCTGCACCCCAAACACCTGCGCCGCATCCACGTGGGCCCGATGTATTCCTCGGCCTATACCGAGCAATCCGGGCCACTGCGGCAGGTGCTGGAAGACGCGCAGGCGCCCGAAGGTCAGGACTGGGCGCTGGCCTGGACCACTGAAGAATTGGAGAGCGAAGACGTGATCGAAGAACGCGCCGGGTGGTTTTCCACCGTCGAACGCGAGGTGTTCGCTTTGGACCCGTTCGGCGGGCAGGGGGCCGAGACCGGCGCCACGAGCACGCAGCGATCCATCATCCTGCCCCAGCGCCCGTTCCAGGTGCTGGCCGAGCGCAACCCGCCGGGATTTGCCGACGTGCGCAAGTTCGTCGTTAGCAAGACCGGGCAGGTGTTGAGATATTGAGGATTTCGCCTTCGGCGAGAGTATTTTTGAAAAGATGAAACAAGGGCGGTTTTGAGATGAATTTGACGTCTGATCAGATGGAATTGCGCGAGTCGGATATACGCAAGCATTATCCGGCGGCGACCGCCTTGCTGAATGGGTTTGAACACGCGCCGCGGATTGCGAAGGCGGTTGATGCGACGGTCGAGCGTTCACCGGGTGTGTCCACGGGGCGGCGGTTTCGGTCCACGACCCCTGGTCTAGTGACAAGGCGTACTGTGCGGGCCGACGGGGTGCATCTGGTTGAACGGATCGAAGCTTCGGAAGATGGCGATGCGCTGGTCTCGCCGCCGCAGGCCACTACGCAGCAGGCAATCCGCCGTGCGGTTGCCATTGCTCTGGCGGTGGCTGAAGCCTATGCCGAACAGACACCGCTGGCAGACCTGAAACGCGCGAACCTTGCGGGCGATCTGCCCGCCGCGCGCAAAACCGAGTTTTCGGAATTGCTGACAGCTGAGGCGCTGATCACCTCGCATACTCTCGGCAATGCCTTGGCCTATCTGATGTCCTCGCATCTTGGCGAAACCACTGCCGATATTGGTGAGATCGAAGAGGTCTTGACCGACAACGGTCAACTCGCCCTGCATGGCGCATTGTGGGAACTGGACCAGATGCTGGCCAAACATGCCCCTGACGATGCCTATCTGATCGCGGCCACCAGCGCCTATGCTGAACAGCTAATGGAAAAAGCCGCCCTGCGCGCGCAATCTGCTAGTCATCTGGCCCCGTTCCACAACGCCGCCTGGCATATCGAGGCCGATGATCTGACGATCCGAGGGTTTGTACCCGCCTCGAAGGCCAAATCCACCACCCTGACCATGACGTTCAAGAAACCGAACGAGGTGGTTGGCAACCACATCGCCAAGTATCAGGCGATGAAGCTGGCCAAGATGGTGATGGCTTATGACTTCGACCGCCGTCTGAACCCGTTTGCGGAGCTTGGCGGGTTCATCTTTACCTTTATGGGGGATGGCAAACCGGGCACCGGAAAAACCACCCTGATCCAGATGATGGCCGGGCTAATCAATGACTACTGCCAGAACGCAGGCTATCCGTTCCGCTATCAGAACCTGAGCACCGACAATATCGACAGCTATCAGGGCAAATCCGGTCAGAACGCCAAGGCGTTTATCAACACGATCATCGACCCCTCGGTCATCGGGTTTGGCACCATCGACGATATCGACCAGCTGGCGGGCAAGCGCGGCGACCGGCAGTCGTCAGCCGGGCAGCTGGAAATCACCGCCGTGCTGATGGAGAGCTTTGCGGGTGCCAACACCGTTGTGCGCGGCAACTGCACCTTCGGCATGTTCTCGAACTACCCCGAGAATGTGGACGACGCCTTGCGTCAACGGGCGGGCGCGCGGTTTCTGGTGGACGGGCCGCAAACGCGCGAGGACTACATCGACATCCTGCACCTGCTGATGGGCCGCAACCACGACATACCCTTGGGTGAACACGAAGCCTATGCTGCGCAGGAGATCAAGAAGGCCGTCGCCGCCAGTTTCGAAAGCCACGCCCGCCCGCATGAGGACGCCTTGTTGCAGGTCTATGACCGAGTGTCCGGCGAGATCGGCCAGATGGACACGATTGCCAAACTGGGCACCTACCTCAAGGCGATCCAGCAGGCGGATGAGCGCTTCACCGGCCGCGCGATCAAGAACATCACCGATGCGGTCAAGGTCCGCGCGATGGATTTCGAACTGCCCGACGAGTGGATGGAAAACCCCGACCTGTTCCTGTTCCGCGACTACGACACCAAGAAGGCGATGATCGAGGACCTGCGCCAGCCGATCACGGTGGAAATGGTGATGCAGGAAATCAACCGCTACGCCGACAGCGAGTTCCGCTATGCCGACAAGAGCGACGAGGTCGCCATCGAAAACGCCGTCCGCGAGATGGGCCGGATGGAAGAGGCCAAGCGGCGATATCTGGAGGGGAAGGGGTGAAAAGACTTTTGAGAAGCCCGATTACTTGGGGCGTTATGGCCTCCTTAGTGATTGCGGGTTTTGGGTTGTGGACAGCAATCACGCCGATTTGTGATGTGAACATTTGGGGAGCAAAGGACTGCGGTGTAACCAAATGGGAGTACTTCAAGGAAGCTGCTCCAAACGAAGTTGGGGATACGCTTGCCGGGTTTGCTGGAGCGTTGGCTTTTGTTTGGATCATTGTAACCGTTGGTTTGCAGAGTCAGGAACTCTCCGAACAAAGAGGTGAACTCAAACGACAGGCGGATGAGTTTAACACTATGAATGAAAACCTACGGTCCCAGCAATTTGAGACTATGTTTTTTGAGTTACTTCGTACGCACACTGAGATTGTTGGCGGCTTAGATGTAGTTACAAATGATACAAGAGCTCTGATTGCAGAAGGTAGGGATTGTTTTGTGTTCTTTTACAGAGAGTTGAACAAAGCTTATCGAGAAAAACTCAAGACTCACGACGAGCAAGTCGCGTTGTTCTACGCGTACAAAGACTTTTGGAACGCTAGAGGCAAAGACTTAGGTCACTACTTCAGATTTCTTTACAACTGTTTCAGAGTGCTTTCCGAAGATCAGGACCTTGTACGCACTCATCACATCAAGTTGTTCAGATCGCAATTGTCGGATGCGGAATTACTGCTAATTTTTTATAATTGCTTATCTATTCAAGGTGAGGGTTTCAAAAGATATGCATCCGAGTTTGAGTTGTTTGATAACCTTCCAACTTTAAAATTGCTCGCTCACCATCATATTGAATTAATAGACAGAAAAGCGCTTGGTAGTAATCCTCTACTTACGCCCGAAGCTAACCGGCGTTTGGAACAGGCACATTTGGCAGGGCTTCGGAGTTCGGCAGGAGCGCACCAATGATCCGCCTCATCAAAAAAGGCCTGATGTTTGGCAATCTCGTCCACATCTCCAGCCCGGTTCTGGTCGAGCGGTATAACCGCGCGCTGCAGCATCTGGCGGGCAAGACCACGGCGCTGACGGATTTCCATGTCGATATCTCAGGCTATTCGCCGGAGGTTGGGATTGAACTGGAGGATGAGCTCTACCTCAACCCCAACGGGGTCAACCGGCAATTCATCCTGCTGACGACCGAGCAGAAACGCAGCCCCCTGTTGAACGTCAAATTCTCGACCTCGCGCGATATCCTGCGCGAGTTTATCGAGATGAACGAGGCGCAGTTGTTCGCCCTGACCGCCACCGACGCAGTGGCCGGAGAACTGGTGAACTCGGTCATCAAACTCACCACGCCCCGCGACCTGTTCAACCTGCAAAAGATCGAGATCGAGGCCGACACCGCTGGCGGCACCCTGCGCAAGGCGCAGCAATTGGCGGGCATGGTCGAACGGTTCAAAACCAAAGAGGACGCATGGTTCGACGATGTGCTGATTGCGAAAATGATCGAGACGGCCAGGGAAACCGGCGACGTCACCCGCAACCCCGTCCATCTGCGCCACACGGCGTTCGAGCAGCGCAACTTCTGGACGGCGCATTTCGGCGGGCTCTATCTGTTCCCGGATCTGGACCATCCGGCGGCGATCTGCATGGGCGAAAAACCCGACGATCTGAAGATCAAATACACGTTCGAGCCGTCGCAGCGAAACCAGATCGCCAAGTTTCTTGACTATAACGACTTGGTCGAACCAATCGTCAAAGCGCGGGGCGTGGATGCCACCGCGATCCTGCAGCAAAAGATGGATTTCCTGACCGTCGACGCGGCGGCGGATGCAGGTGTAGACCTGACGGGGCTGGATCGTGGCGACATGCGGCGGCTGGCCCGTAATTACGCAGACCGCCTGCCTGAGGCTTATCACGGTTTGGGCCAATTACTGCGCTGGGCGAAGGATGGTGGTCCGTGGCCGCGCATCACTTCGGACCATCCGGCCTATTTCTACACGTTGCGGGCCACTGATACGCCGAACCGCGATCTGGTGAACATGCTGCTGGCTGAGCTGGCCCCGCTGGACCCGCGCCAAATGTTCATCTGTCACAAGGAACTGTTTTACAACACCTATGCCGGTTGGCCCGAGACCAAGAAAGCCTATGTTGCCGACTTTCTTGCGCGCGAGTATCAGGTGGACAAGGCGGGCGCCCGCGCTGCGTTGTTCGGGCATGAGCCGGACATGAGCGGCGATGACCGGATCAGCGATGACATCATCGCACGCGTTGGTCCCTGGGGCGCAGTTGGGAGGAATTGAATGCTTGTCGCAATCCGTTTTCTAATTCCACTGCTGATCGTTCTGACCGTGATCTATGTCGGGCTGTCGATCTATTCCCGCCTCGTCCGTCGGCGTAAGTTGATCGCGCATTGGGAAAAAAAAGGGCTGCACGGTGATCGAGAGGCTTTTCTCGAGCGGGGAATGCGGCAATATGACAAATCGTTCCGCAAGAAACTGCTGCTGGGTGTCTATGTCATCCCGCTTGGGGCCATTGCCCTGCTGATCTATATTACTAATTTCAAATGAGGGCCGGATAGATGGTCTATGTCAAATGGGTATTCATCATCGTGTTTTGGGGGCTTGTTGCCTCGGTGCTGGAATACACCTTGCCACAGCAAGATGTGGTGCGGATCGTAAAAACCGAGGTGCGGCGCGTCGATTTTGGTGAGAACTCGATCTTCTGGGCACAGCAAGATACAGGCCAAGAGGGCGCGCAGACTGTCAACCGAGATGTGCGATTTGTGGAGACCTTCCGCCCGAACGGGAAACCGCGCGTTTATCGCAATGAGGATACCGGCTGGGGCTGGCCGCCCTATTTCAAACTCGACAGTTCGAACCTACAGGCGGAACTGACCAATCTCGTGTCGACTGCGGATAACCCGCAATGGGTGGTTTTGCGCCATTATGGTTGGCGCAATCAGCTTATGTCGATCTTTCCCAATGTGGTCTCGGTGCGCCCGGTGGACAGCCCTGATGTGCGGCTGATCCCATGGTTCAACATCATCTTTCTGACGGTTTTCTTTGCCATCGTCTGGGCTATTTGGGTGCGCTGGCGTCGGTTCCGGCAACGCCGTATCGACCCGATGCTTGAGAATATGGAAGATGGGATTTATGCCGCCGGTGATGCGATCGAAGAAAAGCGCAACGGGTTCCGCCGCTGGCTTGATAGCTGGAAATCCAAGTGATGGCGGGCATCTGATCCCGCCACCTGCTCGGTTCTGTTTGCTTATCGAACTACAAACTCAGCGTGCAATGCCCCGGCGGCCTTGATCGTTTTCAGTATGTCGATCATGTCGCGGGGCGACACGCCCAGCGCATTCAGCCCGGCCACAACCTCGGACAGGGTAGTTGCCTCGGGGATTTCGGCCAACCCAGTGCCCTCTTCTTCTTCGATACCGGCGAAAGTGCGGGGGACCACAACCGTTTCGCCGCGGGCAAAAGGGTTAGGCTGAACTGCGATGGGGGATTCCTCGACTGTCAGGGTTAGATTGCCTTGTGATACCGCGACCCGTGAAATCCGAACCTCTTGCCCCATGACGATGGTCCCTGAGCGCTGATCGACCACGACGCGCGCTTTGGTTTCCGGTTCGACCAGAATGTTTTCGATCCGACCCAGCGCATGCGCGGTTGAAACCGACTGGGTTGCCGCAATGTTGAGTTCCACCGTACCGGAATCCCGCATAATCGCCACTGCGCGGTTGAATTCTGTGTTGATCGCATTCTCAATCCGGCTGGCGGTGGTGAAGTCCGGCTCGCGCAGGGCAAGGCGCATTTGCGTTAAGGTTGACAGGTCAAAATCGATCTCACGCTCAACCCGTGCGCCCGAGGGGATCACGCCGGAGGTCGGCACTCCCTGAACAACCGAAGCAGCCTCACCCTCAGCCACGGCGCCACCGGCCAGAACCGTGCCTTGCGCCACAGCATAGATTTGCCCATCGGCCGCGTTGAGCGGTGTCATGATCAGGGTGCCACCCAACAGGCTTTTGGAATCACCAATGGCCGACACCGTCACGTCGATCTGCCCGCCGACCCGCGCAAAAGGCGGCAGGCTGGTGGTCACCAACACAGCCGCTACGTTTTTAGGGCGAAAATCTTCGCCATTCACGTTGACGCCCAGCCGTTCCAGGATGTTCGACATAATCTCTTCGGTGAAGGGTGAATTGCGCAGCCCGTCGCCAGTTCCGTTCAGCCCGACAACCAGGCCATAGCCGACCAGATCATTGCCCCGTACCCCGTCAAAATCCACAAGATCCTTCAGGCGTATCGTGCCAGCGAACGCGATCCCGGGCAGCAACATCAGTAGGAAAACAAAAAGCTTCATCTTAGGAAATTCACCAGCGACAGGTTCGCATTGCGAACGGTGACGGAATACAGGCTCTCCAACTGGAACTGGACAGTCTGCAACTGTGCAGCGGTTTCATAGGGGTCCGCAGCGATCAACTTGTTCCTGCTGAATTCAAGGCTGGTCTGCGCGGCGCTGTTGCGCGTGGCCGCCTGTTCGATCCGAGCCTCTGCTGAACCGACCTGAGCGCGCAAGTTCACCACATCGTTCTGGGTGTTGGCCAGATCGACGCCCAACTGTGTAAACAGGGCAGTGCGCTGATCACGCGGCAAGTTCAGAGCATTGTCAGAGACCAACGCCGCAACGGCAATATCTCGTATCGCATCCTTGATCGCGGGGTCGGTGGCTGTGATCGGGATCGTGATGCTTTCATTCTCGGATATCTGCATCGGTGCCAACGTATTGCCCGAGCCCTGGTAGATCACCGCGTCAAACCCGGCGGGGTCGTTGAACCAGTCTTCTGCCGCCTGTCTGATATCCGCTGTTGTGACGTATCCGCTCAGCTCCGTTTCAAGTGCGTTCAACAACGTGTCGGTTGACGGCAGGGGGGAGACATCAGTGGCCGCGCCGGAATACAGGCTGCGTCCACCAGCGCGGGTGTTCAGCGCTGATATGATCGTATCCAACTCGTTCCGGGCCTGAACCGATGCATTTTCATGGCTGACCGCCTGGTTTGACGTGCCGAAGGACAAAAGGGAGGAGGTCAACTCGGTCACGGACTCGTTAATCGTGGTCAAGCTCAGCTGCATGGCATCCGTGAACAGCCCAGCCTCAGCCGTCGATATCTGATAGGCGTCTAGACGCGATAGGCTGCGGTCCAGATCCAGCAGATGGGAATAGTCACCATCCAGACGTCCCGACACATCCTGAACCTTGCCGGTCGACATCTCATAAGACAGGGTTTCGATTTCGTTTCTGAGTTCGGTCGAGCGGGTCCGCAATGTCATGCCCCGCGCCAGATCGCCAATAGACGTCAAATTCATCATCAGAGCCTCAACAAGGTTTGCATCAATTCATCCACTACCGAGATGACCCGCGCGTTCGCGGCATAGGCCTGCTCGATCTCCATCAGGTTCTGCAATTCCTGGTCGGTATCCACGCCCTGCTCCGCCTCGATTCTGGCCATTTCCAGCTGCGCGCTGTTGGCAAAGGTCAGGCGCTGGCTGGCGGTATGAGCGTCCGATCCGGTTCTGGACATCAGCGACTCGGTCAGGTCCGAGGCGCGCATGTCCCCGGTGCCAAAGGGCGACCCCGCGACGGGCCGGGCATCGCTGAGAATGGCGCCAAAGGCTTGCAATTGCGTGGCATCGCCCGGATCGCCGGGGGCCACCGCACCAAGCCCGTCGCGCAAGCGCCAGCTGTCACCTCCAGTGTCGGGATCAACAATCGTGTTCAGGCTGATGCGCGAGGCCAGCCCCTCAGGCGCAGTGGCATCGAAGCGGTTGCCGGCATCCGTGAACAGACCGGGATCGGTAGGCAATGCGGTGGGGTCCAGACCGGGTGTTTCGAACCGTTCGATCATATCCCGCGCGACCGAGTCGAGATGAGCCTGTGCCTCAACCGCCAGCTCATCGCGGATTTCAAACTGCGCCATCAGCGCGCCGCCGCGTATCTGGGCGTTGTCTCCGCCGGTGCGCACCGGGTTTCCGTTCATCTCCAACCCCGACAGCAGCCCATTGCCCACCGTCATGTGGGGTTTGGTGTCGCCCGTGGTGGTAAAGGAAAATTCGGCAGCCGCGCCTTCCAGCAGGATCAGGCCACCGTCTGAGTACAGCGACACCTGGTCGTTCGCACGCGGAACCGCGTTCACCGGCACCAGCTCATTCACCTGATCTATCAACACCTGCCGCTGGTCCAGCAGGGCACCAATATCGCCACCCGCATGTTTGACCGACGGAATTTTGGCGTTCAGCTTCACGATATCCTTGAGGGTCTGGTTCAGGCTCTCTACCTGCTTTCCAATGGAGCGATCTGCGTCCGAGCGCAGCTGCCGAACGCCTTCGGACGCCGAATTGAGCGCGCTGGCCAGATCATGGCCCGCGCGGGCCACCTGATCCAGTCGCTCAGAAGAATCTGGCAGGCTGGCAGCGGTGATCAGGCTGCTGTCGAACTCGGCCAACCGATTGGCAAGCGATGTGGGATCGTCAACCGTGCCAACGGCGCCCTCAACACTGGTTTGAAAGCTGGAAACTGCAAATTGGTAGGCCAGTTCCGCATCGGTGGTGCGACGGTTGGCGGTTAGAACCGGGTCCTGATTGCGAATAACGCCTACGGTGCGCACCCCGGTGCCCGAAATCACGTTTGTCGTCAGTTCCAGCGACCTGCGGGCATAGCCGGGCGTCCGCGCGTTGGCGATATTGTCCGACACGACCGAGGTGCCGCGGCTCGAGGCCGTCAGGCCGCTGACGGCGTTGTTGAATGCTGTCGACAAATTCATCAGACAGGCCCCCTTTCCGGGTCAAAACCCAAATCAGCGTTTGATGTTGGTGGTTTCTTGCAGCATCTCATCAACGGTCTGAATCACCGTAGCAGCCGAGGAATAGGCGCGTTGGGTCTGAATCAGCGAAGTCAGCTCGGTCGCGATATCTGTGGTCGATTCCTCGCGCGCGAAAGACACAAGTTCACCTGTTGGACCTTCCCCCGCGTTCCAGAGAAAATATGTGCCGCTTTCCCGTGATGGCGCATAAGTCTGGCTGTCCAGCGCGGTCAGGCCATTGGGGTTGGGCACATCCGCCAGCGGGATCTGGAACATGCGGCGGCTGACACCAGTGTCATAGAACGCATAGACATAGCCATTTTCGTCAACTTGAACGCTGGTCATCGTGCCCACGGCCGACCCGTCGCGTGTGATCGAAACGGGCGCAAAGGTATCGGACAGTTGCGTGATGCCGTCCGCATCGCCGATCTGGCCGATATTGATCTCCATCGGGCCACCCGCGACGTTGACCACAAGGCTGCCGGTTGCCGGGTCATAGGCCCCGCCCGACACGGTGGCGACGCTGGCCAGTGTACCGCCCGCGGTGCGGCTGTCGGTGAACGTCAGCGTGTATTCCCCGATCACCGCCCCGCCCGAGGCTGAGTCGCGCAGCACCATGGTCCATTCATTGCTGCTGCCGGCCCCGGGGACGGTTGGCACAAGTTCGATATCCACGCTTTCGGATTTGCCCAGGTTGTCGAAATATTCAACCGACAGGGGTTGTGTGTCGCCCGGCGACCCGGCTTCGGTGGCCGTTGCGGGCAAGTTCATACGCAGATTCATCTGTGTGGTCGGCGCGCCGGACAGTTGATTGACGCTGAGCTGCACGGGCTCGAGCGCTGCCGGGGTGTCCCGCGGCACCGCGGGAATTGAACCGTCCGGGTTGGCGCGCCAGCCCAGCAGGACCAAGCCGGATTCGGTGACCAGATACCCTTCCTCATTGGTGCGGAAAGAACCGGTCGTGGTCAGTTGCATCTCATTCGAGCCACCCGCGATTTGCGAGCTTGGGCGAACCGGCAGCATGCCTCGGCCGCGTACTGCCAGATCGGTTGAATTGTTGGTCGTCACCAGTGACCCGCGCTGATCGATCAGACGCTGGCTGGTGGTTCTGACCCCGCCCGCCGAGTAGCTGCCGCCCTGACCCGAGGTGACCATCGAATGAAAATCCGTCTCGACCCGCTTGTAGCCGAAGGTCGACGAGTTGGCGATGTTGTCTGAAATAGTAGCCAGCCGGTTGGCGTTGGCCTTCAAAGATGCCACACCGGCATTCAGCGAGGAGGAAATCGTCATTGGCACGCCCTTCTGTTGCGTCAATCGTTGAGGCAACAGCTAACGCACTGCCCCTTAACAGCGCGCTAACAGTTAAAATGCGGCCTATCCTGTGCGTTCAGGTGTCGCGCAGAAAGATGATTTCGATCCGGTTATTGCGCACGGCCATCGGGTTTTCATCGCTCAATTCCCGGTCGGCATGACCGGTCACGCGATCCAGCCGAGAACCCGCAAAACCCTTATCTTCAAGCAGTTGGCGTACCACTTGCGCGCGCGAGGTCGATACATCCCAGGACGGGTCCTGCGCCAGAACCACGGGCGAGGCGCTGACGTGACCCTCGACCGAGACAGCATTTGTCACCAGATCCGAAGATCGCGTCACCAGCAGGGCCAGCGCTCGCATCATCGGGGTCGGTTCATCCGTTCCCGATTCGAACAGCGGCTGATCTTCGGTATCAAACAGCTCAACCACCAGACCTTCGTCAGTGACGCGCGTTACGATATGTTTCAGCACCTTGTCAGACACCATGCTTTCCCCGGTATGCCCCAGAAGCTGCGCCTCAAGCGTCGAGAAGTCCTCGGACATTTCCTTGCCGCCATCGGGATTCACGCCGATCGACCCCCGCGCTTGCCGCGCAATCGTCGGGTGCCGCTTGGTCGCGCCCGAGCCATCCATCACCATGGTCACTTCGGAAAACATGTTGTTGCCGCCAAAAGCCCCATCGCCCCCGCCCGAGACCGGGTTCACCGGTATTGTTGGCGAGAAGTAATCTGCCAGCCCTTTGCGTTGTTTCTCAGTCGTTGCATTCAGCAGCCACATCAACATGAAGAACGCCATCATGGCCGTGACAAAGTCGGCATATGCGACTTTCCACGCGCCGCCGTGGTGACCATCGCCACCTGACACACGTTTCTTCTTGATGATGATTGGCGCCGCATTGGATTGCGCACCCATCTCCACCACCTTTTCTATCACCCGACTACAGGCGTAGCGGGGCAGGTCTTAAGGTGGGCTTAACACTTAAAACTGTCCTGATTTCGCTAGCGCGGCAAGTTGGCGTTGGCCCGCCGCAGGATCAGTTGTAGGCGGTTGAAGCTGTTTTTGATTCCATCCGGTTCAGATTTGCCAAAGAACGCGTCTAGTTCCTCATGCACGCGCACGGCCTGATCCAGCAGCGGGTCTGCGCCTTCGGCATAAAGCCCGGCCTTGATCATGACTTCGGATTGTTCATAGCTGCCGACCAGTTTGCGGGTTTCCGAGATCAATTGGTTTTCCTCTGCGGTCGCCGCCCCCGGCAGGCTGCGCGATACCGAACTGCTAAGGTCAATGGCCGGAAACCGCCCGCGCTCGGCAATGTCGCGGCTCAGCACGATATGCCCGTCCAGAACCCCGCGCAGGATGTCGGCCACTGGTTCATCCATATCCGATCCCGCGACCAGAACACTGAACACGGCGGTGATATCACCTTGGTCCGCCGCTCCGGGACCCGCGCGTTCACACAACCCGGCAATCAGCGGCGTGACCGAAGGTGGGAAGCCCCGCAACGAAGGCGCTTCGCCCATGGCAACGGCGATTTCGCGGTGCGCCTCGGCAAATCGCGTCACCGAATCGGCCAGAAACAATACGTTCAGCCCCTGATCGCGCAGATACTCGGCCACCGACATTGCCGACCAGGCGCAACGCCTGCGGGCAAGCGCCGATTGGTCGGACGTGGCCGCGACAACGACCGAGCGTTTCATCCCCTCTGCCCCCAACGCATGTTCGACAAACTCGTTCACCTCGCGCCCGCGTTCGCCCACCAGTGCCACGACAACGGCATCCGCCTGCATCGATTTCGCGAGCGTTGCCAGCAAGGTGGATTTTCCGACGCCCGATCCGGCGAACAGACCGATGCGCTGACCCTGGACCACGGGCAGCATCGTGTTGAGCATCGCTAAACCGGTCTCCATCCGTGCGCCCAGCGGTTTACGTGCCACAGCGGGGGGCGGGGCACGCATGATGCCCTGTTCCTGTACACCCGCAAGCAGGGGCTTCCCGTCCAGCGGTTTGCCAAAGGGATCGACCAGGCGCCCCAGCCAGTGCATGCCGGGTGCGAAAGCGGGTGTCTGGTCCAGAATCACCCGGTCACCCAGGCACACCCCATCCGGCGCGGCGGTTGGCATCATGTGAATACCGTCGGCCTCGACATGCAGCACTTCGCCCGGCAGATCCGGGCCATTACGACGCCGCAATGTCAGGTGGTCACCGATTCGCGCCTGCCCTTCAAGCCCTTGTATTTCAATGACTCCGCGTGCCACGCCGGTAACGCGTCCCATATGGCGCACAGCAGACAGACGGTCGAATTCACACTTCAGAAGCATCGGGTCGAGATCGGACATCGTGGGTTCTCCAACGGGTTTCTGCAAACGCTTTCTAAAGGAATCGGGGTTAAGCCTTGATTGAAATTGATCGAGGGAGAAGCCCCGATGTTCTATGACCTGAACGTCTTTAAGGCAGCGTACGCAATGGCAACCCATGCCGGGCAACGGCAGGCAGTGATTGCGCGCAACATGGCCAATGCAGATACGCCCGGCTATCAGCCCCGCGATATCGAAGGTTTTCAGAAAGCATTCGAAAAATCAGACCGTCAGGTTTCGATGTCCGCCACCCGCGCGGGTCATCTGAACGGCGCCACCGCCCCACAGCCCTGGGCCGAGTTTGAGGTTGCGCCCTCGGGCGATCCAAACGGCAATGGAGTGTCTGTCGAGGAAGAGATGTTCAAAGCGGTCGAGGTCAAGCGCCAGCATGACCGCGCGCTGACCATCTACAAATCCTCGATGAACATCCTGCGCAGCAGCCTTGGCCGGTCATAAGGAGTGTAAGACATGAGCGATTTTTCCCATTCCCTAGCCGCCTCAACCAATGCTCTGCGTGCGCAATCAGCCCGCCTGCGGCATGTGTCCGAGAATATCTCGAACGCCGATACGCCAGGTTATCGCCGCAAAACTGTGCCGTTTGAGACGGTGCAAAAAAACGGACAAGAGGTGGTGCAGGCCGGGCGCGTCAAACTGGATCGCCGCGAGGGTTCGCGCATTTATGACCCCGGTCACCCGATGGCGGATGAAACCGGCCATTACCGTGGCTCGAATGTCGATCTGATGATCGAAATCGCAGACGCACGTGAGGCGCAGCGCAGCTATGAGGCCAATCTCAAGATGTTCGACCAGTCACGCCAGATGTCGTCGAGCTTGATGGAACTTCTCAGAAAATAAAGGACACCAGAATGGATATCCGATCCCTGACCGCGGCACAAAACTACGCTGTCGCTCGCCCGGCCACGCAGGCCGATCCTGATCACGCCGGATTGGCGCAAGGGCTGCGCAGAACGTTTCAGGACTTTACAGCGACGCTGAAGCATTCCGAGCAAATGTCGCAGGCCGCCATGACCGGCCAGGCCGATCCCCACGCTCTGGTACAGGCACTGGCACAGACCGAGCTGGCCGTGGAAACGGCGGTCATTGTCCGCAACAAAGTGGTCGAGGCGTATCAGGAAATCCTGCGGATGCCGGTCTGATCGGATGCTCAGCGAAGGTCTCTTCTATGACATTGTGCGCCAGGCGCTGTGGGTCGCGGTCATTACCTCGGTTCCTATCCTGGCGGTGGCGCTGGTGTCGGGCCTGATCGTGGGTCTGTTTCAGGCGCTGACCTCGGTACAGGAAATGACACTGACCTTCGTGCCCAAGCTGATCGCCATCGTCATCGTGTTCTGGATCTCGATGGGGTTCATGACCCAGACGCTGGTGACGTTTTTCACCACAACCCTCATCCCATTGATCGCCGGAGGTCGCTGATGGATACCGCCTATACCACTTTGTCCCGTCAATCGGGCCTGATGAATGAAATGCGGCTGGTGGCGAATAATATCGCCAATGCCAACACCACCGGATATCGCGCGCAGGGTCTGGTGTTTTCCGAGTTTGTCCGCGACTTGCCGGGCAACCCGTCCCTGTCCATGGCACGGGCCGAGGCGCGCAACACTTCATTGCAGCAGGGCCTGCTGACGGAAACCGGCGGCCAGTTTGATTTTGCCATCGAAGGTGATGGGTTTTTCATGGTCGAAACGCCATCCGGCAACAGGCTGACCCGGGCCGGAGCGTTCTCACCCAGTGCCGAGGGTGATTTGGTCACGATGGACGGCCACCGGGTGCTGGACAGCAACGGCGCACCTGTTTTCATCCCGCCGGATGCTGCGTCGATTGACGTTGGCAGCGATGGCACACTGAGCATCGAGGGGCAATTGCTGGGGCAGATCGGCGTCTATCGTGTGGCCGATCCCAAAACGCTAGTGCGTGAAGGCAGCACGCAGTTCCGCGCCGAGGGCGAAATTGACCCGGTCGAAAACCCAGTGGTGCTGCAGCGTTTTCTCGAAGGGTCCAACGTCAATGCGGTCGAGCAGGTGACCCGGCTGGTGGAAATCCAGCGCGCCTATGAGCTGGGCCAAAGCTTTCTGGAAACCGAAGACGAACGTCTGCGCGGCGCGCTCAAGGCGCTGATGCGTTGATTTGTGAAAAGGAGATTTTGACATGCGAGCATTGAAAATCGCGGCTACGGGCATGACCGCGCAGCAGATGCGGGTCGAGACGATCTCGAACAACCTGGCGAACACGAACACCACCGGCTACAACGCCCGCCGGGCTGAGTTCGCGGATTTGCACTATCAACAAATGGCGCGGGCCGGGTCGGTGAACGCCAATGACGGCACCGTTCTGCCCACCGGAATTCAACTGGGTCTGGGTGTGCGTCCAGCGGCCGTCACAGTGCAGTTGGCGCAGGGTGGCTTGTCGGCCACCGGGAGCGATCTGGACGTGGCCATCGAAGGGCGTGGTTATCTTGAAGTAACGCTGGCCAATGGTCAGTCGGGTTATACCCGCGATGGCAGCCTGAAACGATCCGCCGAGGGGTTGATCGTCACATCAGACGGGTTTGCCGTCGCGCCCGAGATCACCATTCCTGACGATGCCCGGTCGATCTCGATCAACGCTGCGGGCGAAGTTTATGCCTATTTCGACGACACGGCAGACGGGCAGTTGTTGGGTGAGCTGACGCTGGCCAGTTTCTCGAACGCCAAGGGGCTTGAGGCGATTGGCAGCAATCTTTTCAAGGAAACCGAAGCCTCAGGCGCACCCGTGGTCGGCACACCGGGTGAGGATGGTCTGGGCACGCTGCGGCAAGGGTATCTTGAAGACAGCTCGGTCGATGCGGTGCGCGAAGTGACCGAACTGATCGAGGCGCAGCGGGGATATGAGATGAATGCCAAGGTCATTTCCGCCGTCGACCAGATGATGGGCGCAACCACACAGGTGCGGTGATGCGGTTTCTGGTTTTGATGTTGGCCCTTTTGGTGCCGGCCTCGGTACAGGCCGATATCGTCGTGCCGACTCGCACTATTCGCGCCAAGGAAATCATCTCGGCGACCGATCTGGAGCTTAAGGCCCAGCAGGTGCCCGGCGCGATAACCACGCCTGAGTTTCTGATCGGGCAAGAGGCCCGCGTCGCGCTGTATCCCGGACGCCCGATCCGTGAAGGCGATGTGGGTCCACCGGCCCTGGTGGATCGCAACGATCTGGTTGTCCTGATCTTTGACCGCACACCGCTGTCGATCACCGCAGAAGGCCGCGCGCTGGGTCGTGGGGCCGCCGGGGATCGTATCCGGGTTATGAACCTGTCCTCCCGTACCACTGTGACGGGCCTTATCCGGCCCGACGGCCAAATCGAGGTAAAATGATGTCGCAACTTTCGAAGTCTCTGTTGTTTGCCATTCTGGCGGTGTCAGCCTGCGGGCGCTTGGATCATCTGGGCAAACCGCCAAGCTTCACTCCGAACGAAGACTCCCCCGAACATGTCGCGATGTTGTGGCCGGGCCTGCCTTTGCACACCCAGCCGCAGCGCAATGTCGACAGATCCTCACTTTGGAGCGGTGGGCAACAATCGCTGTTGGGCGATCAGCGGGCGATCAAAAAGGGAGATATCCTGACGGTCGTGATTGAGCTGGACGAAAAGGCTGAGTTTTCGAACGACACGGAACGCTCGCGATCTGCTTCGGAAAGCCTTGGCATCGTCGGCCTGTTTGGCCTGCCACAGCGCGCGGCGGATCATCTGCCGGAAGGGGCGTCGCTGGCGGACGCGGTCGAGATCGATTCCGCCTCAGAAAGCACGGGCGAAGGATCGGTTAAGCGCAAGGAAAAGCTGACGCTGCGTGTGGCCGCGACCGTAATCGACGTGCTGCCAAACGGGGTACTGTCGATTTCGGGCTCGCAAGAACTGCGCGTCAATTTCGAACTGCGCGAGCTTTTGGTGACGGGCTACGTGCGACCACAGGATATCTCGCGCAAAAACGAGATCACCTATGACAAGATCGCCTCGGCCCGCGTGTCTTATGGCGGGCGCGGACAGATCACTGACGTGCAGCAGCCGCGTTATGGCCAGCAGATCCTGGATGCTGTGCTGCCGTATTAAGGAGCGGATGTGATGAAGAAACTTCTACCCGTCGTATTCTTGCTGATCGGTCTGGGGGCCGGTATCGGTGCCGGAGTTGTGTTTGCGCCCTCCGGTGAACCGAAAGAGGCCGCAAAACAGGAAAAACCCAAGGCCAAGGCGGAAAAACCCAAAGAGAAATCCGCCAAGAAAAAGGACAATGCTGGGAAAAAGGACACGCAAAGCGACTATGAATACCTCAAACTGACCAAGCAGTTTGTGGTGCCCGTCGTCGATGCGGACCGGATCGCGGCGTTGGTCACCATGTCGCTGAGCCTTGAAATCACTCCTGGCATGACCGAAGCTTTCTACGCGCTTGAACCCAAATTGCGCGACGGTTTTTTGCAGGTCATGTTTGATCACGCCAATACCGGTGGTTTTGATGGTGCATTCACTGAATCGGACAATATGAGCGTTCTGCGCAAAGCGTTGCTGGAGACAGCGCGCAAGGATTTGGGCGATGATGTGTTTCAGGTTTTGATCATGAGCGTCAACCGTCAGGACGTTTGATTCTGACGGGGTTATACGCTGTTTAGTAGGGTGACGATTTCCGGTGCTGGGCGCGTTTGTGTGCCTTTTTCTGGGCGTCTGACAGGTTGGTGACGGCTTGTTTGCGGCCAAAGGCCGAGCGCAGCGCGTCCATCGCCGACAGTTTTTGCGCCCGAATCCGCGCCAGTTCCATATTCAACTGGCGGCGCGTGGCCGACTCCCAACCGTTCCACAACACATCGGTGCCAGTGACTCGGTACCCCTCGGCCGCGGTGCTGTCTTGGCGTGATTGCCTGACCTGCGCGTCCAGCCGCGCCAATTGGTGTTGCGCGCGTGCTTCAGCCTCTAGCAGGGGGCGCAGGGCGTTGTATTCTTTTTGAAACACGGCCTCTGTAACGTTTTTCAGGTCTGATAGGGCTGCTTGTTTCATCTGATCTGTCCTTTGGCCTTTTTGCGCATCGCCTCTGCAAATCGGATGGCAGCAGCGACGGGGCGATAATGTTCTTCCGCGATTTCCTGTCCGATCTCGACGGCGGCATGCAGGGCGCGGGCCGTGGGCGGGTCGGAATGAATGGGAACACCAGCCTCAGCAGCCCGACCCCGGATTGCTGAGGCTACCTCTTCCACGCCTTTGGCCACGCAAACAGGGGCTGACCCCGCCGTCCGGGCCCATTTCAAGGCCACCGCGTAATGGGTCGGGTTGACGATCACCACATCCGCCGAGGGTACGTCGGACATCATCTGGTTCGTGGCGATATCCTGCGCGCGCTGGCGGCGTTGTTGTTTGACATGCGGGTCGCCTTCGGCATCCTTGGTTTCGTCCTGAATTTCCTTGCGCGACATCCGGTTCTTGCGAATATGCTCGGCATGTTGCCAAAGATAGTCGATCACCCCGATGGCAAGCGCCACGGTGATGACGATGAACAGGAAGCGAAACAGAAAATTCATCATCAGCATGACCGATGACCGCGCCGGAGCGGCGCTGGCGGACAGAATCTCGTTTAGGTTGGAGCGCAGAAACAGCGCCAGACAGGTGCCGTAGATCACCAGTTTCACAAAGCTCTTGGCGAATTCGAACAGGCCGCCGCGCCCGAATTTGTTTTTCGCATTCGAGATGATCGAGATGCGGGACAGTTTGGGTTTCAGTTTGCTGGGCGCAAAGATCAGCGCACGCTGGGCGATCAGGCTGAGCAGAACAGCGGCGGCGGGCACAGCAAACAGAACCGTGACGGACAACAGCGCCGTTTTGACCATCCCACCGACCGGGCTTGCGGCGGGCCCGTCGGTCAGCAAGGGAGCGATTGTGTCGGCCTGATTAATCATCACGACAAACAGGCTTCCCATATGTTGCACACCGAATTGCCCGGCCGCGAACAGGGCAATGAGGAACCCGGCATAAGCGGCAACCACGGACAGGTCGTTGGACTTGGCAACCTCACCCTTTTCGCGCGCTTTCTGGAGCTTCTGCGGCGTCGGCTCGTAGGACTTGTCGCTGTCGTCTTCGGACCCGCTCATCTTGGGTCCTCAAGCGGGTTCAGCATGAAGGCAAAAAAGGCATCAGACCAGACAGACAAGATCAGGGGCGTGCCCGCGAACAACAGGAACAGGCCCGCAAAAGTAATGGCCGGAGCGCCAACGAACGCCACCATCAGCTGCGGCATCGAGCGGTTGATGACGCCAAGCGCAAGGTTATAGATCAGCGAGGCGATCACGAAGGGCATAGTCAGCGCAAACGCCAACCCAAAACTGCGCGCAATTTGCTGCACCCCCCATTGCGACAGGTCCGGGGCTAGTATTGGGGTGCCCATTGGAAACAGCGTATAGCTGTGGATCAGAAACTGAGCGACGCGGATGTGCAGGCCGAGCAAAACCGCCAGTGTCAGGCCAGCCAGTGTCAGAAGATATCCCATCGCGGGCACGGGATCTGCAGCGGCTGGACCCAGAATCTGCGACAGCGATGTTGCCTGCGCCGCAATCGATCCTGCCGTTTGCAGGGCCAGCACGAACAGTCGCAGCGACATACCCAAGGCCATCCCGATCAGCACTTCGGTCAGAACCAATTCTGCCATTGGCAACAGGCCGGGTGGGGCAACAGGCGCCGCAATCGCTGGTGTCACAATAAGGGTAAAGGCAGCCGCGATGCCGAATTTGACGCGGGTCGGAATGCTGCGCTCGCCAAAGGCGGGCAGCAGCGACACCATGGCCGAGACACGCAGGAAGACGGCAAAGAGGTGCCACAAACCCTCACCCAGCTGGGGCAAAAGCTCGGGCGGTAGCGCGATCACGCGGGCACCGTTCCAACCAGCGAAGGCCGCGCCTCGAGCCCGATTTCTTCGAACGACAGCACCGGGTTGGCTATGCCGCGCGCGTGCATGATGGTGCGCAGCAAACGGCGACGGCGGGTCGAGGTGACCAACGCCGGAAACAGCCCGTGATCGGCGGATTGCGCGACACTGTCGACCACGCCATCGGCCAGCTTGTTGAACAGGTTCGGCGGCAGCGCCACGTCGAGACCCGCTGCAGGCGCGTCGATCTGGTAGGTGGTGAAGGTATCCTCCCACTCCGGGGCCAGTTGGATCAGCGGGATCGATCCGTCTTCGCGTTTCATCTCGGCCACCAGTTGGAAACCCAATCTCTGCCGGACCAGTTCGCAGATGCCTTCGGGTTGGGTGGTGGTCAGCCGCGCCTCGGCCACGCTTTCCAGAATCAGCGCCATGTTGCGGATCGAGACCCGTTCGTCCAGCAGCAGACGCAGCACCGCATGTAGCGTGTCGATCGGTACCTTGTCCGGGATCAACTCGTCCAGAAGCTTGCGGTTAGCCTCGGCCCGAACCGGATCGCTGAGCCGTGTCATCTCGGACAAAAGGCGGCGCAGGGATTTCAGCGTCAGCAGGCGTGAGAAGTTCTGTTTGATGATCTCAAGCAGATGAGTGGCCAGAATCTCGGGCGGGGAAACGATGGTGGCCCCACTAAGCGCGGCGGCCTCTTGATCCTTGGGCAGAATCCAGCGGGCGGGGGCGCCATAGACGGGCTCGGTCACGTCATTACCCTCGGGCAGCATGTCGCGGTCATCCTGTACCAGCGCCAGAACCAGATCGGGGTTCAACACGCCGCGCGCCTGTTCGACGCCCTGGACCTTGACTACATAGGTGCCCATGGGCAGATCGGCGCGGTCGGTCAGGCGGATGTCAGGCAGGATCAGGCCAAAGCTTGAGGCCACATAGGTCCGCATATTAGCGATGCGCGCGTCCAGCCCGGTGCCGGGGTTGAGGACCATGCTGACCAGATCGGGGGCAAACTCCAGATGCACATCGTCCAGGTCCAAAATATCGCCAATGGCTTGCGAGACCGGTGTGTCTTTCTGCGGTGTTGGGGCCAGCGCCTCTTCCGCTTCGCTCTTTTGCTTGCGATGGACGTAATAGGCCGCATAGCCCAGAACACCCGCCCCCAGGATGAATGGCAAAAAGGGCAGGCCGGGCACCAGCGCAAACAGCACCATCAACATGGAAACTGTTGCCAGGGCCGCTGGATGCCGGCCCAGCTGCGAGAAGATTGCATTGTCGGTCGCCCCCTGCGTACCGCCGCGGGCCAGCAACAGGGCTGACGCGATCGATATGATCACCGCCGGGATTTGCGACACCAGCCCGTCACCGACGGTCAGGATGGCATAGGTCTCGAACGCGGATGAGATTGGCATCCCATGGACGATCACACCCATGATCAATCCCATCACCAGGTTGAGCAACGTGATCAGCAGTCCGGCTATCGCATCGCCTTTGACAAATTTCGACGCCCCATCGAGAGAGCCGAAAAACGTCGTCTCTTGCTGCTCACGCTCGCGGCGTTCTTTAGCCTGTTGGTGGTCGATGGCCCCGGCGGACATGTCGCTGTCGATGGCGAGCTGTTTTCCCGGCATGCCGTCCAGGGCGAACCGCGCGCCGACCTCGGCCATGCGGGCAGCGCCCTTGGTGATGACCATGAAATTTACGATCAGCAGCACGCCGAACACCACCAACCCCAGAAAGATACTGCCGCCCATGACGAAGTCGGCAAAACCTTCGATCACGTCCCCAGCGGCATTGGGTCCCGTGTGCCCCTCTCCGATGATAAGCTTGGTTGAGGATACGTTTAGCGACAGCCGCAGCATCAGCGAGGCCAAAAGGATTGTCGGGAAAGACGAGAAATCCAGAGGCCGTTCGATAAACAGCGTCAGCGTAAAGATCAGGATCGCCAGCGCGAACGAGGCTGCCAACCCCACATCCAGCACCCAGGCGGGCATCGGCAGGATCATCATCACGATGACCGTCATCAGCGCCAGCGCCAGCAGCACGGTCGGAGAAAACAGGGAACGGGCGTCGATCTTGGACACGCATGCCTCCTAGTTGAACGAGATAAAGGCGGTGGCAGTGCCCGAAGGCGGAACCAGCGACCCCAGCGCGCCGCCACCCGGTTGCGGCAGGTTGACCGGGATCAGAGGGGTTGCGGCGGTGGTAAACGGGTCGCGCGCGGCCCGTTCCGGGGCAGTGGGCAAGGATTGATCCAGTTGTGCCAGTACGGTCTGAAACCGGCCCGAGTAAGCATTGGCCAGCGATGGTGTGCGGGAATGATAGGCCCCAACGGCTGCGGGCCACGATCCAAGCTCGGCATACAGTTCATTCAGAAACCGGGCGGCGTAGGTGGCGTTTTCATCCGGGTCGAACATGGCGTCGATGGACCGGAATGCCTTGCCGTGCCAACGGTAATTGATCTGGAAACAGCCGATGTCAAAGCTGCGCTTGCCTGCTTTGAAAATGTCGAAAACGTAAGATTTCGCCTCAAACTCGGACGTGAACCAGTATCCTTGCCCTTCGACATTGATGGTCCAGGGCCAGGGTTCCAACTGCCCGTCCCGCAACCGCCCGGTTTCCACCCGCGCAATCGCGCGTAAGACATCCAGCGGTACACCCTGGGATTGGGCAGCGCGGCGCGCGGCTGCATCGCAAATGCCCGCACCGCTGGCATCGGGCATGGCAAAGACCTGTTGCGCCGCACTCAACGCAAGCAAACTCAGGCCAAAGATCAAACGATGGGGCATTCTGCCGGTCCGGGATTCTGATCAGTCCCGGCCAAGCTAATCCTGCTAGGGTTTACAGAGGGTTATCAGCCGTTCAGATTCGATCAATCCGGCGGCCGAAGACAACGCTGGTATTGGTGCGCAGCACGCCGGGGATCTTGGCCAGATCATCAACCAGAATATCCAGGTCCTCGATCCGCGGGGCCTCGGCCGATAGCAGGAGGTCGAACTCGCCATTTATCGACAGGCAGAGCTTGACCTCGGGGTAAGCCTCAAGCCGATTGATGATACGCTTGGTTTCCTTTTGCTGCACTTCCAGCAGCACGACCACCTGTACGCTCGGGGCGTCTTCGGGGCTGTTCAGAACCACCGAATAGCCTGCGATCACGCCACGCTCTTCCATGCGGCTGATGCGTTCATGCACGGTGGTTCGGGCCACGCCCAGCTTCGCGGCAATCTTGGTGGTCGATTCGCGAGCGTTGTGCTGCAGGGCGGCGATGATGCGACGGTCTAGCTGATCCATGATGCACCAAGGTGTAATGTACCGGGGCAGGGGGGCTCAAGACATGTCAGCATGTTCTTTTGAAACGGCTTTCCGGTCCGAACGCGGCCAGATCACAAGGGCCACCATAACCCCGGGGGCCGCGATCAGGGTCATCCAGCCCAACGTTGCCGCCGTGCTGGTTGTGGTCATGATCCAGCCGGTCAGTGGATATAGCACCAGCCAGCAGGCGTGCGACAGGGTGAACTGGGCGGCAAACACGGCTGGTCGGTCTTCGGATCGGGTCGAGCGGGTCAGCAACCGGCCTGAAGGCGTCAGCGTGGCGGAATAGCCAAACCCGATGCAGGCCCAGAGTATTGCGAGACCGATCAGAGAGATCGGCATAGCCGCGAACAGGATGGCAGAGAGACCAATTGCCAGGGTTCCGAAAATGGCCCCGCCTAGCATAACGGTGCGGTCCATGAACCGATCTAACAGTTTGGGCAGGGCAAATGCGGCCAGCATCGAACCACCGCCGAACCCGGCCAACGCTATGGCCACAGCGCTTTCCGACAGGCCCAAATCGGACCGCACAATTACAACCGTATTGACGATAATCATCGCGCTGAGGGTCGCTGCTGTCCAAGTCAGGGCAAGTAATCCGCGCAGTCGGGGTGTGCTCAGGTAAAGACGAATGCCGCGTGTCGTACGGTCATAAATACCACGGCGTCTTGTCGGTTTGGGTGAGGGCAGGGCAACCGACACCACCAACAGTGCCGAGGCGATGAACCCCTGCCCCGTACCCCAGAACAGGCTGTCGAAACTGACGAACAGCAAAAGCGCTGCGGCCAGAGCAGGGCTGAGCAGGCTTTCAAGATCATAGGCAAGCCGCGACAGGGAGAGCGCCTTGGTATAGTCCTGCTCATCGGTCAGCACGTCGGGGATGGTGGCCTGAAACGCCGGGGTGAACCCGGCGGATGCGGATTGCAGGACAAAGATCAGCACGTAAACCTGCCAGATCTCGGTCACGAAAGGCAGACAGACCGCAACTGCCGCACGCACCAGATCCAACGTCACTAGCATCCGGCGGCGGTCGAGCCGCTCTGCGAAGGCTGCGGCAAGTGGGGCGACGACCACATAAGCCACCATCTTGATCGTCAGCGCGGTTCCCAACACCAGACTGGCCGCGCCACCTGCCAGATCATAAGCCAGTAGCCCCAACGCAATTGTCGCCAAACCGGTGCCTGTCAACGCAACGACCTGAGCTCCCAACAGATGGCGATAGGTGCGGTTTCGCAGGACACTCAGCATCGGCGGTTCGGACCTTTTTTCAATTTGGCGTCGCGTCAGGGCCTGCTTAATGCCAGACGCACTGCGGCCTTATCCATTTTCCTGGCAAAGCAGTTGGGGTCAAGAAATCCGCGCATGTTTGTCGCATTCTATTGATGGCGTTGAGTTTACGGGCCAAACCTCCTATCTCGGGGGCGATATCGCATAAAGGAAGACCCCGTGGCGAACCATCTTTATAAAAACGACCTGCCGGACGGGTTGGACCTGGGCCCAGTGGTGGCCATTGATTGCGAAACCATGGGGCTGAACCCGCATCGCGACCGCCTGTGCGTGATCCAGATGTCGGGCGGCGACGGCAACAGCCATATCGTGCAGGTTGAAAAGGGCCAGACGCACGCACCAAACCTGTGCGCCATGTTGGAAAACCCCGACGTGTTAAAGCTATTCCATTTTGGACGGTTTGACATTGCCGCGATGTACCACACCTTTGGCGCACTGGCCGCGCCGGTCTATTGCACCAAGATCGCCAGCCGTCTGGTGCGCACCTATACCGACCGTCATGGCCTGAAGAACCTGTGTCAGGAGCTGATTGGTGTCGATATTTCGAAGCAGCAGCAGATGAGCGACTGGGGGGCCGAAACCCTGACCGACGCTCAGCTGGAATATGCGGCCTCGGACGTTCTGTACTTGCATCAGCTACGCGATGCGCTGGACGGGCGTTTGGCCCGCGAAGGCCGTGCCGAGATGGCACAGGCGTGTTTTGACTTCTTGCCGATGCGTGCGAAACTTGACCTCGCAGGCTGGCCCGAAACGGATATCTTTGCACACTCATGACTGATAACGAGTCCTTTCTGAGAACCGCCAAACAGGTCGTCGCCGACGAGGCCCGCGCGCTGGACGTGCTGGCCGACAGTCTGGACGAGCACTTTGCCGAAGCCGTGCAGATGATCCTGCAGGCTCCGGGTCGCATCATCATCAGCGGCATCGGCAAATCCGGCCATATCGGTCACAAGATTGCGGCCACTCTGGCCAGCACCGGCACGCCTGCCTATTTTGTGCATCCGGCCGAGGCCAGCCATGGGGATCTGGGCATGGTCTCCAAAGGTGATGTGGTTGTGGCGATTTCCAATTCGGGCGAGGCACCGGAACTGGTAAACCTGCTGGCCTTTACCCGCCGCTTTGGCATTCCGCTGATCGGCCTGTCCAGCAAGCCGGAAAGCACGTTGATGAAGCAGGCCGATGTGCATCTGCTGATCCCGTCGCTGGGTGAGGCTTGCGGGTTCGGCATGGTGCCCTCGATCTCGACCACGCTGACATTGGCGATGGGCGATGCATTGGCCATTGCGCTGATGAAATACCGCGACTTCCAGCCCGAGGATTTCCGCGCCTTCCACCCCGGCGGCAAACTGGGGGCGCAGCTGTCCACTGTGCGCGATCTGATGCATGCCGACCTGCCCGTGGTGCCTGTTGGCACCCCGATGAGCGAAGCCTTGCTGGTCATGAGCCAGAAAAGCTTTGGTGTCGTCGGCGTGACCGACGAGGCGGGCCGCCTGATGGGTATCGTCACGGATGGTGACTTGCGGCGGAACATGGAAGGGTTGCTGAACAGAACCACCGAAGAGGTGATGACCCGCAACCCGATGACCATCGCACCAAACGCTATGGCGGAAGAGGCGGTTGCGATCATGAACGATCGCAAGATCACCTCGCTGTTTGTAGTTGATCCCGAAGGACAGGGGCAGGCCGAGGGGCTGCTGCACATCCACGACTGCTTGCGCGTCGGTCTGGGCTAGGTAGGGGCTGAGCGGTGGACGGACATTCACGCATGGTTCAGTTTTTTAAGGTGGTGCTGCCGTTGGTGGCCATCTTGATGCTGTCCACTGTGTTCTTGCTGTCGCGCAGCATCGAAACCAATGTGTCCGTGCCCTTTTCCCAACAGGATATCGACGAACGGTTGGCCGATCAGGTGGTGACGCAGCCAAACTACCGCGGCACCACGCGCAAGGGCGAAGAGGTCCAGATCCAAGCAACCCGCGCCACGCAGGGCACCGAAGTTTCCACCCCGACAGCGGCCGAGTTCCGGGGCCGCCTGGGCCTTTCGGGCGGCGGCGTTATCACGTTGGATTCCAACTCTGGCATGATCCGCCCCGACAAAAACACCGCAACCTTTATTGGCGATGTGGTCATCACCTCGACCGATGGCACCGAGATCACAACCGATCTGCTGAACACCGCGCTGGATGAAATTCGCGGTGACGCGCCGGGTGAGGTGCACGGCACCGGAATTCTCGGCAACATTTCAGCAGGTGGCATGACCTTTGGAACGGAAAAAAAGGACGGACCGGTCCATATTATTTTTACAGACGGCGTGAAGCTGATATACGAGCCTGAAAAAGCAGAAAGATAACCTGTGTTCGATTTTCGATTTGTTCCACTTTGCCTTGTACTGACACTTGGTGCTTTTTCTGCGGCGGCGCAGGAGACTCAGGTTGCGTTTGGCGCGGTCAAGGCTGACCCTTCGCTGCCGGTCGAGGTGACCTCGGAAACCCTCAACGTCAATCAAGAAAACGGCTCGGCCGAATTTGTAGGCAATGTGATCGTCATTCAGGGGGAAATGCGCCTGACCGCTGAACGGGTGCTGGTTCTGTATAATGAGGATCGCTCGGGTATCGAGCGGATGGAAGCGACCGAAGATGTGGTTCTGGTCAGCCCGCCCGACGCGGCCGAGGGTGACTGGGCCGAATACACCATTGATTCAGGTGTGATCGTGATGAAGGGCAATGTGCTGCTAACGCAGGGGCCCAGCACCATCAGCGGCGATCAGATGAATGCTGATCTGACCACTGGCACGGCAACGATGACAGGCAATGTCAAAACCATCCTGCAGCAGGGCAATAATTGATGGCGCGGCCTGAACTGACCGTGGCCGAGGGGCAATCCGGCCTCAGAATAGAAAAGCTACGGAAATCCTATAGCAAAAAGACCGTGATCCGCGATGTGTCGATGACGCTTGACCGGTCCGAGGTCGTGGCGCTGCTGGGTCCGAACGGGTCGGGCAAAACCACCACGTTCTACTCGGTTGCCGGGCTGGTCTTCCCCGAGGCGGGCACGGTTACGATCGACGGGCAGACCGTGACGACATTGCCGATGTACCGCCGCGCGCGTTTGGGCATCGGATATCTGCCGCAAGAGATGTCGATCTTCCGCGGCATGAGCGTCGAGGACAACATCGCCTCGGTTCTGGATATCACCGTCCGCCATGCCCATCGCCGCAAAGAGCGGCTGGAAGAGCTGCTATCGGATTTTTCGATTGAACACCTACGCCGGGCACCCGCGCTGGCCTTGTCGGGCGGTGAACGCCGCCGGGTTGAAATTGCGCGCTGTCTGGCGGCCGATCCGAAATACCTGCTGTTGGATGAGCCTTTTGCGGGTGTCGATCCGATCAGCGTGGGCGATATCCGCCACCTGGTCGCTGATCTGAAAAAACGCGGTATCGGGGTTCTGATCACCGACCATAACGTGCGGGAAACGTTGGAGATTGTGGATCGCGCCTATATCCTGCATGACGGTCAGGTGCTGATGTCTGGCACCCCGGACGAAGTGGTCGAAAATGAGAACGTCCGGCGCGTTTATCTGGGTGAAAATTTCCGTATATCATAGGCTTGCGCAGAAATGCGCCGACTGCATGGCGGAAATCACGTATATACACGTCTGTTTTGATTGACTCTCCCGCCGTCTCTTGCCTCAATTGGGTCATGGCAATTCTTCGGTTTCCGTCTGGATCACGATGCCCCTTCCTGGAAGGGCAAATGGCGCGGCTACTGCAGGATATGCCTTATTCCCCCACCCGATAAAAACACGTGCGTCGCGTAACGTGACGTAAGAATGGGTGTGAATTGTGAAGGAGATCACATGCGTTACCAAATCAGCGGAAAACAGATCGACATCGGCGCGGCGCTGCAAACTCACGTGCAGACCGAACTGGGCGAGGTTGTGGGCAAATATGCCCAGCGTCCGACAGATGCCAACGTCGTCTTTTCCCGTTCAGCGCATGAATATGTATGCGAAACCACCGTACATCTTTCTACGGGGCTGACGGCGCAGGCCAAAGCTCATGCAACTGAAATCTATGCAGCGTTCGAAGGTTGCTGCGACAAGATGGAAACACAGCTGCGCCGGTATAAGCGGCGTTTGAAGGATCACCACAAGGATCGGTCTGAGCCTGTTGAACTCTTTGGGGCGTCGTCCTATATCCTCGCCTCTGACGAATCTGACTCGGCAGCCGAACCCGAATCTCTGCAGCCGATGATCGTGGCTGAGATGGAAACCAAGATCCCATCGCTGAGTGTTGGTGAAGCCGTCATGCAGATGGAACTGGCCGGCGCCCCGGTGCTGGTGTTCCGGAATGAAAACAAGGACGGATTGAACGTCGTTTATCGTCGGGAGGACGGTAATATCGGCTGGATCGATCCGTAACAGGCAAGAATAGCAAAGGCAGGCCCCTGCAAATGTGGGGGCATCGCCATGGAGCGTAATCATGGAGCTTTCGAGCATATTGAAGCCCGAAGCAGTTCGCGTACTGTCCGCCGCTTCCAGCAAGAAGCGGTTGTTTCAGGAAATTGCGGATGTGGCTGAGGCAGCGTTGGGCCTTGATGCCCAGATTGTTGTCGAAGGGCTGCTGGAACGGGAAAGCCTGGGGCCGACTGGTGTGGGTCATGGCGTGGCTTTGCCGCATGCCCGTATGGCTGAATTGGAAAACGTTTCAGGCGTGTTTGTCATGTTGGAAAAACCGATCGATTTCGGATCGGTTGACCGCCAGCCGGTCGATATCGCCTTTGCCCTGTTCGCCCCAGAAGAGGCCGGGGTGGATCATCTGAAAGCACTGGCGTTGGTGTCCCGCACCCTGCGTGACACCTCGGTCTGCGCCAAGTTGCGGGCCAACCCGGACCCGGTCAAGTTGTATGCGATTTTGACCGAAGCGCAGTCTATGCAAGCGGCCTAAGCCTTTAAGGATATGAAAAAAGCCCCCGGTTTTCCGGGGGCTTTTTCGTTTTCGGATGGGGTTGCGGTTAACCGCCAGCGCCCATTTCCAACGTCCACCAGATTTTCCCGCCACCTTCCTGATGCCATGCAAAACCCATCTGCGTGGCCTTGGGGTCCAAAATCACCGAGCGCGGACCAGGTTCCTGCATCCAGGCGGCCAGCGTTTCGGTTTCGGTTTCATAGGTCTCGGAAATTGCTTCACCCAGGAACGTGCCAAAATAGCCCACGCGCTGGGCGCGGTCGATTGGCGATGATCCGTCCGACCCAAAATGCCATGGGCGGTTTTGCCGTGCCATGTCCTTGGCGTGGGTGGCGGCCGCGGCATTAAGCTGCGAATTCAGCTGCACTGACTGCAAGCCCTGCGCCTGACGCAATGCGTTGACCGAATCAAGCATGCGGAACTGCAGTTTTTCGGGATTGCCCCGGATTTTGTAGACGGTCGGCAGCGGCCGGCCATCCGATCCATATGTCGGGGTGCTGCTGGGTGTACATGCGGCCAGCGCAATAAAGCAGGTAAACAGTAATGAAATAATACGCGTCATGATCGACCTGATGATTGTGTTAATCTACGGCATAGCGTGACAGACCGTCTTGAGCAAACGCACAATGGACCCATTCTGCGTGATTCTGCCGGTTTGATTTGCGACTGAAGCATTCTGGCAATAGAATACGACAGATTTTCAGACTGGCCTTAGCAAAGGACCGCCCCTCATGGTCAAGAAACACATTCATGTAGCTTCCCGTCGCGGATTCCTGGCCGGGGCTTCAGCCCTGCTGGCCTCACCTGCGATTGCGCAATACATTCCCGGCGACCCGCTGCGCCCCGCACCCGAGGCGGAACCCAATGTGCGGCGAAATATCTCGGGCTTTCGTGCGTTGGATTGGCAACCCTATTTCTCGAACACAAATAACGGGGCCATTCTGGTCGATACCGTCTCGCGCGCGTTACATTACTGGTCCGACGACCAGCGGGTGTATAAACTTTACCCCTCGTCCGTACCTCTGACCGAGGAGCTGACGCGCCGTGGTCGTACAAGTGTGATCCGCAAAGTCGAGGGTCCGAGCTGGTCACCCACGCCCTCGATGAAAAAGCGCAACCCCGAATGGCCGGATTATATCCCGCCGGGTCCTGATAACCCATTGGGAACGCACGCTTTGTATCTAAGTTGGAAGTATTATCGCATCCACGGAACACATGACACGCGCAAAATCGGCCGCCGTTCGTCGAATGGGTGCATCGGATTGTTCAATGAGGATATCGCGGAATTGTTTTCAATGGCGAAGGTCGGCACGCAAGTGTTGCTAATTTGACGACATTTTCGCGCACGAACCCGCTTGCGGCGCAAGTTGCAATTGCATTCCAGTCGGATAGCTGGTTAGAAAAAAACACGAGGTAAGTCTTGGGTGTGCGGTTTCACTATTTGGAACCGTGCAAATTCTGGAGGTTAATATGAAGAAACTCGTTCTCGCCGCTGCACTGACTGCTGCTGCTTCGACCGCTTATGCCGGTAACCTGGAAGAGCCGGTTGTTGAAGCACCGGTTGTTGTAGAGGAAACTCAAGGTTCGTCGCAGGGAATCATCCTGCCGCTGATCCTGCTGGTCGTAGTTGCCGCAGCTGTTGCAGCAAGCTAATTTGACGAGCGTCATCTAGAGAAAAGGCGGTGGAGCGATCCACCGCCTTTTTTCATGCCTGATTGATGGGTGCTGCTTAGTCCAGCCAACCCTTCAGATTGTCTCCGATCACCTTGCCCAATGCCGCGATGTGCGAATCATCATCGTTGAGGCAGGAGATATAGGTAAAGGTTTCACCGCCCGCCTCTTCGAAGCTTTCCTTGATTTCTTCGTTGATCTCTTCCAGCGTTTCGATGCAATCGGCGGAAAACGCCGGTGCGATCACGGCAATGTTTTTTTTGCCCTGCCGCGCCAGCTCGGCCACGTGGTCGACCGTATACGGCTTCAACCATTCCTCAGGCCCGAATCGCGACTGAAAGGTTGAAACAAGCTGATCGTCCGACCAATCCAGCCGTTCCTTGAGCAAGCGCGAGGTTTTTGCGCATTGGCAGTGGTATGGATCGCCCTGCTGCAAATACCGTTCCGGCATCCCGTGATAGGAGCAAACCAATATATCCGGCTTGGTCTCCATCGCTGCATAGGCCTGTTCCACCGACCCGGCCAGAGCGTCGATATAGGCGGGTTCATCGAAATAGGCAGGTACGGTGCGGGCGGCCGGTTGCCAGGCTTCATCCATCAGAGCGCGGAAGAACTGATCATTGGCGGTGGCCGTCGTCGCGCCCGCATATTGCGGATAAAGCGGGAAGAACAGGATGCGGTCGCAGCCCGCCGCCACCATTTCGCGCACTTTCGATTTGGTCGACGGGTTGCCGTAGCGCATGCAGAAATCGACCAGCACCTGATCGCCATAACGCGCCTGCATTGCTTTGCGCAGCTTGGCGGTCTGGTCCTTGGTGATCGTCATCAACGGGCTTTCGCCCTTGTCGTGGTTCCAGATCGATTTGTACGCTTCGCCCGAGCTAAACGGGCGTTTGGTCAGGATGATTCCCTGCAGGATCGGTTGCCATTTCCATTTGGGATAGTCGATAACGCGCTGATCCGACAGAAACTCGTTCAGATACCGGCGCATCGGCCAATAGCTATAGTCGTCCGGTGTGCCAAGATTGGCCAGCAGGATGCCGACGCGGCCCATTTTGACCTTGGGGTGGTCCGCAGGGGCATGATCGGGGCGAGTGGCGTCAAACATTTCGAGCTTCCTGAGAGTTCACTGTATCTGGCTGAGATAACCGGAAATCTCCGGTCGTCAATTGGACAGTTTGCCTTCTTTCGTTCCCAGCGCCTCGGCCAAGCGCGCCTGCGCTGATCCCGGACGCAATGGTTTTTGCTGGCTGTCATCGGGTGACCAGCCGGTCAGGCAAATCAATTCATAAGTGGAGGACAAACGCCCCTGCGGTGTCGGGAAGTGATCGGCGTAAATCTGCTGCGCCCGGGCAAAGACCTGCCGCTGTGTGGCGTGTTTCATGCGTCCGGACAGGCTGTTGGTCTCTCCCATCGCGCGCAGATCATGCATCAGATGGGTCAAGTCGCGGTATTCCGCCGTCAGACGAGCGGTATCGGCGACCGGCAGCGCTAGCCCCGCGCGTTGTAGTAACCCGCCCAGATCGCGCAGCTCGGCCATCGGGGCGATACGGGGGCTGAGGCCACCTGTGACCTCGATCTCGGCCTGCCCAAGGGCGGCGCGTAACTCGTGCAGGGTTTCACCGCCGAGACACACCACCAGCAGCAAGCCGTCGGGCTGCAGGGCGCGGTGACATTGGATCAGCTGCCCCACCGGATCATTGGCCCAATGCAGCGCCATGGCGTGAATCACCAGATCATGCGCTCTGGGTGCTAGGTCCAGAACATCGTCATCCGAAACGATCTGTGCCTCCGGCAAAACGTCCTGCCAGATATGCGCAAACGGCGTCACAATCGCCGGGGCCGTAAAGGTTTTATTAACCATGGAGAGCCGATCCTGCACCTCATCCACCGCGGCGCGATGCAAAAACAGCGCCTCGTCCCGCGCGCGGGCACGGTGTCGGATCAGGGCTGGGCGGTCGAACAGAGAGGGTGCGTTGGACTCAGGCAGTTTCATAGGGCGCAACTACCGCATATGGCAGCGGATTCAAACCGCTGTCGAGTTGATCTATCCACCGCGATGTCTGGGATGTGGTGAATTGACCGAAGCGGATTTCGGCCTGTGCGGTGCTTGCTGGCGCGACACGCCTTTCATTGGCGGAGTGGTATGCGAAAGCTGCGGGGTGCCCTTGCCGGGCGAGGTGGATGGTCACCGGATCGAATGCGATGACTGCATGAAAACGGCCCGCCCCTGGCAGGATGGTCGGGCTGCGCTGATGTACGATGGCAAGGCGCGCGCCTTGATTCTGGCCTTGAAACACGGCGACAGACCTGAGCTGGCAAAGCCAGCAGCTAGGTGGATGGCGCAAGCCGGGCGGGATCTATTTCGCGACAACATGCTGATCGCGCCTGTACCCCTGCACTGGTCCCGTTTGATCAAGCGGCGGTACAACCAGTCGGCATTGCTAGCCCAGCATCTGGGGTGGGAAACGGGAATTGAGGTGTGCCCGGACCTGTTGCACCGACGGGCACGAACGCCAGTTCTGGACGGGAAAACCGCTGCTCAGCGGGCGGAAACCCTGGCCGGTGCGATCTCGGCGTATCCCAGGCAGGGGTCGCGCATTAAAGGACGGGATATCTTGCTGGTCGATGATGTCATGACCTCTGGTGCGACTCTGACAGCCTGTGCGCGTGCCTGCCATGCAGCGGGTGCAAATCATATTTTCGTGTTGGTACTGGCACGCGTTGCCAAGGATGCCTAATTCGCGGAAGATCACGCGAAACCCAAAGGGACGGAACATGAAACCGGTTGAAATCTACACCTCGCCGCTGTGCGGTTTTTGCCATGCGGCCAAACGACTGCTGAAACAGAAAGGCGTCGAATTCAAAGAGATCGACGTGCTGATGCACCCCAAGCGCAAGCCAGAGATGATCAAACGCGCAGGCGGCAAACGCACCGTGCCGCAGATTTTCGTCGGGACGCAGCATGTGGGCGGCTGCGATGATCTGTACGAACTGGACCGTCAGGGCAAGCTGGACCGTCTTTTGGCGGCCTGATGAAATCCGCGCTGCTGCAAATCACTTCGTCGGATAACCCGGCCGAAAATCTGGAAATGGTGCGCGCCATGGTGGCCGAGGCCGCAGGTCAGGGCGCGCGGTTCATTCTGACGCCCGAGGTGACGAACTGTGTGTCCACCAGCACAACCCGGCAGCGCGACGTTCTGCAGCATGAAGAAGACGACCAAACGCTGGCGGGCTTGCGAGATCAGGCCGCCGCGCTGGGCGTCTGGCTGCTGATCGGGTCTTTGGCCATCAAAACCCACGATGCCGATGGGCGTTTTGCCAACCGTTCCATTTTGATAAACCCGCAAGGGCAGATTGTGGCGCGGTATGACAAGATTCACATGTTTGACGTGCAGGTCTCGGAATCTGAGACCTTCCGCGAATCCAAAAACTATCGCCCTGGCGATAAGGCGGTGCTGGCCAAAACCGATTTCGGCACGGTTGGTCTGAGCATCTGTTATGACATCCGTTTCCCACATCTCTATGCCGCTTTGGCGCAGGCGGGGGCGCAAATTCTGACCATTCCAGCAGCGTTTTCGCCGGTCACCGGCGCAGCCCATTGGGAATCACTGCTGCGCGCGCGGGCAATTGAAACCGGCTGTTGGGTGCTGGCCCCGGCACAGACCGGAGAGCATCCGAAAACCCGCGGCAGAACGCGCCAAACCTACGGTCACAGCATGGTTGTGGCCCCGTGGGGAGAGGTCGTTGTCGACGCAGGGGGCGATCCAGGCATTCACTTTTTCGATTTGGATGATAGTTCTGTGTCAGAGGCGCGCAGTCGGGTGCCCTCGTTGACTCACGTGCGGCCTTTCGACGGGCCCTGATCCAGAACCGGACCATGACTGACGAACATAATGCCCTAGCGGTCACGCTGTTCAGCGAGATCCTGACCGCCGATCAACTATTGCGCAACCGGCTGAGCCGGGTGCTGCCCAAGGGTATGGAAATCTCGCATTTCTCGGTGTTGAACCATCTGGTGTTTGTCGGAGATGAGCGCAGCCCCGCGCAGCTGGCCAATACGTTCCACGTGACCCGAGGGGCGATGACCAACACCTTGGCCAAGCTGGAGTGGGCCGGTTACATCCATATCCGCCCCGACTGGGACGACGCCCGCCGCAAGATGGTCGCGATCAGCCCCGCCGGTCGTCGTGCGCGCGATCAGGCAATTTCGTCGATTGCGCCGCTGATCAACCGCGTCGTTGGAGAGCTGGGGCTGGAGCGTGTCCGCAGCACGCTGCCGGTGCTGCGGGATTTGAGAATCCGACTCGAAGACGAGTGAGTCAGGCTTTCAAAGCGGGATGCAGGTTGGACGCCCGGAACTCGGTCACGCGAAATTTGGCAACCTTTTCCTGTGCGAACGGGTCATGTTCCAGATACTTCTCAGCCTCCTCCCGGCTGTCGGCGGTCATCACGATCAGGCCGCCACTGCGTGGAACCTTTGGCCCGGACATCAGGAACCGGCCATCTTTATAAGACGCGTGTACAAAATCCATGTGCGAGTCGATTACGGGTTCCACCTGATTCATTGGTACAATGTATTCGATGTCTACGACGAACAGGCTGCTACCTTCGGGGATTACTGACATAAAAAGTCCTTACTCTGGGCGAATGCTGGCTGTGACGTAATTGACGCTCAGATCCCGGTCCGAGATCGACCAACTCCAAAGAATCGGGTTGAATACGAACCCCTTGCGGTCCACTGGCTCCAGCCCGGCTTGGCGGAGCAGGTCGAACAGCTCATCGGGGGTGATGAACTTGTTCCACTCATGCGTACCCCGCGGCAGCCAGCGCATGACGACCTCGGCCCCGACGATCGCCATAGCATACGATTTCGGGTTGCGGTTGATGGTGGAACAAATCTCCAACCCGCCGGGTTTCAGCAATTGCCGCGTTGCGGTCAGATAGGACAGCGGATCTGCCACGTGCTCGACCACCTCCATGTTCAGCACCACATCAAATCGCTCGCCCGCCTCGGCCAACGCCTCGGCGGTGGTGTGGCGATAGTCGATGTCCAGCCCGGACTGTTCCGCGTGGATGCGCGCAACGGGCAGGTTGCCCTCGGCGGCGTCGGCGCCCACGACCTCGGCCCCAAGGCGCGCCATCGGTTCGCTCAGCAGCCCTCCGCCGCAGCCGATATCCAGCAAACGCAGGCCTTGAAACGGGTTCGGCGCGGTCAAATCCCGGTCAAATTCGCCCGCGATCTGCTGTGTGATATAATCCAGACGGCACGGATTCATCATGTGCAGCGGTTTGAATTTCCCGTGAGGATCCCACCATTCTGCGGCCATCGCTTCGAATTTTGCGATCTCGGATGGATCCACAGTGTTCGGATGCGCTTGCATTCCTGTCTCCGTATGCTCTTTTACGTTTAAGGACTATATAGGGCCATAATGGACAAGTACCCGGACCAAAAGCGCGCAGTGCAATATCTGTACCCGCCGATCGACCCGTTCGATCAGCGAATGGTGGATATGGGCGAAGGGCATCGCATTTATATGGAACAATGCGGCAATCCAAAGGGGATACCGGTTGTGGTGCTGCATGGCGGGCCGGGCGGCGGCTGCAGCCCGGCGATGCGCCGTTATTTCGATCCCAGCGTCTATAGGGTGATTCTATTCGATCAGCGCGGCTGTGGCCGGTCGCGGCCCCATGCGTCGGTGACCGACAATACGACATGGCATCTGGTGGCCGATATCGAACGGTTGCGCACCCTACTGGATATCGAGGATTGGGCTGTGTTTGGCGGCAGTTGGGGCGCGACTCTGGCGCTGATCTATGCACAGGCGCACCCGGATCGCGTGAACCGTCTGGTGCTGCGCGGCGTGTTCCTGGCCACACAGGCCGAGCTTGATTGGTTCTATGGCGGCGGCGCAGGCAAGTTCTGGCCCGAGCAATGGGCGAAATTCACCGCTCTGTTGACCGAGGCTGAGCTGACCGACACGATCGCTGCTTATAACAAACGCCTGTTTTCGGGGGATCGGGCCACGGAAATCCTGTATGGGCGGGCCTGGTCCGCGTGGGAGAACGCGCTGGCTTCAATTCATGCCCAAGGCGGGACGGGGGAAAGCCCTGGCGAATATGCGCGGGCCTTTGCGCGGCTTGAGAATCACTATTTCATCAATAGCGCCTTCCTAGAGAAGGATGGTCAGATTCTGGACCAGATGGACAAGATCGCTCATATCCCCGGCCATATCGTGCAGGGTCGCTATGACATGATCTGCCCACCACAGGCCGCGTGGAATCTGGCCGAACGCTGGCCCAATGCCGAACTGAAGATGGTCCGCAACGCAGGCCACGCCCTGTCTGAACCCGGTATCAGCGCCGAGCTGGTCCGGATCATGGATCGCGTGGCCGAGGGGGTGGTATGACCCGGATTGACCGTCGTGCTCTGTTTGCCTCGGGTGCTGCCGCAGCTTTGCTGGCGGCCACGGGGGCGTCGCTGGCGGATACGCCTAAGGCCGGTGGTGCACTGCGGCTGGCTGTGCCACGCGATGACAGCTTGGAACAGGTGGCCCGTGGGGCGGTGTTTGATACTCTGACCGAAATTGCCCCAGATGGCACCTTGCGCGGTGAGCTTGCGACGGGTTGGCACACGGACGCGGATGCGCGGGTCTGGCAGTTCGATCTGCGCGAGGGTGTAACCTTTCACGATGGCGTGCCGCTGGACGTTGCGGATGTGATGGCAGTTCTGGGCAATGTTGGGCGGGTCGAAGCCGTATCGCCCAATCAGGTGCAGCTTGAACTGGCTGAGGCAAATCCGGGCCTGCCGTTCCTGCTGGCCGACAGCCGCTTTGTCATCACCCGCGACGGACAAGGCGTGACGCCTTTGCACGCGGCCAATGGTACCGGATGCTACCGCGTGGAACGCGCCGAGGATGATCGTCATTTCCTGGGCCGCAAGGTGGTCGGGCACTATAAGGACGGCAAGGCCGGGTGGGCCGAGACGTTCGAAATCATTGTCATCCCCGACGCCCGTGTCCGGGCCGAGGCGTTGCGCGACGGGTTCGTCGACGTGGCGGCGCTGCCCTCAGGCGGCGAGTTGAAAGGCCAGCGCGGGCTGCGTTTTCACCCAAGCGAATCGGATATGGCACTGGCCGTGGCCCCACATGTGGGCATGCCGCGCCAGATCGGGGCGGGCCGCGCACTGGACGATGGCCGCATCGCCGAACGGTGGTGGATGGCGTAAATCCGATCACGTCGTGCACCGGGGGTTGCAGATTCGAGAAACCCTGCGTATATGCAGTTGCAACAGCGGCGTGTCGGGCTTCGGTCCGGGGCTCCACCGGAAATTTCGACGGGCCGCGCGCCCGTTTTTTTGTGCCCGTATGACAGGGTAGAGCACCTGATGACAAACGACCTGATAGCCAAAGCGGCGATTGATCGGCGGCTGGCCGAGATCATCACCCCCGTGATCGAAGATCTGGGGTATGAGCTGGTCCGCATCCGCCTGATGAGTGGCAAGACCACCACGATGCAAATCATGGCCGACAAGCCTGATGGCGGCATCGAAGTGGATGATTGCGCCGAAATCTCGAACGCGGTTAGCGCCACGCTGGATGTCGAAGATCCGATTCTTGACGCCTATACGCTTGAGGTTTCAAGCCCGGGCATTGATCGTCCTCTGACCCGTCTCAAGGATTTTGAGATGTTCGAGGGGTATGAGGCCAAGATCGAGACCGCCGAGCTGATCGATGGCCGCCGCCGGTTCAAGGGTGAGCTGGCTGGGATCGAGGGCGACGAGGTTCTGATCAACATCCCCGAAGGGTCCGAGACAATCACCATTGGTCTGCAATTCGACTGGCTAAGCGATGCCAAGTTGGTTTTGACCGATGACCTGATCAAGGAAATGTTGCGCCAGCGCAAGGACGCCGGTGCCCTGAACGAAAACGCTTTCGACGAGATTGAGACCGAAGGGTCCGAAGAGGAGACGAACTGATGGCAATCACCTCAGCCAACCAGCTGGAGCTGCTGCAGACCGCCGAGGCCGTGGCCCGCGAAAAGATGATCGACCCCGGTCTGGTTGTCGAAGCGATGGAAGAATCGCTCGCCCGTGCCGCCAAGAGCCGTTACGGCGCCGAGATGGATATCCGTGTCAGCATCGATCGCAAGACCGGCAAAGCGACATTCACCCGCGTTCGCACCGTGGTCGAGGATGAAGAGCTTGAGAATTATCAGGCCGAGATGACCGTCGAGCAGGCCAAGCAGTACATGGAAGCGCCCGAGGTCGGCGACGTCTTCGTCGAAGAGGTTCCCCCGGTTGAAATGGGCCGGATTGCTGCTCAGTCCGCCAAGCAGGTCATCCTGCAAAAGGTTCGCGAAGCTGAGCGCGACCGTCAGTACGAAGAATTCAAGGATCGTGCGGGTACCATCATCAACGGTGCGGTTAAGCGCGAAGAGTTTGGCAATGTCATCGTCGATCTGGGCGGTGCCGAAGCCGTTCTGCGCCGCAATGACAAGATCGGCCGCGAAAGCTATCGCCCGAATGACCGCGTGCGTGCCTATATCAAGGAAGTGCGCCGCGAGGTTCGTGGCCACCAGATCTTCCTGTCGCGCACTGCGCCGGAATTCATGGCCGAGCTGTTCAAGATGGAAGTGCCGGAGATCTATGACGGCATCATCGAGGTCAAGGCCGTGGCCCGTGACCCCGGCTCCCGCGCCAAGATTGCCGTGATTTCGTACGATGGGTCCATCGATCCTGTCGGTGCCTGCGTTGGTATGCGCGGTAGCCGCGTGCAGGCCGTTGTGAACGAGCTGCAAGGCGAAAAGATCGACATCATCCCGTGGAACGAAGACCAGCCGACCTTCCTGGTGAACGCGCTGCAGCCCGCCGAGGTTTCCAAGGTGGTTCTGGACGAAGAAGCCGGCAAGATCGAAGTTGTTGTGCCTGAGGAACAGCTGAGCCTCGCAATCGGTCGCCGCGGTCAGAACGTGCGTCTGGCCAGCCAGCTGACAAATCTGGATATCGACATCATGACCGAGGCCGAAGAATCGGCGCGCCGTCAGAAAGAGTTCGAAGCCCGCACGCAGCTGTTCATGGAAAGCCTCGATCTGGACGAATTCTTCGCGCAACTTCTGGTTTCGGAAGGCTTTACCAACCTCGAAGAGGTTGCCTATGTCGAGCTGGAAGAGCTGCTGGTCATTGACGGCGTCGACGAAGGCACTGCGCAGGAGCTGCAAACCCGCGCCCGTGAATTCCTGGAAGCCCAGGCCAAGGCAGCGCTGGACGCAGCCCGTGCCTTGGGTGCCGAGGACAGCCTTATTGAATTCGAAGGCCTGACACCCCAGATGGTGGAAGCGCTGGCAAAGGACGACGTAAAAACGCTTGAGGATTTTGCCACCTGCGCCGATTGGGAACTGGCCGGCGGCTGGACCACGGTCGATGGTGAGCGAATCAAGGATGACGGTGTGCTTGAGCCTTTCGGCGTTACGCTGGAAGAAGCACAGGATCTGGTCATGACCGCACGTATCATGCTGGGCTGGGTCGATCCCGCCGAGCTGGAACAAGCCGAAGAAGATGGCGAAGCAGTAGACGAGGAGGCCGAGGCCTGATCTCAGGCCTCGGGGTGCGCGCATGGGTCGCGGTGGCGTCCATAAGGATCGGTCCGAAGGACCTGAACGCAAGTGCATCGCCACGGGCGACATTCAACCTAAATATGGGTTGATACGCTTTGTGACGGGGCCGGACGGGCAGGTCTATCCGGATGTCGCGGCGAAATTGCCGGGTCGCGGAGTCTATGTGGCGGCGGATCGCGCTGCACTGGACAAGGCCGTTGGCAAGAAGCTGTTCGCCCGCGGGTTCAAAGCGCAAGTCAGCGTGCCACAGGATTTGACCGATGAGGTCGAAAAACAGGTTTCGCGCCGGGTGATCGAGCTGTTGAGCCTGGCGCGCAAGTCCGGTGACGCGGTCGCTGGGTACGAAAAGGTCAAGACATGGCTGGACCGGGAAGAGGCACAAGTGCTGATTCAGGCCAGCGATGGATCGGGGCGCGGCAAGTCGAAACTCAGCACGCCGCACTTTGGAAAATACATCGGTTGGCTGACCGCAGACGAGTTAGGACAGGCATTTGGGCGCCAAACCGTGATTCATGCGGCCATGGCCTCTGGTGGACTCGCCAAACGTGTTGTAGAGGAAGCGCAGCGCCTGCGTGGCTTGCGCGAAACGGATGACGGCGGCAGGGGCCGCGCGGAAGGGTAAAAAGCTTTATGAGCGAGAATGACGGCAAAAAGACATTGGGTCTTCGTGGTGGGGCACGCCCCGGAAATGTGAAACAGAGTTTCAGCCACGGACGCACCAAGAATGTCGTGGTGGAAACCAAACGCAAGCGCGTGGTGGTTCCCAAGCCGGGCGCCGGCAAACCGGGTGGCGGAGCAACGCCGTCGGGTGATCCGTCGCGTCGCCCTGCAGGTATCTCTGACGCGGAAATGGCGCGCCGGATGAAGGCACTGCAGGCCGCCAAGGCCCGCGAAGTCGAAGAGGCCGCAGCGCGTGAAGCCGCCGAAAAGGCGCGCGAGGAAGAACGCGCCCGTCGTCGTGCCGAGCAAGAAGCAAAAGAGCGCGAACAGCGCGAAGCTGAAGAGCGCGCCCGCGCCAAGGCCGAAGAGGAAGAGCGCAAGCGCAAAGAGGCGGCAGAATCCGCCAAACGTGCCGCTGCTGCCCCAGCTGCCGAGGAACCCAAAGCGGCGCGCGCACCGGCCAGCAAACCAGCCCCGGCCGCCACCCCGCGCAAGCAGGACCGTGAACGCGAACAGCGCGGTCGCGGCAAGGGCCGTGATGACAATCGTCGTTCCGGCAAGCTGACACTGGGTCAGGCCACCGGTGGCGAAGGTAGCCGTCAGCGCTCGATGGCGTCGATGAAGCGCAAGCAGGAGCGTGCGCGTCAGAAAGCCATGGGCGGCCCGGTCGAGCGGGAAAAGGTAATCCGCGACGTGCAACTGCCCGAGGCGATCACAGTGTCCGAACTGGCCAATCGTATGGCCGAGCGTGTGGCTGATGTGGTCAAATCGCTGATGAACATGGGCATGATGGTCACGCAGAACCAAACCATCGACGCCGATACCGCCGAGCTGATCATCGAAGAGTTTGGCCACAAGGTCACGCGTGTTTCCGATTCGGATGTCGAAGACGTCATCAAAGAGGTCGAAGACAGCGAAGAAGATCTGCAGCCGCGTCCGCCGGTCATCACCATCATGGGTCACGTCGACCACGGTAAGACCTCGTTGCTGGATGCGATTCGCGATGCGCGCGTTGTTGCCGGTGAGGCCGGTGGCATCACCCAGCATATCGGTGCCTATCAGGTGAAAACCGATGGCGGCACTACGCTGACCTTCCTGGATACGCCGGGCCACGCGGCCTTTACCTCGATGCGTTCGCGCGGGGCTCAGGTCACGGATATCGTGGTGCTGGTTGTGGCTGCCGACGACGCAGTGATGCCGCAGACGATCGAAGCGATCAATCACGCCAAAGCGGCCGAAGTGCCGATGATCGTGGCGATCAACAAGGTCGACAAGCCGGATGCAAACCCGGACAAAGTGCGCACCGACCTGCTTCAGCACGAAGTGATCGTCGAGAAAATGTCGGGTGAGGTTCAGGACGTCGAAGTGTCCGCCATCACCGGACAGGGTCTGGACGAACTGCTGGAAGCCATCGCGCTGCAGGCCGAGATTCTGGAGCTGAAAGCCAACCCCGACCGCGCCGCCCAAGGTGCTGTGATCGAGGCGCAGCTGGATGTGGGCCGTGGCCCCGTGGCCACCGTTCTGGTTCAGAACGGCACGCTGCGTCAGGGCGATATTTTCGTTGTGGGTGAGCAGTACGGTAAAGTCCGTGCGCTGATCAATGACAAGGGCGACCGCGTCAAAGAAGCTGGCCCCTCGGTCCCGGTCGAGGTTCTGGGTCTGAACGGCACGCCCGAGGCCGGTGACGTTCTGAACGTGACCGAGACCGAAGCACAAGCCCGTGAGATTGCCGCCTATCGTGAACAGGCCGCCAAGGACAAACGCGCCGCCGCTGGTGCCGCGACCACCCTTGAGCAGCTGATGCAGAAGGCCAAGGAAGACGAAAACGTCACCGAGCTGCCGATTCTGATGAAAGCGGACGTACAAGGTTCGGCCGAGGCCATCGTTCAGGCGATGGAAAAGATCGGCAACGAAGAAGTGCGTGTGCGTGTTCTGCACTCGGGCGTTGGCGCGATTACCGAAACCGATGTCGGCCTGGCCGAAGCGTCGGGTGCGCCGATCTTTGGGTTCAACGTGCGTGCCAATGCGTCGGCACGGAACACCGCGAACCAGAAAGGCGTGGAAATCCGCTACTACTCGGTGATCTACGATCTGGTCGACGACGTGAAAGCCGCCGCTTCGGGGCTGCTGAGCGCCGAAATCCGCGAGAAGTTCATCGGTTACGCCGAGATCCGCGAAGTCTTCAAGGTTACCGGTGTTGGCAAGGTCGCTGGCTGTCTGGTCACCGAAGGTGTGGCGCGTCGTTCCGCAGGCGTCCGTCTGCTGCGCGACAACGTGGTGATCCACGAAGGCACGCTGAAGACGCTGAAACGCTTCAAGGACGAAGTGTCCGAGGTTCAGTCGGGTCAGGAATGCGGTATGGCGTTCGAGAACTACGACGATATCCGCGCAGGTGACGTGATCGAAATCTTCGAGCGCGAAGAGGTTACGCGTACGCTGGATTGATCCTGCTTTGTATGGGAAATGAAAACAGCGGCTCAATTGGGCCGCTGTTTTTTGTGAAATACCACGAACCTTAACTGTCTTGAACGAAATTTTCTGACTCTAATCCCGACCGCGCATAAGCAACTCAGACATTGCCACACGGTGAATCCAACATAACGTCGGCTGTGCGGACAAAGCAGACATCACGCGGAATCGCGTTTTGACCCGCTACTCGGACAGCTTTCTGACTTGGGCGTGTTCAAATTTTCTCAAGATCACCCAATACCCAGCCGCTCTCAATCCAGCCGTCAGCAGGTCCGTACAGTCGAAACAGTAAGAAGTACGGTTCCGTCGTTGGTATCCAATTGCTCTCCTGTCCTTCGGGTGCCTCGGGAGCAAAGTAGATGTCATACGACCCATCTTCGTTGACCTGCATTGTTTCTACATCCCGCGACGACAGGCCGACTGGGTTCACATTGCGGATGAAGCTCTTGGTCTCCATCGAGTAGACAATCACGGACCAGAAATCCTCGGCGGGCGTATCTGCAGGGATGTTCAGTTTGTATGTCTGAGTATGGTCGTACATGTCTCCCGCGCTGTCGCGCAGACCAGTGAGATAGAAGGTGCCACCGCCCAGATTCTTGGGCAGATAGGTAATCCAGAAGTAACTTCCACCAGCCCGATCATCGACCAACACTTCGGTATCGGTCTCGTATGGGAAGCCAAGCTCGGCTTGCCCCTCGGCAAAGTCCCAGATCAGCCACTGCGACTTCAAGTCACCGCTTTCGTCGACCCAAAGCGGAACGGTCGCTAAACCGGGCTCAACGAAGTATCGCTGCATGGCGGCATAGGCCAATAGAAGCCCCTCGTTCATAGCATCGATTTGGCGTTCCGTCGGTTCGAAGGGTTTGCCTTTTTCGATCCCAAGATCCTTCAGGAAATTGACCATGATCTTGTCTTGCGGACGGATCGGGTTGTTTTGAATGTAGTCGTTCAGGTCCTGAAAGTAGGTATGATTGTAGTAGGGCAGCGAGTCATACGGAACCTCAGAGGCTTCGTGGTAGGTGTTCGGCGGCGGGTTATCCGCTTCCGATAAGTAATAGACCTTGATCGTCTGCGCATAGTCCGCTGCGTCGGCATCCGTCGCTCCGTTGTATAGCCTCGGGCGGAAAGAGAAGCCGTACTCGTAGGTATCAGTTTCGAAGGGCATATAGCCCGCATCCGTCAGTTCCTGGACCGACATCTCTCCTTCGTAGCCGGGCGGGAGCATCAGGTACTTGCCCCCTTCTCCCTTGTCATGGCCGTCCGGCCCAACATCGACAATTGGCACGTCCCAGGCGTTCACAATCGTTCCAAAGTAGCTGACGTTGTCTGTTGCCGCCGGCACCTCGATCACAAGTGGACCGGGTTCAGATGTCATCGACGACCATGCATAGGCGGTCACGTCGTTCGCTGTCAAAAACCCATGCTTAGAGTCGAAGGGTTTGTTCAGGTAAACGACATCGTTGTAGTCGCCACCGAGGTCACGCCGAATGCCTTTCAGGAAGTCCACCATACCAGCCGCAGGCATTCCCCAGATTGCGGCCTGCGTCGCGCGTTGAACCATGATCGTGTATTCAATGTCCTCGATCTCGGCCGATCTCGCCAGAATATCGCCTGTGTCGTTGAAAGACTGCGAAACGGCTTGTTGACCAGACAGTAGGATTGCGGAAGCTACCGTCAAACAGGGCAGTACAGTTTTCATATTGATACCTCGGCGTTTAATTGAAACCCCTGCAGTCTATGTGCGAATTACTCGGAAGTGCAGTGGCAAACGTCGCCCAAAAAACGTAAAGATTTCTTGCGTCGGCTTCGGGCTTGAACCGGACATTCCCTGCTCCGTCAAAAACGTTCGGTTCGTTAGGGATGGGCAGGTTTGTGTGCTAAAGGCCAGACCTGACTGATACCCAATTTTCTTGGCTATCGGGACGTCGCCAAAAACGTTTCCGGATGCATAATTATATCGAAATGCTGCATCCCCTTTTTCAGATCGAAATTGACCGCATGCCCGGCTTTGCGCAGCAATTCGGCATAATCTCGGCTCTGGCGGACGAATTCGGGGGTATCCCGTTCCGCCACAGTCACATGGTAACGCGGGCCAGGGGCGGGTAGGTGCAGGATAGGGGACAGATCATGTATCTCGACCGGGGTCAGTTGCAGCGGATCGTTTACGGACGTCAGGCTGATCGGCTCCAGATCATAGACGCCGCTAATCAGGATCACCTCGCGCACGCGGAGCCCGGCGCGGGCCAGCGCATCGGCCGAGGTTGCCATGACCATAGCCGCCAATTGCGCCCCGGCGCTGTGGCCCGACAGGGTGATCCGTGACGGATCGAAACCCAGATCAGGCGCATTTGCGGCCAGCCACAGCAGGGCGTCGCGGCATTCGTTGATCATGTCGCCAATCCGCGCCTCGGGGGCCAATGTGTAGTTCAAGGTCGCAAAGGACTGTTCGTCCTCAACCAGTGCCGGGGCCATCATTGCCGACTCGTTTTGACTCAGCGCCTGCCAGTAACCGCCGTGAATAAAGACGTGCAGTGGCGCGCCTGCCCCCTTCGCGGGAAAGAAATCCAGAACCTGAGCCCTACCGTCGCCGTAAGAGACATTCCCGATGACTTCCATCTGTGCCCGGTGCTGCGCGCTGAGCGCGGCGTAGCTGTCCAGATAAGGCGTCAGGTCACCACCGATCATGGACCGGGGTGAATATTCCTGCTCCAACTCTTCCTGCGAAAATCCCCGGTACAGCATCGCTTACTCCTGGTCGGTATACATCAGTTCGGTGCGCATATCGTAGAGATCATGGAAGAACCGCAAATCCAAGGCTTTCCGCAAGAAGGATACACCGCTGGACCCGCCCGTGCCCGGCTGGTTGCCTATCACTCGTTCTACCGCGGTGACGTGATCGAAGCGCCAGCGTTGAAACAAGGACTCCACGTCCATCAGTTTCTCGGCTAGCGCATAAAGATCCCAGTATTTGTCCGTGTCGCGATACACCTGCACCCAGATCTTCACGACGCGAGGATCACCAGAGTAGGGCTGGGCAAAGTCGCGATCCAGTAGGTCCTGCGGTACGTCAAATCCCTGCCGGGCCAACATGAACAGAACCTCGTCGTATAATGACGGCTTGGTCAGCGCAGCGTTCAGCAGTTCCATGACCTGCGGGTCATGCTCGTGGACTTTTAGGGTCGAGGCGTCCTTGTTGCCCAAAATGAATTCGATCTGGCGATAGCCATAGCTTTGAAAACCGGACGAACTGCCCAATGCCTCGCGAAAGGTCATGTAGTCCGCAGGGGTCATGGTCAGCAACGTCTCCCAGGCGGATATCAGTTGCCGCTGGATGGCCTTGACCCGGTCGAGATTTTTCATCGCAGGGCCGAATTCATCCTGTTGCAGAAATCGGCGCACCTCGACCAGTTGGTGATGCATTAGTTTCAGCCACAGCTCGCTGACCTGATGAATGATGATGAACAGCATCTCATCTGGTTGCGCAGGGTCCTGAAAGGTTTTTTGCAGGTTCAGCAGGGTTTTGAGCTGCAGGAAATCGCCGTAACTCTTGCGATGGGTCTGTGCGAAATCGGTGACCAGAGTGTCCTCGATTCCGCGTTCCAGATACCGATCATCCTTATCGCCCATATGCTCCTCCAAACGACTGGGTTCACCCCTGTTTAGGGGCTGAACCCGCGCAGTACCAGAGCGTCAGGTCCAGTCCAGCACCACTTTGCCTGACCGGCCTGATTTCATCGCGGCAAATCCTTCGGCAAAATCGTCAACTTTCATCTCGTGCGTGATGACACGGCTGACATCCAGACCGTTCTGTAGCATGGCGATCATCTTGTACCAGGTCTCGAACATCTCGCGCCCGTAGACGCCTTTGATGGTGATGGCTTTAAACACGATGCGGGACCAGTCGACCGGGGATTTGCCGGGCGGAATACCCAGCAGAGCGATCTTGCCGCCCATCACCAGCGCCTCGACCATTTGATCCAGCGCGATTTGTGAGCCCGACATTTCCAGCCCTACATCGAACCCTTCTTTCATGCCTAGTTCTGCGATGACGTCTTGCAGGTCTTCTTTGGACACATCCACGGTGCGCACGGTCGGAACCACATGTTCCGCGAGCTTCAGGCGATCGGGGTTGATATCGGTGATCACCACATGGCGCGCGCCAGCATGGCGGGCGACAGCGGCAGCCATGATGCCGATGGGGCCTGCGCCGGTGATCAGAACATCCTCACCCAGCAGATCAAAGCTGAGCGCGGTGTGAACCGCATTGCCCAATGGATCGAGGATGGCGCCGATCTCATCCGGCACGTCCTCGGGCAGGGGCACCACGTTGAAGGCGGGCAGTTTCAGATATTGGGCAAAAGCCCCCTGTTCATTCACGCCAATCCCGCGCGTGCCCGGATCAAGGTGGAATTTTCCGGCCCGGCTTTGACGGCTGTCGGTGGTGATCAGGTGCCCCTCGCCCGAGCAGCGCTGACCGATCTCAAGACCTGTCACATTGCGCCCGATCTCGACGATCTCGCCCGCAAACTCGTGGCCGGTGATCATCGGAATCGGCACTGTGGCGGCGGCCCAGTCATCCCAGTTCCAGATATGGATGTCGGTGCCGCAGATGCCGGTCTTGTTGACACGGATCAGCACCTCTTCGGGGCTGATTTCGGGCACCGGGGCCTGGACCATCCACAGACCTTCCTCGGGCTTGGATTTCTCCAAAGCTTTCATCGTGTTGGGTCGCATCAGATCACTCCCAATTCTTTGCCAACCTTGCCAAAGGCGGCCAATGCACGGTCCAGTTCGTCTTTCGTCAAGGCTGCATTCATCTGCGTCCTGATCCGCGCTTGTCCGCGCGGGACAACGGGGAAGAAGAAGCCCGAGACATAGACGCCCTCATCAAACAGACGCGACGCCATGTCCTGCGCCAAAGTGGCCTCGCCCAGCATTACCGGAATGATTGGGTGTTCGCCGGGCAGCAGGTCAAAGCCCAGCTTTTCCAGCCCAGCACGCCAGTATTTCGCGTTGCCGAATAACTGAGCGCGCAGCATTTCGCCCTCTTCGACCAGCCGGATCGCCTCAAGACCTGCGGCGACAATCGAGGGTGGCAGCGAGTTTGAGAACAAATAGGGCCGCGCCCGCTGCCGCAGCAGATCGATCACTGGTTGCGGCCCGGCGATATAACCGCCGATTGCCCCCCCAAGTGCCTTGCCCAAGGTTCCCGTTAGAATGTCGACATCGACACCAAAATGATCTGGCGTGCCTGCGCCGTTCGGCCCCATAAAGCCGGTCGCGTGGCAGTCATCGACCATGACGATGGCATCATATTTATCGGCCAGCTCGCGAATTTTCGGCAGGTTGGCCAGGTAACCGTCCATCGAGAACACGCCGTCGGTCGCGATCATGATGTGCCGCGCTCCGTCCTCGCGCGCCTGTTTCAACCAGGCCTCAAGGTCGTTCATGTCGTTGTTCAGGTAGCGATAGCGTTTCGCTTTGCATAGCCGCACCCCGTCAATGATCGAGGCATGGTTCAGACTGTCCGAAATGATGGCGTCTTCTGGCCCTAACAAGGGCTCAAAGAGCCCGCCATTGGCATCGAAACAAGCCGCAAACAGGATCGCATCGTCCTTGTTCAGGAATTGCGCTAGCTTCTGTTCCAACTCGCGGTGAATGTCCTGCGTGCCGCAGATAAACCGGACCGAGGCCATGCCGAACCCTTTGGGCCGCATCGCGCCCTTGGCGGCGTCGATCAGCGCAGGGTGATCGGCCAGACCCAGATAATTGTTGGCGCACAGGTTGATCACCTGCTTGTCGCCCACAGTAATCTCACCGCCCTGAGGCGAGGTGATCATTCGTTCGCGTTTATACAGACCCTCAGATTCAATCTGCGCAAGGGTGTCCGTGACGTGGGACAGGAATGCATCGGCCATGGCGGTCTCCGGTTTATATGAGTCGCGTATCTAACATAACGGATATGGTTCCCAAATAGGGGAATTCAATATTACAGAAAAAAATCCACGATAACGGAACATGCGGAGAACCCTGAAAATTGCTTTCGATTCGGAGGCGTCTATTCCGGTTTTGCCACGTTGTCCTGAAACTGTTTGGTTGAATTTGTGTGCGGATAGGGTTCTTCGGGAATGTCGACGCCAAGGAAAGTGCACAGTGGTTTCCATCCACTTCCGGTTTCATAGACCAGCAACCGGTCCTTCGGGACGGTGTCGCGGACTTTTTCGATATGCTTCCGAAACACGCTGACGGCGTGATCCCGATCATCCATCCGGCCGTCGAAGATGCCATGAACGATAAACTTGCTGCACATCTCGGCAATTGCGTTTGCATGATCCGAGTCGTGCCGTCCGCGCATTGTGGTCATGAATGGTCCAATCGTGGCCCATATGCTGTCAAACCAGGCATCAGGGTCGCGCACGCTCAAAATGATTTTGGCATCTGGATAATGATCAGAAAGCTGGCGCCAGTATGCGGCGCCTGGCCAGTCGACTTGCGCGCGATAGCCGTGAAACATGGCATCCCAATCAGCTTGCTCACCATGTGCGGCACGGTTCCAAGCAGGCAGTTGTTCGGGATTGTCCCGCACTTCGAACATGTGGTGACAGGGTCCGAAATTCAGTTGTTCCAAAGCAAGCTTCAGCGAATTCGTCCCAGTGCGGCCGAATCCAGCGCCAATCACTTCCAAAGTCATTTTGGGTAACTCCAATTCGTGTAAATGCCATAAAATAGCACAACACACAGGTATCCCCCAAACTTCGCCCCGGTCGGGGTCAGGCGTTTTTCACAATCAGGAACACGCGCGCGGGACCGTTGGGCGATGCGATCGAGTGCAAGACGTCTGCCGCATACCGCGCTGTATCGCCTTGGTTCAACTCCATTGTGGCCGATCCCGATGTGACGCGAACCGACCCGTCCAAAACCGTCAATTGCTCTTGCGCGCCGCGCGTGTGGGGCTGGCTTTTCAATGCGCCGTCTTTGTCGAACTGAATGTCATAGACTTCATGCCCGCCCGCTTCTTCGGGGGGGGACAGGATGCGAATCCGGCAGTTTTGCCCCATATTGTCGATGCTTGGCACTTCAGAGTTTCGCAGCACTTCGATTTGGTTTGCGGTGCCGGTCTCTTCCAGCAGACCGGCGAAATCCACCTGCAAGGCCCGGGTCAGGTTCCACAGGGTTGAGATGGTAGGGCTGCTTTCCCCCCGTTCGATCTGACTAACCATTGAACGCGACACACCACTGAGATTAGCCACGGCTTCCAGCGACAGGCCCTTGGCGCGACGTGCCTCTTTCAGGCGGGCGGGTAGGCGTGTCAGGATATCGTCTGTATTCTCCGTCATGACGGAATTTCATGCGCCTTGTATATGTGGTTGTCAATTCCATCCGTGACGGGACGTCCCATAGGACAGGGCGACGTGGTGTATGCATACTGCGCGCAATTGCACGAGGAGTGATCCATGACTGATATCGTAATTTTGGACGGTGCCCGCACCGCTATTGGAACCTTTGGCGGCGCGCTGGCTTCGACCGCTCCGATCGATCTGGCTACGGTTGTCACCGAAGCCGCGCTGGAACGCTCGGGTGTTGAAGGTGGTCAGATCGGGCATGTGGTGTTCGGCCACGTGATCAATACCGAGCCGCGGGACATGTATCTGTCGCGCGTTGCCGCGATGCATGCGGGGATCCCAAATGGTACACCTGCGATGAACGTGAACCGGCTGTGCGGGTCGGGCGCGCAGGCGATTGTCTCGGCGATGCAGTCCCTGATGCTGGGGGATGCCGAGTTTGCCGTGGCCGGCGGGGCCGAGAGTATGTCGCGCAGCCCTTATATCGTGCCGCAGGCGCGCTGGGGCGCGAAGATGGGCGATGTCACCTCGTTGGATATGATGCTGGGGGCGCTGAATTGCCCGTTTGGCACCGGACATATGGGTGTGACGGCCGAAAACGTTGCAGACGAACACCAGATCACCCGCGAGCAGATGGACCAATTCGCCGTGACCAGTCAGACCCGCGCGGCAGCGGCGATTGAGGCGGGGTATTTCGACAGTCAGATCGCGCCCGTGCAGGTCAAGGTCAAGCGGGACATGGTTGATTTCAAGGTCGATGAACATCCCAAGGCCACCACTGCCGAGACCCTGGCCGGATTGCGACCGGTATTCCAGAAGGACGGGCGCGTGACGGCGGGCAATGCCTCGGGCATCAATGACGGGGCGGCGGCGATGGTATTGGCAACAGCGGACGCGGCCGAGAAAGCCGGATTGAAGCCCAAGGCGCGCGTGCTGGGGTATGCCCATGCGGGTGTTCGCCCCGAGGTTATGGGCATTGGACCGGTTCCGGCGGTGCGGAACCTGATGGAAAAAACCGGCCTTTCGGTGGATGACTTCGATGTGATCGAAAGCAATGAGGCCTTCGCGGCGCAGGCTCTGGCTGTGAATCAGGAACTGGGATTGGACGCGTCGAAGGTTAACCCGAATGGTGGCGCGATTGCCTTGGGTCACCCGGTTGGGGCAACCGGCGCAATCATCACCATGAAAGCGCTGTATGAGCTGGAGCGCGTAGGTGGGGCCAAAGGTCTGGTGACTATGTGCATCGGTGGTGGGCAAGGTATTGCACTGGCTATCGAGCGGCTTTGATTTCGCACCGTGCAGGGGGGCTGTCTGCCCCCTATCGCGCGCAGGCGCGATTCCCCTCGAAGGTATTGTTGGCCAGAAGAAGCAGGCGGTCTGGCTCAGCTGAGCGCGTTGACAATCAGGACAAGCGCAGCACCGGCTGCGGCACCGATTGCGGCAGGTAGGGCCGCGGACCATAGGGATGACTTTTGCGGGTCGTCTTTTTGCGTCTGGGCGATCAGGGCATTTTCAACCAGACCCGGCAATCGTGGGCCAAAGCGGGCCAGAACCATGGCGGTTTTGCCGAAGTCCTGCAGCGCGGCGCGGGGACCGATGGATTGCTTTATGTAATCCTCGACCACGGGGCGGGCGGTTTCCCAAATGTTCATATGTGGGTCGAGCGAGCGTGCGACGCCTTCGACCACAACCATCGTACGCTGCAACAGGATCAGTTCGGTCCGGGTTTCCATGCCAAAGCGCTCGGTGACCTCGAACAGGTAGTTCAACAGGCGGCCCATTGAGATATGCGAGGCGTCCATGCCAAAGATCGGCTCGCCCACCGCTCGCAGCGCGCGGGCAAATTCGTCGACATCCTGGTTGGCGGGGACGTAACCGGCCTCGAAATGCACCTCGGCCACGCGTTTATAGTCGCGGCGGATGAACCCGAACAGAATCTCGGCATAGACCCGACGGGTGTATTCGTCGATGTGACCCATGATGCCGTAATCATAGGCAATGATATCGCCATTTGCGGCGACCTTCAGGTTGCCCTGATGCATATCGGCGTGGAAATAGCCATCACGCAGGGCGTGCAGCAGGAATAGGTGCAGGACCCGCTCTGCCAGATCGCGGCGGTTGTGACCAACCGCATCCAGTGCAGCATTGTCGCCCAACGGTACACCATCCGCCCAGCTGAGCGTCATCACCCGGCGCGCGGACAGTGACCACACCACGGGGGGCAGCCAGAAACCGGCATCGTCCTTGGTATTGGCGGCATATTCCGAGGCAGCGGCGCTTTCCAGTCGCAAGTCCAACTCACCCCGTACAACGCCGTCGAAATGTTCGATCACGTCCATCGGTCGCAGGCGGCGCGCGCCGGGGGCGAACAGGTCGACAATACGGGCGGCGAAATAGAACGCATCGACATCCTTGTGAAAGGCACGCTCGATCCCCGGGCGCAGCACTTTGACGGCGACATATTCGCCAGTGCTGACCAGCCGGGCCTTGTGAACCTGCGCAATCGACGCTGCGGCGATCGGTTCGCTGAATTCCTCAAAAACCTCATCGACGGGCTGGCCAAGTTCCTTTTCCACCTCGGCCATGGCTTCGGCGCGGGAAAAGGGTGGCAGCTTGTCCTGCAACACACGCAATTGGGCGGCCAGTTCTTCGCCCACCACGTCGGGGCGGGTCGAGAGAATCTGACCGAATTTGATATAAGCCGGGCCAAGCGCCGTCAGCGCTCGGGTGGCGGGCGGCATATTGGGATCGCCCTTGTAACCCAGCCATTGAAACGGTTTGCCCAACGCATGCGCCAGAAATCGCAACGCGCGGGGGGCCTCAAAGGCGTCCAGCACCACGTTCATGGCGCCTGTGCGTTCAAACGTGGCGCCTGTACGGATCAGGCGAATGATGTTGTGGGGGCCGCGCATGAATCAGATCTTCCAGCCGGAATGCAGCGCGGCGATGCCCATGCTGAGGTTGCGGTATTTGGCGTTTTCGAATCCAGCGGCACGAACCATGCCCAGAAAGGTTTCCTGATCGGGGAAATTGCGGATCGATTCGACCAGATATTGATAGCTGTCGTAATCATTGGCGATCAGCTTGCCCATGCGGGGAATGACGTTGAAGCTGTACAAGTCATAGAGCTTTTGCAGCCCTTCATTGGGCAACTGGCTGAATTCCAGCACCATCAGGCGTCCACCGGGCTTCAGAACTCGGAAGGCTTCGTTCAAAGCCTCTTGCGGGCGGGTCACGTTCCGGATGCCGAAGGAAATGGTGTAGACGTCAAACGTGTTGTCCTCAAACGGCAGGGCCATCGCATCGCCTACCACCCAGTTCAGGCTGTCGGACATCTGATCGGCCTCGGCGCGCTGACGACCTTCGACCAGCATCGGCTCGGTCAGGTCCAGAACGGTGGCGTGACCGTAACCCGCGCGTTTGAGGAAGCGAAACGAGATATCGCCCGTTCCACCGGCCACATCCAGCAGACGTTGACCAGGGCGCGGGGCCAGCCAGTCCATCATCGCGTCTTTCCAGACCCGGTGGATACCCATCGACATGACATCGTTCATCACGTCGTATTTTGAGGCGACCGAGTTGAACACGCCCTGCACACGACCGGCCTTGTCGGCCTCGCGCACGGTTTCAAACCCGAAATGAGTGGTCTTGTCGCTGTTGTCGGACATAAGCCTTGCCGTTTGTCGAATTTCGTCTCTGTTATAGGGCTCTGGAACCGGGGCACAATGCGGCCCTTTGAATTAGGAGCCATCTAATGCCCGAATTGCCCGAGGTCGAGACAGTAAGACGCGGCCTGAGCCCCGCAATGGAGGGGGTCGTGATCGAACGGGCAGATGTGAATCGCCCCGATTTGCGCTGGCCGTTCCCGGACCGCATGGCCGAGCGGCTGACCGGGCAACGGGTGGATCAGCTGCGGCGGCGGTCGAAGTATATTCTGGCAGATCTCAGCAGCGGTGAAACTTTGTTGATCCATCTGGGTATGTCTGGGCGGATGACAGTATCGGGTGATCCGCTAGGGCAGTTCGTGCATGAGCATCCCATGCCCGAAAAACACGACCACGTGGTGTTTCACATGGCCAATGGCGCGCGTGTGACATTCAACGATCCGCGGCGCTTCGGCGCGATGGACCTGTTGCCCACGGCTACAGCCGAGGATCACAAGCTTTTATCCGTTCTGGGGCCAGAGCCGCTGGGCAATGATTTTCACGAACAGCACCTGATCGAAGCGCTCAAGGGCAAGAATACTCCTGTCAAATCTGCACTGTTGGATCAGGGAATCGTTGCCGGATTGGGCAATATCTATGTTTGCGAGGCCCTTTATCGCGCGGGTGTGTCGCCACGTCGCAAAGCAGGACAAATTTCTGCCGCCCGTGTCGGCGCGCTGGTTCCGATCATTCGGCGGGTACTGCAGGACGCGATCGACGCGGGTGGTTCATCCCTGCGCGATTTCCGCCAAGCCGATGGAGAACTTGGATATTTTCAACACAGCTTTGACGTTTACGGACGCGAAGGCGAACCCTGCAGAACCCAGGGATGCAGTGGGGAAATAAAGAGAATCACTCAGTCCGGTCGCTCATCCTTCTATTGTGCGCAATGCCAAAGATAACTTGATCCAGATAAATCGCGTGATAAGGAATCGTACTTGAACGGAACAACCGGAAGCTTACACCTCATGGCTTTTGAGACGATCATCGTCGAAATCGAAGACCACGTCGCCCTTATCAAGCTCGACAGACCCGATGCGCTGAATGCGCTGAATTCGCAGCTGGCACAGGAACTGTGTATCGCATTGGAAGACGCGGATACCAACGACAAGGTGCGCTGCATCGTCATTACCGGTTCGGACAAGGCGTTCGCGGCCGGCGCGGACATCAAGGAAATGTCCGAGATGAGCTTTGTTGATGTCTACAGTTCAAATCTGTTTGGTGCTCTGAATGACCGTGTTTGCGCGATCCGCAAGCCGATCATTGCAGCCGTTGCTGGCTATGCGCTGGGCGGTGGGTGCGAATTGGCCATGCTGTGCGATTTCGTCATTGCTGCGGATACCGCCAAGTTCGGTCAACCCGAAATCAACCTGGGCGTCATTGCAGGACTGGGTGGTTCGCAGCGCCTGACGCGTTTCGTTGGGAAGTCCAAATCGATGGACATGAACCTGACCGGTCGCTTCATGGATGCCGAAGAGGCCGAGCGTTCGGGTCTTGTCAGCCGGGTCGTACCGGCCAAGAAACTGATGGAAGAGACGATGGGCGCCGCCCAGAAGATCGCTGAGAAATCGCAGCTGAGTGCAATGGCGGCGAAAGAAGCTGTGAACCGCAGCTATGAGTTGCCTCTCAGCGAAGGGATGCTGTTTGAACGTCGCGTGTTCCACTCGATGTTTGCGACAGAAGACCAGAAAGAAGGCATGGCGGCCTTCTTGGAAAAACGCGCGGCTCAGTTCCGCGACAAATAAATTGCGTAAGCGACCGAAACAGGCGGGCTTGGCCCGCCTTTTTTCATGACTGCTATGCAGTGCGAAAGAATCGGCTTGGCAAAGCCTGCAAACTTGGGTAACTAGCGCCGCTATACATGCGCGTGCGGCCCGCTTGGCCCGACTCACACTCGTGATTCTGAACCGGTGCGGATAGTCCGTGACGCGCAACCATTGATAACCGTACCGAATGAAGGTCAGAAACACATGGCAAACTCGCCTCAGGCTAAAAAGCGCGCTCGTCAGAACGAAAAGCGTTTTGCTATCAACAAAGCGCGTCGCTCGCGCATCCGTACTTATCTGCGCAAGGTCGAAGAAGCGATTGCTTCCGGCGACAAGGACGCCGCAACCGCAGCTCTGCGTGCCGCTCAGCCCGAACTGATGCGTGGCGTCACTAAAGGCGTCTTTCACAAGAACACTGCTTCGCGGAAAATGTCGCGCCTGTCGGCACGCGTGAAAGCACTGGGCTAATCGCACACGTTGACCTTGCGTCAACAAAACAAGGTTGAATTGTTCTCAAAGGCGTCACAATGCGTGGCGCCTTTTTGTTGCTGTTGCCGGAAAGTCGCGCCTTCACAAAACCGAGAGATTCTTTCTGCAAAAGACCCGAGTCAATATCAGAGTTTCGTTGCCGTACGCCTTGGCCTCTTGCTACCACTGTTACAGCGATTCACTCGCTTGGGGGGACAGGCTGTTTCGGCGATCTGACTGACGGGCATCAGGACGGTCACGAAACGAATGTTGGCAATCGGTCACGGCTGATTTGCTGATCTGCTAAAGGTCTTGGGGTAACCGAAGATCTGAGCCCTGTCTAAAAATTTGATTGCGAAGCGCAACCCGGTTACGGGGCGCCCGGATTGTGGGTGCCTGATTGCCGGGCTGTGCAAACTTTCGGGACAGTCCCGCCAGACCCATATGGTTTGGCGATGGGTATCCTATTGCGTGTGAATGCTAAAGAACCGGGCAACCGGGCCAGATCAATAAGGCCGACAGGCCAATAAAGAATGGGATGCGTGAGGCGCTTGATGACACAAGAGAAATGGGGACAACTGCGTAACAAACTGCTCAAGGCGATCGGCAAGAACAACTATACCACCTGGATCGAGCCTCTTGAATTCCAAGAGCTGCAGGATGGCGTGGCCACGTTCTCGGTTCCGACCAACTTCATGGGCAATTATGTTAGTCAAAACTTTGCGGACTTGATTCTGTACGAGATGAACACCGCAGGGGAATCGGTCCAGCGCCTGGCGTTTCGCGTTGCAGCCAATTCGCCGGTGCGTCCGTCGGGTGATGTAGAACCTGCGCCGTCTGTTGTTCAGGACACGACTCAGCCGCAGTCCCTGTCACAGCGGGCCGAACCCGCGAATGATGCGCTCGAATCCCTTCAGGCTGCACCGCTGGACGCCCGTTTCACCTTTGACAGTTTTGTGGTGGGCAAACCCAACGAGCTGGCCCATGCCGCCGCGCGCCGTGTTTCTGAGGGCGGCCCCGTCACGTTCAACCCGTTGGTTCTGTATGGCGGCGTTGGTTTGGGTAAAACCCACCTGATGCACGCCATCGCTTGGGAGCTGAAAACCAAACGCCCCGAACTGAACGTGCTGTACCTGTCGGCGGAACAGTTCATGTATCGCTTTGTACAGGCGCTGCGCGAACGTCGGATGATGGACTTCAAACATCTGTTCCGTTCCGTCGATGTGCTGATGGTGGATGACGTGCAGTTCATCGCCGGCAAGGATTCAACTCAAGAAGAGTTCTTTCACACGTTCAACGCGCTGGTTGATCAGAACAAGCAGATCATCATTTCGGCTGACCGCGCGCCGGGTGAGATTAAGGATCTAGAAGATCGCGTGAAGTCGCGCCTGCAATGCGGTCTGGTCGTCGACCTGCACCCCACCGATTACGAACTGCGCCTGGGCATCTTGCAGAACAAGGTGCAGCAATACAGCAGCACCTATCCCGATCTGACCATTGCCGATGGCGTGCTGGAGTTTCTGGCCCACCGTATCTCGACCAACGTGCGCGTGCTGGAGGGTGCCCTGACCCGTCTGTTCGCCTTCGCCTCGCTAGTGGGACGCGAGATCGACATGGAGCTGACGCAGGACTGTCTGGCTGACGTGCTGCGCGCGTCCGAGCGCAAGATTACTGTCGAAGAGATTCAACGCAAAGTGTCGGACTATTACAACATCCGTCTGTCCGACATCATCGGCCCCAAGCGCCTGCGGTCTTATGCCCGTCCGCGACAGGTGGCGATGTATCTGTGCAAGCAGTTGACCAGCCGATCCCTTCCGGAGATCGGGCGTCGCTTTGGTGGTCGCGATCACACCACCGTCATGCACGGCGTCAAACGCATTGAAGAATTGAAAGTCACCGACGGCCAGATCGCCGAAGATGTGGAAATGCTGCGCCGTTCGCTGGAAGCCTAAGGGTCATCCTATCATTCAAGAAACGCCCCGGACCCTCACGCCCGGGGCGTTTTCTTGTGCGCTTAAATCCACGGTTGAATAGGAACTGTGCCCGCCCGGCCACGCGCCCCTTGACCCTTTGGCCGTTCCGACCCAGAAAACCATAAAAAATCCTTGTGCCTCAGGGTGGAACCGCTAACGTGCCAGTCCCGCCTGTTTTCGGCACGCAAGTCAGAGGAATTGAGGGTATGAAGATCAGCATCGAACGCGGCACCCTTCTTAAGGCCGTTTCGCAGGCCCAATCTGTTGTAGAGCGCCGGAACACTATTCCCATCCTTGCCAACGTGCTGATCGAGGCCGAAGGCGATCAAGCCATGTTCCGTGCCACCGATCTGGATATCGAGGTGGTGGATAAAGCCCCGGCGCAGGTCGAAAAGGCAGGGGCCACAACCGTTGCAGCGACGACCCTGCACGAGATCGTGCGCAAACTGCCGGATGGGGCACTGGTGACGCTGACCTCTGACAGTGCGGCGGGCCGCCTGACGGTTGAAGCAGGCCGGTCGAATTTCTCGCTGGCAACGCTGCCGAAAGAGGATTTCCCGGTGATGGCGTCGTCGGAATATCAGTCGAACTTTACGGCTTCGGCAGCACTGTTGCGACGGCTGTTCGACAAATCGAAATTCGCCATCTCGACCGAAGAGACCCGGTACTACCTGAATGGTGTCTACATGCATGTGGCTGACGGGTCCGAAGGCGGCAAGGTGCTGCGCTGTGTGGCCACCGATGGCCACCGTCTGGCTCGCATTGATGCAGATTTGCCGGATGGTGCCGCAGACATGCCGGGCGTGATCGTGCCGCGCAAAACCGTGGGCGAGTTGCGCAAACTGCTGGATGATGATGAGATGGATATCGCCGTCTCGGTCAGCGAAACCAAGGTGCGTTTCGCAACGCCCGATATCACACTGACCTCAAAAGTGATCGACGGCACCTTCCCCGACTACACCCGCGTGATTCCGCAGGGCAATACGCGTCAGCTGGAAGTGGACGCTGCTGAATTCGCGCAGGCCGTGGATCGGGTTGCTACCGTTTCGTCGGAACGCTCACGCGCTGTGAAACTGCAACTGGATGCGGACAAGCTGGTTCTGTCGGTCAACGCCCCCGATAGTGGTGCCGCCGAAGAAGAATTGGCCGTGGCCTACGGCGACGAACGGCTCGAGATCGGCTTCAACGCCAAATACCTGCTTGAGATCGCCAGCCAGGTGGATCGTGAAAACGCCGTGTTCCTGTTCAACTCAGCCGGTGATCCGACCCTGATGCGGGAAGGCAATGATCTAAGCGCAGTCTATGTTGTCATGCCGATGCGCGTCTGATCGACCCCGCGGGGTGTTTTTTAACGAAAGGGATGGGTCATGAGTTTGGCCCTGACCGAACTTACGGTCTCGCATTTCCGGTCCCACAAGCTAGTGCGGTTGTCCTTGGATGGGCGGCCGGTGGCGATACATGGACCGAACGGGGCGGGCAAAACCAACATTCTTGAGGCAGTGTCGCTGTTTTCCCCCGGTCGCGGTATGCGCCGGGCCAGCGCGGCCGAGATGACCCGGCGACCTGAGGCGCTGGGCTGGAAGCTGTCCGGCCTGATGCAAGCACAGGGCCGGAATTACGAGATCGAGACCTGGTCCGAAAGTGGCGCGGCGCGGCAGGTTCGGATCGATGGCAAAGCGTCCAATCAGATAGATCTGGGTAAACTGGCGCGGGTGGTTTGGCTGATCCCCTCGATGGACCGGCTGTGGATCGAAGGGGCTGAGGGGCGGCGCCGCTTTCTGGATCGGATTGCGCTGAGTTTCGACCCCGCCCATGCCGAGGCCTCGCTGACCTATGAAAAATCCATGCGTGAACGCAACCGCCTGCTGAAAGAGCAGGTGCGCGATGCCCATTGGTATGCAGCGCTCGAAGGGCAGATGGCCGAGACCGGCCATAGAATACACTCCGCGCGGCTGGCCGCGTTGGAACATCTGCGAAGGGCGCAGGAACAGGCGGAAACGGCGTTTCCGTCCGCTGATCTGGAATTGGTGCAAACCGAAGGCGCGATGCCCGAGGCAGCTGAGGATTTGCGCGAGGCCTTGAATGAAAGCCGTTTCCGCGATTTGGCTGCAGGGCGCACATTGGTCGGGCCGCATCGGTCGGACCTGTATGGTGTGTTTGCCGCCAAAGGTGTGCCAGCCAAAGATTGCTCGACCGGAGAGCAAAAGGCGCTGTTGGTGTCGCTGATCCTGTCAAACGCGCGGGCGCTGGCCGGGATGGTTGGCGCGCCTCCGATCGTGTTGCTGGATGAGGTGGCCGCCCATCTGGATGCGGGGCGACGGGCGGCGCTGTATAATGAGATTTGCGCGCTGGGCGCTCAGGCCTGGATGACGGGCACCGGGCCTGAGCTGTTTGCGGAACTGGGCGACCGGGCCCAGACGTTGATCGTGAGTGATGGCCTTGAGGGCTCGGTCGTTTCCGCTTAGGCGGGTTCGCTGACTTTGCGTTCCCACAGGAAGCCGCGCATGACCTCGTCAACCGGCGTTTGTGCCATGTGGTTGACGTAGTTCGACATGGTTTTCTGCGCCAGACCCAGCACCACGTCCAATACAGCGCGGTGCGAGTAGCCTGCATCAAAGAACGCCTGCAGCTGTTCCTCGGACGGGTTGCCCCGGGTTTCCATCATTTGCAGGGTGAACGTGCGCAGCGCCTCAAGCTTGGCATTGGGCAGCGGGGTTTCGTTGCGCAGGGCCTCGGTGATCTCGTCCGAGACCTTCATCATCTTGGCAATGCCGGTATGCGCTGGCACGCAGTAATGGCATTCGTTTTCCACGTTGATGGTCTGCCAGACGACGGTTTTTTCGTCATTGTCGAAATCTGTCTGCACGAACAGATGGTGCAGCACCTGATAGCCTTCCAAATGCTGGGGGCTTTCGGCCATCACTTTGTGCAAACCGGGCAGGCGGCCAAACGCGGCCTGAGATTTTTCCAGCAATGGTTTGGAACCTTCAGGGGCGGATTCGAGGTCGTGTGAAGGGAAGTTGGCCATTTGGGAATTCCTTTTTTCTGGCGGCTGAGTCCGAAATAGCCTTTCTTGAGCGGTCGCTCAAGTATATATTTGAGCAACCGTTCAAGAATTGGTGAATATGATGCCCCGCAAACCTGCCTATGACCGAGATACCCTGATCGCTCAGGCCCGAGATATATTCTGGCGTCACGGTTGGGCCGGAACATCGTTGAAGGACCTAGAGCGTGAGTTGAAGTTGAAGCCAGGCAGCTTTTATGCGGCGTTTGGTTCGAAAGATGCGCTTTATGCGCTGGCAATGGAACGCTATGCGCAGGATGGCGTCGCCAATATGATGGCCTTGGCGCAGGATCTGGGCCCCTTAGAGGCGCTCAAGGCCCAGCCGCGACTGGTGGTCGAGGCGTCTGTGTTGCCTACCAAGGCTTGCATGTTGTCCAAAACCTATGCCGAATTGCAGGCGCGCGGCCATGAATTGGCAGGCCAGGCCCGCACCCACATGATCGCAATGAAGACCTGTTTTGCAGACCTGTTTCAACGCGCGCAAAAGGCCGGTGAGATCGGTTCGGAACATGACCCGGAGCGTCTTGCCGCGCGGTATCAATCCGACCTTCTGGGCCTGCGATTGTCGGCCGAGCGGGATGATGTGAACGCAGCGGAAATTGCCGCAGATATCGCGGCCGACCTTGATCGGCTTTGATCCGCAAATCAAGGTCATCCAAACCACAAAATCTTGGGGGAGCGCGTGACATTCCCCACCAGAAAACGTATAAGTTACCAAAATAATATAGGTACTGACTGAATGTCCGACGACGCACAGGCACCCCAGGAATACGGTGCTGATTCCATTAAAGTTCTCAAAGGCTTAGAGGCGGTTCGCAAACGTCCGGGCATGTATATCGGCGACACGGACGATGGCTCGGGTTTGCACCACATGGTCTATGAGGTTGTCGACAATGGTATTGACGAGGCGTTGGCCGGTCATGCTGACCATGTGACAGTGAAAATTCACGCCGATTCCAGCGTCTCGGTCAGCGACAACGGGCGTGGTATTCCGGTGGATATTCACCCCGAAGAAGGTGTCTCGGCGGCTGAGGTCATCATGACGCAGCTGCACGCGGGCGGTAAGTTCGACAGCAACTCGTACAAGGTGTCGGGCGGTCTGCACGGTGTGGGCGTTTCGGTTGTGAATGCCCTGTCCAATTGGCTGGAACTGCGTGTCTGGCGAAATGGCAAAGAGCATGTCGCCCGGTTCGAAGGCGGCGAAACGGTCGAGCACCTGAAAGTAGTCGAGGAGTGTGGCGACCGCACCGGAACTGAGGTGCGGTTCCTGGCCTCGACCGACACGTTCTCGAATCTGGAATACTCGTTTGAAACGCTGGAAAAACGCCTGCGCGAGCTGGCCTTCCTGAACTCGGGCGTGCGCATCATCCTGATCGACGAGCGCCCGGCGGAACGGTTGGAAACCGAGCTGTTCTATGAGGGTGGCGTTAAGGAGTTCGTCAAGTATCTGGACCGCTCGAAATCGGCGGCGATGCCAGAGCCCATTTATATCAAAGGCGAACGCGACGATATCGGCGTGGAAATCGCTATGTGGTGGAATGACAGCTATCACGAGACGGTCCTGCCCTTCACCAACAACATCCCGCAGCGCGATGGCGGCACCCATGTTGCCGGTTTCCGGGGTGCGTTGACCCGCACGATCAACAACTATGCGCAATCCAGCGGGATCGCGAAAAAGGAAAAGGTCAGCTTTACCGGCGATGACGCGCGCGAAGGTCTGACCTGTGTGTTGTCCGTCAAAGTGCCCGATCCGAAGTTCTCGTCCCAGACCAAAGACAAGCTGGTGTCGTCCGAGGTGCGCCCAGCGGTTGAAGGTCTGATGAACGAAAAGCTGGCAGAGTGGTTCGAAGAGAACCCGAACGAGGCCAAGACCATTGTCGGCAAAATCATCGAGGCTGCTCTGGCGCGTGAGGCCGCGCGCAAGGCACGCGAACTGACCCGCCGCAAAACGGCGATGGACGTGAATTACCTAGCCGGCAAGCTGAAGGACTGCTCCGAGAAGGACCCATCAAAGACCGAAGTTTTCCTAGTCGAGGGGGACTCGGCTGGCGGATCAGCTCAAACAGGTCGGGATCGTCTGACCCAAGCGGTGTTGCCGTTGCGCGGGAAAATCCTGAACGTGGAACGGGCGCGGTTTGACCGGATGCTGTCTTCGCAAGAAATCGGCAACCTTGTCATGGCGCTGGGCACCGGTATTGGCCGCGATGAGTTCAACATCGAAAAGCTGCGCTACCACAAGATCGTCATCATGACCGATGCGGATGTTGACGGCGCGCATATCCGGACGCTGCTGCTGACCTTCTTCTATCGGCAGATGCCGGAACTGATCGAAGGCGGATACCTCTATATTGCGCAGCCGCCGCTTTACAAAGTTTCACGCGGTAAATCAGAGGTTTACCTGAAAGACCAAGCCGCTCTGGATGACTACTTGATCAATCAGGGCGTTGAAGGGGCCGTGCTGAAACTGGGCTCGGGTGAAGAGATCATCGGACAGGACTTGACCCGTGTGGTCGATGAGGCGCGTCAATTGAAACGCGTATTGGACGCATTCCCGACCCATTATCCGCGCCACATTCTGGAACAGGCCGCCGTTGCCGGTGCCTTTGTGCCGGGTGCCGTAGATGCTGACCTGCAGGGTGTGGCCGACAAAGTTGCCGCCCGTTTGGACCTGATTGCGCTGGAATACGAACGCGGCTGGCAAGGTCGGATCACGCAGGATCACGGCATCCGTCTGGCCCGTATCCTGCGCGGTGTTGAAGAGGTCCGCACGCTGGACGGCCCCATGCTGCGCTCGGGCGAGGCCCGCAAAACCGGCAGCTTTACCCAAAGCCTACAAGAGATCTACAACACCCCCGCCACCCTCATCCGTCGCGACCGTAGCCAGATGATCCACGGCCCGCTGGACTTGTTGCGCGCCATTCTGGAAGAGGGTGAAAAGGGTCTATCGCTGCAACGCTACAAAGGGTTGGGAGAGATGAACCCCGACCAGCTATGGGAAACCACGCTGGACCCGGACGCACGGACTCTGCTTCAAGTGCGGGTGGACGATATGGTCGAGGCAGATGACCTGTTCACCAAGCTGATGGGCGACGTGGTAGAGCCGCGCCGTGAATTCATCCAACAAAACGCACTGAGCGTCGAGAATCTGGATTTCTAAGTCTCTGTAGGTGCGCCCATAGCTTTGCATTTCGCCCATAGCTTTGCATCTTTGGCCCAAAACCTTGGGCGCTATAACCTTCATTTTTTTGGAGTTAGAGGTCCTATATCTGCGGGTCTATTTATGGGCTGAATTCGCGCCAAGGACGCAGTTCCGGTGAAGATTTTCTGATAGCCGCTTCAATTCGAAAGCAGACATCCGCAAACAAGACTTTTCAACTCCCGACTTGGTGGCGAGCGCAACGTCTGTATTAAAGTCTGTGCGATACCCGAAAATTGGCTTTGGTCGTTCTGTGGTCGCGTAGACCTCTGTAGCAGGCTGCCTGTACCATTCTTCAGCTCAGTCAACTTCGTTGGCCCAAAGCGCGTGCATTCCTCTCAAAAAAATGTTGTGTTCTCTCCATACAACTAAAGGACGATTCAATTTGTCAAAGATCAATAAGTCAGAGATTTACGAGAAGAACTTAAATTTTTTACTTGGTTCTGGGGCTTCTTTTGGCTTGCTGCCAACTCTTGCTCTACAAGTCAAACAGAGCGGATCAGACAAAGCTCACACAGTTGAGACATTGGCAACCAAGTTCGAAGGGAATGCAGATTTCCAGGCGCATCTGTTCTCTTGGTATGTCCGTGAAGTCATTCTTCCCGCTGCCGAGTACGATCATGAATTTGTAGCCCTGAATACCGCAGATCAAAACAAGGCAATCGAAAACTACCGCCAGTTTATCGAGACGATTTTGATAATTCTCAGCAAGAAGAGTCACAAGAAGCGAGTTAACATTTTCACCACTAACTACGACGGAATGGTTGCTCACACGGCCGAGTCTCTTTTGAGGCGTGGCTCGTATGACTTCCACCTGAATGATGGCACCGACGGATTTGTTAAGCGCACTCTGAATGCACGGAATTTTGGAAGATATTTTCAAGACCAAGGTGTTTTTGACCGCCATTCAAAGAGCGTTCCTCAGATCAACCTGATCGAACTTCATGGCAGCGTATACTGGTATAAAGATGGCGACAAAATCGAGGTGTCTTATGATCGGGGTCGCGCCAGAAAGCGGATTGAGGACGTTCCTCTACGAGAGGAACAAGACTTTTTTGACTATTTGTTGGACAAGACCAAAACGGATGAAGATCTCGAACCCCCTGCCGACGTAACGTCCACTGAAAACTCTGCGTTTCAAAATGCGTACAAGACACTTCCAATTGTGAACCCAACGAAATGGAAGTTCCACGAGACTGTTTTCGAAGAGCACTACTACCAGATGTTGCGGTTGCTAAGCTATGAGCTCGAAAAGCCGGACACCGTTTTCGTCGCATTTGGGTTCTCATTTGCGGATGAGCACATCTTGAACCTCGTAAAGCGTTCACTTTCGAACCCGTCTCTATTTATGTACATTTGCTGTTTCGACGACGTCGAGAAAGTCTCGATGGAGCAAAAGTTCCTCGGCTTCCCGAACGTTGAGTTGATTAGGGTAGAGGGATTTCTCGACTTCACCGCATTCAACGACGAAGTATTCACAACAAAGCCGTCGAGTACCTAGCATGAGCATCCAAATCGGAGAAGTTGTCGCGGTTATTGGGGTCGAAATTTCGGTAAGAGCTTATGAGAATTCTAACCATGAGACGCACTTCTACAAAGGTAAGAAATTCAAGGGTATTTCAATTCGGGAGTTCGTATGTGTATCGCATGGTTTTCGCGAGATTGCCTGCATCGTCGAAGGTGAATACTTGGACGAACGGCATTACGAAGTTGAAGCTAACGAGAAACTTTTCACACGAAGGTTAAAGCTGAGACCTATCGGGTACTTTGAGGATAATGAGTTTAAAGACGGGATAAAATACCTACCCAAGATTGGTGATATTGCTCGTCTTTTGTCCGAGCAGCAAGTAGGCAGCATCTTTGAGAGCAAATCTCCCGATGGATATGTAATTGGTAAACTCTTAAAGGAAGACTTGCCGGTTTCCCTTCCCTGGCAAAAGCTTTTCAATTCGCATCTGGGTATTTTCGGCAATACTGGAAGTGGAAAGTCGAACACGTTGACGAAGCTGTACACCGTGCTTTTTGAAAACAAGCTCCAGAGCATCGGGAATACAAGCAAGTTCGTGTTCCTAGACTTCAATGGTGAATATACTAGTGGGCAACTTGTCGGAGCTGATCACAAGAAGGTTGTTCGGTTAACGACTCGCAATTCCCAAGGGGATCGTTTTTCGATCCTCGATGATGAGTTTTGGGATGCTGAAACGCTTGGCATTCTTTTCCAAGCCACTGCGAATACTCAGAAACCATTTTTGCGGCGAGTGATCTCCGGTCGCAAGACCTTCGCGAACGTACCGAACAGTTTGACGCGCTATGCTCAGTCTACTATCACGCGAGTTCTGCGTTCGACTGATCCTAGCGTTGAAGCGCTCGAACAAGTCAAAGCGCTTGTTAGGAACCTTCCTGATGCTGATGACCTTGCTTTACTTGTTGGCAATACGGGCTTGAGGAGTACCGCCAACGCGCACAGTTTTCACGTAATAGTTGGGGGCAACTGGTTCTACTTAGATAATGACACGCATTTTAATCAACATTTCGAACCCCTAATTAGTGCACTTGACCTATCTGGCCTCTCCGGATTCTCTGAATTGCAAATCCGCGCAGGCTTGCAAATAATTCGAGACGTTTTGTCTGGCTCGGCACAATACGAGCACATTCAACCGCTTCTGCGGAGAGTTGACTCCCTGAAGGAAGAGTTTTCAAGAGTTATTTCTGTTGGGGAACATGATGATGCTATTAATAAGCCCGTTACTGTCATTTCCTTGCGTGAGTGCAAGCAGGACGTGAAGAAGATATTACCTATTCTTATTGCGAAGCACTTCTATGAACAGCATAAAGACGTTGTTACAAGCCCACCTTCAACTACCCTCCATCTAGTTATCGATGAAGCGCATAATATTCTCTCGCAGCAGTCAAATCGTGAAGCAGAGAGTTGGAAAGACTACCGCCTAGAACTGTTCGAAGAGATTATCAAAGAGGGCCGAAAGTTTGGTATATTCCTAACCCTTGCGAGCCAAAGACCTGCTGACATCTCGCCAACCGTCGTCTCACAACTGCACAATTATTTCATCCATCGCCTTGTGAATGACAGAGACCTTGCACTCTTGGAAAACACAATATCTACGTTGGATCAACTTTCTCGTGGACAGATACCCACGCTACCGCAAGGAGCCTGCGTGGTCACCGGAACCAGCTTCGATATCCCGATGCTGATGCAAATTGACAAGCTACCGAAAGAGCAAGAACCGGATAGCAGCGATGTGAACCTCGCCGAGCTGTGGGGTGGCGCGAATGGCTTAGTTTAAAACCGTTTTTGCATCGATGCATAAGTGGATTATTTGATAGGAGAAATTGGTGCCAACAAAGCCAAAGACAGACTTTCTAAGGGGTTTGGTCCTATTCAACCCAAGGATTTATGCGCCCTCTACCCCGTCAAGCAAAGATCGAATTGCTAGAAAGATTGCGGACTATGAAGCGGCTGATGGCGGGCGCTGGAACTATGATGATTTCTATCGAGTGGTTCAACATGTGTTGAAGGGAGCCAGTTTCGCTCAAGCAATGACCCATCTAGGAAACCTTGAAGGAAATGGCGAGGCAGCGGCGAAGACTGGCCTGCTTAAATTCGTCGATAAACACTTGAATCTAGCTGAATCCGAGTTCGTGGATTTTGGACCTAGAGAAATCCGTGTTGATGACCGGAAGTCGATATCTATAGCTCCTGATTTTGCTTGTAAGCGCGGAGGTGTTATCCGCCACGTCTTTGTATAACTGAATTGGCGGGCACGGGACAGTTGCGTAGGAACAAAAAACACAGCAATCGCCTTCTAACGGTTTCAAGACTGCCTTGCATGACTTGCATTCATAAAACCACTGGCACGATTCAGTTGGCATTTTCTCGGTTTCAACGTGCCCACACCGAGGGCAGGTCAAAATGCTATTCAGCACCACAGTTTGTTTTGTCATTGTCTCACATCTGCATGATTAGATAATCGTTGATTTGAGCCTCATTGAACACGATGACCCATGCCAACGCGGTAGTCGCCGTGCTTCCGACAAGCCACCATTTCAGATTTGCCAACGTCCCGTTTCGATGCGCTACGAACAACGAAACCGCGACCAGCGCTGTTGAGATGGCGAGAACATAGTAGCTTGCTGCCGCTATTTTTCCGAATATCGCCAACCAACTGCCACCCAAGCCGAGCAACATCATGGCCATTGGAAGAACACAGCATGTCGCGACCCCCAGAGCTGAAACCGATCCCAAGTAGCTGAGGCTCAAATATTTCTTCATCTTTTGCTCCCGAGGTACTCTATTTGATTGTGTTGAGGCACCGGCATTCAGAGCGTATAACTCCTGTAGTAACTACAGGATCAAGTGGAGGCACTTCACATGATTGCGATTGGTGAGGCTTCCCGGCAAAGCGGGGTCGGCATAGAAACTATCCGCTACTACGAACGCGAAGGTATCGTACCAGGACCCGCACGAGCTCTGAACAATCGTCGCCTCTATTCAGCAAACGATGTGGGAAGACTTCGATTTTTGAAGAAGTGCCGCGACCTGGGGTTTCCTCTATCTGACGCAAAGGTGCTTTTAGAGCTGTCAGAAGGAAGTGCTGAAGATTGCCGGTCAGTGAAAGAATTGGCCGAGGCACACATTGCCAGCGTTCGAAGCAAGATTGATGAGCTCAGACAACTGGAGCACGCCTTGAGTGAGCTTACGGCCAATTGTGATAGCGGTAACGTTCACTGCCCGATGCTGCAAAGACTGAGAACGATGGATGATATCTGACTCCGGCCACTGGGCAGAAGCTCAGTATCCGAGATTTAGCCAGATCACGTCAGACCAAGGTCCGTGGTGCGATAACAGATTGTAGTTCATAGTCGATTTCACGATGAGAGCCAAAGTAACTGACCTGACGATTGGAAATTGGTCGTTGTCGCGAGTCTTTCTTGCGGCCAGCATTTTCGTGATGGGTACTGCTACCGCAATCGTCGGGGTCTGGGTGTCAAATCGAATCCAGAACGCAGTCGTGCAAAACTCCGCCAACTCTGCGGCTCTATATATGGAAAGCGTAGTATCCCCGCTCAGCCAGGAATTGGCTCATGGCGACCGCCTTTCTGAGCAGGCGAGCCTGGCGCTGGACGAGATATTCATGACCCAGCCAATGCGTGACCGCATTGTCTCTTACAAATTCTGGAAACAAGGTGGTGTGATTGCCCACGCCTCGGATACAGACATCATTGGAAACCGTTTCAATCCAACGGATGACTTAAGGCGGGCGTGGAGCGGTGACATCTCCGGCTCTTTCGAAGAGCTTGATCATGCCGAAAGCGCCGCCGAGGCGTCATTGGGGATACCACTGCTTGAAGTTTACAGCCCCATCCGCGAACTCTGGTCCGGCGAAATCATCGCAGTTGCGGAGTTCTACGAAAGAGCTGATCAGCTTGAGTTAGACTTAGCCAAGGCCAGGCGAACAAGTTGGTTGGTCGTCGGTTCCGCATTTCTGGCAAGTACTATTGTTTTGTATTCCATCGTCGCAATTGGTGACAAAACAATTCGACGACAGGGGACTCTTCTTAAACAGCGCCTGACAGAAAGTGAGAGGATGGCCGAGCAGAATGCCCGGCTGCGGTCGCGTGTAGTCGACGCGTCAGAAAGATATGCCACGCAAACAGATCGGTTCCTCAAGAAACTCGGTGCCGAGCTACATGACGGTCCTGCGCAGTACCTGTCGCTCGCGGCACTAAGACTGGAGGCGGCGTTTTCCCAAGAGGCCGAAAGGCCTAAAGAGGCAGAGGAAATTCAGCAGTCTTTGCAAAAGTCTCTGGCTGAAATTCGTGCAATATCGCGAGGGCTGTCCGCGCCAGATATCGACAGCCTGTCGCTCGTCGATGTTGTGAAGAGAGCCGTAGAAGATCACTCGGAGCACAGCCCGTTGCGACCCGATGTTTCGTTCCAAGGTATTCAGGCTCCGGAGTTGTCATTGTCCGGCAAGCTGTGCATTTTTCGGTTCCTTCAGGAGACGCTTTCCAATGCCGCGAGATATGCTCCGGCTTCCAAGTGCACTGTTATCTCAGAGGCGCAGCACGATTGCATAGTTGTGAAGGTCAAAGATGACGGACCTGGGTTTGACAGGTCAGAAGAAACCACGTTGCGAGATGATGGTGGCCAGGGGCTTATGGGCTTACGGGATCGGGTCGAGAGTATTGGCGGCAGGTTCGAAGTCGCATCGAGACCGGGTGAGGGCACGACCATTTCTATGACACTCTTTCCCAGAAGGTTAGGCACATCATGACTACATCTGTCGTAATAGCTGATGATCACCCGATATTTAGGGATGGTTTACAACGCACGTTAAATGAAGCAGATGGTTTCGAAGTTTTGGCCGCTGGGTCCAACGCTGAAGAGGTAGTGTCGCTGGTCGGCACGCATCAGCCGGACATAGCCATTCTTGACCTCTCGATGCCCGGTGGCGGGATTAGCGCGACACGTAGAATTGCGGCAATGGCAAATCCGCCCGTCATTGCAATCTTGACGGTTTCAGAAAACAGCAGCGATGTCGCGGACGCCTTGGAGGCGGGCGCGATTGGGTACATTGTGAAGGGAGTAACCGCGAGCGAACTAACCGCTTCCTTACGCAGCATCGCCGCAGGTGAAGGATTCGTATCTCCAGGCTTGGCCTCGCGGGTATTGCTTCAAATCAACGCTGGCACCGGCATGTCTGTTAGCAGCAGCATTCTCGATGACCTTACGCATCGTGAAGAAGAAATTCTGAGGCGTGTGGCCAAAGGGCTGAGTAATCGGGAAATCGCTGACGAGTTAGACCTTCAGGAAAAGACCGTGAAGCACTACATGACGGCAATCCTGTCGAAGCTTCATGCGCGAAATCGGGTAGAGGCCGCGCTCATTGCCCATGATGTTTGGAACAAGGGAGATTAACTGCGGTCTCTTTGAAGACGATGACGGCCCCTCACTCAAAGAAGCCGCCAACGGATTATCGACTGGAGTTGCTGTTCAGTTGGCAACCGACTGCAACCTCCTGCGATCAGAGGCCGTTGCGTTTCTTTCAACAACAGTTCGGTTGTACGGGTCTTTCAACTCGTAGCGCCCAAACTCGATCTCCTCTTTCCAACCATTGGCATAGTTCACTTCGATGTTGTTGCCCTGGCGTTCGATTTTCGTGGGCCGACTTCCAGCAGCGCCGCCTTGCCCTGAAGAGCGCACGTTGCCGATTGAGATGCCATTTGCCAAAGACCGGAGCCTTGAGACGTCAGCACCAGTCGCGGGGCGCTCCTCAACAGTTCGGTTCTGCGCATTCTTTCTTTCATACCGCCCGTTTTCGATCTCCTCCTTGGTTCCGTCGGCGTAACGCACTTCAATGCCGTTAGCGTTTGTTTCGATCTTTGTTATCCCAGCCGAACCCGACGGCTTGCCCCCTGTTTGAGACCGATCCTTCTTTCCGCTGCCTTTGTTGGAGCGTTTGGAGGCATCATCATCATCATCATCATCATCATCATCATCGTCATCGTCGTCGCGACCACTTTTTCCTGATCCCGAATTGTCGTCACGATCATCATCTCTGTCGTCGTCGCGATCATCGTCTCTATCGTCATCACGATCATCGTCCCGGTCACCACCACGGCCGCTATTACCTGACCCCGAGTTGTCGTCGCGGTCATCATCTCTGTCGTCGTTACGATCATCATCCCGATCATCGTCGCGACCATCCCCGTCTTTCCCCTTGCCGCTCTTGGCAAAGGCATAGGACGGTTCAAAATGTAGGCGACCATCGGCATCAAACGCTGGCAGATAAGGCGTAGCCGCAATCAACGAAGCCAACGCTGCTGTACTAAGAAGTTGACCCAGCTTTCTTTGAATTTTCATTTTCGCCTCCATTTCTAAGCGTCACGCTTCGTGACGTTGGAGACAGGTTACTTCTGGTTCGGCTTTCCCACATCGGGCTTAGGTCTGACGAATTTCAAGCCGAACGTCTTAGTCAGATCAGTCAAACCAATAGAGTTTTTGCTGAGCCATTTGACCAGTTTAGTGGGAATTAACCCCGTCACCCTTCAACTCGTCATCAGGTTCGAGGTGAATGACAAAGACGGAACCCGGATACAAACGATCCAATTCTTCCTCGATGTCATTGCATATATCATGCGCCGCGCTGACTGGCATTGTGCCGTCCACAACAAGGTGAAACTCTACGAAGATGACATTTGCGGACCTGCGCCCTTTGAGGTCGTGGTATTCTAAGGCTGCGCCGAGGTTTGCTTCGATTGCTTTAGAAACGGTCTGCAAGTCATGCTCCGACAGTGTCACATCCATCAGACCATCGACTGAAGCCCGAATAACTTTCCATCCCTCCCACAAGATGTTCAGCGCAACAAGAATTGCCAGGATCGGGTCGAGGATCAACCAGCCGGTGACAAGCGCCAGTATCAGACCTGCTATGACACCAACTGAGGTCATGACATCTGTGAAAATGTGCCGGGAGCTCGCCTCCAATGCAGGCGAACCCTCGCGCCTGCCAATTTTGAGCAATAGGTAAGCCCATGCGCCATTCACACCCGTTGCAATGACATTCACGACGATTCCAAGAAGCGGCGCATCCTCAAGATGCGGGTTTGGAAGTGCCAGTACAGCTTCTCTGATGATCAAGAATGCTGCCAGCACAATGAGTGCGCCCTCGACGACGGCAGAAAGATACTCAGCTTTTTTGTGACCGAAGGGGTGGTTTTTATCAGGGGGCTTGTTTGCAACCCGAACTGCGAGATACGCCAGCAGCGCCGCAACGACATTCACAGTTGATTCCATTGCGTCTGACAACAAAGCCACCGAGCCGGTTAGCCACCAGGCCAACAGTTTTAGTGCCAATACCGCCATGGATATCGGAATGGACCAAAGAGCGATTTTTTGTGTCATTCCGTCACGACCCTCAGTCACTCGTTACAAATGATCCTGGGAACAGGTGAGCAACCGTACTTAACACGTAAGACCGGAGTAGGGTAGTAATGATTAGGGCCAGAGGGTCGGTCATGCACAACCGGCTGTAGTGAATCGCACCAGCACCATAGTGTCATACATCCGGACCCGATGGTTACATACGACTAGCATCAGTGATTACACAGCACGAAGGGAGAAACACATGCCGAAGTTCACCAAAAGAACACCTGTTTATGGGGTTGCTGCACTCGTAATCTGCTGTTTCGCAACGGCGGCACAGGCGCAATCGGCAAGCGAGGAGATGTCGTTTTTTATCACTAGTGTGGGCAAGGGGGACGGTGCCAATCTAGGCGGCCTCGAAGGCGCCGATGCCCATTGTAATGCACTCGCTTCCGCGGCCGGTTCTTCCAAAACATTTGCGGCCTATCTGAGCACTTCAATGTCCATTGATCGCAGCACCGACCCGATGACGATCACCAATGGCATTTCTGCACGCGACCGGATCGGATCGGGCCCCTGGCACAATGCCAATGGAGAGCTCATCGCCAACAATGTTGAAGAACTGCACCGCGACAGCGTGAACATTAGTCTACAGACAGCGCTCGACGAAAACGGTAACCCCGTCAATGGGCGTGGTAGCCAGCCGAACAAACATGACATTCTGACCGGCTCCGATTCCGCAGGTTACTTCTCTACGGCAGGCGGTGACACAACATGCAGTAACTGGACTTCGAACAGCGAGGATGGATCTGCGATTGTCGGGCATCATGACCGTATCGGTCTCAACGATGCCCGAAACATGGTGTCCTGGAACTCATCGCACGGCTCGCGCGGTTGCGGAGAGGAACATCTGCCACGTTCAGGCGGGGCAGGTCTGTTTTATTGCTTCGCAACGGACTAATCGGGCAGCATTGGTACGCGTGACGCCCGCATTGAACCTGACATTACCAAGTCAGTCTGGGGGATCGCGTTTTGGAAGCGGTTTTTGGGCGGAAATAGTCTAAATGCCGCTTCGTTGCGAGTTTACTAAATTGCAATGCTTGGGTGAGAAGGTTCAGTTTGGGCTGCTTCAAGTCACTTATGTGCAAGTCAGCGAAAGGCGCATCCGAGGAGGATACTGGACATTGCAATGTTTGGCCGGTTCCCGAAAGTCGACATTGCCGTGGGCGACACTGAACCCAAAGGTGTTCATGTTGCATTGTGAATTAGCGGCAGCGACAAATCAGAGTGCAGTCGTCAACGTTGTGAGGAGCGCATCGAATTGACCCTGCGACGTGCTGATGTCAAGCGGCGAACGTAGCCATACTGCGATCTTGGAAACTGTTATGTTTATTGGCCGCTTTGATTGCATAGTCAGGCGATGGTCACTGTCCCGAATTGGTTTTCGCGATGCTGCAAAGCAGACCGACATGTTTGTCCAACCACTCTTCGTCCAGTGCCTCGTGACGAATGAGCTTGCGGAAATAAGGTGCCGCGACTGCTAGTTCTATGAGTTGGTCGACCGGAACGTCGGCGGTGATCTCATCGCGGTCTATTGCGGCTGTAAATACTGCTTCAACACTCGCGAACCTGTCTTTCATGAATTCTGTTATCACTAACCTTGCTTCTTCGTCGGTGGACGCAGCAGCGACCACCTGAGGCGCGATTTGGCCCCACGGTGTGTCATTCAAGGCTCCCATCAGTACACCGAGTAACCAGCGCAGGTCAGATCGTAGCGGGCCATCGGTTTTGGGCGGTATGTTTGGCGGTGTTGCGATGCGCCGGAATGCTGCATCACGCAGACTGCGCGCATCTGGCCAGTGCCTGTAAAGTGTACTGCGCGAAATGCCCGTTGCCTTTGAAACTGCGCCATGAGTTACGTGCAGCACGCCTTCATCCATCAGTATCTTTTGCGCAGCATCAAGCGCAGTCTGTCGTGTGGCGATCAGCCTGGGATCTTCTTTCAATCACTCCTCCTATAGAACATTTTGTTGCATAGTAGAACATTTTGTCCTAAAAGTATGATCGGCCAAAACCTAAATCCCAAAACTCAATTCCACAAACACGTCTTGTCAAAATGGGAGCGTATCAATGTTCAAAGTGGCAGCAACCCCGCTGGCGGTACTCTTATCGATGGGTGCGACAACCGCATTGTCCGAGAGCGGCACTTACGAGCTGGATCCTGGACACAGCCAGGTATTGTTCAGCTACGACCACATCGGGTTCTCAGAAACATTTGGAATGTTCTCAGGTTTTAGCGGTGAGATAGAGTTCAACGAAGATGATCCGTCTGCGTCGTCTGTCACAGTGTCTATGCCTATAAAATCCATGATCACGGGCTGGGATGCCCGTTTGCAACACTTCATGTCCGATGACTTTTTCAGCGCGAGTGACGGTGACGTGGTCACATTCGCCTCAACCAGCATTGAAGTGACCGGGGACAATAGCGCGAATATTTCCGGCGACCTGACCATGAATGGCGTCACCAAACCTGTTGTTTTGGAAACAACGCTTAACAAGTCAGCGCCATACCCTTTTGGCGAAAAGGAGGGCACACCGACCTTGGGGCTGGCAGCAACGGCGACTATCGTGCGGTCTGAATTCGGACTTGGGGCCTTTGCACCTGCGGTGAGCGACGAGATAGAGCTCTTGATAAATATTGAAGCGTTAAAAGCTGAATGATGCGTGCAGGGGCACCGATACGGCGCTGAGCACTCAATCTTTAATTTTGGCGGATGGTCAACACGATGAATGTACACCTGAAAACATTGGCGGTTGCTGTGACGGTAGTGACATTGATGTGCTCGATGGCGTCCGCGCAAGAGCGCTCCTTGCCGGAGCGCATCTCGCCCCGTCCCGAAACGACAAGCGGCGTGCCGCACACTCAGATTGGTGTCGAAATTAAGGCCGATTTGGCCCAGCTATTGCTGGAGCGAGTTGCACAATTCCCGGGGGTCACACTTGGCCCCACACGCATATCATTACCTGGCGCGATTGGCTTTCAGCTTGATCCCGATATGTTGTTATCCCAACCGAACTCTATCGTCGGTAGGTTTGAGTTTGCGCACATGCATCCTGATGGCAGCTTGCACGCCTCGCTCGACCCAGAAATGGCGCGAAGGGCAATTGAGGCTGGCTGGGCCGTCGCACACCCTTGGGCCAAGCAACGTCCTGGGTGGAGCGGCTTTGTCATGATCTATACTCCAACCACACCCGAAGAGCTGGATGTCGTCATCGATCTGGTTGAAAGCTCGTACACCTTCATCACCGGCATCACTCTGGGCTAAACGCCCACCTGCTGACCTTTCCGTTGCTGACAAATAAGCAGGTCAGTCAAAATTCAGTTTTACCGGAATTTCAGGTGATTCATGTAAAACCGCATTAGACGGGCCGGATCCAGAGATGTGGCGCAACTTCAATGGATGCAACTAGGATCGTTTGCTTCGACACATCCTCGTAACTTGTCAAAACTGCATACCCCCAGTAGATATTTGGTATGTTTCGCTTGATCCTGTCGATACTTCTTGTTGTTGCATTCTCTGGCGCATCCGCAGCGTCCGTGAAGCATGGCTTGACCCATGGATCGGATCATTCTGGTCATCATGCTCAAATGGCGGACGACGATCCGTTGGCTAATGCCGAGAAAGCTGTTGCGGATTGTTGCGACACCACTAGCGGCATGGGTTCAACACCCTGTTTTGGTGATCTTGTCGCCACGGCGGGGATTTCGCCGATTTCTCCATTGGTGATCTCAGTGGGTGGTGTGACGCACGCTGATTCCGATTTTTCGGGCCTCGCAATGGGCGTCCCCACCGGTCCTCCGAAAGCCTGAACGGCAATGGGCGCCCGCCCGCAATCCGTTCAAATTTCACATCAAAGGACCGACAGACATGATCACACGTCGTCACTTCACCACACTGTCTGCAACTGCCCTCATCGCGACCGCTCTTCCAGTCCGTGCAGGCGCCCCAATGCACGTACTCAGCTCACCAGGTTGCGGATGTTGCCACGCATGGGCCGAATTGGCTCGCGCGCGTGGCTACGCCGTCACCGTTGAGGAACTGACGGACGCCGAGGCACAGAAGTCAGCGCGGGGTATCCCGCTGAACCTCGCATCCTGTCACACCATTGAAGCCGATGGTTATGTCTTTGAAGGCCATGTGCCGTTCGAAGCACTGGAAGCCGTGCTGACGGATCGGCCTGATATCACAGGGCTTGCTGTTCCTGGCATGCCAATGGGCTCCCCTGGTATGGGCGACGATCCGTCCGCCCGTTATGACGTCATCGCATTTGGGGGAGAGGCTGGGACCGGAACGGTGTACTACCGGGCGGGCACCGCGCAGCCGTTCGATACCTGATGGTAGGGCATACAACACTATTGGTCACCGGTGGGCTTGCGCTCGCCGGTTTCGCCGGAGCGTTCGTTCTGGCCCAGCCCTCCAAAGCGGTTGGTCTACTGACACCTGATGACGCGGAAGTTGTCGCCATTGGTCAAGATATCTACGCGGACCAATGTGCTGCCTGCCACGGAGCGAGTCTTGAAGGACAGCCAAACTGGCGGATACGCGGCGAGGATGGTTTGCTACCAGCACCTCCGCATGACGCAACGGGGCATACGTGGCACCACGATGATGAAACGCTCTTCACCCTGACCAAATTTGGCCTGGCCGGACTGATGGAGAATGCGCCCGCAACTGGTATGCCGGTCTATGAGGGTGTTCTCGGCGATGACGAAATCACAGCGGTGCTATCTTTTATCAAGTCAACCTGGCCCGATGACCTTCGTGAGTATCACGACGAACTGATTGCCCAGTCCGAATAGGGGATAACTCAGATGATCAAACAATCTCTTTTCGGCTTGGTTGTAGCAATGGCTCCAATGCTTGCGATTGCGCATTCAAAGTCCGAAGAAACGACGCCGGCTGACGGCGCGACTGTCACGGATGTGCCAGAGCTTTCCATGCGGTTCGATGATCCGATGCGCATAGTCTCGGTCACGCTGAGCTCACCCGATGGCGTCGTCGAAATTGACCGCGAAACGGGTATGGACCCCGCCATAGAGTTTCGGGCCATGCCCTTGGAAGAGCTTGCACCAGGAAGCTATCGCTTCGACTGGCGAGGTATGGCGTCAGACGGTCATCCGATGCAGGGTAGCTTCTCTTTCACAGTCGCTGAGTGACTGGGCTGGCCCCCATTGACGGTGTTGTCGTCTTGGCCATTTTGGCGAAAGCACTTGGCTACGGCGCGGCGCTGCTGGCGATGGGCAGCGTCCTGTTCGCGGTCCTCTTTGCCAAGCGCGCTGAAGAGTCTGTTTTACGCCTTGCGCGGCACCTCGCGGTCGGAGCTGCGATTGTCGGTTTGGCCGTGCTTGCTTTACGTTTTGGCATCAGAGCAGCGCGGATATCCGGAATGGGCTTTGAGGGCGCGACGGACCCAATGATGCTTTGTTTTGTTTGGGACAGTCCGCTTGGCACCGCCGCGATTTGGCGAGTGGTGGGTGAACTTGCGATATTGGCAATCCTGCTTCCCCGCGTCGGGCAGTGGATCGCTTTGGCGGGCAGCCTTGCCGTTGCGGTTTCCTTTGCCCAGGTGGGACACTCCCTCGGAGAGCCTAGAGCGGCTCTCACCGTCTTGCTGGTTCTGCATCTGCTGGCAGTCGCCTTTTGGGTTGGCGCTCTCCTGCCCTTGCGCAAAGCGGCACTCACTCCCACTGGGGCCGATCTACTCCACCACTTTGGCAATGTCGCTGCTTATGGAGTTGCCGTCCTGATTGTTGCAGGTGCAGCGCTCGCGTGGTTGCTTTCGGGCTCCGTAGCCGCCTTGTTTGGGACGGCATATGGATTGGGGTTTTTGATCAAGGTCGTGATCGTTTCTGCCCTTCTTGGCCTCGCGGCGCTGAACAAGCTGAGATTTGTTCCGGCTCTCAGGACTGAGAAGCGTGGTGCGGAAATTGCTCTCCGGTGGTCGATTTCGATGGAGATGTTTGCTGTTGTCCTGATCCTGTTTGCAACGGCGACGCTAACCAGTGTGACGACACCTCCTATCAATCTCTGACGGCCTATGGTCCGAAGCAGGAGCTGAAAATACTTGTTACGAATGTCCGCTTGGGGCTGCTAGCGACCCATCGCGCCATTTCAAAAAACGGCGACACTTGCTCTTTCTAGAGCTGCTTTGGGGCGAGTTTGTTCCACTTATCAGCGCTCATGCTTTTTCGCGTTAGCCCATCCTCTGAGGCGAATTGAGCTGCTTTGAGTAGGAGAAAGGCCACCGTGATGGCGTCTACTTCGCAGCGTTTCTCGAATTCTTCGGTAGTCTTATTGGGACCTTCTTCCGACATTCCCATTCCCCTCTGTATCTGACGCTTTCGGGCAATTGGCTAACTTTGCATAATACTCCATCGCCCTCAGAAAGCCAGTTCTCGGGCGTGCGAGCGCTTCTTCAGGAGAGGCTCTAATTCTGCAAACAAGCTCGTCTTCCAGCGCGAGTATTTTGCAATGGTGCAGAAGGGCGGGAGACCGGCTCCGGTACTCTTCATTGCTCGTTTTTCTGGGTGTCATCTGGCGACACATCGTGCTCATTGTCAGATGTTGCTTCAATCTGCCGTACAGCCAACTCTGCAATTTTTCGAACCAGATACCAAACGCTACTACGGCGTGTGTGCCCCTTGATCCAGCCGGTCACATCCTGAGCCGGGATGTCGAGATGTGGGGCTTCGTCTTCGAATACTCTGACTTTGTAGTCGGAGATATCAGAAAGTCCGGACATGTTCCCTGCACAGGCTTCCGCGATTGGGGTACGATTTACATAAACAACAACTCTTAGCATTTTCGTCCTTCCTATTTTGGTGTGTCTGCACGCTTGACCCTCGTGGGCCCGCCTTAGTTCCACGAGTGGTTTTTGGTCTTTTGATGCAGAAGGCCCCGCACCAGCCGTCTCAGTGCCCGCACTGATCTGTGCTGCTCATAGGTGCCTACCAGAGCTTCAACATCGCCAAGATTCAGCCGAAAGAACTCGGGCCGCAACCCAAACTCATTGGCGAATTCGCTCACCAGGCTTTGAATGATCGCAGGTAGTTGCTCTGGTGTCGGGGGCGGGATTTCATAGATTGTGCAACGGCTGAGAAGAGGGGCGGGTACGCCACTCAAATCATTTGCGGTCAAAATCCAGCTCACATGTGAGGCATCCACGTCAGCCGCCAGATATTTCTCTCGATATCTCCTGGCCTCAGAGGGCTCGAGCAACGCAAGAAGTTCGCCGGTGATACCTCCGTTGCGGCTCGCGTGCGTCTTGTCGATTTCGTCGAGGATGATCATTGGGTTAAGGACGCGTGCCGTTGCCACGGCCTCCGTCACGATCCCTGCATGCGCAGAACTCCAACCTACCGAAAGACCAAACAAATGGTTCTCCGATTTGCCGCCGACATTTGCGCTTTGCACATAAAGGCCGAGAGCTTTACAGGCTGTCTTTGCAAAAGCTGTTTTGCCGACGCCGGGCTCGCCAACCAGTAGGGTGGGTTGGATATGAAGGATGTCAGATCCGATGCTCCACCGGCACTCAATATCATGAACCATCCCTTCGATGACGAAGTTGCAATGAGGGAACCTTTGGGAACCTTAGACTCATCTTGGTTCCCTACCGTCGGAGGGCCACCAAATTGAGCGGCAATAGTTTTGAGTGGATTCAATGGAGCCACCACCGACTTACTTTACCTTACCGGGCAAGCTCAGATCCCCTGAAGCGATGTCGAATACGTCAGTCACGCAAAGAAGGGGTGCGTGCACATTCACGTTTACTCGAAGAGCGGACGTGACGCCGTCATAGGCGACATCTGAAAGCTCAACACCGTTGGCAAAGCCCGCGTTCACCGTGATTTCCGTGAGTTGAGCAACCGCGTCGTGATGGGAACGGCATCGGAAATACTCAAGTCAGGAGATCTGTCTGTTACAACGGCCGCAACTGAACTTGGGGACAACAATCCAAACAATTTCAGCAGAGCTTTCAAAGACTGGTATCCCAAATCCAACGTGCTGACCCCCAAAGTTCGAGTGTTTATTGATTACCTGACCGAGAAGATCGGCAAATCGCCAGCCTGGGAGTCGCACTGAGTTTTTTCGCCTGCAATGGAAGTAGCAATGTTCGCATAATCTTTTGCTGAAAGGTGGGAGCCTGCCCGGGCAGCAAGACTTTGGGGGCTGGCGTTGAAAGATAAGTGACTGGGCCTACGTCCCAGCCGCCAGGTCTTCCAGCACCCCACCATCACGCAGAAAGTCGCTCCAGATCCACGCCATTCGGTCAACAAACCACATCTTGCCACCAGAGATCACAACTATGCCGAGGCATGTGAATCCCAAGTCGTACGCCCAAAGGCCGTATGCAAACGGCAGAAGACCTAACCCGCTGGCATAGGCCAGTGCTTTGGCCACTCGTATATGATGAGCCGCAATCTTGTCTCGGTGTCGCAGCCAGACACGCTCGCCCAATACACCTTGGGCTGACCAGCTGTCGAAAGTCTTAGGTCGGGCAAATGCACGCGGGTTGATCCAGACCCAGACCAAAACCACGCCGACGGCAACCCATGCCCAACCACCAATCCACGCCCGACTCCAGATCGCCAGCGCCAAAAGGGGCAGCGGTGTCAGCACGCGGGTCCAGACAGACCAAGGGTTTGTATGCCGCAGCCAAACCTCGTCTTTCATACCCATTAGGTGTTCGGAAAGTCGAACTATGTCCATCGGGTCACTCCAGAAACTGCAAACCCACTATTGAGATTGAAACCATCCGCTACTGATCACAACCGCTTTCAAGTCTCGTCCTTTGGTTAAGATCAGGTGCTCGCGATTACATGGCGAATATCCGGATCGATCCTGGCAAGGCTTGAAAAACATATCTGGCCCGAACCTTGCTTGAGTGTATTCTTGTCACATTTTGGAGCTTTGGGGGGCTAAAGTGACTGATACAGCGGACTTTGAGAAGATGGAGCGTCAAGGATGGGCAGATCCGTCTATTGCCAAAGGGTATGCCGACGGCTTTGAAACAGCAACGCGCCTGGTTGCCAGAACGCTTGCAGACGAAGTCGCTGCCGGGCCGAATTGCAAAGCGCTTGATCTGTGCACCGGACACGGCGTCGTGGCAGCAGAGCTTGTAGCCCGCGGCTCGGATGTAACGGGCTTGGATTTCTCTGAACCGATGATTGAGCTTGCCCAATCAGCTGCTCCAACGGCGCGGTTCGTTCAGGGTGATGCAATGGCAATAGAGTTTCCAGATGATACCTTTGATGCAGTCACAATCGGGTTCGGCGTCCCACATTTTCCAGACCCCGAACGCGGTCTGAGAGAAGTGACCAGAGTGCTGAAACCGGGCGGTAGAGTTGCCTTCTCGATTTGGCGTGGCAAAGGATCAGATGGCGCGTTTGGCTGGCTGTTCGATGCTGTTGAACGCCTGGCCGACCCATCCATCACTCTGCCTGCGGGCCCGGATGCGCACATGCTCGTAGACAGCGGAATTGCCAAACCAATGGTCGAAGATGCAGGTTTCCGCAATGTGCGGCTTATCGATGTTGCTAGCGAATTGTGCGTTTCAGATCCTAAGATGCTTTTTGATGTTTTTGATGGGGGTGCAGTGCGTGCGGCATCGCTCCTCAAGCGCCAGCCGAAAGAACGGCGTGATGCAATACGTGCGGATTTGGCAACGCGCGTTCAGGCGGAAGTAAACAAAGACATTGGAGGTTACTTCGTGCCTGCCCCTTCAGTTGTTATCACTGCTTTGTCCCAAGCCTGAGCTGCTTCGCTGTAGATCGATTTCGCCGGATGATACTTGGAGGGATCGTCCATTGATGCCGCATGGACGTAGATGCAGTCACTCATCCGTTCACTTCTACGGATCAGCGGTGAGCCACAGTTCGGGCAAAACCCGCTAAAGGTTGACCGCCCTGATCCTCCTGTCATTTCAAATGTTTTGAGCGCATCACTAATCGAAAGAGAATTGGCCACAAGTGGCACCATCTCTGAATGCCCCGAGCCGGTGAGCTGCTGGCAATCTCGGCAGTGACATCGAAACATCGGAAGGCCAGAGCGAAATCCAGAATATCGCACCAGCCCACATTTGCAGCCTCCTTCGATCTTATCATCCATGACCTCTCCTCCACCTGGAAAGGATAGAACGGCCAGTTCTTTGTGTCAGCTTGAACCTGCCGCTCCGAGGTAACGAGGACCGGCTATCGGTTAGAACGGTACAGCCACGCTTGTTCAGAAACTCCGGCGGTTCACGCCTAAACATGCATAGCCGATACCGCGAATGGAGAAAGCGTCCGGACGGGCAAGTAAACACCTCGGTTTTGCAGAAGATGTGATCATTGTTATTGTGGACGCAGAGTAATGTCGGTTTTCGAGGGGTGCAAAATGGCGCGGAAACTTCCAGACGAGGGTGACAAGAAATTTTTGGTTTATGCAGGTACAGGTACGGACCTGATCTTTAACCACGGTATCGAGCTCCCAGGATTTGCCTCGTTTCCCTTGCTGGAGAAACCCGACACCCGGGCTGTTCTGGCCGGACAAATGCAAGCGCTCGTGCAATTGGCCGACGATATGGGTGTTGGGTGTATTCTCGACGCGCCAACATGGATGGCCAATGCCGACCGTGCTTCACCTTTGGGCTACGATGCTGAACGCCTTCGTGAGGTAAACAAGGATGGTGTCGCACTGATGGAGGTGGTGCGCCAGGCTTCTGGTCGGGATGACGTTTTGGTTTCCGCCTGCGTTGGCCCAAGATACGATCCTTACGCTGACATACCGCCCATGACAGTTGAACAGGCGCGAAGTTACCACGGTGCGCAACTTGCTGTTCTGAAGGAAACCAGTGTTGATCTTGTGACCGCGTACACGTTCAACCGCCTAAGCGAGGCTGCTGGCTGTGTTCTGGCTGCAAGAGATATTGGTTTACCCATCATTTTGTCATTGGTCGTCGAAACCGATGGCTGTTTGGCTGACGGCACAAAGCTTGTTGATGCCATAGACCAGATCGAAGCAGAAACAGACGGCGCGGCTCTGTTCTACATGGTCAACTGCGCACACCCGACGCACTTTGCCGACGCGCTCAACGCGCATCCAAGGCTCAAAGGTGTTGTTGCCAATGCATCAAGTTGTTCGCACGCAGAACTGGATGAGGCAGATACATTGGATGAAGGAGATCCCGTGCAACTCGGCAAAGAAATTGCGGATGTCCTGCGGGAAAACCCGTCTATCAGGGTGTTTGGCGGTTGCTGCGGTACGGATATGCGACACCTGAGGGAAATGGCTTTGGAGGTAGGTCGCAGATAGCGCTGCTATTTTACTTACGGCGGCGTATCACCGTATGCGTGAAGCTTGATGATAGGCTTTAACGGGAAAAACAGTGATCCGAGAAGTAATTCCGATGAAATGCTGGCGAAGCGTCATGACAGGTGCTTGACTTTGCTTTTATAGACCGTGGACCAAACGTGTTCTACCGTCTCGATCACGCAACTCAATTTGAGAAGCTCAACTGACACCTTCAGGATGGAGACTGACGATGTTTGCTGGGAGGATGACAAGCTTTCGCACTCATATGCAAGAAGCCGGAATCGACGTTGCTCTCATCACCGATGACGACAACGTTTATTATCTGACGGGCTATTATGACTACTTGCATATGGAGTTCGGGCGTCCAACCATCCTGATTGTGCACCGATCAGGCGAAAGCCTGCTGATCACGCCGACAATAGACCTGAACGCGGCACGTTCGGCGGCTCATGTTGATCGTATCGCGGCCTGGAATGACGGTATGGGCGAAGAGTGGAGATCGGAACTGCCTAAAGCGGTCAAAATGGCAAAGCGCGTCGGGATCGAGCCTGATCACATGCCGCCTGTTGTGCGGACATATCTGGAAACGTTGGTCCCGGTGGAAAACCTGGTCAGCGCCACACCGATATTGGCTGAAATGCGAATGATAAAATCCGCCCAGGAACTTCAACTTGCCCGGCATGCCGGGCAAGTTGCAAGCGCTATGATGGACGCCGGACGCGACGCCATTGCAGACGGAGTGCCGGAGTTCGAAGTTGCGATTGCCACGTCCCAGGCTGGAACACGAAAGGCCGCCGAGCTTTTAGTGGCGCATTACGATGACGCGGACATGTCGCCCAACACTCATTTTCTGCAAATAATGGCGTCGGGCGACACCATCACCAAAACCCATCATCGCGCCTCAACCCGGATCATGAAACGAGGCGAGCCGGTGTTTTTGTGCTTTTGCGGCATGACCAATTTTCACCGCTTCAAACTGGGTTTTGACCGCACCTTTTGGATTGGTGAGGTGGCGGACAAACAACAAGAGAATATCTATGAGGTTGCCGTGGCAAGTCAGGCCGCCGCACTGGCAGAGCTGCGCCCAGGTGTGACCGCCGAAAGTGTGCATACCGCCTATGCCGAGGTTATCCAGGGGGCGGGTTTTGAATACCCGTTCCGGTGTGGTCGCGCGACCGGCTATAGCTTTTTGGAGAAACCACAGCTCGTCACCGGCGACACGACAGTGTTGCAGCCAGGGATGGTTTTCGCTGTTGATGGTTCAGTGTCAGTCGATACATTTCGTGCGCAGGTTGGCGACAGTTTCATAATCACCGAAGATGGTTGGGAGGCAATAACGGAACATCCAAAGTCCTTGGATGCCGTTATCCTTTGACCTTCTGACCAACGCAGTCTTTTGAATGCATTGGCGTGGCGAGCGCCTGAAATGGCGAGCCGGGTCTTAGGATTTTGTAAGTTTTGCTCCACGATCTCGCGATTGCGTTGCATCTTTAGGCATCCGCAACGCGATAAGGTGCGAGAAGTTGGAAGCACCTCCGGCACCTTCGATAGCGCAGTTTCAGAGGTAAATAAGCCACTTTGGGACCCGGCAATTGGAATGTATAACTGGCAGTGCATTGGAGAAGAAGGCGTGGCGGAAAACTTGCGTTAACAGCCATTGTTCGATTGGGGGTAGATGGAAAATGAGTGATGATTCTGAAACCTACCGAGGAATCTGTTATTGCGGCGCATGTAGTGTTTCTACTGCCGGTGAGCCGATGGTCATGGCTTATTGTCATTGCCACTCTTGCAGAAAATGGCATTCGGCGCCGGTTAATGCCTGGTGCCTCTGGTCGGCAGACAATGTCTCGTTGTCAGGACCGACGGTTCACTCGGACAAGAATGATGAAAGCCATCGTGTTTCCTGCGGCAAATGCGGGGGTGCATTGGTGAATATCAAACCCGGAAAGGACATTGTAGCGGTCTACGCAATGTCGCTGGCCGAATCCGGTTTGAGCTTCGAGCCGGCCTTTCACATCTTCTACGGCGAGCGTGTTTTCGACATGGCTGAAGGCCTGCCGAAGTGGAAGACGGTTCCGACATCGTTTGGAGGGGATGGTGCCGCTGTGACCGAACCGGACAAAACCGGTTGGATTTCCTTGAACACGCGAGCCGAAGGTTGAAACGCAAACTCACTTCGATCTTGGCGGCTGACATTGTCGGCTTCTCGCGGCTTGTGGAAGCTGCCGAGGAAGCCACGCTGGCCCGTCAGAAAGAACTGCGCGTGTCCGTGTTTGATCCCGGTGTTGCGCAGGCAGGTGGTAAGATCATCAAGTCAACGGGCGACGGATTTCTGGCCGAGTTTTCTAGTGTAGTGGAAGCGGTTCGCTTCGCGATATCTGCACAAGAAGCCGTTCGCGCAGAGGAAGAATCCACGCCTCAGGATCGGCAGATCAGTTACCGCATGGGCCTTCACATAGGCGATGTGGTTGTTGATGACGGCGATATCTATGGTGACGGTGTGAATCTCGCAGCTCGCTTGGAGGGCGCAGCCCCGACGGGCGGGATTTGCATCTCCGCTGCCGTTCGTGACCAGATCGTTGGCGTAATGGACGTGCTATTTGCGGATGTCGGTGAATTGACATTAAAAAACATCTCGCGCCCGATCCGCGCCTTTGTTTGGCCCCCCGACCAAGATGGTGCACAGAACGGTGTCAGCACACCACCCATCGGTGGTACATCCAGGAAACCGACCATAGCCCTCGCGGCATTCGAAGCCCTTGGCAGCAATGATGATGCCAAGATGCTGGCAGAGGCCTGCAATCACACGGTAGAGGCGGCGCTTGCCAATCTGACCGGATTGGATCTGATCGCTCTCGATGCGGACCCGGATCATATCGCAACCGCAGTGTTTCAGGCGTCCGGCAACCAGGTCCGTACCACCCTAAAGCTACGCGAGACGAGCACGTCAGCAACCTATCTGACCCAGCGGATGAACGGTGATCTTTCCGATCCCTTCTTGGCGGAAGATCTGTTGTCAGGTGAAATCGCAACAACGATCCGATACGGAATTCTGCAACGAATTGCTGAGCACGCGGCTGAGACAGAGACAAACGATCTCGAGGCAATGCTGAACCTCGCAGGGCATTACATGATGGGATCGCAGCCCGAAGAATGGGACGCGGCGGGCCGTCTGCTGGACAGGATCCTGACGGTCCAGCCACGCAATTTTATGGCCGTTGGAATGAAGGCGAACACGTTGATCGGCGAATTGGTATGGGGTTACCGTCCGATAAACACGGAGGATATCGAAGCGGCCGACGCCGGGTTGAGCAAGGCGGTATCGTTGAATGACCAAAGCGACTACTTGCACCTGATCCGGGGGATTTTTCACTACGGTATTACCGGCGATTTGGAAGCGGCGGTGCGGTGTGTTGAACGCGGGTTCGAAATCAGTCCGCAGTTCGCCCAGGGGCATATGGTACTGGGCTGGATTCAGAACCTGATGGGCCAACCAGAGTTAGCGCTGAAGTCCATCAAAAAGGGCTCGTTTTCTCTTGCCAAGAACCGGATATATCACCGTGTCCCACAAGCGTTGGCCCAGACTTATCTGGTTATGGGCGACTTCGAGAATGCCATCGCCAGCGCCAACCGAGCGCTACAAAATTCGCCGGGGCTGCCGGTCGCACAAATGTACCTTGCCAGCGCAGCCGGTCAGGCTGGTCTACCTGATGAAGGAGAAAGGGCGCGGGATGCCCTAATTGCGTCAGATCCGGACTTCCGAGTTAGCGGCGTGCGCAGGTTCCATTTTCAGGACCCAACACGTTGGGACGCAATCCTGGATGGACTTCGTTTAGTGGGGCTGCCCGAGTAAGCTCTCTCAGGAAATTCTGTGTTGAAGTGTGCTAACATAAATCCCCGAGGGGAACATTATGCACAACAAAGTATTGGCCGTTTTAGTTTTACTCGTGAGTTCAGGGCAGGCAATCGCCCTCGACTGTGGTGACAAAACAAATTCGTGCAAGATTGAAACCGGAGAATATCATATCGTTCTTCCGAACGATTGGCAGGGTGGACCTGCTGTGATGCACCTGCACGGTTATGGCGGTACAGGTGAGAAGATTGTAGGGAACTCGGCGTTCGTTGAAGAATTCACCAAGCGGGGATACGCATTTATCGCGCCAACCGCGCTCCCATGGTTGGATGGTAAACCCACCGACTGGTCTGTTCGAGACGGTTGGAACACCTACCCTCGCTCAGACGTAAGATTTCTCCGTGAGGTTTTGGCTGACGCTGCCCTTCGTGCAAACGTGAATGTGGGCCGGGTGTTGCTGACAGGATTTTCCAGAGGCGGATCAATGGTCTGGGAAGTTGCTTGTCTTGCACCGGAAATAGCGCTTGGTTACGCGCCGGCTTCCGGTGGTTTCTGGCTCCCGGCAACCGAAGATTGTCTAAAGCCGGTACACTTGCTCCATACCCACGGGTTTGCCGACAAAGTTGTTCCGCTTGAAGGTCGCGCAATACACAGCGAGGAGTTTGACGTTACCATCACGCAGGCAGATATCTGGCAAGGCCTGTCGGTGTGGCGGCAAGAAAACAAATGCCCACCCAATGCTGCACATCACGAAATGACCGAGGGTCTGTGGCGCAAACGCTGGAACTGCGAATACGGTAGTCTCGAAATCATTCTGCATGACGGAGGGCACGGTTACCCGACAGAATGGAGCTCCACAGCGCTTGACTGGTTTGAGAGTCTGGGAAACTGACGCATCATCAATTTCAAAAAAAATTGGTTTTGCTACGGTGAGACTTAGAAGAGCTTGTGGATCGGTCGGCTGGCCAAAAGGCGCGTCTTCTAGATTTTAGTTAGAAACGCAGAGCGGATAGCCGTTTTCATGGCGTCCAATGGCCCGGTTTCCTGTGAACCGGCTGCCGCCATCACCAACTTCGAGGTGGACGTTCTGCTGAAACCAAGGGTCTCGCCCACTATCGATAGACCGGCATTAAGTGAAGAACGCCCCAGTAGGCCCACCGCTAACCCTGCTTCGACCGCCGCGATTACACCAGCGACACTCTGGCTGGAATAGACAATGCGGTATGGTTTTGCGCGGTGCTCTAGCGAAGCGATTGCCGCGTCGCGCCACCAACAGGCGTGATCGAATACAGCCACCGGCAGAGTTTCATCGACTGAAAACTCCCGATGTGCGGATGAGACCCAACATGTTGGATCCTCAAACAACAGCTCTTCATGAGGCTCTGGGCTTTCAACTTCATAAACTGCAAGGTCCAACGACCCCTTGTCGATGGCGTCAGGGAAACCGGTGCTCAAAGCGCAGGTCACCTCCAACTCGACCTGTGGGTGGTGGTGGGTGAATGCTGCGATAATCTGAGCCAGTTTGGCTCGACCGTGATCATCTGGAACGCCAATGCGCAGTTTGCCCGTCACGGCCGTTTGGGAAATGTCCTGCAATGCCACGTCCAGACGTGTTGTCACTTCATGTGCAACGGGCAACAGCAGACGACCTGCATCGCTTAGGACGACCCCGCGCCCGTGCCGCTTAAATACGGGTTGGCCGAGGATGGATTCGAGGCGTTTGATTTGAAGGCTTGTGGCGGATTGGGACCTATGGATACGTGCGGCGCCATCCGTGACGCTGCCTGCTTCGGCGACGGCAATAAAGGTGCGCAACAAATCGCTATCCAGATTTACCATTTGAATTACCAATATCAGTGATTGAAACTATTCGTTTCAAACATGTTTGTTCAACTCCTATTTTTCAAGATCAAAGGAGTATCCTATGACCGATCAGACAATTGTCCGCCGGCAATCAGGTAAGACTTATGTGGTCTGGGGCGTGTGCCTATTGCTGTTGGTCAGCATCGGTTTCGCCTGGCCGGAACACATTGCGGATGCCACTAGGTTTGTCCTCTGGGGCCTCGTTGTCGTTGCCCCGATAGTTATTCCGGGCATCCTTCTGGCGGCCTGGATCATCGCCAGCGGAGCAGACACCCACATTGCTGGCGTGTTCGAAGGCAGGACACTCCGAACAGTGGTGGCCGCATCATTGATCGGGGCCATCACGCCAATTTGTGGTGTCACCGTACTGCCATTGATGGCAGGGTTGTTGGCTGCTGGCGTGCCGCTTGCCCCGATCATGGCGTTTTGGTTGTCATCCCCGATCACAGACCCTGCGATGCTCGCAACGACCGCTGCCACTCTGGGATTGAGCTTTGCAATTGGCAAAACGCTCGCAGCGTTCGGATTGGGTGTGTTCGGAGGGGCAGTTGCCAGCTTATTTGCCAAAGCACCTTGGTCATTGTACGCGCTTCGCAACAATGGTCTGGCACGCCAACTCAGCACAGCGCGACGTTGCAATGACCAAACCTTCGACCCATGGGTTTGGAGAACTCAAGCACGTCGGCATTCATTCAGAAAACAATTCTGGGCAACGGCACGGCTTATCTTAATCTGCCTGATTCCTGCCTTTGCGGCCGAATACGCGTTGAATGCTGCACTGACCCCAGGGGTACTTGCGGCTTATGTTGGCGAGGATCAATGGTGGGCTATACCCGCAGCGGTTTTTTTGGGTGCACCAGCCTATATCGATGGTTACGCCGCGCTCCCACTTACGCGTGGGCTAATTGACAACGGCATGTCTAAAGGTGCCGCCATGGCCTTTTTGGTTTCAGGTGGTGTGGTCAGTATCTGGGGCGCAATGGCCCTCGCCCCGGTTCTCAAACTGAAGCCATTCTTGCTCTATCTTTTGCTTGCCATTTTGGGATCTCTCGCCGCGGGATACGCTTTTGGGTGGATCGCCTGACCGCGCACGAGAACTTGAGCAGGCATCGGCAAAGCACTATTCAAGTCCGTAATTCGGCCATAGAACCGCTGCCGAGGAAAACGAAGGCTTTTGGCTCGTTCGGCTAAATCGAATAGAATGCACGTCACGGCCTTCCGCAGAATTTGGGCTTCAGAAACTGGATTCCAGTTCCGCAATTTACCACAAGCGCTGACGAGCATCGTCCTTCAGATAAGGGTTGAATTTTGCCGCCCAGAATGCACCTATGATTGAGAGATAGCCCTTTAAAGCTGAAGATGGAGCGCGACAGCTGCCATCAATTGAGAGCGTTTTTCGAACCGCGCAAATTTATGGGCAAATCGTGCAAGCTTATGCGCAAATACCGCACAGAATTATGGGCGAACACAGCCGAATTTCCTGAATGTCTTCAATGAAGACAATGCAGCGTTATGAGAACACCTACACTCTTGTAGGTGCGCCCATGGCTTTGCATTTCGCCCAAAGAATTGCATTTTTGGCCCAAGACTTTGGGCGCATTAACCTTCAACTTTCTTAGTTCGAGGCTTCATATCTTCGGGTCTCATTCTTTGCTTATTTCGCGCCATCGCCGCATTGCCGGGGAAGGTTTTCGGGTGGCCGCTTCCAGCCCAAACCGGACATTCGATACTGGGATTCGCAACTCCCGAGATGCGGGAAGAGGTGGCCATTTCGTTTTCTGCAATTGAATACGACAAGCCAGTGCGATTTTTTTCGGCAATCAAACCTGCGGTAAAACAAATGCGTATAGGCGTGACTTTTTGCCATCATCGGTCAAGATGTAAAGAACGCCACCACTTTCATCCAAAGCTATCCCCTCAGGATTCTTCACTTCCTTTACTTCATCCTTTTTGGAGTAAATTAAATCGATAGTTTTGACCGTCAGAACTTTAGGATCAAAAACGAATATTCGGCGCCCTTCATCGCTGAGTATCCATAAAGACTTGGTCTTGCCGGACCAGGCGATCCCGCTGATGTCTAGTTCGTCATCGTCGGCGCGAGATGAAACGAAACCAGCCTCAGCCGCCAATGGAACTACTCCAATAATCTCATCAATTTTCGAGGAAATGACGAGCAGCAGTCTTGGGTGACCCTCAATGACTACGAATACTTGTCCAGAGTCTTGATCTACAGTGATCCCTTCCGGTCCCTTGTTCAAAGGGTTCTCAGCAAGCATTTCAGCAACTTTGCTGTAGCCCCTGAGTGAAGAAATTGGAGTAGAATTGACTTTGATTGGGTCTGTGGGTTGGACCGTTACGATGGATCGGTCAGTTTCTGGTAACAGCAATACAGACCCATCCTTTCTTCCAGCGACACCTTCCAAGTCTGTGCCCAGATATTCTGGAAGTTTGAACGAACTCTTTAGCTCTCCATCTACTCCTAGAAGGTGCAGCTTCGATGCTTCATCGCTTACTGCCCACAAGAATCCATGAACACTGGAAAGCGACAATCCGGATGGCTCAGAAAAGCCCGCTGATTTATCTGCCACTTTGTAAGACTCAATAAGTTCCAACATATCAGTCTGCGCTCTCACTGGGCTCGTTAACGCAAAAACGTTGGCGACCACAGCAAGGCTCGCGCAAATTTCCTTTGCAACTCTTCGTTTGTGCCGATCATTTGGCTGGTTCATTCGAGTAAAACCTGCGTTCGTTTGGACTTAGTTCATACTCGATCAAAAATCGATGTTGTCCAACCTAACACAGTATTTGGCGGAAGTATGATGTCTGATCCAGCAAGGCTTTACCGGAACTAAATTCATAAGGTTGAATTGGTCTATGGGAGTGCGGCTTAGTCGTGAGGTGTTGAGCGATTAAGCCAAGTTACTCACTACAGAGCGACTATTCGACGATTCAGCGGGAGGAAAAGACTGTTGAGTAAGCTATTTTCGATTGTATCGGTCCTTTTGGCGGTGCTTTTGCCTAGTGTTAGCTATTCTCAGATTGATCCTGCTTCCTTGCTTGCAGGAACATCCGAGTCAGAGATAGTAATTGAACGAAGCTGGACTCAGTTCCGCGGCACGCAGGAACTCTACTTTTTCACACTGGACGTCATCGTAACGATCATTTTGACCGCTTTGATTGTCTATCATCCCGTACGACGTAAAGCGCGCCGAAGTGTCAGCGATCTGGTTATGCCCAGATTGTTTTTCCTGTACGCGCTGATCGGAATGGCCGTAGGGTTCCTCGTTGTTCAACATGGGTCAATGATTGGTTTCGTTATCTTTGGCATCGGCGCGTTGCTCAGGTTCCGCTCCAATCTGGATGATCCGGTCGATACAGTCGAAATGATTATCGTAACGGTTCTTGGTCTTGCGGTCGGTTTGGGCTTGCCGCTGATGGCCACTCTGGTGGCGATTGTGTGTTGGTGTTTCATTTGGCTAGGCGGACGCAACAGGGGTGTCGAAGTTTCCCTGAAGGCCTCAGACGAAGAGCACTCATTGAACGTCAGCGGCGCCATTGAAGCTATGGCCGCAGACGCTGGATGGAAGCTGGTCAGAAAACACCACGTCCCCGGAAAATCTCGCGTTTCATTGCTTTTCATCACCTCGGGTGGACTTTCAGAAGCCCGGATAGAAGAGATGATAAACGACTTGGTTCCTGAAAAAGTTGAACTGAAACTCAACCTCTAGTCATTTGACAAGGTCCAAACGTTTCAACACCGCGTTCGGGGATCTGATCTCTTTCGGAAGCGACTTGAAGTTTACCGACCTTTCGAAATTAGGTCCTCGATATACTGCTATCCCAAATTCTCCGTTTGGCTGAAACGTAACATGAGTGAAGCTGTGAGGTGATCTGGCTTTTGAGCCGATAAGCCGTCGGGGACCACCTCCCAAACAAGCTTGGGAGACGTAAGCAACACCGTCTTTCCAACCTGGATAGAAGGCATGATGGTGGCCTGACAGATGCAGAACGACACCGCTTTCCAAATAGATTTTTTCAAGTGTTGGGTCGCCGATGATTTCGCGTTCGCGCTGGATCGCGAATGGCCAAAGTGGGAGGTGACTGAAAGTGACAATCGGGTCGCCGTCTGCACCCAGTTCCTGTAGGCGATCCTGCTGGTCACCGGATAGGGGTCCTAGGGTCGTTGCATCCAGAGAGGCAAACGTAATGCCCTGCATCTCAAATGCGTAGAAGAACGGGTAGTCATCTGAAAGCAGGAAGTCGACGTCTGGTTTTCTCGGAGTCCATTCCTCTGCGTATATTTTTCTTTCCCGCTCGAACCCACGGTACGCAGAGGCGTCATGGTTTCCTGGCGTGACCGCAAATGGAATGCCGGCAGCCGCTAAAGGATCTGATACGGCCTCGTGAAACGCCTTCCACATATCCCTGACCTGTTTGTCGGACAAGTTGGGAATGCGCTGCCCCGCAACCATATCTCCGGTCGAAATAACCAGATCTGGATCAATCTCGACTATCCGCTCAATCGCTTTGTCGACGCGGGCATCGTATCTTACCGAACCATAGCTTCCATTCAGATCCGATATGACGATGACATCCAATGCCGCCGCTTTGCAGGCGACCAGAGCGGTCCAAATGAATGCCGCAAAGAGCGTAGAGAGCTTACGGGTCACTACAGTTCACGGCCTCCACTTCGGTGTCGTTTCTCAAAAAGAATGCGACAGGATCCAAGTCGAACATCAAATCACCATTAGAACAATTGTCCCGGAGGATGGATGTTGCCAGCGCGGTGTTTTTCACAACTTGGGCAATCTGACTGTCTGACAACCCAAAGCTTTGCGACAACCAGCCGTAGACGGGACCTTGAGATTGAAGGTCATTATTCAAAGCGACCAAGCGCCGATACGTACTTGGAGAGAAGTGCCGCATTTTCTCTAGCATTTGAGTAGATTTTGCGAAATTGGCATACTCGACCCGCCCACCAGCATCGTTGTCGTTTAGATTGCTGCGACGGATCAATAATGCGTCGGCGGGAACGTCTCCATCGTTTGGTTCATGGTGCTTGGCCTTCCTATGCTTCAGGTCTCCGTCTTCGACCCAATACCAATAGGGTGTGAAGTCTATGTTTCCCACACGGTCCTGCTGGCTAAAGATGAAGTCGAGTAGAACAATCTCGGTGAGTTCTTGCATCCAAAATGCCATCTGTTGGTCACTGACATCGGGGCCGAGATCCTTGTTGATCATCCGGTCTTTTCGGCCTTCTTTAACGCCCTCTGCAATGGCTTCTGGCAAGGGTTTTGAAGAACTCAAAGCCAAGAAAGCGGGGGTTTCCTGAAAATCGCGGTTTTGACCTTTCCCCCAGCCAGACTTACGAGTGCCGTTGATTTCCGAGCCGTATCGATGCCCAGGACTATCAAGCAGTACACCGTAAATTTGCGTTCGATCCGCGGTGAATAGATCGTCGGTTGGCTGGTATGATTTCGGGTCAGCATCCGCAGCTGCGAAGACCCGCCAGCCTTCGTGGTTCATTCGCCCGCCATGAGATCCACCAGAAATCGCAAGGCCAGGCTCGGCGACCTCGGAAAAATGCGCCTGGGCGTCCATGCTACGCCAAACAGCGACTGGAACTCTGACAGTTGCGTCGAAATATCTGGAGAAATGATAGTAAAGCAGTGAAGACGTGGAAAACGTTCCACTGGTGCCTTTTTGATTCATGGTGGACTTGAATTTAGCCACCCTGTCCTTGGCCAGATCTTTTGCCGCCTTCCCCTCCTTGCAAGCGTTTCTCTCGAATTCAGAACGGTTCCCCACGTAAGGTCCTTCCGAAATATCGTAGACGGCCATTCCTGGGCTGGTGCTCCAGGTTTTTGGGCAAATAGCAATTTCGGAGGCATAGAAATCGATCTCGCAATAGGCCGCTTCCTCCTCAAGATCGCTTTTCTTATACTCGCCCGTTGGAACTTTATTGATCCGAATACAGCGTTCAGTAACACCGTTGGGACTATTAAATGTCGTGGCTTCACCGAGAACATCGTCGTTCGCCCACAAGACGGCGGGTGCAATGAAAGCAAGTGACCCCAGAAGGATGAACTTCATTTGGATAGTCCTCCCAATATCATTTGGGGCAAATCGTTGCCTGTTGTTCGGTGGAGATTTTCAACTTGGGGTCGACGCTGAAGTTGGAGAATTTTGAGTCAATCCACTGGTCGCACCCGCCTGAACAAGGGGCCCCGTTTCGGGCATCATTCCAATATTCCTTGGCCCTTTCTTCTGTCCAACCACAAAACTGAACGAGCGCCATTGCCGACAATGCCCCCGAGGAATGAACGCCCCACATGCAGTGCACCAAGACAGGTCCTTTTCCAGGGTTTTCAATCACCTCGTGTATGGAAGCCATGACAGCACCGGGCCGGGAGGATCTGGCACTTTGATAGTCAAAGGATCCGTTTCCACAACTGGTGCGACCGTACTCAGTGTTTTTGCCAAAGTCGGCATAAAACCCGGTTGAAAACCCTTCACCGCACAAAGTTTCGCGTTGTCCTTCACTCAGGCCCGTTCGGTCCTTGTCGCCGCCTTTGAAACCAGAGCGATACAATACTCCGCTTAAGACTGGGCGAAAAAAGGCGACACCATCAATTCCTCCGTCGCCACCCTTTGAAAGCATTTGACTGTTGCTTGGGCCACCGTTTCGACTGGTCACATCAGAATTCGCCGCGGTTGCAAGAACACCAATGAATATGAGGGACGTCAAAAACCGCATGCGTATTCCTTTCTGTTTTCAGCCAGCGATGCTCACGCTTTTCTTGCCGGGAGTCCCGCGGAGAGGCTCGTTCACGGTAACCATGTAAGGTGGGCGGTTGGCTTCCCGTCCTGAAGTTTCAAATTGGCCACACCAGATTGATGAGAAAGACGACTACGAAGTAGGCCAGAACAACTTTCCAGTTCCATTGGTGTTTGTTTTCTTCGTTGATCACCCCGGCAGATTTCAATACGAGGTTTGTGACTATCAAAGCTGCAACAGTCACCACAGCGTGTGCAAGATCGAAGTGCATTTCTCAGCCTCCTTCACTTTTATAAACTAATCCGGACAAAATTCAGCAGTCGGAGGAAGGAAGCATGGTGACATCTGAATACCGACCCTCAGATGTAGTAATGCGCGCGCAAGCGCCTGTATTCCGGTTGAACCAGTACGAGGTCAGACCTTCGCTTCGGATGAGTTCAAATCCGAGACTTTGGATGCCCATTTCAGCCTGACCGGCGCGCGCACCTTCAAAAGACGAAAGGTCGCTTGAACTGCCGACGGTTGGCGACCCAGTATCCACTGATCCCCCGTTATCGTCACATGCCGCCAAAGCAAGGGCACAAACTGCGCCTCCAAGCAGCGATAGATTGGTTCTCATTTCTTCTCTCCCTTTCTGGTCTCCAGCAATCCAAAAATCCAGTGCAACTCACGCGTGGACTTACTCGATTCCAAATATGACGTTGTAGTCAACTTGCGCATTTCCCCGGTTAATAACTTCAACGACATGGTCACCAGATTGCCAAAGCTGGCCCCGGTATTCTTTGTCCGCCGGCATCATCTCCAGAAGCTCCGAGCCATCAGGGTTGCGAATGACGTAGTCCAACGACCCGTTTCGTGGCGCGACGCGCACATACAGAAACTGTTCGTTCTGCGCGCCAAGGACATATTGTTGAGAGGCGCCGGGCGCGAGTTGGCCGACGAGTTCGACACCGGTGGACCCGGCATCGAATTTGACACGCTGGCTACCGGTAGACCCGGCGGCACCGTCCATGGCTCCACCGCCATCATCCATGGCTTCGACAACCGACATCTCGCCGATGCTTCCATCCTTGTAAGCGATGCAGCGCCAAAGTGTTCCACCTGCATCACGCAGCATAACGAGCGTACCAGCTTCCGAGAACTGAGAGCTTTCAATCGTTCCGGATTGACCGTCTGGTCCACCAACCTGCCGCAAATGGTCGATACAAGCGTCGTCGGCTTCTGACATTGCAAAAGCAGCTGTGCTCGCGATTGCGAACATGGATGTGAGGAGCTTGAGTAAAACGAGTTTCATCAAATGGTTCCCTGTTGGCTTGTCCTTACTGTTTTGTTCCGTACAAAGCGGAACCTCACTTCGCTTCTCGTAACTTTGACAGAAATTCATCGCATGCCTGTGCGCTGCCGACGATCTCGCCCGTCGTTTCAATTCCTTGCATTGACGCCATTTCGGAATTCACGCGATTGAGGATCTGATCCGCTTGCTCGGCGGTGATAAGGTTCTCGGCTTGTGCTCCTTTCAATGTGGTGCAGACACCGGCGGACAAGCCTGTCGCAACGCCGACACCCATCGCGGCCCCACCACCCAAGGTCATCGCCCCAACCACGCCGAGGACGAGCCCGATCACAATTCCCAAGATCACTTTTCCCATGTTTTCCTCCCTTTTGGTGAGACAGAGCTCCGCCTTCATTTCTGGTGTAAACTGCGAGCCCATCTGCAAATGAAAACCAGCGCCAAAATGTTGAGCATCGGCGCAATCGCTGCAAACCACGGCTTGGCAGACTCCGAAATTAAGTCCGCTACAAGTATCCAAGGTAGTCCCAACGGCAGTAGGAACACTCCGGACAAAGGGTCTCGTTCCTGTCCCAACCAGCCAAATGTGCCCGTCAAGAATGCAATCAACGCCAACAGGTACAGGACCGCGAATACGATGATGGTGGTTCTACAAACCAAGTCGAGCCTCAGCAGATCAAGCCAGTGCTGCGTAGCCGTTTTCAGCTACGCAGCAGACAGGTCACAATGCGCCTTCGTCGCCCAAGAACTCGATACCAGCTGTCGCGCCATCACTGTAAGCAATGCAATTCCAAGGAGCACGATCCTCGCCAACGCCGACTGTGACCTGTGTTCCCGCCTCGCTAAACGCAGATGAGAGCACCACGACTTGCGAATTGTTTGTCGTGTTGGCTACATCTCGCAAACACGCCTGCTGAGCCGGCGTGAGCTCGGCGGACGCGCTTGATGTACTCGTATCGTCGCAGGCCGTAAGCAGTGCGAAACATGTCGCGCCTGCAATCATCACCATCTTGTTAGACATTTTCTTCTCCCTCTGGTTCCCTTGAAATTAGTGAAATTGGATGCGCTTGTTTGAAGCTCTCGCGTCTGTGCAGCCAATAGAACATACCTCGATCCTGTGACCATCTTACCCAAAACTTGCCGCGGGGGGCTTGGTCGGCGGGACGATATTTCGTTGACTATCGGGGCCGACAATAACGTGTGAAGGCCGAATGACGTCACTAGCAAATGCTAGAGCAAACTCTGAAAAGAGGGCGAGTACGTTAAGTCTTAGCATCGCGTCCTCCCAGCGCTCAATCATTGTAAAGTGCCTTCCGACCGCCAGCACTCACTCCAGCAGTCGGAAGGGCTCGGCACAGCGAGCAGCAACGACAACAACGGAGGTAAAATAAAGTTGTGTCGAATTCGCATGTTTGAATCTAATTTCTCATAAATCAATGTTTTTTCCGCGCGTAAATTTCTCTACGCTCTCGTACGATAGGCCTCTGCGTTCAAACAAAAAAGTAAGTGGGAGCTGCGAGTGTGTTCCCCTGAGTGGCGAAGCGATTTGAGGCCGCACAGAAACAATGAAGGGATTGAAAGATGGGATTTGGTGAAGCCGTTAAGACGTGTTTCTCGAAATACATCCAGTTCTCCGGTCGGGCTATACGCTCAGAATACTGGTGGTTCTTCTTGTTTGTGGTTCTCGTGAGTGCTGCTTTAGCTGTGCTGGATACGATCATATTCGGGACCAACCCAGAAACTGGGCAAGGATCTCGCGTCTTGTCCTCTGTTTTCCAACTGGCTGTTCTCATACCTATGCTGGCCGCCGGTTGGCGGAGACTGCATGATACAGGACGACCTGGCTGGTATTTGCTGCTGCCGATGGCGCTCAGCATTACAACGCTCTTTGTTATGCTGGGTGGGGTGGCGTTCTTCTCGGTCTTGGAGCAAGGGACCGAGAACCCTGACGCATTGCGAGGACCTGCGGCAGTCCTGGGCGTGTCCGGTATTGTTGTTGTCTCAATTCTTCAATTGGTTCTGTCCATTCTGATGATCTGGTGGTTGACGCGCCCTTCCCAAGAAGGCGCAAACGAATACGGCGAACCTGTTTCCTGACCTGGCTGCCCGGGCAATTGGCCGGACTCTCTGCTGAATAGCAGTGCGAACCGTAACACTATGGAGAGAGAAAATGAGTTTCAAAACGATTTCCACTGGGACGCTGATGGTGGTTATGGCGACTACAGCATCAGCGGAGTGGTCGTTTAGTTCCGGGCCCAATCCCAATGCATTTATTCAATCTGGAAACATGACGCTGGAACTACAGTGTAACCGTATCCGCTTTGCACCGGCTGGATATGAGGACAGCCAGGACATTGTGGAGAAGCAGGGGCTTTCCATTCGATTTTTGAAGAACGGCACCACCGAAGTTGGAGCATTTCAGGTTGGCGCAGAAAACGCTGCCTTGCAGATCGTCGACAACTATCCCGTCGAGGTCAGTTTCAATAGTCAGCAGGACTATGGTTTTGTACTGGACCAGCTTGCGGCCAATGCATCCGTTAATCTGTCTATGATTGATCAAGATGTCAGCTACGGAATCTTTGACTTACAAGGTTCCGGCGTGGCAATTCGGTCCCTTCGTTCCGCGTGCAACTCGGATGCTAGCCAGGGGACCTCCTACGAAGCACCCGAAGGCATCGTCTACTGTGGTGGCGGAGCGATAAAACGCGTGATCGAACCCGTAATTTTGGACAACCCGGACGGAGAGTGGGACGCGCGAGTAACGGTTAACGGTGCGTCGATCAGAGCCATGACAGCCTACAGCTACTTCGGAAACTCTGAGCCACCAGCCGGATTTGTCGTCGCCCTTCTTGGTGAAGACAGGTCCGAATTTCTGATTTTTAACGAAGGCTCGGCAAACTGGCTGGAATACGGGGACTACAGGTATGAACAATGCAACTGAAGCCACCTTCCAACCGGCTTCCCAATTGGCAAGCTACTTGAAACGTTTGGTATCTGCGATCCTGCTGGGTTCGGGCCTGGTTTGGACCTCACCAGTTGTCGCGGCTGACGTTTCGCGACTTCCAACCGGTTTGCGAGCAAAGGTTGATCTGGCGGCGCAGGCATGCGCGTCGTTCAACGACGGTCAGTTTGACTTAGATTGGGGTGCGGTTGAAAGGGTCGATCTCGACGGAGATCTACAACGCGACTGGGTTTTGAATGAGTCTGGTTTTGCGTGTTCGAGCGCTGCATCTCTTTACTGCGGAACTGGCGGATGCATGTCGCACTTCTTGATTGAAGAGGAGGTTCAATCCTTGCTCAACCAGGGCTGGACGGTTGTTGATTTTGGGCGTCAACGCGTTGTTGTTGCGGATATTCATGGCTCCAATTGCGACGGAATAAACCCAACGCCTTGCGTCACCGCCAGTGTTTGGGATGCGGACGCTAAGACGTGGCGCTCATCTGCTGGCGATTGGGAATAAGTTGCATTTGAAAATTGCAGATAAGCCACAGGAGCTGGTTTGTTCGATGGGTTCTCTGTGGCATGCAAACTTATGGGCAAATTGTACAAAGTTATGCGCAAATACCGCGCAGAGTTATGGGCAAGCTTCCAAGGTTTTCTTCAATGAAATCAATGTTGGGAATGCAGCGTTATGAGCGTACCTACAGTCTCTGAAGGGATTCAATAAAGGTTTCTTTTGTTGCGAACTTGCCTGCGGGTTGGGACGCTACTGAAACACCTTACTGCATGGACATCGCAATCCGGGTCGTAACTAAACGTGAGCAGTATTGCTGGGGTTCATGCTCAATGTGACTTCTGGAATCCCAGGTTTGGGTTCTCAGGCAGTTTGAACGTTCTGCGCAGAAAGCAGACTTTGCAAAGTTCAGCCAAAGACGTATTTTCGGTAATGATCAAGCAATCAATATGCGGCGCTAAAACCCGCATTTTTGATAGGTTTCTGTTTCGGCTGCCATCATATTTGTGACCCCGGTTTTTTCGTCCCGGGGTCACATTTAGATACGCGAGTACTATTCGGCTGGCATCGTTGATGTTTCGGGATCAACAGTTGATGCGATGCCAGCCGCTTCGCGGCGCCCATCGTTCCAGATCGCTTTTATCAAAGCAATGCACATCAGCGCCATGACGATAGAGAAAGGTAATGCGCCGATTACCATAGCGGTCTGAATGGCCCCGGTTCCACCTGAGATCAGAAGGCCTCCAACCACCAATGCCAGCGCAGCGCCCCAGAACATGATATGCGGACGTGCCTTGGGCCCTTCGTCACCAGCCGCGTTGATCGTATTCACGATCAACACGGCCGAGTCAGCCGAAGTGACAAGGAAGGTCATCAGCAAAATCACGATCACAACCGCCATGGCCCAGGCCAGGAACTCGGCTATGGGCGCGAGCATGTAGGTGGTCATGGCAAAGATCTTGTCACCATTAGCCGCATCCAGGATCACACCGTTTGCGCCACCGTTCAGCTCAAGGTCGATAGCGGTGCCGCCGGCCCATGCAAACCAGACAAAGCACATCAGCGACGGTACGATCATCGCACCCAGCACGAACTCACGGATGGACCGCCCCCGCGAGATGCGCGCCAAGAACAATCCGACGAAAGGTGCAAACGCGATCCACCAGGCCCAATAAAACACCGGCCACCAACCCTGCCATTGTGCCAGCAGGAAAGATTCAGACCCTTCTACGCCATCCGAGGCGTAGACGTTGAAGCTGAGCCAGGGCAGAGCAACCAGATAGTCCCAGATGCCGACAAAGAATGCCTTGGCGCCAAAGAACGTAGCCCCGAACAGGATGAAGAAACCCAGAAGGAAGATCGATAGCGCCATATTAATGTTCGACAGCCACTTGATGCCCTTACCCACACCAGACAGAGCTGACAGTGTCGAAGCCCCCATGATGACCAGCAACGCGACGATGATGCCCAGCGTTGTGGCTGAACCGTCTGTATTTGCCAGGCCGCCGATGCCGATACGCGTCAGGCCCGCAACGAACTGCTCAACACCAAAGCCAAGCGTCTGTGCCACACCCAAGATGGTTGCAACGACGGCGACGATATCGATCAGGTGGCCAAGGTTGCCCGAAAGCGCCTTACCAAAAAGCGGCGTCAGGGATGAGCGGATCGTCAGCGGAAGCCCACGGCGATAGCTGAAGAATGCCAATGCAAGACCTGCAATCGCGTAGCACGCCCAAGCGCCCAATCCCCAATGCAGATAGGACCACACGTAGGCAGTGCGCACATTGTCCGCATCTAGGGCTGTAGTGACCCCCTGAATAACCGAAGGATTGTTCTTGAAGTGGGCCACGGGTTCCGCCACCGCCCAGGTCAACATCCCAACTCCGATACCTGCACCGAACATCATCGAGAACCATGAGAAATTCGAGAACTCCGGCTTTTCGCCTTCTACACCCAGGTTCAGACGTCCTGCGGCTGGCCAGATGGCCAAACCAATACAGACGATAACAAACCCGGTTACGACCCAGATGTACCAAGCTGCAAACTGAGCCAGAATGGCTGCATTCCAATCGCCAAGGATCCTGCCGGCCTGGGTCGGCCAAACGATGCACCAGACGACCAGCAAACTAATGATAATCTTACTGATCACCGTGACGTTAACACTGAACCCCCTATAAAAACCGTTGTCAGCGGTCTTAATCGGAAGTTCTGATAGAGGTGGCTTTATCGCCATAATCAACTTCTCCCTGTTTTTGATATTCTGGTGGGACAGTCTGCTAGTTTTGGCCCGATCGCCCATATTGCCGGGAAACCAGTGAGCCCAACGATGCACACCAGTTGCATCGTCAATCTCACTGGGTCCGGGGAGTTAAAACGCGCCGAAATTCTTAGCTTCTCAGAGCCAGCGCACGCGTGTGAATTTCGTTAATCGGATGGCTGTCCGCACCTATGGCCGCGGTTTTGTTTGGTTATCATTGGCTCCCGTGTTTCTCTCACAGGGCTGCACTCGCGCCCATTGGCATAGTTTTTGGTATAAATTTTCTCTCTTTTGCAGTAGCTGAGTAATTATGGGTGACATTAACAGAGTTAATACCAGTCTAAGCCGAAACCTCGTGGCGCTTTATGCGTTCGAAATGGTCGCGAAGCATGGAAACTTTACAAGTGCCGGCGACGCTCTCGGGCTGACCCAGTCCTCGATCTCGCAACGGATAAAAGGTTTGGAGGTCGATCTGGGCGTCGTCCTCTTCAAAAGAGAACACCGGGGCGTTTCACTGACTTATGAGGGGTTGAGGCTTTTGAATGTGGTCAGACCCGCAATGACGCAGATGAATTTTGCGGTAAACTCTTTGCTCGAGCGCAAAACTAAACCCAGTGTTCGAATCTCAGCCGATTTTGCGTTCTCAACATTCTGGCTGCTTCCGCGTCTTGGTTACCTCCGAGAGGAAATCGGGGATGAAATTGAAATTCAGATTTTGGCCTCCACTGTGCCGCCCGGCCTGGATGATACCGATTGCGACATTCGTATCCATGTTGCACCCAAAGCCCAGATCAAACCTGATGAAATACTACTCTTGGAAGAGGTTGTCGCCGCTGTTTGCAGTCCTCAGCTATTAGAGAAGATTGGATCAATCCAAAATCCCGCGGACTTGCTGGATGTTCAACTTCTGAGCCTGTCAAAACCTGCAACCGCAGCGTGGCAAACCTGGCAAGGATGGTTTGATAGCCTGGGCATAACTGGCAAAAGAAAGAAAAATTACATCAGTTTCAACAACTATGACATGGTCACCCAGGCTGCTTTGTCTGGTGAAGGTGTCGCATTGGGGTGGATTGGATTGATTGATGATCTGCTCAGCAAGGGGTCTCTGGTGACCGTTACGGACGATTTAGTCTTCAGCGATGCTGGTTATGTAATGTCTCGAAGTCATACCAACTCCGGCAGGGGGTCCAGGCTTGTGTTCGACTGGATTGCGGATCAAGTTCTCGCAGCATCTTCGAATTAGAACGTCGCTGAGTTGTTCAGTCAGCTCGGCCATAACGTCAGGTCAATTCGAAAACTACGGCAATACTACAACAACATGAAGCGGCATTGAAAACTTGCTTTCTTCTCGCTTTACGGAATTGCAAAATCTGGTCGCGAATGTCGGCTACGGGCTGAATCAGCCAAATATGCAACCCGTAGAAAATGACTGCTGTGGGCCAAAGCTGCCGAAAACTGACTCGGTCCTAAGGTGTTTTGTCAACCACGGGCGCGCATCTCCAAAGCGTCTTGTGTAGTTAGAATGTGTCCCGCGTAACCCCATGAACCGCTGCTTACCTCTAGCAACCGGACAGACGTTCCATTTTGTATTGTTTGCCCGGCGACTTCGCCGAAGGCCTTGGTGACATTTTGTATTATCTTGCCTTTTTCTTCTGCCGAAAACACACCTTCAAGTACCTGAATTTCAATTGAGGGCATCGCACACTCCATTTCTTAAGACTTACCAAAATGCTGGTCTATACTTGGTCGATTGTTCGACAAGATGACATGCAATGCCCATTCTTGTAAGAATCCTATGCAGTTCGAGAGGAGCAACTACATGTCAGCAATGGTTTCATTTCGCTCGGTTGTTGATCCAACGGATTGCGATTTTCTTGGACATATGAATGTTTCGAGGTACTTCGCCGCATGTTCCGACGGTGTTTTAGCCATTCAATCTGAAATGGGGTTAACCGCAAACGATATGCGAACGGGCCGCCGTGTTTCATTCGCCGTAGTCAACGCTCAAAGCGATTTCCGCGCAGAGCTTACTGCTGGTGAATCGATACGGCTGGAGACGGAAGTTGTAGCGATTGGCTCCAAATCCATGACCTTTAGACATCGGCTTTTTCGAGCTGACGGCAACAAAATAGCGTTCGAAACCGAATTCAAATGCGTACTGCTAAGCCTCGAAACCCGCCAAGCCACAGAGATACCCGATGACGTTCGCAAACGTGCAACCAAATGGTTGGGGAATCCAACCTGAATGACCAGAAAGTCCCGAATTGCGTTGGTTCACTCCGACCAATCTTAGCGCCGTACATCAATCGGTGGCTTTGGTCAGCATCGCTAGAATTACAAAGCTCGGTTTTGAAGGTCCGCTTTGGGCTGCGATCTGTCGCAGACATTGTATGCAGAAAATGTCTGCAGTGAGCCCAATGCAGTCATCCATCGTTGCTTGAGCAGGACAATAAATTGCGCATTTGACAACAAGTATTTACGGCCCTCATGCTAAAATTTGGAAATCGAAGTGGAACGACCAAAGGTAATTTCATGTTTAGATCATCAACCCGAAGTGAAGCAGAAAGTTTGTTAAGCGGACTTGCTCTTGGATTTTCTGCGGACCCATTCATGCGTTGGCTGTATCCTGAACCTGCCGATTTCCTCTCCCACTTCCCGCGAGTAATGGACTTCTTTGGAGGGCGTGCATTTGAACAGGGCAGCGCGTTTCGAAACGATGATTTCACCGCTGGCGCACTTTGGCTTCCGCCAAGCATTCACCCTGATGAAGAACGGCTTGTCGCCTGTTTTGAGCAGACGGTCTCACCAGAAAAGCATGATGCGTTGTTCGAAACCTTTGGGCAGATGGACAATTATCATCCAGATGAGGACTGCTGGCATTTAGCATTTATTGCGGTCGACCCAATTCGCCAAGGAAAAGGGTTGGGTTCCGCGTTGCTTGAATGCTGCCTCAAACGTTGTGACGAAGATGGAAGACCTGCTTACTTAGAGTCGACAAACCCTACAAATCTATCGCTGTATAAGCGCTATGGTTTTCAAGAGATGGGTCTAATCAAAGCCGACCAAGCCCCACCCCTATTTCCGATGTTTCGAGCCGCCCAATAGCGATAGAACAAACGGCTGCATTGTCCGCTTCTCGGAAAACTGCAAAGTCTAGTTTTGAATTTCCGGTTTGGGCTGCGACCGGTCACAGATACGCGTCGCGGATATCTGAGCGAACTGCCATGTCGCAAAGCGACGTGACCTATTCTTTGACCCATGGTAGTGGCCCTGTGAAAGGGCACTCCATGACAGCGGAACAAAAACTACAAAACCCGACAGCTGGTATTGTGTTCGTGCTGATCGGAATATTGGCGATTTCTGTCAATGACATGCTGATCAAATTCCTGTCTGGCGGTTACCCCTTGCACCAGATGGTGTTTACAAGATCGTTGATCGGGATCGGGTTCAGCTTTGCCCTGGTCCAGATGGAGGGCGGTTGGCGCATCCTGAAAACCGATCAGCCGGGACTTCACCTTGTGCGCGGTTTGCTGATTGTCATTGCCAATCTGACGTTCTTTACGGCCCTGGCGGTAATGCCGCTGGCGGAAGCCACCGCTGTTTTCTTCGTAGCCCCCTTGATGATCACCTTGCTGAGTATCCCATTGCTTGGCGAAAAAGTTGGGCCGATGCGGATTGGTGCTGTGCTTGTGGGATTTTTGGGCGTGGTGATCATGACTCGCCCATGGGAGGCCGGCGGCGAGCGTGAAGTTGGTCTGTTGATGTATGCCTTACCGGTTCTTGCTGCATTTACCTATGCCCTCAACAACGTGATGACCCGTTTTCTTGGCGCAAAGTCCAAAGCCTCAGCAATGGCCGTGTACATTCAGGCGTGCTTTATCGTTGTCAGTCTGTTGTTCTGGTCAGTGGCAGGGGATGGCCGTTTTGCGAGCGAGCTCGAGAACGATAGCCTGATCTTCTTACTGCGTGCGTGGGTTTGGCCCGAAGGGGCTGACCGCTGGTTGTTTATTGGCCTCGGATTCAATTCTGCAATTGTCGGGTATTGCCTTGGCCAGGCCTACCGAATGGCAGACGCAGCTACTGTGGCACCGTTTGAATATGTCGGTCTTCCCATGGCTATTTTTTGGGGATGGGTCATCTGGGGCGAACTCCCAAACCTGCCTGTCGCAGTCGGTATTTCACTGATCTTGGGGTCAGGACTGTTTGTCTTTTTGCGCGAGCGTCAGAAAAAGAGGCACGTTGTTACTGAAAAGAGAGTGCACCGTCGGTATTAGGTGCCAAATCAATTCTGGCCAAAAGCCGCTCAAAAATACCTTGGGATATTGAATATCAATCACAGTTGAGCACTGATGAATCTTGTCATTAATGAGATGAGAATTTTGATGCGATACACAGTCATTCTTGCTGCGCTAATTCTTACCGCTTGCGGCAATGAACCCGCAGAGCCTTTGACGCGACTTTATCCCGGTGAAACCCCTGAGCTGCGCGTGATGATCAACGAAACCGCGGACGCAAACGGTGTACCGCGGAGCCTCGTACACCGTGTGATCCAGCGAGAAAGCGACTACCGCCCCAATGCCCGAAATGGTCCCTATTACGGGCTGATGCAGATTCTGCCTGCTACTGCGCGCCAGATGGGATTTCGCGGACAGCCTTCCGACCTCTTGGACGCTCAGACCAATCTAACATACGCCATTAGATATTTGCGTGGTGCTTGGATGGTTTCAGATGGAAATGAGCCCGAAGCGGTCATGTGGTATGCCCGAGGGTATTATTACGAGGCGCGAAACAGATGCATGCTTGTGGCCACCGGGCTTAGGGATACTGAGGTGCGAAAGTACTGCGGATGAAGCCTTCTCTGACATTCTTATTCCCCTCTGGAACTGAGACTTTTGGGCAAATTGCTAACTTTGAGTTATTTGTCATGGCCCCGGAAAAGCTAGTTGTCGGGCGTGCGAGCGCTTCCTCAGGAGAGGCTCCAATTCTGCAAACGACCTAGTCCTCCGGGGCAAGTAGTTTGCACTGGTGTGGAAAGACGGGAGACTGGCACCGAAATTCCTACCTGTGCGTTGCTTTAGGTGTCGTCTGGTGACACGCCCTGCCTATTATCAGAAGTTGGTTCAATCTCCCGAATGGCCAACTCCGCGATTTTTCGAACCAGATACCAAACGCTGCTCCGGCGTGTATGCCCCTTGATCCAGCCAGTCACATCCTGAGCCGGGATCCTACCGCTAGTGTGGATGAGGATCTGGCGCGATTGCGCAGGCAGATGATGGCTGTGTTTGAGCGGTGAAGTCTGTTTGACAGAAATATGCAGAAACCGAGTTTGTTGAGTTTCCGCTACGCGTAGCGGTAGATAACAGATTTGCAGAGCAGTTGTACTTGTCGGTGGGATTTTCTCCAACGGGTATCGATATTCGAAGACCTAGTTATTACCCGTATTTCAGTATGCTCTTGGCCATTCGTATTTATGGATGGGCTGCTTGGTATTGTCTCTGAATTCTCAGAAGAGAATGGACATTTAAGTGCCCTGATCTCGCTATTCTTGCCGGAGGCAGAAAAAGCAGGGGAGACACGAATTTTCCAGATGCTGTAAGACGTATGAGTGACCAAAAGCTAACACTAAGCTGCCTTCAGACCACCAGCATCGCCTGCGATACCGACTATGCAATCATCGCCGATCTGAATGCGATTTGCCGGGCTTTCACCTCCGAGTTCCAGTTTGGGTGAGGTTAACCAGAACGCGCATTGCCACGGGGTCATTTCACGTGGCAGGGCTTTCAACACTTTTTCCATCAAAGGAAGCGGGGTTCCATCCTGAGCAAACTGGAAAGATGGATAGGCGTTGGCTCCTTTGTAAGGTAAAGAAAGCACCTTCCCGGTTCGTGTCCAGATGTCGGCTATCCGCGTGATCTGCCAGGAGCCCTTCTGCCATTGTGCGTGCACGCCTACATCGTCCAGCAACGGATACTCACGCGCAAAATCATCCATCCGGATGTCATTGACCGCGCAACAATGCCCCTCGAAATTATGCAAATACATCTACTCACTCACTGAACTCACTAACAACTCATGAAACGATACTGCCAAAAAACCGTTCTAACCAAAGTTAAGAAGTTCACATTGGGCAAATTAAACTTCAGCTAACCTCGTTTTTTTTTGCCTAGCGCGCTGAAATTATTGTTGGTTTGCTTGCGATGACCCGCCGTTCTGATGCTCGTAAAACCAGTTCTGAATTCCTGGCTTTGTTACTCATTGGAGTAGTAATCCTCACAAGATGAGGGCATTGGCTATGAATCTACCGAACCAATCTCTGGTTTGTGAGTGATCAAGATCAGCGCGTTGGACAAAGCCGCCAGTCACTCAGTCCAGTGTTGGAAACTAGTACCGAGCGCGGGCTCTCTTTTCTACGATCACGATCCTCCTCGTCTGACACTCCCGCAAAAAGACAAACAGCCCTGATCCTAAGATTAGCGTGACACCAACCGGGATGGGGAGGTCTTGTATTTCTACCGACCTAAATTCCTTTCTCTGGTCATAATACGGACTGACCATTCCAAAAATTTCCTACCGCCACCTTGAATTTCTGGACCATTCATTCCAAATCATGCGCATGAGCAAAAAAACTCTCCCAAATGGCGACATCAAATCATCCGCAGGTCCAGGTAGACCTCGTGCCTTTGACGAAGCTGAGGCATTGGAAAAAGCCTTGTGCGTATTCTGGCACAAGGGCTACGAGACCGCGTCCGTGGATGATCTGACCAAGGCCATGGGTTTGAGTCGGTCCAGCTTCTATGGAGCGTTCGGCAACAAGCAGGCTTTGTTTCACAAAGCCCTCAGCCACTATTCAAGGCGTGGTTTGAAAGCGCTGCGTGACGTTGCTGACGCGGGTGGAGATGACCCTGTTGGTGCGATAATGGAAGCTTTGGCGAACCCGCAAGGCGGTCGTGATGGCTGTATGCTTATCAACTGCCTGACGGAACTTGCTCCTCATGACGATGAAGTGGCGGCTCTCGGGCGGCAGCATTTGGAGAATATTGACGAGATTATTGCGAGAGCGCTTGAGCCTTCGGATCCGGGACAGGCCCTCGACAAGGCACGCGCCTTTGCGTCCCTTGCAATCGGAACACTAGCCTTGCGCAAGGCGGGCGTTCCCGCTGAGCAGATATCGCAAACCCTGAAACAAGCCCGGTTGGTGATTTCGCCATAAGGCCTCCCGCCACCATAAGGAAATGAAACCTAAAACAAACTCAATCAAAAGACAGTGACCCTAATTTTGGACTAATTGGTCCAATAATATTTGAACGCAGTTTACCAAAGAAGGAAACAGCAATGGCTGATGAAAAACTGTTCTCTGGCATCAAAGCTGGTGCAATCGAGCTGAAAAACCGCGTTGTCATGGCGCCATTGACCCGCAACCGGGCAAGAGCCGACGATGACAGTGTCCATGAATTGCAGGCCAAGTACTACGCCCAGCGGGCGGGTGCAGGTCTGATCATCACGGAGGCTTCGCAAATCTCGCCCCAAGGAAAGGGCTATGCCTGGACGCCCGGCATTTATTCCGAAGCGCAGATCGACGGCTGGAAAAAAGTGACTGAGGCCGTCCATGCCAAGGACGGGAAGATTGTAATCCAGCTTTGGCATGTGGGCCGGATTTCGCATTACAGCTTGCAGCAGGATGGTGGCGCCCCTGTTGCACCATCCGCAATTGGAGCTAAGGCCAAGACGTTTGATGGTGAGCAGTTTGTTGAAACATCTGAACCGCGGGCTCTGGCCATCGAAGAAATTGCGAACATTGTTTCCGACTACCGGAGGGCCGCGGAAAACGCCAAAGAGGCTGGTTTCGACGGTGTCGAGGTCCACGCAGCCAATGGATATCTGATCGATCAGTTCCTGCGGGACGAGTCCAACAGGCGTGAAGACGAATACGGCGGTCCTGTCGAGAACAGAGCGCGATTCCTGAAGGAAGTCATGGACGTGGTTGTCGACGTGTGGGGCGCCGACCGCGTTGGTGTTCGCCTCAGCCCGTTCTCGGACGCCAACAACATCTCCGACAGCGACCCGCAGGCGACGTTCTCCCATGCGATCAAATTGTTGAATAGCTATGGGTTGGCCTATCTCCATCTCGTGGAAGGACAGACCGGCGGCCCGCGCGATATTCCTGAAGGTGGCGATCTGAAGGCGCTCTATGAATTGTTTGACGGTGCGAAAATGGGCAACAACGCTTATGATCGCGAAATGGCGATTGAATCGGTTGAGACCGGTGCCGTCGATCTGGTGGCTTTTGGCCGACCGTTCATTTCCAACCCGGATCTTGTCAGTCGGCTGGAAAAAGACGCCGCGCTGAATGAGCTGGATGCAACTACCCTCTACGGCGGTAACGAAAAAGGATACACCGACTACCCAGCACTAGAAGAGGAAGCGGTTGCCGCAGAGTGATGCATCACTCTTAACTCCTTGGTAACAGGCAATACCAAATAGAGTGAGCGCGCCGGTTTGGACGCGCTCACTTCGCCGGTACGGCAATACCCTTTCTTGAAGCGGGGTTCTGTCACAAGTCTACGAATGGACTGCTGCCCTCCGATTGCGGTGATTAAGATAGGCTTTTGAGTTTATCATCAGCGTCTCTTTGAGTTGGCGAAATCCAGATTTCAGCAGATACCACGTCCGAGAAAACGAGTTGCGTGAGCCGACGTGATAGATTTTGGACTTATCTGCCGCGCAGAGTTGGTTCTTCGTATTTGCTGCTGGTCAGGTAACGTTAGGTTGGGAGTACGATATGGAATTACCAACACTGACGTACGAAATGATAGCCGTACTGAGTCTTTTGTCTTTTACGGTCTTACTTTTTGTTACCGAGATTATACGGATCGATGTTTCAGCAATTCTTGTAATGGTACTGCTTGGCGCACTGAGCTATCTACCGGGGCTAGGTAATCTAGCCGATATATCCAAGCTCTTTGAAGGTTTCTCCTCCAACGCTGTGATGTCCATCATCGCAGTGATGGTAATTGGGGCTGGGCTTGATAAGACTGGACTTATGTCAAAGGTCGCGGCCTTGATCCTCAAGAATGGTGGCACGACAGAGGCCCGGATAATCCCCATAATTTCAACAACGGTTGGTGTCATCAGCTCTTTCATGCAGAACGTCGGAGCTGCCGCGCTTTTTCTGCCTGTTGTTAGCCGCATCTCAGCACGTACGGAAATCCCGATGAGTAGGTTGCTGATGCCCATGGGGTTTTGCGCGATTCTGGGTGGTACGATCACATTGGTCGGGTCGTCGCCCCTCATCCTGTTGAATGACTTGATCGTTTCGGCAAATTCATCCCTTCCGGCTGACCAACAAATGGAGACATTTGGGTTGTTTTCAGTCACGCCTATCGGTGTGATGCTGGTGCTGACAGGGGTTCTTTACTTTGTGCTCTTTGGTCGTTGGGTCCTTCCAGCGCAGCGAGAACGTGGAGAAGACGCAAGCTCAGCTCGGTCCATGCAGACCTATGTAGAAAACACCTATGGGCTTAGGGCCGATATGTTCGAGATTCGTGTTCCAGAAGGCTCGATCTTGATTGGACAAACGCTCGCGGATGTCATGGTCGCCCATAATATTTACATTCTTGGTACATCCTATCGCGGCCACAAGGTCATCGCGCCGATGGCTGATACAAAGATCGAAGCCCCGGCGCGGCTCGCAGTGCTCGGCCTACGTCGGGTGGTTGAGCATCAGTTCGCTGAGCCTTACGGCTTAGAGATACTACCCCAACTAGACGTCTTTGCAGATGATTTCGCCGCGACTCAATCAGGGGTGGCAGAGGTTGTTATTCCTCCCGGTTCTTCAGTGATCGGCCAGACTCCGATTGATTTGCGTCTCCGTCAAACACATGGGTTGTCTTTGTTAGCCATTCAGCGTGGCGAAGAAACACTGAGCCACGTTGAAACCGAGGATCATGCAGCCACGCATATCGGGCAAGTTCCTTTGCAAGCCGGCGACACATGTGTGGTGCACGTGCAGTGGGATCGTCTGACACGACTGAAGTCAGACAGGGATTTCGTCGTTGTAACCTCGGACTTTCCCCAAGAAGAGTTGCGGCCACACAAGGTCGGATGGGCGCTCGCCTTCTTCCTAATAGCGTTGAGCTTAATTTTGTTCTCTGATCTGCGCTTGTCATTGTGCCTGTTGATCGGCGCTATTGGGATGGTTTTGAGCCGGGTGCTCTCGATTGATGAAGCCTACGAGTCGATCAGTTGGAGCACAGTTTTTCTGCTCGCTTCGCTGATCCCGTTGGGCCAGGCGGTTCAGAACACCGGCACTGCGGATTGGATTGCAGCGCATGTGTTGGCCCTCCTTAAAGGGTGGCCGCTCTGGTCTTTGCAAGCAGGAATCGCCGTTTTGGCAACGGCGTTCACGCTGGTCATGTCAAACGTAGGTGCAACTGTTCTGCTGGTGCCGCTGGCGGTTTCTATTGCCGTATCGGCGGGTGGTAACCCGGCTGTGTTTGCTCTCACCGTGGCAATTTCAACGTCCAACTCATTTTTGATCCCAACACACCAGGTGAACGCGTTGATCATGGGCCCGGCAGGCTACCGGGTGGTCGATTTCGTTCGCTCGGGTGGAATCATGACTCTACTTTTCTTAGTTGTCTCAATGACCGGACTTGCGCTCTTCTTCTGATGCGCTTCTTGGCGATCCGCATTGCTGAACTCTGCTTCAGCTCAAAAGAACTGGCAAGATGAGGCCTTTGAGACCAATCCTTTTGTCGGAGCAGCAGATCCGAGATCTATACAAATGGAACTTCGCTGCGAGCAAGAGAAGAAGGGCGGCGAACAAATGCAAACCTGACGCCGACATACCCTGGTACTGGACCGTTTTTGTTTTATCGATCACTGTTGCTTGGCCAATACCGTCGGCATATTGGAGTGTTCACAATGAAGTTCCTTCGAACACCTGACCATCGGTTTGACGGGTTGCCAGATTTCGCATTCGGCCCGAACTATCTTGATGTGGATGATACCGAAGGCGGTCGACTCCGACTGCACTATTTGGATGAGGGTCCGGCACAGGCACCGCCTGTATTGTTGATGCATGGAGAGCCCACCTGGTGTTTCCTGTATCGGCACATGATCCCATTATTCAAAGATGCGGGCCACCGAGTTCTGGCGCCTGATTTGATTGGGTTCGGACGGTCGGACAAGCCAGCTGAGCGGTTCGATTACACCTACCAACGCCATGTAGACTGGATGTCCGAGTGGTTGCGGAAAGTTGACCTAACGAGCATCACATTGGTTTGCCAAGACTGGGGCGGACTCATAGGCTTGCGGCTAGTTGCGAGTATGCCCGAGCGGTTCTATCGGGTAGTTGTGGCAAACACGGCCTTGCCCACCGGTGACACTCCCTTGGGCGAGGCATTTCTTTCTTGGCGGGAATACTCGCAATCCGTTCCTGAATTTAATTCGGGACGCATCGTATTCGGCGGCACAACATCCAAGATTTCCGATGAAGAGGTCGCAGCCTACAACGCACCGTTCCCGGATGCGCGCTATCTGGCAGGCGCTCGACAGTTTCCAATGTTGGTGCCCGACAAACCCGACAACCCAGCTTCAGAAGCCAACCGAGCCGCATGGAAAACCCTAAAGACCCTCAACACTCCGTTTCTGACCGTTTTTGGAGAAGATGACAGGGTCATGGCGGGAGTAGACAAAGTGTTCCAAAAGTCGATCCCTGGGGCAGTTGGTCAAAACCATACCGTTGTGCCTAAAGCCGGGCATTTCATTCAAGAAGATGCTGGCAGAGAGCTAGCACAGGCGACTTTGAAATTCATTAAGCAAACCTAGCTGGTATCAGTCTAGTTTCTTCCCCTGTTGCCTCAATTCACACCAAATTTGCGACGCAAGTGCTCGGCCAAGGCCGTTATGCGACGTGGTTGGGCTCGGCTAGGCGGAAACATCATTTGCAAAGGTTTCGGCGGTGGGAGGAAGTCGCGCAAGACAGAAACAAGTCTGCCAGATCGAACATCTTCGCCTACATCCAGTTCTGACTTCAATACGACCCCATGGCCTGCAATCGCCCAATCGCGGATGAGTGAACCATCATTGACTATTCGATTTCCCTTTACCGATACGCGCTGGGCATTTGGCCCTGATCCAAACTCCCAAACGTTGTCGATCATGTCGCCAAACCTCATGACCAAGCAGTTGTGGATTAATAGATCTTCTGGTTTTTCGGGCGTTCCGAATGAGGCCAGATAACTTGGGGACGCACATACGAAACGTTGGTAGCTTCCTAGATTTCGCAACCTGAGCGAGCTGTCTGTGATGTTGCCAAAGCGAACGGCGAGGTCGAAACCCTGGCCCACAAGGTCGACATAGCCGTCCGAGAGGGACAGTTCGATTGAGACGGCTGGGTTCTCTTCGGTGAATTCGGCAATAACCTTGGAAACAATGCTCCGTCCCAAGTCAATCGGCGCGCTTATGCGAATTGGACCAGACAGAGTTTCGGCACCGTGCCGAACAAGTGTATCCAGGTCCGCAACCTCACTGAGTATGCTTCTTGCTCCGTTAGCTAGTGTCCGGCCTTCTTCGGTCAGGCTAATGGAACGGGTGGTGCGGTTGAACAAAACCACTCCGTAATGTGCCTCGAGAGCCGCGAGCCGCTCGGACACTGTCGTGCTCGACATCCCTGTGTCGCGCGCCGCGGCCACAAGACTGCCTTTCTCGGCTATGGTCAGAAACAAGCGAAGATTGTCTAAATGCATTAAACGGTATTTCCGGATTATATGTTCGATTATACTCCGTTTATCCCGAAAAGACTGCGGCGTAAATCTAACGCATCGCGCAAATACACAAGGGACCTATTCCAATGGCCAAGTTGACAATCGTCGCCAACATCAAAGCTAACCCCGACAAGACTGACCTCGTAAAGGCCGAGCTGATCAAGCTCATCGACATAACCCGTGCCGAAGAAGGTTGCATTAACTATGACCTGCACCAGGACAACGACAACCCGGCTCATTTCGTGTTCTACGAAAACTGGCAAAGCCGAGAGCTTTGGCAAACCCACATGGGTGCTCAGCACCTTGCGGCTTACCTGGAAGCAACAGAGGGCGCCGTTGCAGAATTCACGTTGAATGAGATGACAGTCATCGGTTGATTGAGAACCGGACAAAGGAGCACGTTATGAAAGCCGTGGGATACCTTGAGACAGGGTCGATTGATCGGGCGGACGCCTTAATCGACTTTGAGGCCGACAAACCGACGCCGAAAGAGCACGACTTGTTGGTGAAGGTGCAGGCCGTGTCAGTGAACCCAGTTGATACGAAAATTCGTCAAAAACGTGCTCCTGTAGGTCCAATACCTGATATTCTGGGGTGGGACGCAGTAGGGATCGTCGAAGCAGTTGGTGAAACGGTTGAGACTTTCAGTCCGGGAGATACAGTTTGGTACGCCGGGGCAATAAACAGATCGGGGACCAATGCTGAGTTTCATCTGGTAGATGAACGTATCGTCGGGTCAGCGCCAAAGTCCATATCTGCAAAAGCAGCTGCGGCGATGCCGCTAACGACACTTACTGCCTTTGAGATGCTGTTCGACCGCTTGCGAGTTCAAGATGCCGTTTCCGGCGGGACCAATACGTTGTTGGTTATTGGTGGCGCAGGCGGTGTCGGGTCGATCACCATTCAATTGGCCCGGGCTCTTACTGAATTGACAGTGATAGCGACGGCGTCCCGACCCGAGACACAAGACTGGGTTCGAGAGCTGGGTGCACACCATGTCATCAACCATGCGGAACCTTTTGGCTCACAACTCGAGGCTCTCGGTATCGACAGCGTGGATTTCATTTATTCGACAAACCATTCCCAGCTTTATGCTTCCCAAGCTGGAGAGGTGATGACACCTCAAGGTCGCTTTGGGTTGATTGATGATCCTGAAACCTTCGACATCGCGCCATTCAAACCTAAATCGATCTCATTGCATTGGGAGTTCATGTACACTCGGTCGCTTTTTGGGACTGGAGATATGAACCGTCAAAGCGAAATCCTGAATCAGGTCGCCGGGTTGATAGATGACGGAAAGATCAGATCCACAGCGACCGATACACTTGGTAGGATCAATGCTACAAACTTAAAGAAAGCGCATACTATCCTTGAAAGCGGCAAGGCCAAAGGAAAGCTCGTGCTTGAGGGTTTTAGATGAGAATTGAGCGGCTGGATCATGTGAATATCGTGACGACTAAGTTGCCTGAGATGGTTACTTGGTATGAAGAGGTCTTGGGTTTAAAACTCGGGGCCCGCCCTGATTTTCCGTTTCCCGGAGCTTGGTTGTATGCGGGTGATCACGCCGTGGTTCACCTTGTGGGTCACGAAGGAACGCCTAATGTCGGCTCCGAAGTGAAGCTCAAGCTCGAGCATTTTGCGCTCTCAGCCACAGGGTTGAGAGCATTCGAAGAAAAACTGATCTCGTGTCAGATCCAGTATCGCAAATCCGAAGTCCCGGGATCCCGAATGATCCAAATCCATGTGGCCGATCCTGATGGAAATCACATTCACATAGACTTTGAAGAAACTGAATAAGTGGCTAACCCGCGAAATAGTCGCAACGCAAAATCAAGCCGGTAACTTCTTGCCGATTAGGGATTGAGGTCCTTGCCGGGTTGCTTCCAAGACTTGCGTGGGCCAACATTTTTTGGGCGGTGCAAATGTCGATTTGGAGATCAGTATGCCGGACCTCAATACAAACAAGAAAAACGTCATCGCTTTCTACGAAATGATGTTCAACGAGTGTCGACCTGCCGAGGCCATAGAGATCTTTGTTGGGGAAACCTATACGCAGCACAACCCGCATGTTGGCGACGGCAAGCAAGCCTTTGTCGAGTACTTCGAGCGTATGGCTGCCGAATACCCGGGAAAGCGTGTGGATATCAAACGTGCCTTTGCTGAAGACGACCACGTTGTTTTGCATTGCCACCAAATCTGGCCCGATGGTCTCGAGTACGCAGGGATCGATATTTTTCGCCTGGATGTCGATGGGAAGGTTGTCGAGCACTGGGACGTTCTTCAGGAGGTTCCGGCAAACAGCGAGAATGAAAACGGCATGTTTTGACTTAACTGTTCTGACAGCGGCGCATGGAACATTGAAAGGTCCTGTCGGCTGAACCACGATAGTCAAAGGGCATAAGTCTGATCCAAGAAAGCCGCCAGAGCGTATTTGTCAGGAACCGTCGAAAGGAGACAAAAATGCTTCCGACCAGAATTATTGCGGTGTGCCTCGTACTTTTCGCAGCTACCTCGCTTCACGCCGGAGTTCAAATTCGCTTCATAGAAGGTGCACCAAAGGACCGTTTTGTTCTGACGAATGTCGGAACGTGCGAAGTAGAAGCCTCAACCCTCAAAATTGACTTGTCGCAATCTACCGGACGCCTGATTTTCGATGTCACCGAAAATGGCGCAGGCGTAGAGGTATTCCAGCCGCTTGAAATCGTTGAGGGTGTTGATGCACTGCGGCAACTTCCTTTGGTGGTGGACGGGCAAAATACAATTGAACTTGAGATCGCCGCCCTCGCGGCTGGGGACAAACTCGCCTTTACCATTGATGTTGATGATACAATCGGGCAACGCGAAATCACCGTAACCGGGTCCGAGATCGAAGGCGCAACAGTGTCATATGCCGACGCAGTTGAGACCAATACTGCAGCCTTCTCTTCCGACGCAGTTGTCAACGTAGCGACCAAGGACTGCTGAAAGCTGCCTTACAATGTCGAACTGGATGGTCCGCATAGCATTTCTTGCCCTCGTGATGGGAGGCGGCATCCTGATCGGGACACTGACTGCACCTGGCGAATGGTATGCTCAGCTTTCTAAACCTGCTTTCAATCCACCAAATTGGATTTTTGGTCCGGTTTGGACGGTGCTTTATGTCTTGATAGCCATGGTTGGTTGGCGCCAGTTCGAAACAGACCGAAGTTCGACCGCAATGAAGCTGTGGTGGGCGCAGATGGGTCTGAACTTTTTGTGGTCCCCAGCCTTTTTCGTACTGCAACTGCCGTGGTTTGCCCTTGTGGTCATTGTCGCGTTGTTGGCCGTAATCTTCATGTTCATCGCTCAGGTCAGGAATTCAGATCAGGTCTCCGCATTGGCCTTCCTGCCTTACTTCGCGTGGGTCGCATTTGCCACGGCGCTGAACCTTTCCATTGCGATACTGAACTGAGAAGGAACAATATGCGTGCCAACTTCATTGGGCTTGTTTCAGGTCTATTTATCATCGGATGCACAATGGCTCAGGCTGATGGAAAAATTACTGAAGACTTCTCCAAGTCTCCGGAGACGCGCTGGGACTACATTGCCGACACCGTTATGGGAGGGGTCTCTTCAGGGCAGGTGCAGTTTCATTCGGAAGGTGATGTTGCATTCGCGCGGTTGACCGGAACCGTGAGTACAGAAAACAACGGCGGCTTCATCCAGTTCCGACGCAAGTTACCTGTTCGACCAGATGAGGGTGTATCAGGCGTCAGGTTAGTGGTGCGGGGCAACGGCGAGCAATACTTCGTTCACCTCAGAACACGTGGCACGGTGCTGCCCTGGCAATACTATCAGGCCGAGTTCGAAACTTCTGACGAATGGACCGAGGTTTCTTTACCTTTGTCAAACTTTAAGGCTTCAGGTGCCCTGTTGCGCTCTATTCCCGTCGCTGACGAAATCACCTCAGTTGGAATTGTCGCCTACGGGCGCGATCACGACGCCCGTGTAGATGTCAGCGAGATTGGTTTTTACTGAAGGTCGCCTGGACGATGGCCCGAAATACGTCAGGGTGTTTCCCATTCGCTGTAGACGCGTGTCCGAGAAGAGCGACACGCGGCCAGATTACTTGTCAACAAACCTAAAGCTGTGACCCAATTGGTAAAATACCTAGGAAACCGGAAACTATGTGATCCCAAGCTGATCCTGTCGGTTCGGATTCATACTCAAGGACGTTGCCATCATCGCCTCTTGTTGTCCATTTAAGCTGACCGGCGTGCTCTAGCGTTACGTTATATGTGTATGCGGGTAGCGCGTCGTCCAAGGCACCCATAGTCCGTGCGGTCAATGCTGGTGAGTCAATCAGAATTCCCATTTCGGTGTTGATGTTGACAGACCGCGGGTCCCAGTTGAACGACCCTACGAACAAGTATCGGTCATCAACTGCAAATGCCTTGGAGTGTAGGCCTGATCGAGATTGAGCCCAGTTAATACCCCGACGTTGGACCTGATAGGCGTCGGGGCGCAGTTCGTAGAGTTCTACCCCACCGCGTAGAAGTGCACGGCGTTTCTTGGCGTAGTGCGCGTAAACGGGTGCGACGTCGTTAGATGCAAGTGAATTGGTCACAACCTTTACGTCGACCCCGCGGTTTTCGAGTTCGGTCAGCCATCTCACACCGTTGTTGCGCGGCACGAAATAGGCGGACACGATGGTCACCTCACTGCTGGCATTCTCAAAGTACGGAAGCAATTGAGATGCCAGGACGGGACCTGAGTTCTCGAGGCCGGCGGCTTTCGAGGGCGGATCAGCATAAAGTTTCGCAGGCAGCCAATCCAGTGACAGGGCTCCATCCGCGAAGTTCTCTTGCGCTGATTTTCTGAGGGCAGCGCCGTATTGCGTTTGCCTCGCTTCCTCGACCAGTTCGTTCAACCGGACTCGTGCATCAGCAAGGTCAAATTCTTGGGGTTCTCCAACGACCACACGAGCCGGAACGGCGAATTCGCTGTTCCAGAATGCGTCAAAGCTTTGCGACACCTCGCGTACAACTGGGCCTGCGGCCAGCACATCCAGATCGGCATAGTTCATTTCTTTCCGCGCCAGAAAATACTCGGCACCGATGTTTCTGCCACCCACTATCGTGAACACGTTGTCCGCCGTCATGGACTTGTTGTGCATTCTGCGGTTGATGCGTTTGAAGTCCGTCAGACCCGCGAACAAAAGGCTCTGATCGCGCCAAAACGGATTGAACAGCCTGATTTCAATATTCTCGTGATTGTCCAATGCGGCTGTCATCGCGTCATAGCTGGACGTATCCATGTCATCCAGCAACAATCGGACACGAACACCCCGATCTGCGGCCTGCAATAGACTGGCTGCAAAGAGGTGACCCGTTGGGTCGTTGTGCAGAAGGTAGTATTGCGCGTCTATCGTTCGCTCGGCCGCAGCCGCCAACAACAGCCTTGAGACGAGCGCTTCTTCGCCATCACTGATTAGCTTGACGCCTGACCGACCGTCTTTGGGATTCCCAAGGCGATTGGCCGCCAGGCCCAGAGCTGTGCCTGAAGTCGCTGGCAGCGAAACCGATACCGTCTTTTCATATGTGCGGGTTTTTGGAGCGCAAGCTACAAGAGCCAGCGCGCAACAAACACAAACTAGGAACTTCCATTGCGCCATATGCTTCCTCCAACCCTATGCCTTAGGTGACTACGCCGGAGCACGCGATTGCAAGTTTGTTCTATGTAGCCTGAGGTTGTTTCGTTTTTGGTGTTGATTTCGCACATCCTACTTTGTCGATTGGCGACTGTGACGGTGCGCTAGTTCGAGCGAACTCTGGCAGTTCCCCAATAGGCGGGAATTTAACCAACCACTCGTGGTATTTGATGGTGACGCGTGGATTGCAATATTTGACGACATGCCCATCTTGCCTCGAGGATCGCCGTCGCTGCTCCTAGGCGCAGATAGCATGGTGTTCTGATCGTTTGAGGTCGTGCTTTGGGCGGCGCTGGTTCTACTTAGTCCCGTTCGCTGTCCAAAGCTTCGCGTATGAGCGTCAGATTAGGCAGCGTTTCATGAAACGGCTCAAGCCCGAGTTCGTACAAAACAGGATCCAGGGCTTCCGACATCCGCTCCATACAAGCTTTCAAAAACTCCGCGCCTCGCGGCGTCGACCGGGCAATTTTTGAACGCTTGTCATTGGGGTTGGCTTCAAGGGTAATTAAGGCATGACTTTCAAGACTGGAGAGCATGTGCGTCATCGACGTCTTGGGCACTTGAAAAGCGTTCGATAGCTGTAGTGGCGTCTCTCCCTCGGGGCGCCGGACCAGGTGGCCCAATATGCCAAATTGGGTTGCGGTCATTCTGCCAGGTAAGAACGCTTCTAGCTTGGTCGAGATCAACTGATTGATGATCCCGACCTCGGTGAAGAACCGGTAGACTTCGTTGGTCTCATGTTCAGGCTTCATTCAGAATTCGTGTCTCCAGCGGCCAGCGGGGTGTGGCAATTGGTTCGGGCCCATACCCCAAACGCAGCAACATTTGCACTGTGTGCCCTGTTGGCGCAAGAAGCTCATGCGCCAGAGCGTATTCATCGGCCATCTCGGGATATTCCTGAAGTGCCTGACTGACCGGATGAACGCCCAGGCCCATTTCGGTTGTCTTCAGGTAAAAACGCATCAATCGACGCCCGGTATCGAGTTGATCGCTTCGCGTGTTTGTAGCCGTCGTGATGACCGCGTATTGCGGCGTCGCGTCTAGCATGGCGAAGTAGCCTCGCATGTGTGACTGAGTGCCTGGGTGGTCAACGTTCATCAGGGTCTCATTGTCCAACAGACCTGCTAGTCGCAGTGTTTCCAGCATGGGATCACGCAGTTCAATCCCGTCAGGGTTGGCGTTGATTTCTGCTTTCCCGATCCGCATGAGGTCGACGGATTCTTTCAGCGTCTGCGGTGTACGCATCTCGATTTCAAATGCGCGTTTCGTGAGGTCTCGAATACGGGCCACTAGACTCTCATCGGAAATCAGAGTGGCGTAGTTTTCAAGGACTGACATTTCCGCCTCGGACAGTCGCTGTTCAGTGTACGGTTCTTTGTTAGAATGCCGTTTGAGGATTTGATCTGATAGTGGATCGGATGTTCCGCCTGGCACAAATACTGCTTCTGCGATGGGTCCGTCATCCCCATCTGGCAGTAACTTGACCTCGGTATCGAACCCGAAAGCACTTGCCGCCAGTACCATCGTCTCAACAAATGCCCCGAGGCCAATATAGAGCTGTCGGTGGTAAGGATCGGTTTCCGGAAGCTCGCGATCAGGATCACGGTGGATGCGCACCTTGTCTCGTCCAACCAACTCGACCAGCCAAGGTTGCAAGTTGTGCGGATTGGGGGCGAGAATTGCATAGGACAAAGCAACTTTGCGTGGGTCGTCATACGGTTTTGGCGTCCACGGAGCCAGCGCGTCATGCGGCGTGCGTGTAGCGAGAAACGCAACCGCACCGGTTGCCGCCAGTATTGTGCCTCCGCCTAGAATCTTGAGAAAACGTCTTCGGTTTGGCATCTTGACTCTCCAATAGTGCGATATCGTACTAATTTACTACGAATTCGTACCACATCAACCCTAAACGATGCAGTGATTGGTTGAGTGATTTGAAAAAAGAGAATCAGAACAGCCGGACGCAACCGTGGACTGCCGTGGGCGACAAGAATTCGGAGCGCCTTTGATGTCGAAAATTGGCAGTTATTTTAGCTGATTAACGACCGGACACGAGAAGATCAGAGGCTGTTGAGTCGATGCTTTTCGAGTATCCCGCAAAGCATAGCCTGCGCTTGCAGCCTGTGTTCTCGATGACGTTCGCGGGCGGCATCTGGACGACCTTCACTAATCGCTTGAAAAACATCCCGGTGATCTTCATTGGATTTGACGGGCAGGGGCCTGATGAACAACGTCGTTGCGCGCGCGCGACGCACCTGGTCGCTCATCATGGCGACAATCGCTTCGACCCGTTTGTTGCCGCCCAACCGAACGAGCTCCTGATGAAACAACTCGTCGGCCTCGGCCCAGGCTTCAAGGTCTCCGGCTTCGATGGCTTGGTCCATCTTTGCAATTGATCCAGCAAGTACCGCCAGTTCATCTTCGGAATAACCCGCTTCGGCAGCGCGCTGCGCTGCGAGGCTCTCGAGTTCCGTCAGTATGTCGTAAATTTCACGCATATCATCTGATGAAACAGGTAGTATCCGCACGCCCTTGCGGGGCCGCATTTCCAGCAACCCTTTACTTTCCAACATCAACGCAGCTTCCCGTATCGGGGTGCGGGACATGCCCAGAGTTTCGGCGAGTTCCGACTCCAGATGGTCAGTCCCGGCGGCAAGTTCGCCGGACAGGATCATCTGCCGCAAGTCCCTTACAGCGCGCTGCGTATTGGAAAGAGTTTTTGCGTCCTGATCCTTCACGGCGTCTCCAGGTTGATTTTTCGTCCCTCCGCAGCCGAAAGATAGATCTTCTCTTCAATGCGGATCACGTCCAGATAATCTCGGGCCGAGTTCTCTAATGGCATGCCCCGTAGAAGGCCTGAAACGACGTGACTTTGCAAGGCGTGGACGCAATCTCCGCCAAATCCATCATGATCGCTCGGAGGTAGAATTTGCTGTCGCTCCTGTTTTCCAAATGCGCGGAGTTCTACTGACCCGTCGCCGTTAAGAACCAGTGATCCATCTGTTCCTTCGACGAGAGCTTCGCCCATGGTCTGACGCAGGTTTTCGGCGCTGTGGTCAAGGCACCTGTTCCCATCGAACAGAGCTTTCAAACCGTTGGGGTGGTCAAACAGGATGTAACCTGCATCCTCGCCCGCGATAACGGGGTTAACTTGACGCAAGTCCGCATAAACTGCGCTGGGCGCATCGAATAAAAATCGGAATGTGTCTACCCAGTGAACCGCTGTTTCATGAACGAGGAAACGTGGCATATCCTGAAAGTACGGCTGCCGGTCTAGGTAGGCGCTTGGTCCCTGTCCGTCACCGGGTCGAAGTCGGAAAGTCGCTTGTAGAGGTGTTCCAATTCGACCCTCGGTCATCGCTACCTTGATCGCACGATACCAGGGCTGAAAGCGAAAATTCTCATGCACGACAATAGTTGCGCCTAATGCTTCAGCCTCGGAAACGATCTTCTTAGCTTCATCCAATGACATGCAGAAAGGTTTTTGGCAGATCAGCCACTTGATACCAAACCGCAGTGCCGTTCGGATGGCGGCGGCCTGCGCCACAGGTGGAAGGATGATGTCCACGAGATCCGGTTCTTCCGCCTCCAGCATTTTTGACAAATCGTCGTAAGCGGCCAGTCCTGTTTCCTTCGCCTTGTTGATATCACGGTTGCAGGATGCAATCGGAACCGCTCCGGGCATTCGGGACCAGCTTTCGTAGTGGAACCTGCTGAAGTACCCCGCACCCACACACGCGACCCTGATGGCTTGTTTAGTATTCATGCCCGCAATGCTTCCAATACCGATGAGGCCGCGTCCTGCGTTCCGGCGGTGCCACCTAGGTCACGCGTCAGTTTTTGCCCGTTCGCAGTCACCTTTTCCACGGCTTCGCTCAACCGTTTGCCGTCGTTGGACAGGTCTGGATGATCATGGGTCAACCCCAACCATTCAAGCATCATTGCTGCGGACAGGATCATCGCAAAAGGATTGGCAATACCCCGTCCCGCAATGTCCGGAGCGGAACCATGGCAGGGTTGGAATACAGCGTGCTTCAACCCGATATCCGCTGACGGAGCCAGTCCAAGACCACCCATGAGACCCGCGCCAAGGTCGGAGAGGATGTCTCCGAACATGTTCTCAGTCACCAATACATCGAATTCCCAAGGCTTTTGAACCATCCATAGAGCGGTGGCATCAACATAGGCATGGTCTGCCTGCAATTCGGGATGGTGTGCAGCTTCTGCATCAAACATCGATCTGAAGAACGCAAAGGCGCGGAACACATTAGCTTTGTCGACACATGTAACTCGACCCCGACCGCGCCCGGTTCTTTTGCGGTTCTGGGCGAGTTCAAACGCGAAACGGAACAGTTTTTCGGACACCTCACGAGTGATCAGCAGAGTTTCACGTGCTTCGTGTTCGTTAACTTCGCCAGTGCCTTGGGTGAAGAACAGTCCTTCTGTGCTCTCGCGTATCAAGACAAAGTCGATCTCTTTTCCGGTGGGCAGCGCCAAGGGGGTCATTTGTCCGCTGCTTACCTTTACTGGCCGTACACCAGCGAAAAGTCCCAGTTGCTTTCGCAGATCAATCTGCGGTGAAATCTCGGTTCCGTCAGGGTAGCGAACATCCGGCAAACCCATTGCAGATAGCAGAATCGCGTCGGCGTTGCGTGCAGTTTCGAGTGACCCAGCCGGAAACGATTCTCCAGTTTTGGCGTAGTGGCCTGCGCCCGCCGGAGCGTCTGTAAACACCAGTTCGTATGAAGGACTGCCGCGCGAAAGCTGGTGCAGTATTTCAAGCGTAGGGGCCATAATTTCAGGGCCGATCCCGTCCCCGTGGAACACTGCCACATCATAACTTTTCTTCATCTTAGCCCGCATCCTTCCCGTTTCGCATTCATAGCGCGATAGCAGCTTTCACTACAGTCCGTTGACAACGCATTCTTTAATGTATACGCAAATAAATGCAATAATAAACGCAAAGTTGTTTGGGAGGACTTGGAAATGAAACAAAAGCTAGGGCGGTTGGCGGCCGCAGCCGTGATGGCGACCGGGATTGCAGGGGCAGCTGTTGCGCAGGATTATCCCTATCGTGATATCACCACAGCTGTGGTCTGGGGGGCCGGAGGAGGTACGGATACGATCAACCGAATGATCATGGCCGAGATGGAAAAACACCTTCCAGTCTCGATCAATGTGATCAATCAAACAGGTGGTGTCGCAGGCTCCAACGGTATGGTCTACGTCATGAATCAACCAGACGATGGCTACACATTGGTTGGTCTGTCAGAGTCCAACGTCACCGCTGCTGTGCAGGGTGGTTGGGATAAGAAATTTGACTTTTGGTATCCGTTCATTGTTGGCGGATCACCTGATCTGATCTCGGTTCCAGCAGATAGCCCTTACAACACGCTGGAAGAGCTGGTCGACGCCGCAAAAGCTGCTCCTGGGACCATTCCAGCGGCGGCTTCCGGCGCAGGTTCGATCCACCACTTGAACCTTCTGGCTATCGAAAAAGGGTCCAGTGCAGAATTCAAGTTTGTTCCATACAAAGGTTCAGCGCCCGGGCAGGAGGCAGCAATAGCAGGTGAAGTCGCGTTGGTTGTGACTTCTCTAGCTGAACAGGCCCCGTTGATCGAAGGCGGTCAACTTAAACCGCTTGCGATGTTGACACCCGAAGATGCGCAGATTGCAGGGGCAACAGTGCCTTCTGCCTTTGGCATCTATGACGGTCTCGATCAGTATTTGCCACTCAAGCAGGCCATCGGGTTTGCAGTTCACAGTTCAGCGGGGGACGACGTAAAGGCCGCGCTTGGTGATGCCTTCGAGCAAGCGATTGCCTCCGACACCGTCGCTGAATGGGCCTCTGCAAACAATTATGATGTCGGTGGTCAACACGGCGAAGAAGCTCAAGAGCTGTTTGCGAACCTCGAAGCTACCTTTGCCTACACCTTACAAGATTTGGGTGCCGCAACCGTCGATCCGGCGTCGCTGGGTATCGAGAAGCCATAATCCGATCACATTTGAAAGGGCGCGCATAATCGCGCCCTTTCCGACAAGAGGCAGGCAATGGACAAACCTGACGATACACTGATCATGCGGGCGCGCGATTTCTGGGCCTCGATTGGTCTGATAGCAATTTCCACCTTTTTCCTTTGGAAGACGTCGGACATCCCCCTTTGGGGTGAAAACCGCGCAGGTGTCAGTGGGTCGGACTGGTACAACTCGGCTGCAATTGTACCGCTGTTCATCTTCGGTGGATTGCTTGTGTTGTCCTTCGTCTTGCTAGCTATTTCGATCCGCTCAGGTGGAGCCCAAAACGCGCTCAGTGCTTTGGGGATCGGATGGGATAGGTCGGAAGCCTATCGAGCATCAACAATCGGCCTGATCCTTCTTGCATATGTCGTGGGACTGGTCCCCAGAGTGGACTTCATTCTGTGTTCTGGGTTGCTGATTACAGCTTTGACCTACGGGTACTACGGCGGCCATTCTCAGCGTGCTTTGGTGGCCTGTATCGCAGTTGTCGCTGCCGGTTTGTTTGCATTCATCTTCTTTCCTGCACAGGTGGTTTGGAATGCACATGGTGATGATTGGTTTACACTGGCCTTGTGGGTCGCGTTAACACTAGTGGTGTTGACCAAAGCGGCTTCTGAACGCGTTTTGCGGTTCGTTCCATTGGTGGCAATACTTGCCCCGCTCATCCTCGTTTGTGCGATGGCCTTTGTTTTCCGGCAGAACGTGCCCGCGCGCGGCGGGCTGATCTTCAAGCAAATCGAATACCACTACTACGTGACGCTTCGTCCGCTATGGAAAGACTGACCGGATGGACTTTATTCTTTCGCAACTAGCTGGATTTGGGACTGCATTCGTGGGTCTGGCAGTGGACCCGCTGACCTATCTGTATTTGATCGCATCCGTATTCCTGGGCATCACATTCGGCGCATTGCCCGGCCTTACGGCAACCCTGGCAGTGACGATCTTGACGGGTTTCTTCGGCAACAAGATCCCGCTGGACTATTCGCTCATCGCTTTGCTCGGGGCCTATGTCGGCGCGATTTACGGCGGCTCTTACCCGTCTATTCTGCTGAACATTCCGGGCACAGCAGCCAGCGCGGCGACAGCCATGGATGGCTACCCACTGGCTAAAGCGGGTCGAGGGGGTGAAGCACTTGGGCTGACCACGACGGCCAGTTTCATTGGCACAGTTATCGGGACCATCACGCTTTTGATCTTTGTCTGGGCGCTGCTTTTGGTTTCAAAGAACATCGCAAGCCCAGAGAAAGCACTGCTGGCCCTTTTCGGCATTCTGCTTTCGGGCACTTTGATGAGCGAAGACCTGGTGATTAAGGGATGGATCGCCGGTCTGATCGGGCTTGCGATGTCCATGGTGGGACTTGACCCTCTGTTGTCTGAGCCGCGCTATACCTTCGGCTGGTCTTACCTGATGAGCGGATTTCAGGTCGTGCCAGTTTTGATGGGTGCCTTTGCCATCCCCCAAATTATCGACGGTTTGAGGCACGTTGAGGCTGGGAAAGTTGTAGCCCTAAAGGGCCGAATCCTTCCGAACCTACGCTCCATCCGACGCTACCTGCCCACCATTGGCCGGTCAGGAGTGATTGGAACTGGGGTAGGAGCGCTTCCTGGCGTCGGCGAAGATGTCGCCGGTTGGGTCAGCTACGGTGTTGGCAAGACCGTATCTGCCGAGGGCGACAAGTTTGGAAAAGGATCATTGGAAGGTCTGCTGTGCTCTGAGACTGCAAACAACGCCTGTATTGGTGGTGCGCTAATCCCGCTTTTAGTGTTGGGCATTCCCGGTTCGCCACCCGCCGCGGCTTTGATGGGGGCCTTCAAGATCAACAACGTGATCCCAGGCCCCACGATAGACCCCGAGATCATTTTGCGCGTGGTTGCAATTTTGGTGCTGGCCTCCCTGACAATGTTCTTGATGGGCCTGTTCACCGCTCGGGTATTCATTAAAATACTTGCCATCCCGCAGACCATCTTCTTACCCGTCGTTATGGTTCTGACAACAATTGGGTCATTCAGCGTCGGTGGTGGTATCAATGATCTCTACCTGATGCTTGGCGTCGGCGCCGTTGCCTACTTCATGAACCTGATGAAGTACCCAATCGCGCCGTTGGTGATAGGCGTTATTCTGGGCAGCCTGTTTGACGAAACCTTCCGCCGGTCATTGTTCCTGTCGGATGGGGATCCTTCGGTCTTCTTTTCACGACCCGGTGCGGCCATTCTGCTGGTGCTCAACATTGGTCTGATCCTCAGCCAGCTGCCCGTTGCAAAGCGCGCTTTCTCACGCCTGAAAGGACTTTCTGTCTGATGTTTGTAGTTACTGTCACTTTCACTCTCAAACCCGGTACGAGAGACACTTTTTTACCGCTGATGGTCGAAAACGCTTCAACCTCGTTGCGTGAAGAACCCGGATGCCAACAGTTTGACGTGTGCCTCGGCGACGATCCCGAGACAGTTTTTCTTTATGAGGTTTATGAGGACAGCGCGGCGTTCTCTGCCCACCTAGAAAGCGCGCATTTTCAGTCCTTCGATGCGGCGGTGGCTGATATGATCGCCACCAAGGTAGTTCACCAGTATTCCGAGGTCATCCGATGAACGATTGGGAAATCCATGCCGTGAAATACGCGGATCGCAACGCCCGGACGCGAGCCGATAGCTTCATTTTCGATGATAATCATGACGCTCCTCACGCGATGGATTATTTCGTTTGGGTGCTCAAACGCGGTAACAAAGTCGTTCTGGTCGATACCGGCTATGACTCCGATGAGGCCGCCGCACGTGGTCGTCCCATCGCGATGGACCCTCGCGAGGCTCTAAGCCCTTTAGACATTATGCCAGAAGCGGTGACTGAGGTCATCGTGACCCACCTTCATTATGACCATGCAGGGGGGCTGCATTTGTTCCCTAACGCGAAATTGCACATGCAGTCGGCGGAAATGGCCTTCGCCACAGGTCCATGCATGTGCCAGGATCACCTGCGTGCGCCTTTTACGGCTGGCCATGTATGCGAGGTCGTAAAGCGTCTCTATTCAGGCAAGGTGGTGTTCTATGATGGAGAAGCCGAGATTGCAGATGGGGTAACGGTGCACTGCATCGGAGGGCATTCGCGCGGGTTGCAATGCGTTCGCGTAAGAACGGCGGCCGGGTGGATGGTACTCGCCTCTGACGCCTCGCACTATTACGAGAATTTCATGGCACGCAAAGCCTTTCCTATCGTCGTCGACCTGCAAGACATGATGGATGGTTTCGAGACCCTTGAGAGGTTGGCTTCGCATTCTAGGCTTATCGTGCCCGGCCATGATCCACTTGTGCGTGAGGTATTTCCCGTGGGCGCGGCACCGCATATCCATAGGCTGGATCCAGGGCCGACGCGGGACATTGAACTATGAAAATCGGTGTCATAGCGGACGATTTTACTGGTGCAAGTGATGTCGCAAACACCTTGGCGAAGGGTGTTGAGCCGGAAGGTGGACTACGAACGGCTCAGTTTCCAGGTATTCCAACTTCCCCAGCTGACAAAGAGATCGAAGCGGGTGTGATCTCACTTAAGAGCCGCACCGCACCTATTGAGGAAGCCGTAGCGGACAGCTTGCAAGCTCTGCGGTGGCTTAAGGATCAAGGATGCCAGCAGTTCATTTTTAAATACTGCTCGACATTCGATTCCACTAATGAAGGAAACATCGGCCCGGTCGCGGAAGCGCTTGCCAACGAACTGGACGCGCAGAAGGTGGTTTTCTGTCCGGCCTTTCCCACCACGGGGCGTACCATCTATCACGGCCATCTTTTTGTGCTCGGCAAGCTATTGCACGAGTCTGGGATGGAAAATCACCCTCTTACTCCGATGACGGATGCGAACATCAGGCGTTGGTTGCAGCACCAGGCCAAAGAGGCGGTTGGGTTGGTTCCAGTTGGCACCGTGAAGCAAGGGCCAGAGGCGATTGCTGATGCGTTGCAGATCGCAGACGAACGCTTTGTAATCGGTGATGCGATTTCGGACGAGGATTTGCTGGCCTGGGGCGAGGCACTGATGGATGCCCAGCTGATTACCGGGGGATCCGGGATAGCATTGGGTCTACCCAGAAACTTCGTCAGAAAAGCTTCGTCCAAAAGAGGTGGCATTGTGTTCACAGGTATCTCTGGGCCTGCCGCTATCCTTGCAGGGTCATGTTCAGGTACGACACGCGGGCAGATCGATGTTCATGCGGAATCCAATCCGACGTTCGCCATCGATGTTCCGGGTGTTATGTCCGGGGATGTGACCACGCAAACGCTTTTGGATTTCTTTGAAACGCATTCAGGAGAGTCCCCTCTCGCTTACTCATCAGGAAGCCCGGAAGAGGTGCGTGCGATCCAAAGTCAATTCGGTCAAGAAGTAGTAGCGGACAGGCTGGACAATCTCTTTGCGGAAACAGCACGAGAACTTGTTCAAACGGGTCATAAGCGCCTTGTCGTGGCCGGAGGAGAGACGTCAGGCGCTGTCGCCAAGGCCGTCTCTGAGGCATTGGGTTCACAGGCCATGTCAATTGGGCCAGAGATCGATCCGGGCGTGCCAGTCTTGAGCGTTGGAAAGACTGAACCCATTGCGCTGGCTCTAAAGTCTGGAAACTTCGGCGCTCCGGACTTTTTCGCGAAGGCCCTCAGAATGATGGAGTCCGGTAAATGAGTTCTGAAGAACAGACACTGCGACGGCAGATGTCGGAACTGTGTGCATCACTGTTTGCGCGTGGTTTTTCCGTCGGCACGGCGGGCAATGTCTCCGCGCGTTTACATGACGGGATCCTCATGACGCCAACGAATTCCACCTTGGGCGATATCGACCCCGAGCGCATCGCCAAGATTAGTTTGGATGGCAACCACGTTTCCGGCGACAAGCCGACCAAAGAGGTTTTTCTGCATCAAGCCTTCTATGACACGCGGCCGGAAGCGGGCGCTGTGGTTCATCTGCACTCGACCTGGGCCACTGCTCTGTCGTGTCTGGAAGACACCGATCCCAATGACTGTATTCCGCCGCTTACGCCGTACGTGGTGATGCGCGTCGGCACGGTCAAACTGGTTCCATACATCAAACCAGGCGACCCGAAATCCGGTTACTTGATCCGCGAACTGGGCGGCAAGTATAGTGCGGTTCTGTTGGCCAATCACGGTCCCGTCGTTTCGGGAAAGGATCTCTTCTCAGCGGTCTGTGCAGCAGAAGAGTTAGAAGAAACAGCCAAGCTACTAGTGGCTTTGCGGGGCCTGCCAACCCGGTTGCTGGATGTAGCTCAAGTCGCAGAACTCAAAGAGACTTTCGGAAGGATTTAATCCGGCACCGAAAAGTGGAGTGCGCAGACTTTTGGGCAAATCGTGCAGAGTTATGAGCAAATATCGCGCAGAAATATGGTCGAACTTCAAGAATTTTCTTTAATGAAATCAATGGCGGTAATGCAGCGTTAGAAGAGCACCTACAGTCTCTGGGTTAGTTCAGGATCTCTGACGATGCAGACCTTTTTCGACAGTGCCCGCTTGTTAGACCCGATCTGAGAGGTGGACGACATTCAATTGGCGTCCAGGCTCAATAGCCTGACACGTCGCGGGCGTATTCCTGATAGATGCCGGGGTCAAAGATGGAATTCACTGCAAGCTCGCGTCTGGGCAACATGTCGCTGGGAAACACTTGCGCGGCCAAAAAAACCTCTGGCGTTACAAACCTCAGACCCTCGGGCAAATCCCCCAGCGTAGACGCGGGTTCATTGGTCGCAAGGTTGTAACCCCAAACCCCGAAAGAAGGGATCGACATCTGATAGTTCACCACCTGCGGGAACATCTCGGACAGGGTTTCCGATATCGTCCAATAGGTATGGGGGGAAAAGAAAGGTGAGCTGCTTTGTGTCACCAGAACGCCGTTTTGGGACAGAATGCCCTGAACCATGGCGTAGAACTCGACCGAATACAGTTTTGAAAGCGCCTCGCTATGAGGATCGGGAAAGTCGATGATGATCCGGTCATAGATCTGATCGGTGGATTTGACATAGTTGAAAGCGTCGGTGTTGTGAACGTTTAGTATGGATGCCTCCATGCTGTTGTCATTCAGACGTGCGACGGGGGACAGATTGCGCCCCAGGTCGGTCATCGCTGGGTCAAGATCGACCAGATCGATACGCTCAACGCTGGGGTGTTTCAGGATTTCACGTACTGCCAGACCGTCGCCACCGCCAAGCACCAGAACCGACTTTGGGGTGCTATCCCCCCAGGACAAGGCAGGGTGGACCAACGCTTCGTGATAGCGGTATTCGTCGGTTTCAGCGAATTGCAGATGGCCATCAATGTACAGGCGCACGTCGTTTTTTTGCCAAGTATTGGTAACGACCAGCGACTGATACTGCGATTGTTTGCGCCAGACGATGCGATCAAAATACAGATGATCCTGCGCAAATGCAGTGATGCGCCCGGCCACCAAGGTCAGGGCGAACAACAAAACTATGGTACCAATGGCACAGGCCAGCATCCGTTTGGGCGCATCCAGTTGGTCGCGCAGACACAGGACGCTGAGCAGACCAACCATGGCATTGGTCAGACCGATAGCGAAAGAGGATGAAATCAGCCCAAGCGACGGCAGCAACAGAATGGGAAACAGAACCGATCCCCCAAGCGCACCGATATAGTCTAGTGACAGCACATCAGCGATGGATTCCCGCGTTGTACTGCTTTCCGACAATACGCGCATCAGCAGCGGTATTTCCAACCCGACCAGAAATCCGATGGCCGAGATGAAGGTGAACATACCCACCGTGTAAAACCAGGGCGCGTAAGGAAAAAGCATGAACAGCGACACGCTGCACAGACCACCGATCAGCGCCAGTATCAGCTCAACCCAGATGAACGTCTGGATCAGATTGCCGTGGAAAAAACGGGACACATAGGACCCCACGCCCATGGCAAACATAAAAAACCCGATCGTAAGTGAGAACTGATAGACCGAGTTTCCCAGCAGATAGCTGGACACCGTACCGATGATCAATTCGTAGACAATGCCACAAAGGGCAACAACAAGGATTGCGCCAAGAAGAACCATCGCCTGCCGCCGGGGCAGCGCCGTGTAACGCGGTGTCAGAGTATCAGTCATTTCAAAATCCGAAAACGGGAAGACCCGGCACTGATAACGCGCCGGGTCTGAGTGGGGTTTGGTGTAGTCGCGGCGTCTTATTTACCGGCGCGCAAACCGCCCGAGCGGGCGCTGCGCGGGGCCGAGTAGCTGTTGCGCGGTGTCACTGACCGGTTGTTGAAGCTGGACGCGGTAATGCCGGCCGAGCGTTGGCGGCTGATCAGGTTGCCGATCAGAGCCCCCGCCAGGAATCCCGCCCCCGAGAACCGCAAGCCCGCGGATTGGCCGGTGGTGTCGGTGGCGATCAGGCGGTTGTTGGCCTCGTCAATCTCGATTGTGAAAATCTCACCCTCGCTCGAGTCGCGCGTGCCATTTGCGTTCGGATCGACAAAACCCGAGAATTTGGCGTCAGACAGAACCTCCATGCCCAGCGGTTCGTCATAAAAGCGCGGGTCCGAGTTCATGACCTGAGTCAGATATCCGGTGAACTCATCCACCTGCTCGTCAGATGCTTCGGCGATGCTGTTGGCTTCCAGGTATTCCTGATACTGGTTGATCGCGAATTCGGTCCGGTCCAGAACCTGCCCAAGATCGGCGGTTTGCTCGGACTTCGAACTAAAAAACATCGAATAGGCCACAAAGCCCACAACGCCAACAATGGCTATCGTCTTAATGTTTCCAAACATAACTTCTCCTATTGATTTGAGATTGTGATTCAGGTTTCGCCAAGGTTGCTGCTCCACCAGACCTGATGCAGGTCTTTGCCGTAGAACTCTTTGAGCTCGCCGCATTTTTTCAGGCCATTGGCCTGCAGTTCTGTTGCGTTGGCGTTGGACAGGTCGGACGGGATGGCCAGAACGGCCATGCGATAACTTTGCGCGCGCGCCAACGAAAGCTGTTGATCCAGCCCGCTCAGTCCGCTGCTGGTTTCGCACCAGCGCAGGCCGGCAACGTCGTCCGTTTCGGCAGCTTTGTGAATGTCGGTGAAGCTCAGGCCAGTGGTTGGCGATGGCTCTGCCGCCTGTATGTCGGGCGCTTCGGGATTGTCCAATCCATAGATGATCTTGGCTTCGCGTGGGCCGTGATACCCGGGTACCGTCAGTTCGACTTCGGCTCCGAATTCCTCATACAGTTTATGCGCCGCGGCATAGAGCTTTTTGCCAAACTCTTCATAGTCGCTGGTTTCGATGAAAATCTTGCGGACATGCATCTGGGCCAGTTTGCCAAGCAGGTCGTTCAGCATCTGGCTTCCCAGCCCCTTGCCCGCATGCGCCTGATCCAGATAAGTCCAGGACAGCCAGGCGATGTCCGGCGCATCTTCGTCGAGGCAATAGCCGATCAGCCCCAGCACCTCGCCGCGGTCCTGCAGGACGAACATGTTGTCCGTTCCTTCATGCACGAACTTGTTTTCGGCTTCGTCGGCATCATCTTCGTCGGTTTGGGTGATGATTTGGACAGCCGGGGATACATGCTGCCATTCCATGGGTTTAAGGGTTGGCCCTTTTGAGCCGAACAGGGCGCTAAACATGGCGAGTCCTCCTCCGATCAAGGCGGATGTGCTGTGGGTGAAAACGGCGATCTGAGGGCGCAGAAACAACAGCTCGGCGATAAGGACAAAGACAATCAGCGCCAGCATCCAACTGCGTCGCCCCGGTGTGCTTGTGGCAATCACTCCATAGGAAACCAGGCCATAGGCGACACTGGACAGCCCCACAAAACCGGGTCCGGCCAATTCGAATTCTGTTGTCGTTCCGGCAACGGCGCAAAGGATAACAAGCCCTGCGGTTCGGGCGCTGCCCAAGTGCGGTTCGCTGAGGCTGCCGCCAACAAGGATCAGCAGGCAATTGAGCGTCAGATGGTTCAGGTTGCCATGTCGGATCGAAAACAACAGATGATCTGGCAGCGTCACAATGGGTCCGGAATGCCGAACCGGACCCCACAGCGCATAAACGACTATCGCGCATAGTATGAGACTTATCGTGACCGGGCATCTGCGCAGTTCCTTCATCCGCCCTTTAGCAGCCCGCCGCCGCAAGCCGGTGTCTGCTCTGTCCGATCAGACCGCGCTTGATGGATTGCACATCGACGCGCTGGGGGCGGAAATAGGACTTCAAAACCTCTAAGCTGCGCTGTGGTTCTGCGTCACCGCACATAAAGATATCGATGGCGGCATATCCGTGTTCGGGCCAGGTGTGGACCGAGATGTGCGACTCGGCCAAAAGTGCCATGCCTGTGAAACCTGCCCGTTGTCCGAAATCGCGCATGTTGATCCCAAGAACCTGAGCATTGGCAGCAATTGCCGCGCGTCTCAGGGTCTCTTCTGCTGGGGAAGGATCGTATAGTGCGCTTGCATCGAAAAAATCTGCTATAAGGTGTAGGCCCAGAGAAGATGAGAACCCATCCATATGAAATCGAAACCTCAAATCCAAAAATTCTGTATCCTGACTATCCCTCTGATCTTGGTAGTCAATCTCAACTCAGGTTTATCTGAATTGGGTTGCTGGGCTGTGGCAAAAAAACACAACTCATGAGGGATTTGCGCTAAAATTTAATCAAGACCGCGACTGGTTCGGTTTTGGTGCTTTTGGGGGCAATTTCACATAACCTGCTGATCGGCTGTCTCAGGTTTGCTTTGACCTGGAATTAAACCGGTTCTGCCAGATCCTTGCGCGCTGTGCGTCGCGGTTTTCATATTCGGTGATGGCCTGGGCAATACCGCGATCCACCGATCCTTCCCGATCCGACCCGATATCCGTCATGCGCATGGTATACCACGCGGTCATCCCTCCGGGTGGAAGGGTGGTGAAGCGGGGGAAGGGGACCTCGTGTTGTCGCGCCTGCCACGTCCGGGGCAAAGCGGGATCAAGAACAAAGCCTCGTGCGATACCCACCGCATCCACATCCCCCGCCATAATTGCGGCTTCTGCCTCGTCGCGGCGCTTGAATCCTCCGGTGGCCATAAGCGGGATCGCGGTTAGACCGCGCGCCGCACGAACGAAGTCGAGGAAATAGGGGCCTTTGGACGTACGATCAGAACTGGACGGAGCGCCCGGGAAATAAGTTCCGCCGCTGATGTCCAATAGATCAACACCTTTGCCTTCAAGCCCTGCAACCACCTTCAGCGCGTCTTGTTCTGTAAGACCGCCGTCCAGCTGATCGGTGGCGTTGAGTTTGACAGCAACTGTAAAATTGCGGGGCACTGCGGCACGAACGGCCTCGACCGTGTCGATCAGCAGGCGCATCCGCGCGTGGATTGCGCCGCCATAGGCATCCGTCCGGCGGTTGAAGAGGGGTGAGAGAAACTGGCTCAGAAGAAACCCATGCGCGGCATGAATCTGGACGCCCCCAAAACCAAGTTTGGCTGCAAGATGGGCAGTGCGGGCAAATTGATCCGGGATTGCTCTGATTTCGGGCAAAGACATGGCTTCGCTGCGAAAGTCTGGGAAGTCTATAGCACTTGGGCCTCTAGGCTGGCTGATCGGTAAATGGGCCAACGCCCCGGCATGGCCGAGTTGCAGCCAAAGCTGCGCGCCGTCGGTCGACCCGCGCCGGGCAAGATCGCTGAAGGCCGCCAAGTCGGCTTGTTCATCAAGCACCAAATTGCCCGGCTTTTCAGGGAAATGAGGATCGCCTTGCACCTCGCCGATAATTGACGCGGCCACACCCCCTGTTGCCCAACGTTCATACAGACGCATCTGTGCAGCGGTTGGGTTGCCCTGACCGTCGGCCAGTGAATCCGACATGGCCGATTTGATGATCCTGTTCTTCAAAACACGCCCGTTCGGTAGTGTAAGCGGCGTGAAGAGAGAGATGTTCGAGGCGGCGGGCAAGGTGGGTCTCCTTGGTTTTTGATCTCCACCTTAGATAATTTGGACAATCTCTTTTGATAAGGTAGTGATTGGGACTAGTTTTTGATATTTTTTGGATCAAATGGCACAAAAGGCTGAACTGGAAATTCTTCTGGCCGTGGTTGATCACGGCAGTTTCTCGGCTGCGGCCCGCGCATTGGGATACACCCCGTCGGCCGTCGGCAAGCGGGTGTATCAGCTAGAGCAGAGGTTGCGGGTGCCGCTTCTCATACGCTCGACTCGGCGCATGACATTGACCAAGGCGGGACAGCGATATGTAGAGGAAGCGCGCGAGATTCTCGCCCGCCTGACGGCACTGGAAGAGGACATTGCCGATGGTGCCGACAGCCTGCATGGCATGATCCGCCTGACAAGCTCGGCGGCTTTTGGTCAGCGACACGTGGTCCCTCTGGTCATTGAATTCATGGATCTCAACCCCGAGGTTGAGATTGACATGCTGTTGACGGACAAGGTTGTTGATCTGGTCGGAGAAGGTTTTGATATCGCGATCCGCAGCGGCGTTTTGCCGGACTCATCGCTTGTGTCGCGAAAGCTGATGAACAATCGGCGGATACCATGTGCAGCGCCCACCTATCTTGAGCGGCATGGCGAACCGCAGCAACCACAGGAATTGACCGCGCATAAATGTCTACGCCTGGGGCCGGAAAAACACCTGTCGGATTGGGGATTCACAGGAGCAGCGGGTCTCCTATCGCGTCTTGGGCCGGGGTTTTCATGTAACAGCCTCGAAGCGCTCCGTGCGGCGTGCTGCGCCGGGCGCGGCATTGCTTGGCTGCCGGAGTTTCTTGTCTCGAAGGACTTGCGCACTGGTCGCTTGACCTCGGTTTTGCCCGATCATGCTGAACCGAATGCCGGTGGTGGGATCTTTATTCTGCGCCCAGAAATGCCGTTTTTACCGCAGCGCGTGCGGGCCTTGATCAACTTTGTGGCCGACCATTTCTCGGGCAAGACCAGCCCCCGAGATGCTTGAGGTGCGGGCCGAGAAGGTCTGTTGCGCCTGAATTGATAAGATAGTTCCGCTAGAGCTGGGAATATTGGAACATTCTTCTTTTAAGAGTGGTGGTAAATCCACGATAAACCCCATATTAAGTGCGTCACGAATCCATCAGGCAGAAAAACAGTCCCGTGTTCGACCTACCGGCGCAGCGTGCGCATCTCTCCGAAAAATATGATCTGACCCCATCGCCCGAGCTTGCCGCAAGCATGAGCGATATCTATGACCGCATGTCCCGCGTGGTCTCGCCCGTCGATTGGGCGATCTATGCGCCCTATGTCAAGGCGATCAACGACCTGAAGGTCGAGCGCAACGCGGTCATTCTGGGCCATAACTACATGACGCCCGAAATTTACCATGGCATTTCGGATTTCGGCGGCGACAGCCTGCAACTGGCGATCAAAGCGACCGAGGTCGAGGCGGATGTGATTGTGCAATGCGGTGTGCATTTCATGGCCGAGACATCCAAGATTCTTAGCCCGGACAAGACGGTGCTGATGCCGGATATGGAGGCGGGATGCTCGCTGGCGGAATCGATCACCGCCGAAGGGATCGAGGAAATGCGTCGCCGGTATCCAGGTGCGCCGGTTGTGTCTTATGTGAACACCACGGCCGAGGTCAAAGCGGCGTCAGATATTTGTTGTACTTCGTCGAATGCCGCCCAGATTGTTGCGGCGCAAGACAGTCACACGGTCATCATGACGCCGGATCAGTATCTGGCGCAGAACGTGGCACGCGATGTGCCGCAGAAAAATGTGGTCTGGTGGGAAGGGTCATGCATCGTGCATGAACAATACAGCCCGCAAGATCTGCGCGATTTCCGGGAATGGAATCCGGGCACCCGCCTGATTGCGCACCCTGAATGCCCACCGGACGTTGTGGCCGAGGCAGATTTCTCGGGCTCCACCAGCGGTATCATCAAATACGTCTCGGACGAAAAGCCGGAAAAGGCGCTGCTGATTACCGAATGCTCGATGGCGTCGAATATTGCGGATTCACTGCCCGAGGTTGAGTTTGTCGGCCCCTGCAACATGTGCCCCTACATGAAGAAGATCACGCTGGAGAAGGTGCTGTTCGCGCTTGATACCATGACCGGGCAGGTCGAAGTTGACGCCGAAGTGGCGGACAAGGCCCGCCTGTCGGTGCAACGCATGATCGACTTGTCACGCCAGCTGGGTATTTGATCCGCGACATGCAGAGCGTTGAGACGCCGCGTGTGGTCATCATCGGCGCCGGGCTGGCGGCAGTCTATGCGGCCCTGAAGCTGGCCCCTTGCCCTGTGGTGATGATTTCGCCTGAACCGCTTGGATCGGGTGCAAGCTCGGCCTGGGCACAAGGCGGCGTTGCCGCTGCCATGGCGCGGACGGACAGCCCCGAAGCGCACGCGGACGACACCATGCGCGCCGGGGCCGGGTCGGTCCTGCGCGAGGTGGCCGAGTTCGTCACCAATGCCGCACCGGAACATATTTATGATCTGTCCGACTTGGGCACCGGGTTTGATCGCACCGCCGATGGTGGGTTCGTGCAATCGCGCGAGGCCGCGCATTCCGCCGCCCGCGTGGTCCGCGTCAAGGGCGATCAGGCCGGAACCGAGATCATGCGTGCTCTGATCGAGGAGGTGCGCCGAACGCCGTCGATTCAAGTGATCGAGGGCGCGCAGGCCGTAGGGCTGGAAAGCGACGGTACACAAGTGACCGGCGTTTACCTGACCCGCGCCGATGCCGCCGATGCGCCGCCGATATTGCTGCGCGGATCAGCGCATGTTCTGGCCACGGGGGGATCCTCGGGCCTTTATGCCCAAACCACCAATCCTGCACGTATCCGCGGGCAGGGGATCGGCATGGCTGCTCGCGCAGGCGCGCGCATTGCAGATGCCGAATTCGTGCAGTTCCACCCCACCGCCATCGACGTGGGCGAAGACCCGACGCCATTGGCAACCGAGGCGCTTCGGGGCGACGGTGCCATCCTGATCGACAGCGCCGGCCACCGGTTTATGCCCGACATCCACCCTGACGCTGAACTGGCCCCCCGCGACACGGTTGCGCGCGCCGTTTACCTGAAGGCGCAGGCGGGCAAACGCCCGGCATTGGACACGCGCCAGGCCATCGGGGCCGAGATGGCTAGGCAATTCCCCTCGGTCACCGAGGCCTGTTTGCGCAACGGTGTCGATCCTGCGACCGACCCCATCCCCGTGACCGCTTCGGCGCATTATCACATGGGCGGGGTTGAGACCGATCTGGCTGGGCGTAGCTCACTGATTGGGCTGTGGGTGTGCGGCGAGGCAGCCTCAACCGGGTTGCATGGGGCGAACCGGCTGGCGTCGAACGGGTTGCTTGAGGCGTTGGTGTTTGCCCGCTCATGCGCGCGCGACATTGCAACCGTTGTGAATCCGCAGGACGCGGCTGAGGTGAACATTTGTTTTACCACCGGTGGTGAGCCGATCAATGAACAGGATGTGGCCGCCCTGCGCGAAACCATGACCGAACATGTGGGTGTGGTGCGCGATGGTACCGGTCTGCGCCAAGCGTTGACGATAATCGGTGCGTTGGAATTCCGGCATGCGGTTTCTGACCTGTTTCTGAACATGACCGCCACCGCCACCCTGATCGCGGCTGCCGCGCTGCTGCGCGAAGAAAGTCGCGGTGCCCATTCCCGATCCGATTTCCCCGATCTCACCCCCGGCCCCGGCCAACGCTCGGCCCTGACGCTGAGCGAGGCGCTGGCCCTGCGGGACCATATTGCAAAGGACACAGTATGAATTACCCGGCTTTGCCCGACTTGATCCTTGAACCGATGGTACGGTCTGCGCTGATGGAGGATCTGGGTACCAATGGCGACGTTACCACCCTGACCGTAATCCCTGCAGATGCCACTTATTCAGCCAGGCTGAACGCGCGTGAGGATGCGGTGGTCTCGGGTATGCAGGTGGCGGCGCTGGCGTTCCGTCTGGTGGACCCGGCGCTGCGTGTCACCACCCACATCGCCGACGGCCAACGCTGCACAAAAGGCGATACGTTGATGGAAATTGAGGGCAGCGCCGCTTCGATCCTGTCGGGTGAGCGGGTGGCGCTGAACTATGCCGGGCGCATGGCCGGGGTGGCGACCGCGACGGCGGCGCTGGTGGCTGAGACCAAAGGCACCAATGCTCGCATCACCTGCACCCGCAAGACCACGCCCGGCCTGCGTATTGTCGAAAAACAAGCGGTTCTGCATGGTGGCGGGTTCAATCACCGCTTTTCCCTGTCAGATGCGATCCTGATCAAGGACAACCACATCGCCGCTGCCGGTGGGGTGCGCGCCGTGCTTGAGGCCACCAAGGCCCGCGCCTCGCACATGATGAAGGTCGAGATCGAAGTGGACACGTTGGACCAACTGGCCGAAGTGCTGGAGGTCGGTGGGGCCGATGTCGTGTTGCTGGACAACATGCCACCCGAGACATTGAAACAGGCGGTGGCGCTGGTCGACGGTCGGATCGTGACCGAGGCATCGGGCAACATCAGCCGCGACACCGTGGCCGCCGTGGCGGCAACCGGCGTGGATTACATTTCATCCGGGGCGCTGACTCATTCCTATCGCACTATCGATATCGGGCTGGATTTCTGAACCAACTCAAACCCTCTCGCGGATGGGGGCCGCTCCGGTGCCATTCCCTCTGACCGCCCGCGAATAGTGATAGTGACCTATGTCAATGACGGCTCTGCGCCAGTGTTGTTCATTGGGGGCATATCGCTGGCCGGGCTGTGCAATCCTGATTGCCGTGCTCATGGGCAGTTTGGGGGTGTGATGGCTGTCGGCGGCCCAAGCTCCAACTAAGAAGAGGCTCGCGTTGAACGCGCTGGGTTGGAAGAGGTGTTTGACCGGTTGGAGGGCTCAAATGGCTGATGGATGTGGTTGCGACCAGCACGCTCGGATGTATCTGACGGTGACAGAGGCTTTGGCTCGCGGACTGGCCGTTGCCGATCCGATTGCCGAGACCGAAACCGTGTCCCTGATCGATGCGACGGGTCGGATGTTGGCTAAGGATTGCACCAGCAAAGTGGACATGCCCGCCTTCGACAATTCCGCCATGGATGGCTTTGCCGTCCGCACGGCTGATCTGGGCAAAGGGCCCGTGTTCAACCTGCCGGTGGCGGGACGCATCGCCGCCGGGGACAGCGGTGCCCATGGTACGCCAGCGGGTGCGGCCTTGCGCATTTTTACCGGTGCCCCGGTGCCCACCGATTTCGACGCCGTGCTGATGCAGGAGGATTGCGAGGCCACCACCGGAGGTATCCGATTTACCCGCCGTCCCAAACCTGGCCAACATATCCGCCGCGCGGGGGAGGACTTGAAGGCCGGTGCCCCGATCCTGTCGCAAGGATGCGAGATCACCGCGCGCGAAGCTGCAGCACTGGCTTCGGCCGGGTATGGCGATGTGAATGTATTCCGGAAGCTGAAGGTCACCCTTTTTTCCACCGGTAATGAGCTGCAACAACCCGGTGAACCGCTGGGCCCGGGCCAGATTTACAACTCGAACCGCTATATGCTGCGGGCTTTGCTGAACAAGCCGTGGATTGATCTGATGGATATAGGCCCGGTCGCAGATGACCCCGAGCGGCTGGAGCAGGTGTTGCGGCAGGCCTGCGATGATGCCGATCTCATTGTCACAACGGGTGGTGTTTCGGTGGGGGATGAAGATCACATGCCGCGCCTGTTTGAAGCCATTGGCGGCCAGATTGACGTGATGAAGGTGGCCATGAAACCGGGTAAGCCGATCATTTTCGGTCGGCGCGGCGACGCGCTTTATGTCGGGCTGCCGGGCAATCCGGTTTCGGCTTTTGTGACATGGCAGATCATCGGGTCGCACATGATGGCACGTCGGGCTGGTCTGCGTCATACGCCGCCAACCCCGGAACAGGCGGTGCTGGCCGAACCGCTGCAGCGCCACGCTGGGCGTCAGGAATACCGTCCGGTCATGATCGACGACACGACTTCCGACGGCGTTCCACGGCTGCGTTTGATGGCACCTTCATATAGCGGCCGGGTTGCGACGCTTGCACAGGCGGATGGTCTTGCAGTCATCCCTGCGGAAACCGAAACGCTGCCACAAGGTCATAAGTTGCCGTTTCTTCGTTTTTGAAACAGATGCCCGGATCAACTTAGGTTTTTGTACATATAGGTCGTAGGCTCTAGCCGGTCCTCAAGCGGATTGCGGCAATAGTCCGGGATCTCTCCGGCGATCTGAAAGCCTAGGCTTTGATACAGGATGCGTGACGGGTCTGTACTGCGTGTGTCAAGCACCAGCAAGGTACGGCCCAGCTGGATAGCCCGGTCCTGAAGCGCCGCCATCAAGACCCGCCCCAAACCCCGGCGTCTGGCGCTGGGGTGAACCAGCAGTTTGGCCACATCGGCCCGATGTGGCTGGTTGGGCATCGTCGCGGGGATCAATTGCACCGTGCCCACAATGCGTTCGTTTTCACGAAAGACGAACAGGTCCAGCGAGCCGGTCTGTACGTTGGGCCGCACCCGGTCTTGCCAATAGGAGCGGGCCTGATCCGATGAAAAGGGCAGGATGAACCCGATACTGGCCCCGTCCTGTACACAAGCGTGCAGGATATCGGTCAGGTCGTCCAAGGCGGTGTCAAAGCTGCAATCGTCGATGCGTGTAATCATATCAGCACCAGTAGGTACCGTGCCCCACGCGCGGGCGTTGTTTCAAACCGCGTGGGACCCGCAAGGTGATAGCGCAGGCAATCGCCGCCATTCAAATCATGGGCAACGCCGTCTACGGTCAGTTTCAGCGCGCCGTCCAACATGATCAGGTGATGTTCTTGCCCAGGTTTTGGTGGCGCATCGTACGTGATTATCGCATCGGGGGGCAGGTGACCTTCCAGCACCTCTCCGCTAAGCCCAGTGGCGGGCGGAGATACCGAGCGACGGGTAAATCCGGTTTCCGGGTCGCGCCATTCGGGTTGCCGTTCGAACGGTACGCGAGGGTCGAAACTGTCTTCGACCATCATCAGCAGACGCGACATCGGCAGGCCAAAAGCTGCACAGAGCCGCCCCAGCGTTTCAGCGGTCGGGCTGACATCGCCCTTTTCCATCCGCGAAAGCGTGGCGCGGCTAATGCCGCTGTGTTCGGCCAGTTGGTCCAGTGACCACCCATGGCTCCGGCGCAGTTCGTTCAGACGGTTGGCGAGGCGGTTCGAGAGATCATCCAGCATGTTCATATGTGAGAATATCGTTCATTATAGAGATTATTCTGCAAAAATATGTAATATGCAATAAAAAAGGGCGCAGAAATTTCTGCGCCCTTCAAAGTGTTAAGGTCTCGTGCACTGGGTTATTTCCAGCCAGCCTCGTTGAAGATTTTTTGCGCTTCAGGAAGGTTCTTGGCGACCTCGGACAGGTTCACTTCATCTGCCTTGAACTCACCCAGTGACTTAACCGAGTCCGCAAGTGCGACGCCGTTCACCGCCGGGAACTCGTCATTGCCGGCCGAGAAATATTGCTGGGCCGAGTCGCTGGCCAGGTATTCCAGGAACAGGACCGCATTGTCCTTGTTCGGTGCATTCGCGGCGACACCGGCCCCGGAAAGGTTCATGTGCGCGCCAGTGCTGTCGTTGTTAGGGAACACCCAGCCGATTGAGTCGATTTCCGACGAAACGCCTTTGACATCTTTGCGGATGGCGCGGGCAAAGTAATAGGTGTTCGACACGGCGATATCACATTCGCCCGAAACAATGCCACGCAGCTGGTCGGTGTCGCCGCCCTGCGGATCGCGCGCCATGTTGGCGACGATGCCTTCGGCCCAGGCTTTGGCGGCTTCAGGTCCTTCGTGGGTGATGATCGATGCCAGAAGCGTTTGGTTATATGTGTTGCTGGACGAGCGGATGCAGACCAGACCCTTGTATTCAGGTTTCGCCAGATCGGCGTAGGTGGCCGGCGGGTTGGCTACGTTTTCTTTGTCGAAAAAGATAATGCGGCCACGCTGCGAAAAGCCGAACCATTGGTTGTCATTGTCTTGCAGATTGGCAGGGATACGTTCTTCGAGCACTGCACTGTCGACCGGTTGCAAAATGCCCGCGTCTTTGGCCCGCGCCAGACGCGAGGTGTCTACGGTCAACAGGATGTCCGCGGGCGAGTTGGCGCCCTCAGCTTCCATCCGTGCAATGAGTTCGTCGGCCTTGCCTTCGATACGGTTGATGGTGATGCCGGTCGCCTCTTCGAAATCAGAATAGAGACGTTCGTCGGTGTCGTAGTGGCGTGACGAGTACAGGTTCAGTTCACCTTCGGCGGCGGCAGAGGTAGCAACCAAAGCCATCAGAGCGGCGGCAACGCAGGTAGAGGATTTCAGCATCATTTGTCCCAACATTGAAAATCGTGGCGGGTATTAACCCGACTGATTTGGTCAATTAAACGATTCTGAGGGGGATGCAAGGAAATCTGACAGATTTAGTTGGTCAAAATGTCGCTCGCCTTTCCTGCTGCGCACTTGCTGTCAGGATCGACGCTGTTTGCTCTGTCTTCCTTCCGGTTGCGGTGGTGCGGGTGACGGCGCCGGCTCAGGTTCCGGATCGTCGCTCAGTACCGGTTCCTTGGTCAGCATGGCCTGAGTTACAGCTTCCATGTATTTTTGCAGCATGACCGGCGGATCGGCCGGTGCGAGTTTGATGGTCAACCTGCTTGCACCTTCCTGACTATAGGCATAGCGCGAGGAATAGCTGGCGTTGACCTGGGCCGCCACGGGCCCCCAGCCGCCTTTCACTGAAGCGCTACCTGATTTTTCGGTCTGTTTGGTCATCGAGATCGCCATTTTGACCTCTATCTCGGCCTCCTGCACCGCATAGAATGCAGGGAGGAATCCCATCGACACGAGGCTGAATTCTTTGGCGGGGCCGTCGGGATTGGAGAGATCGGGAAGCAGGATTTTCTGATCGGCCATGTATTTGGCCATATCAGTCGAGTGGCGATCCAACTCGCTTTGTGATTCAGCGACCGAAAGTGCCAGCTTTTGAACCATTTCTGCAAAGGGAACGTTCAGCAGTTCTTGCCCGATACTCATTGTTCAAACTCCTTTTGAAAAATTTGTGTTCATTCGATGATTTGCGTTTTTGACCGCCTTCGGACCGAAAACGTAACTTTCGATGCGTTCTGGCTGACCGCCTGTTTCTTGGCGTTGGTTGCGATCTGTGCCCTATTGCCATCTTGGCCCAGCCCGACCACGGCCTCGACCTTTACATTGTCGATGGTAAACTCGCTGCTTCCGTCTGAACCGGCGAGAATCTGTTCGCCCAGTGCCTGTGAAAATTCCTGAGCGTCGACAACCTGAGTGTCTTCGTCGCCCGAATTCATTTCTGACCGACCCTGGGCCAACGGGTTTGTTACCGGAGACACCGCGCCCATCAGCATGCCGCCGCCGCCTTCTTCCAGATCGTCAATCCGATTCTGCAGGTCCGAAATTGTTTGAAGCAAAGTGGTCTCGCGCTGCTCCATTGCGGTAAGACGGTCAGCAAGTGACTGCAACAGTGTCGCAAAGGCTTCGGGCAATTCGGTGACGCGTACATCAATAGGTGGCCTCTTGGGGGCCTTAACTGTCTTACGTGCCATCGGTGTCCTCTGGTGACCTGTTGTCATCTACTGGGCCCGGAGCAAAGCGCATGCGCATGGTCGATGCACTTTTGGTGTCGACCGTATCGGTCTGGGTCAACTTCGGTCCCATGAAGATCGAGATGATTGCGGGCCGCTTGCCTTCTTCCGTCTTAGTGCTCATCTCCATTACGACTTTCAATTCCACATCGACATCCTGCATGTGATAGAAAACCGGTGGGATGCCCATGTCGCGAAGCTCCTGCGGGTAGTTCTTTAGGGCGTTCAACTGGTCGAGGCTTAGTTGCTCGGCGGCTTGCGCCACGCTCCTGCCAATATCCGCGACCATATCGGTCAGGGTCGTTCCGAGTATTTCACCGTCGGCCAAGTTGACCTCCCGTCATCGAAAATCCGGAGAACGTTAACACGAGAACGCTCTATCACAACGCGAAATATCAAAATCAAACTTGCCAAGCCCCTTACGGGGCTGAGCGCAGGCAAGAAACGCATAGTTGGAAAACAAAAAAACCGCGCTCGAAGGCGCGGTTTCTTTAAGTGGTTATGTGCAGTTCTTAGCCCTGACGAGCTTTGAACTTGCGCTGCGTCTTGTTGATCACGTAGACGCGGCCTTTGCGACGCACAATACGGCAATCACGGTGCCGGTTCTTGAGCGAGCGGAGCGAGTTCTTGACCTTCATTGGTCTGTCTCCAATCTGCGGCGCCTTCATCAAGGACGTGGCCAGCGCCTGGGTTAGTCGGGTGCCCCGGAAGCCCGGAACAGTGAAATCATGGTGGGCGGTACAAGGATCGAACTTGTGACCCCTTCGATGTCAACGAAGTGCTCTACCGCTGAGCTAACCGCCCACGTCCCGTTGCGTTGTCCTACCCCATAACGAAATGGGGCGCGGAACCCCGCGCCGGTAGCGGGGTCTATAAAAGGAGTCGCAAAGGGGTTCAAGGGGTTTGGTAGAACTATTTTCCGGTCTATGTTCAATGCGAACAAGGAGTCACCATGCCGAACGCCCCCTATGTATTGGACATGCCCGCCAGACGCACGTCATGCGTGGTGTTTTCTTCTCCTCATAGTGGTCGGAGTTACCCTCAAACGCTGTTGAACCGCACGGTTCTAAGTGAAAATGTGATTCGATCCTCGGAAGATGCCTTCGTAGATCAGCTGTTTTCTGCGGCTGCTGACTTTGGCGCGCCGTTGATCTCGGCAGTGTTGCCACGGGCGTATCTGGATCTGAACCGCAGTGCCGAGGAACTGGATCCGGCACTGGTCCAAGGGGCGCGACGTTCCGGGCATAACCCCCGGGTGGCATCCGGGTTGGGGGTGATTCCCCGCGTGGTGGCCAATGGGCGTGCGATCTATCGCGGCAAGCTGACAATGGACGAGGCGCGCCTGCGCATCGACACCTGCTGGCGGCCCTATCATGCACGTCTCAAATCCTTGTTGGCCGAATCACTCGACGTCTTCGGCCAGGCGATATTGATCGATTGCCACTCGATGCCGCATGAGGCGGTCGCCATGGCCAGCAACGCGAAATCCAAGCGGCCAGATGTGGTGCTGGGGGACAGGTTTGGCGCGTCCGCCTCGACTGAGGTTGTGGATCGGATCGAAGCGGCCTTTGTGTCCGCCGGGCTGAACGTGGCACGTAACGCGCCCTTTGCCGGGGCGTATGTGACCCAGACCTATGGCCGCCCCGCCCGTCATCAACATGCGGTACAGATCGAAGTTGACCGGGCGCTTTATATGGACGAGGCCAACATCGTGCCGAATGAGAATTTCGCCCTGTTTCAAGAGATTCTGCGCGACATCATTCAGGAAATCGCCAGCATTGGCGATGATCCGGTTCGCCTGGCGGCCGAGTAAGCTCAGCTCAGCGCAGCGCGCGGCCTTTCACAATTGCATCATTGCCAAAACGGCGCCGAATCTCGTCGGTGGCGCGTTCGGCCTGTGATCGCTGAGTTGCTCCGGGATCCAGCAAATCGCCCGATATATCGGCCTGCGCTTCGGGGCACAATTCAGACAAGCCAACGCCCAGCAATCGATATGGCCCCTGATCGCCAACCTGGTCGAAAAGGCCACGGGCCGTGCGGTAAAGTCGGTCGGCAATCTGGGTGGCGTCACGCAGGGATACGCGCCGCGTGATGATCTTGTGATTGGCTCGTTTGAGTTTCAGGGTGACAACACGCCCGGCCAATCCTTTGGCCTTTGCCCTGTCCGCCACCTTTTCGGAAAGGCGCCAGATGTGCCCGTCCAGAATATCCAGACTGGCGGTATCTTCGAAAAACGTCGTTTCGTTGCTGATGGATTTCATCGGCTCATGGGCCGAGACGCGTCGCTTGTCCTGTCCGCGCGCCAGATGCCACAGCCGATAACCCATTGATCCGAAACGTGCGGTCAGCGCCTCTTGGTCCCAGCGCAGCAGGTCGGAAAAACTGCGGATGCCCGCGCGATCCAGCGATTCCTGCGCGGCAGGGCCGATGCCCCAGATCAGCCGCACGGGTTTGTCGTACAGGAACTCAGCCGTTTCCGCCTTTCCGATCACCGAAAATCCGCGCGGCTTGTCGAGGTCCGAAGCGACCTTGGCCAGAAACTTGTTGTGCGACAGCCCGATGGAGCCGGTCACGCCCAACTCATCCTTCATCCGCCCAACCAGCCGCGCCAGCATAACGGCAGGCGGCGCGCCATGCAGGCGCTGCGTGCCGGACAGGTCCATGAACGCCTCATCCAGCGACAGCGGTTCGACCACCGGGGTCAGTTCGTCCATCATCTTGCGAATCTCGCGCGACACTTCGGCATAGATCGACATGCGCGGCTTGATCACCACCGCCTCGGGGCACAGTTGCAAGGCTTTGAACATCGGCATGGCCGACCGTACACCGCGAATGCGCGCCACATAACAAGCGGTCGACACCACGCCGCGTTTGCCGCCGCCGATGATTACCGGCTTGTCGGCCAACTCGGGATTGTCCCGCTTTTCGACCGAAGCATAGAAGGCATCGCAATCCATATGTGCGATGGACAGATCAAACAGCTCGGGATGCGCCTTGATCCGCGGGCTGCCGCAGGCAGTGCAGCGCCGTTCGTCGGTCAATTTGGTCAGGCAATCTCGGCAGAGACCGGGCATGAAATCTTCCCGCCTTTCATGCGATTCAATTAGTGGTTTCCTTATACCAGCCCCAGCTGTGGCACGAAATGCCAGCGATTACTGAAAGCAGGGTCATGTCCGAAAGAAGACCCCCCGCGAAGTGGCGGGGGGAGGTGACGGACCTCAGGAAGAGAGGGTCCGCGGGGAGTATCACACCCCTAGAATCGCGCAAAACCGCCAATTTCGATAGGACCGAGGTCACACATGAGAAACTCGTATTTTTCATGTGTGTTTTGGGGCACAGCGGCGATTTGGCACGGTTGGGCCGGAAAGTGACGTTAGGTCAACTGGTTGCAAGCCATTTCTGCGCGGAAATTCGCTGATTTGGTGGCACTTGTCAGTGATGTGTCAAGGAATTTAACTCAGCAAGAACCGCCTGGGCTGCGGCTTTTGGGTCCTGTGCCTGATAGATCGGGCGGCCAACAACGATGTGATCGGCACCGTCGCTGATTGCACTGGCCGGGGTGGCCACACGTTTCTGATCGCCCAATGCTGCGCCTGCTGGCCGGACACCTGGAGTAACGATCAGACGACCTTCGGCCTGGGGCAGGGCGCGGATTAGCGCGGCCTCTTGCGGGCTGGCGATGACGCCATCGGCCCCGGCCTCTAGCGCGCGTGCCGCACGTTCGACCACCAGTTCCTGCACGTTGCCCTCTTTCAGCAGGCTGGCATCCAGATCGTCGCGGTTCAGCGAGGTCAGGATGGTCACGGCGAGGATTTTAAGGTCCTTGCCCGTGGCACCCTCTTTCGCGGCGCGTACCACATGGGGATCACCATGCACGGTCAGGAAATCCAGATCGAACTGTGCTAACCCGCGCACAGCGTTTTCCACTGTGTTGCCGATGTCGAACAGCTTCATGTCCAGAAAAATGCGCTTGCCGTGATCCTGTTTCAGCTCATTAGCCAGGGCCAGCCCGCCCCCGGTCAGCATACCCAGCCCGATCTTGTAGAAAGATACGGCATCGCCCAGCCGCTCGGCCATGGCCAGACCTTGCAAGGCGTTTGGAACATCAAGGGCAACGATCAGGCGGTCATCGGACATGGGGCAAGCTCCTTTTTGGCAAACGTCTGCGTCCTAACGGGTTCCGTGCCTTGTGTCCATGCAGGACCGATGTTTGATCGAAATCGCATTCCTCATGACTGAGTGTGCTATGGTCCTCCCACTACAAAGAACATTTAAGATGGGGGACTCATGAAACAGTTTGCGGGTGTGGGGTTTGTTTTGTCTTTGGTTGGCTGTCAGCAAATGCCGTTGCAGCCAGAGGCCGCAGATACGGTCATCAGATCCCCGACCAATCAGGATCTGCGCCTTGTGCGCGGCTATCGTTCGACCGACGATGATTGCCAGTTAACCGGCGAAACGGCCTTTACCGTCGATTTTCTGGATGACGCGGCTGATCTTGTGTCCTGCCCCTCAGGCAGCGATGCGGCGCAATCATTGGTCGACATGTATAATGCACGGCAAGTCGCAAAAACCGGAGGGTATACAGTCTATTCCGTACCGCGCCGTTAAGTGCGGAATCTGCGGCTTAGCCTCTTGAACCGTCAAAGATATTTCCCAGATTGAATGTGAGGCCCAGACCGACGCGTGCCGCCAAGCGGGCGCATCACATTCAGGGCGCTTGAGATAAAGGAGAATGCTATGGACTTGAACAAGTTCACCGAGCGGGCACGGGGGTTCGTGCAGGCGGCGCAGACGATTGCGCTGCGCGAGGGGCACCAGAGGTTGGAGCCCACACATATTTTGAAAGCATTGATGGATGATGATCAGGGGCTGGCCAGCAACCTGATCACTCGTGCAGGTGGCGCGCCGAACCGCGTGGTCGAGGCGCTGGATGCTGCGATGGCCAAAATCCCGAAGGTCAGCGGCGACGCAAGCCAGATTTACATGGACGGCCAGACCGCCAAGGTGTTGGACGAGGCCGCCAAGATTGCCACCAAAGCGGGCGACAGCTTTGTGCCGGTCGAACGCGTGTTGATGGCACTGTGCATGGTGAAATCCAAAGCCAAGGACGCTTTGGATGCCGGCGCTGTGTCCGCGCAGAAACTGAACGAGGCGATCAATGATATCCGCAAGGGTCGCACCGCTGACAGCGCGTCGGCGGAGGAGGGCTATGACGCGCTCAAAAAATACGCGCGCGACCTGACCGAGGCTGCGGCCGAGGGCAAGATCGACCCGATCATCGGACGGGATGAGGAAATCCGTCGCTCGATGCAGGTTCTGTCGCGTCGTACCAAGAACAATCCGGTTCTGATCGGGGAACCAGGCGTCGGTAAGACCGCGATTGCTGAAGGTATGGCCCTGCGCATTATCAATGGTGATGTGCCGGAATCGCTGAAGGACAAGAAACTGCTGGCGCTGGACATGGGCGCGCTGATCGCCGGTGCGAAGTACCGCGGTGAGTTCGAAGAACGCCTCAAGGCTGTTCTGACCGAGGTCACCGAGGCCGCCGGTGAGATTATCCTGTTCATCGACGAGATGCACACGCTAGTCGGTGCCGGTAAATCTGACGGTGCGATGGATGCCGCCAACCTGATCAAGCCCGCGCTTGCACGGGGTGAGCTGCATTGCATCGGTGCAACCACGCTGGACGAGTACCGCAAATACGTCGAGAAAGACGCGGCCCTTGCGCGACGGTTCCAGCCAGTGATGGTGCAGGAGCCGACGGTCGAGGACACCATCAGCATTCTTCGCGGTATTAAAGAGAAGTATGAGCTGCACCACGGTGTGCGCATCTCGGACTCGGCACTGGTGTCGGCGGCGACCCTGTCGCATCGCTATATCACCGACCGGTTCCTACCTGACAAAGCTATCGATTTGGTCGATGAGGCGGCGTCGCGTCTGCGGATGGAGGTAGACTCCAAGCCAGAAGAACTCGATCAACTTGATCGTCAGATTCTGCAGATGCAGATCGAGGAAGAAGCGCTGAAGCTTGAGGATGACGCAGCCTCCAAGGATCGTCTGGAAACCTTGCAAAAGGATCTGGCCGACCTGCAGGAGAAATCCGCGGAGATGACCGCCCAGTGGCAGGCCGAACGCGACAAGCTCGCTGGCGCGCGTGACCTGAAAGAACAACTCGACAAGGCGCGGGCCGATCTGGAGATCGCTAAGCGCGAAGGCAACCTCGCCAAGGCGGGTGAGCTGTCCTATGGCGTCATCCCCGAGCTTGAGAAAAAGCTGACTGAGGCCGAAAACGCCGAAAGCAATGCCATGATGGCTGAGGAGACGGTGCGTCCGGAACAGATCGCTTCGGTGGTCGAACGCTGGACGGGTATCCCGACCTCGAAAATGCTGGAAGGTGAGCGCGAGAAGCTGCTGCGGATGGAAGACGATCTGCATTCCCGTGTGATCGGTCAGGATGCGGCGGTCACTGCTGTCGCCAACGCTGTGCGCCGTGCCCGTGCGGGTCTGAACGACGAAGGCCGCCCCTTGGGTTCGTTCCTGTTCCTCGGGCCGACCGGCGTGGGTAAGACCGAGCTGACCAAGGCCGTGGCAAACTTCCTGTTCGACGACGACAACGCGATGGTGCGCATCGACATGTCCGAGTTCATGGAGAAACACGCGGTTGCCCGCCTGATCGGTGCCCCTCCGGGCTATGTCGGTTATGATGAAGGCGGTGTGCTGACCGAAGCCGTGCGGCGTCGGCCCTATCAGGTCGTGCTGTTTGACGAGGTCGAAAAGGCGCATCCGGATGTGTTCAATGTGCTGCTGCAGGTTCTGGACGATGGTGTGCTGACCGATGGTCAGGGCCGCACCGTGGACTTCAAGCAGACGCTGATCATTCTGACGTCGAACCTCGGCTCTCAGGCGCTCAGCCAGTTGCCCGAAGGTGCGGACAGTGCGCAGGCCAAACGCGACGTGATGGATGCGGTCCGGGCGCATTTCCGGCCGGAATTCCTGAATCGTCTGGACGAAACGATCATCTTTGACCGGCTCAAGCGGGCCGATATGGATGGCATCGTTGATATCCAGATGGCACGCCTGCAGAAACGTCTGACCGCCCGCAAGATCGAGCTGGCACTGGACGATGGTGCCAAGGAATGGCTGGCGAACGAAGGCTATGATCCGGTCTTTGGTGCGCGTCCGCTGAAACGCGTGATTCAGCGCGCGCTTCAGAACCCATTGGCCGAAGCCCTGCTGGCCGGCGAGATCAAGGACGGCGAGACTGTCCCGGTGACCACCGGAGCCGAAGGTCTGATCATCGGTGACAGGCTGGGCACGTCAGATCGACCCCGCCCGGACGATGCCGTGGTGCATTGATCTGAGATTGGAAACCAGAAAGACCCGCCAAACTGGCGGGTTTTTTTTTACACCTTGGCAAAATGCCCATTCAGAAAAACAGCGATTTCCGTCAGCGAGGCATCGGCTTCGGGTATCTCCGGGTAAAACTCGAACACGTGCCACATGCCCTCCCATACACGCAGGGTGCAGTCGGCGCCGGCCTGTCGCAGCAGGCGATCCAGACGCACGCAACCGCTCAACAAATGATCGCGGGTTCCCGAAGTCAGAAAGACGGGTGGAAAGTCTGCGTCGAAGAGGCCGTAAATCGGAGATACGTCAGGGGCTGTCAGGTCGACCTCTTTGCCAACATAACAGTCACGGAAAAAGTCGATTTCAGACTGATTTAGAAACGGGTCGCGATCTGCCAGTCCGCTGTCCCCGTTGTTCTGCAGGTCGACAAAAGGTGAAAGCAGGGCCAGTGCCGTTGGTAACGGAACGCCATTTGCGCGCATTCTGTGGACTGCAGCCAATGCAAGATTTCCCCCGGCAGATTCTCCACACAGGCAAGCCCCAGGCGTTTCGGCCAGTACAGACGAGATGACTGCGGTGCAGGCATCAAGGGCCGCCGGGTATGGCGCTTCGGGGGCCAAGGGATAGTCCGGTGCAATCACAACCGCGCCGGTCTTGGCCGCCAGCCAGGCTGAGATTGGCAAATCCTCAAACGGGCTGCCAAGGGTAAAGCCGCCGCCGAACAGATAGACCAACCTGCGGCCAGAGCGCGGTTCGGCAGGAGTGATAACCATGCAACGCACACCGCCAATTGTTTCATCGGACAGTGCAACGCCGGACATTTCTACGGCTGCGGTACAACTGTCTGCGTAATCCTCTCGCAACATAGCCCGCATTTCGGGAAGAGGCTGCGTTAGATCCCGAATTGCGGCTTGTTCGGCATAAGATGCAGCCTTGGCACTGATTGCGGCGGGGGCGGGCATAGGTTTGTTTTTTCTGTGGTTCATACCATTGATATCGCAATGTCAGCAGGCGCAAGGGATCTAATGGATGCAGGTATGCTTTGACGGTTTCCCCAAAAACACCGCACTACGTCTGTCGATCCATTGCAAAGCCTGCACGTTCCGGGCCTGAATTGCAAAGCTTAGCTTGGTTGGGAACGTTCTGAAGCCCACGCTTACAGGCGACTACGTTACAATCTCGTCGCTCAATCGTGACGCTCATTACCTTGGCACTGTGCTATCAGCGATCTACCTCATACCCGAGGTGTTTTGACAACGGAGACATACATGGCGCATCGCTGGACCAATACATTGACACATGCGGACGTCACCCCAAGGGCGGCGTTTTTGAACCGGCGTCAGGTTATGGCCGGGCTGGCAGGTGTCGGACTGGCGGGGATGGCGCGCGGCGCGACGGCGCAAGAAGCGCTGGAGCCGAACACCTGGGAAGAGATCACGTCTTATAACAACTTTTATGAATTCGGGACCGGCAAGGATGATCCTGCCAAATATGCTGGTGCGCTGACCACCGAACCATGGAGTGTTAAGATCGACGGTCTGGTCGACAATCCGGGCGACTATGACTTTAAGGATATCATGTCCGAGATGACGGTCGAAGAACGCATCTATCGTTTCCGGTGTGTCGAGGCCTGGTCGATGGTGATCCCATGGAACGGGTTCGAACTGGCTGATCTTCTGAACATGGCAGGTGTTCAGGAAGAGGCCAAATACGTGGCCTTTGAAACCGCCTTGATCCCCGACGAGATGCCGGGCGTGCGCTACCCGATTCTGGAGTGGCCTTACCGCGAGGGTCTGCGCTTGGATGAGGCGATGCATCCGCTGACCATCATGGCGACGGGTATTTATGATCGGCCGATCCCAAACCAGAATGGTGCGCCGCTGCGTTTGGTGGTGCCGTGGAAATACGGCTTCAAGTCGATCAAGTCGATCGTGCGGATCACTCTGACAGAAGAAGAGCCACCCACCAGCTGGAACATGTCGGCGCCACGTGAGTATGGCTTCTATAGTAACGTGAACCCGAACGTGAACCATCCGCGCTGGTCGCAAGCCTCGGAACGTGAAATCGGCGGCGGTCTCTTTGCCAAGCGTATCCCAACCCTGATGTTCAACGGCTATGAGAACGAGGTCGCCGGGCTGTACGAAGGCATGGATCTTTCGCAATACTATTAAGTCTATGCAGCAGGTGAATCATATATTATGCCGTATTCCCGCTTGGGCGGTCTACCTGATTGGGGCGCTTCCAGCGCCCTGGTTGTTTTACCAGGGGCTGACAGGCGGATTGGGCGTAAACCCGATAGAGGCGTTGGAGCATCGGTACGGAGAGTTGGCGTTACAGCTTCTGATTGGTGTGCTGGCGATTTCTCCTCTGCGGCGTTTCCTTGGCCTGAACCTGCTGAAGTTCCGCCGCGCCCTTGGGGTTCTGACCTTTGCGTATGTCACGCTGCATCTGTTGGTGTGGCTTGTGTTGGATGTGCAGGTGCCCAGCCAGATTTGGGCGGATATCGTTAAGCGCCCTTATATAACGGTCGGCATGGCCGCTTTTGTCTTGATGCTGCCGTTGGCGGTGACGTCGAACAATCTGTCGGTGCGGAAATTGGGTCCGCGATGGCGCAGCTTGCAGCGCCTGGTGTTTCCTGCGGCGATTCTGGGTGGGCTGCACTATGTCATGTTGGCCAAGGGCTTCCAGATTGAACCGCTGGTCTATCTGTCTGCAATCGTCGGCCTGTTGCTACTGCGTTTGCCTATATCCGGTGTGCTGACTCGGTCGCGTCAGGCCGATTCCATCTGACTCGGCGCTGAGTCTATGGGTAACCCTGTTCAAAAGCTGAGATTCGAGGTGGGATGCGCTGCGTGTTGCGGGTTTCGTGGAGTGTGACATTATTTAAGCTTATGATTTATATGGGTAAAATTTTAATCTGCGGTTTTTTGCGAGTTTGTCGAATTTTCCACTTGCGGGTTGTTTGGGTAAACCTTAGAACCCCCTTCACCGGCGCTGCTGAGGCGGTGTTGGGACGCTGGAGACGGCGGAGA
>NZ_JBQFVB010000007.1:0-197752 GCF_056539465.1 Ruegeria sp. BB1
CGTCGACAAATACTGGTCCCCCGTCAACCGCGTCGACAACGCATATGGCGACCGAAACCTCGTCTGCACATGCCCACCAATGGACGCATACCTCGACGCAGCTGAGTAAATCACACCCCCCGCCAAAAGGCGGGGGGCACACCGACCAAAACAACGCAGCCAAATCAGGCAGGGGGAGGAGAAATGAAACACTATGTCCTCGGCAACAACCACGTACAGTTGGCCCGAACGGCCTCTGAACGGCTGCGAAGTATCGACGTTTTTCTAAACGATCCCGAGGCCGAAGGTTCGGCCGAAATGGTTACCGAGTTTTTTCATGCTCTAAATGATCTTGTCGAAGATCACTCCTATGCCGTCACCATTCGGAATACATCCGAAGCCTTTACTGGCGACCCCCTGTATTGGGCGGGTCGCACTGCGATTTTCTGGGGCGACATTCACAAACCCTGGCTCTGCGCCAGACAGGACAAGACCCGCGTTGCGCAGATACTGAATCTGGCGTCACGCTCCATTCTGGTCGGAGGGGCTGCTCTGCTGCTGGCGCACAGCGCGAAGACTGATGAGCCCCTCGCCGCCATCCATCCGAATTTCTCGGCCGCAGCGCAGGAGATCGGACTTGCCGACTGTCATAAACCCACGCACAAATCACCCAATGGGCGGGTACACAGTGCCGCGACCAAACTGAGCGCCCTGCGCCTGCTGGCGGAATTCGTAGCATTGGACCACGGTGAACATCTAGCCGAAAGTCTACGCGGCTACATTGGCCTGACCGAACCAAAACGCGGCTGTGCAAGCCATTTGGCCAACCGCCTGATCCAACGGTCCGGGGCTGATCCGATGGTCCGGCAGGTGATCGAAAAGATGCTGAACAATGTCGAAGACCCGTTGAAAATTTCGGACCTGTCGCAGGCGCTTGGGGCCTCGACCCGTCAATTGCAGCGGCGGTTTCTGAACAAGACCGGTGTCAAATTGCTGACCACCTATCGCGAGCTGCGGCTTGAGCGCGCCTACAGCTTGCTGCGCTATACCGACATGCCACAGCTTGAGATTTCAACAGCAACCGGGTTTTCATCAGCTTCTGCCCTTGGGCGGGCTTTCAGGGCGCAGTATTCCACCACACCCGAGGCCGTTCGCAGCTGCCGATTTGCCGGAGAACTTAGGGATCACGGCGCGCTGCACTAACCTGCCAGACACCCCTTGCCGGGCCCGTAGGTCCGGGCCAATCTGCACGAATTCTGCACAACTGCTGCAAAGGTTCTGCGATCTGCCCCTGCAATCTTGAGGAAACTCAAGCAGGAGGCTGATATGCCCAATGAACTTATAATCCGGGGGATGCCCCGCTCACTTGCCCATGATGGTTGGTGGCTGGCCAGTGAAAGTGGCGCGTCGGTTGACCCAACGCCCCCGCCTGCGACCCCGGGAAACGTGCTGGACGGCGTCCGAAGGTTTCCGCGGATTACTGCACTGATCCTGCTTGTTCTGCTGGGCGATCTACTGTTCTGGGGCCACAAACCCGGGCTCTCACTGGCCCTTTTCGCTTGGTGCATCTTTGCTGCCGTCTGGGTGAACAAGCCCACCCGCTCAAAACTACTGGTGCCCTCAGTTGTGTTGATGCTGGCCACCCTGCCCTTGATAGAACATGTCCAGCTTTTGTCGGTGACCTTCCTGATCGCGGGGCTGCTCAGCGCGATCGTGTTGTTGCAAATCCCACCAGAGGTCAAACACCGCAAGCTCCTTCCCTGGCTGGCCGGTGGAGTATTGCGCCTGATCAAAAGGGTTCCGACTGCCGGGCTGAAGGAATGCGCAACGCACGTTCGGGGATGGCGCCGTAAACCGGTAGCACATGGCGAAACCGGCCGTTCAATCGTTCATGTATTCATCCGCAACTGGGCCTTTCCGTTGGGTGGCTTCTTCGTGCTTGGGGCGTTGCTGATCAGTGCTAATCCGGTGTTGGAACATGCTTTGGTCCGAGTGCTTAAGGTCGATTTCGACCTGTTTGTGCTGATCCGCCGGATCGCGTTCTGGGGCGGGCTGGCCTTGTTGATCTGGCCGTTCCTGACAGCCCCCGCGCCGGATGCGCCTATGGCAGCCCCCACCCTAAGCTGGAACATGTCACGCCTGTTGAACGCCGGATCGGTTTTCAGGGCATTGGTTCTGTTCAACCTCATGCTGGCGGCGCAGAGCATCATGGACATCTCGATCCTGTTCGGCGCCGCCGCCCTGCCCGAAGGTATGAGCCACGCCACATATGCCCATCGCGGCGCTTACCCCCTGCTGATGACGGCCTTGCTGGCCGGGGCCTTCGCACTGGCGGCGCGCCCCTTTCTTGGGCAAAGCCCAGCGTTGAAACCCTTGTTGCTTGTATGGCTGGCACAGAACGTTTTGCTGACCTTGTCCGCAGCGTTCCGGTTGGACTTGTATATCGACGCGTTTGGCCTGACTTACCTACGGATCTACGCGCTGATCTGGATGGGATTGGTGGCAATTGGGTTGGCCATGGTGGCCTGGCAGGTGCAAAGGGGGCGTTCGTCTGTCTGGTTGATCCTGCGGGTCACTATGTTGAGCGTGGGAACCCTCTATATCTGTGCGTTCATAAATTTCGCTGCGCTGATTGCGGCGGATACATTGTCGCGTGCTGCAGATTCGGATACTGCGATCCGGACCGACTGGACCTATCTGTGTGGTTTGGGGCACTCGGCCTCCAAGGCAATTTCTACCCAGATTGCCAAACAGCCGATCATGCACATTCCCGACTGGGCCCAAAGCTGTGTGCATCCTGCCCCAACCCATCCGAACTGGCGCGAATGGGACTTTCGCACCGCACGTGTGAATGGCTATCTTACGGCGAACCCCAAAGGCGAGGCGCAATGAAAATCCTGTTGGTTGACGATGATCCCCGCCTGCGCGATCTGGCTGGTCTGGCTTTGGAACGCGCCGGCTTTCAGGTGATCACTGGCAGCGATGGCCAGATGGCCGTGACCCACGCCGCCCGCGAAGCACCAGATCTGATCGTCCTGGATATTGGCCTGCCCGAGATGGACGGGTTCGAGGTCTGCCGCCGCATCCGCGCCCGATCCGAGGTTCCGATCCTGTTCCTGACCGCGCGCGATGATGAGATTGACCGGATACTGGGCCTGGAAATGGGCGCGGATGACTATGTCACCAAACCCTTCAGCCCGCGTGAGCTGGTGGCGCGGGTGCGCGCGATCCTGAAACGTGCATCCGGGTCGCGATCCAGCCCGACCTTGACGCATGGGCGGATCACGCTGGACCCAGGCGCGCATGTCTGCAGGTTGGACGGAAACGCCATATCGCTGACCGCGACCGAGTTCACTTTGCTGGCCACTCTGGTCGAACGTCCCAGTCAGGTACACACCCGCGCGCAGCTGATACAGGCGGTCTGGGGGGCGTTGTCGCAAGTCTCGGACCGTACTCTGGATAGCCATCTACGCAACTTGCGGGGTAAGCTGGCGCAGGCCGGTTGCACTGGGGTGATCGAAACTGTGCATGGTGTCGGCATCCGCATTCAGGACACCGCGGCATGAGGCGCAAGTGGCGCCCCAGCCTTGCCTTCGTGCTGGGCGGCGCCCTATGCGGCACATTGCTGTTGTCCCTGACCGGGCTGGTTGCGTTTCGGTATCTGGGACCGGAACTGGGCTATCGCAATGCCGCCGCTTTGCTGGCGGTGATCATCACGGCGGCCACGGCTGTTCTAGGCTGGTTGTTGGTGCGGCTATTGCTGCGACCGATCTTTGCGCTGGAACGTTTTGCTACGCAGGTTGTTCGGCACCCCGCCGATCCCCTCTCGCCGCCCTCACGATTTGGCACTCAGGAGCTTGGCACCACCGCCCAGCGCGTCATCGACATGGCCGAAACCCTGCGCAACCGTGAAACCACTATCCGCAGTTTCTCGGACCATGTCACGCATGAGCTGAAGACGCCTGTTGCAACACTTAGGGTAGCGACGGAATTACTGCGCGATGATGACACGCTATCGGCTGAAAACCTGAGGCTAGTGGACCAGATTGCCGGCGCGGGCGTGCAGATGGAACAGCAGATCGACGCCATGCGTCAGGTAGCCCGCGCGCGCGAGTCGCGTCATGAGGGGGTGACCTGTCTGAACGCCGTGCAAGACGCATTGTGCCGCGATTTTCCCACTCTCGAAATGCGTTTTGACGGCGGCGATCTAATTATCCCGATTGGTTCCAATGGCTTGCTGGTCGTGTTGCGCCAATTGCTCGGCAACGCGCAAGAACATGGTGCGCAGGTTGTGACCCTGTCGGCAACAGGAGACGATACCGAAGTGATCCTGCGGCTTAGCGATGATGGGCCAGGAATTTCCTCCGGCAATGCAGCGCGGGTATTTGATCCGTTCTTTACCACCAAACGCGATCAGGGCGGGACTGGTATGGGGCTGTCCATCGTGCGCAATACACTGCGGGCACATGGTGCGGATATCTCGTTACTACCGACACATGACGGCGCTGCTTTTTCGATCTGTTTCTCGACCAAATAGGCGCAGATCATTCCCAGGATCAGTCAGTGTTCTCGACGGTGCTAGTCGATCCAATCTGATGCGCCCCTGAAGGTCACGCTCAGATAAGATTAGGTTTCAGTCTCGTTTTCTTCGTGGCGCGCACGCCGCAGATCATTGATCATCGCCTTGGCCAGCGAGACACACATCAGCAACAAGACCACGCTAAAAGGCAGCGCACCAATGATCATGGAATTGGTCAATGCCTCAAGCCCGCCGCCCCCGGCCATCAGCAGGGTTCCAATCACCAGCGTCAGCAATCCGCCCCACAAAACACGGTGCATGACCCCGGTTTTTTCGGCCCCGCCGGACATAATCGTGTTCATCACCAGAATGCCGGAATCCGCTGACGTGACCAGAAAGGTCATGGTCAGCACCACGCACATAAAACTGATGATTACCAGCAGATGTCCCGAGATCATCTCGCTGAGCGTCACAAACAGCGTCGCCGTGGTCGAGGCCGCGAGAATGGCGCCATCGGCGTCTCCGTTCAGTTCCAGATCAATGGCCGAGCCGCCCAGAATGGTCATCCAGGCAAAACAAACCAAAGACGGTGCAACCACTGCACCAAGGATGAATTCGCGCACTGTGCGCCCACGCGAGATGCGGGCCAGAAACAGACCGACAAAAGGGGAAAAGGCAATCCACCACGCCCAATAGAAGGTCGTCCAGCCCGATTGCCAGCCGAACAGCCGCCCCGGTGTACCTGCATCATAGGCGGCCTGCTTTGTCGTATCAGGCAGGTCGGCCACGTCCCCGCTTAACCCTGCCAAAAAGCTGTCACGCGTGTCCCAGGCATCAGTAGCGCCGGGAAACAGCTCGGCCACGAAGGGAGCGGCTTCAGGTGGCAGGGCTGCGGCATACTCGAATTGGGACATCGGGGAATGGGCCTGAAGGCTGAGCGGTATAAAATTGACGATATAGTCCACCAATGCCTGCCCATAGATCCTGATCGCAAAAGAAAACGAGCCAAAGAAAATGAACACCGCCAGAAGAATCAGTGACAGGATCAGATTGAGGTTCGAAAGGTATTTCACCCCTCGCCCCACGCCGGACACCGCCGAAAGGGTCGACATCATCATGACCAACGCCAGCGCCGCAATCAGACCCGCGGTCGAGGGTTTCATGACCCCTTCCATCAACCACTGCGCACTGGTGATCAGGAAGGCGCCGTCGACAAGCTGCGACACTCCGTACCCGATGGTCACCGCCACCCCGAGGATGGTCGCCACCACGCCCAATATGTCGATCACGTGGCCCGCAACCCCGTTGGAATACTCGCCCAACAGCGGCGTCAGCGCCGTTCTGATCGTCAGAGGCATGTCGCGAGTATAGGCGTAATAGGCTAAGCTCAACCCTGTCACCACGTAGATGGCCCAAGCGTGGAAACCTGTATGCAGAAAGGTATAGCGATAGGCACCCTGAATCGCCTCGGCGCTTTTCGGGGCGACCTCACCAGACATGGTAAGCGGATTTGATTCCCACAGGCCCAACGGTTCGGCCGTAGCATACACCATCAACCCAACGCCCAGCCCGGCCCCGAACATCATCGAAAACCATGAGAAGTTGGTGAATTCGGGCCGCTCATCATCACCCCCCAACCGCATACGCCCGGTGGCAGGAAGGAGAGCAACCACAAACAGAAAGAAGGCAAACAACGCGACCGAGAGGTTGTAGAAGACGTTAAACTCGCTCAGCAGCCCGGATTTCCACGACCTCAGCGTGTCATTCGCATTCAGCGGCCAGACCAACGCCCATAGCACCAGCAACGAGACCGCGATCTTGCTGACCAGCGCAATCGGCAGGTTGTAGCCCTTGTAAAACCCGCTGTCCTGCCGTTCGATTTTAAGATCCGTAAAGGGGTCTTGCAGCGACATTTTGCGTGGGCCCACCTCGGTTTCCGTGCCGTTCAGCATCCGAGAAACCCCGGAAGACTGCAACAATTTTCAGGTCTTGCGGGAACTACTCGTTGGCAGTTCGCAACCCAGACAGCCATTCCCGAACGGTCTGAAATGCCGCATACAGCACCGGGATCATAAGCAGACCCAGCGTGCTGTCCAGGATCATGCCAAACAGTACCGGATACCCCACCGAGACCCGCGCCGCCGCCCCTGCCCCGCTGGACAGAACCAGAGGCATAACCCCCACGATGAAACACAGGCCCGTCATCGTCACCGGCCGGAACCGGATTTCAGCCGCCTTCAGGGCCGCGTCTTTAATGCTGGCCCCGCTTTCACGTTGCTGATTGGCAAATTCGACCACCATGATCGCCTTTTTCGCGGCCAACCCGATTAGCAGCACCATCCCCACCTGCGCAAAGATATTGCTGGTCAGGAACGGTAATACCACCAATGGGATCAACGCGCCCAAAAGGGCAAAGACCGCCGACGTGATGATCGACAGCGGCAGAATCCAGCTTTCATACAGCACCACAAGAAACAGATAAGCCAAGACCAGCGCCGACAGCATGATGAAGGGCACAAGCCCCTGTGCCTTCACCTCTTGCTGGGTGACACCCGACCAGTCGATCCGAAACCCGTCAGGCAGCGTCTTGTCGGCAATCGCCTGCATCGCGATGATTCCGTCGCCCGAACTGACCCCTTCGGCCAATTGCGCACTGACCGAGGCCGCCGTGAACAGGTTGTAGCGCGGGATCGTGTCCGGTGCGAGGACCGGTTCGCTGCTGACGAAATTGCGCACGGGCAGCGAGTCTCCGGCGCTGTTTTTGACATAGATGTTATCCACGTCATCCAGCGTCTGACGGAATTCGGCATCGGCTGAAATCACCACCCAATAGACGCGCTCGTCCAGTATGAAGTTGTCCACGAAGTACGAGCTAAGATTTGCCTGCAACGCGGTAAAGATATCCGCCACGCTGACGCCCAGCGTCTCGGCACGGTCTCGGTCGATGGACAGCTTGTATTGCGGGCTTTGGGCCGAGAAATCGCCATGTGCACGCGAAAACTCGGGCGCGGCATTCAGGGCGGTTACAAAGCCGTTAATTACCGCATCCAATTGTGCCCCGTCGCCTTTGCCCAGATCCAGCAGTTGGACCGAGATACCCCCGGTCGAGCCCAACCCGTGAATGGTTGGAAAGGGAAACACGTATGAGACCCCCTCTGACAATGTCGCCAGCTGTCGTTCAAGCCCATGCATGATGGCGTACCACTGCAAATCCGGACTGGTGCGTTGATCCCATGGGGTGAGCGTAACAATGGCCATGCCCACATTCGAACGCCCCCCGGCCAGCATGGAATGACCCGAGACCGTTGTGACCGCTGCAACCCCTGGCGTCTGTTCGATCAGCTTACCCACCTGCGCCATGAAGGCCTGGGTGCGCTGTAACGAGGCCCCGTCCGGCAGTTCCATCGACGCCATCAGAACGCCGTTGTCTTCCTGCGGAATCAGGCCGGTGGGCACAGTTTTGAACAGATACACCGTCACGCCGACGGCCCCGGCAAACACCAGCAGCGACACCGCCATATAACGCAGCATCAGCGCCACAAGGCGCAGGTATTGGCGCCGTAGCCAGACAATCACTGCCGGAACAATCGCCAGCGGACCGATGGGCCTGCTGTCAGTTTTCAGCATCATCGCGCACAAGACCGGTGCCAACGTCAGGGCGTTCACCGCAGACAGGACAAAGGCAAAGATGATCGTCAGCGCGAACTGGAAATAGATCGTCCCCGTCACGCCCGGAAAGAAGCACACCGGCACGAACACGGCTGCCAGAACAAAGGTCGTCGCCACGATCGGCCGGTTGACCTGAGACATCGCCTTCAGGGTCGCCGCACGCGGGTCCAGCCCCTCATCCCGCAGGATACGTTCGGCGTTCTCGATGATGATGATCGCGTCATCCACCACTAGGGTAATGGCCAGAACCAAAGCGAACAGCGTGATCATGTTGGCGCTGAACCCGATGGCATAAATCAGCGCCACAGCACCCAGCAGCGACACCGGGATTGCGATGGCCGGTACGATGGTTGCACGCAGGCTGGCCAGAAACAGAAAGGTCACCGCAATCACCAGCCCCGCCGTCAGGGCCAGCGTCGTCATGATATCGCGGATCGAAACACGCACCGCGTCAGTAACGTCATAGGTGATCTCATACGACACGCCCTTGGGAAATTTCGCCGACAGATCCTTCATCAAGGCGCGCAGCGAGTCTGAAATCTCAAGCGCGTTGGCGGCGCTTTCCTGATAGACGGCGATAGTGGCCGAGTCCTTGCCGTTCAGCTTGGTCGACCCGGAATATGTGGCCGCGCCCAGCTCGATCCGAGCGATGTCCTCAAGCCGCGTGACTGACCCGTCGGGGTTCGAGGCGACAATGATCCGCCCAAATTCCTCGGCATCTCGCAGCAGCCCCTCAGCCCGCAGCTTAAACTGGAAATCGGTTCGTCCCTCGGCAAATGGCGGAGCCCCGACCTGTCCGGCGGCGGCGATGACGTTCTGATCCTCGATGGCGTCGGCAACCTCGGACGCGGTGATATTCAACGCGGCCATACGCACCGGATTGATCCAGACCCGCATGCTGTATTCCAGCTGACCGAATTGCGACACCGTCCCTACCCCCGGCAATCGCTGCAACGGGTCGTGCAGGAAATCAGCACCGAAATTGCTGAGAAACAGCTCATCCCGCGATCCATCGGGCGAGGTCAGGTTGATCACCACAATCATGTTGCCTGACCGCTTGGTAACCTCGACCCCTTGCTGCAATACGGCCGAGGGCAGTTCGGAACTGGCCAGCGCCACGCGGTTTTGCACCTCAACAGCCGCCACGTCGGGGTCAGTGCCTAGCTCAAAGGACACGTTCAGCATATAGGTGCCGTCATTCGAGCTTTTGGACGACAGCGATAACATGCCCGGAATGCCGTTCACACGCTCTTCGATGGGAGTGGCGACGGATTCAAGAATGACCTGCGCGTCCGCCCCCGGGTAAGACGTATCCACATAGATCTGCGGCGGCGTGATATGCGGGTATTCGGTAATCGGGATCAGGCGCACACAGACCGCGCCGAACAGAACCATCAGGATCGCAATCACGGCTGCAAAATGCGGCCTGTCGATGAAGTAGCGTGCGATCAAACCGGCCCCTAACCCTGACTGTCTACTGCTTTCACGACCAGCCCGTCATGTATCTTCTGAAGTCCCTGTACCACCACACGGTCGCCTTCGCTCAGCCCGGATACCACCTGAGTGCGGGTCGCTGTCTGAGTGCCGATCTCGATATTCTGCCGGTGGGTTTTGCCGTCACTGTCGACCGAAAACACAAAATAACCCTGCTTGTCGAACTGCACAGCGTTGCGCGGAACGGTCAGCACTTTGGGCTCCTCTGAACCGGCCAAACCCACGGTCACGAATTGACCGGGGATCAGCACGCCGTCAGGGTTGGCGAAACTGGCGCGTAGCTCAATCGTGTCGGTGTTCTGGCTGACGCTGTCGCCCACGAATATGACTTTGCCCGTGGAGGCATAGGTTTCCCCATCCGCCAGTTTGATGCTTGTGGTCAGTTTGATGTTGCCCGGCGTGATGCGCCCTTTGCGGCGTTCTTGCAGCAAGACCGGCTCGCTGATGTAAAAACTCACTAGCATCGGATCAACGCTGTTAACCGTTGCCAAAACCCCGGTATCGGAGCTTACCAAATTGCCCGCATCCACCGCTGACAACCCGATGCGCCCATCAATGGGACTGAGGATTTCCGTGTAATCCAAATCAATCTGCGCGATTTTCAGATCGGCCCTCGCCTCATCCACCGCAGCCTGCCCTGCGGCATAGGTTGCCAATGCCGTGTCCAAAACAGCCTGTGGGACATCTCCCTTGTCGAACAGAGCCTGCTGACGATCCAGCGCCGCCTTGTCGGTCTGCGCGCTGGCCAGCGCGCTTTTCAGCGCCGCCTGTGCGCTGTCCACACTGGCCGCGTATTTCTTCTTTTCGATGCGAAAAAGTACATCCCCTTTGGCGACTGTCCCGCCTTCGATAAAATTGACTTCTTCCAGAAACCCTTCGACACGGGCCTGCAGATCGACGCTTTGATCCGCCACGACCCGGCCAACAAACTGGGCCTTTTTCTGCAAATCCTCCAACGTCACCGGCGCGACGGTCACACTTGGCGGCGGCGCGTCGGACTGGGCCGCTGCCGGGCCCGGCAGAAACAGGGGGATCAATGCGCAAACAAACAGCTTGGTAGGGTTCATCAAGGATCCCCGGTAGTTTGTGATCCCTTCACTATCCCTGCATCCCCCAAACGGTGCAACGGTTTTCTGACTGTCACGGCGTACGCATTTCCCTGCTATATCAATCCCTTTGATACAGGGCTTGCCTGTCGCTGGTTCTTGGGATTTTCTGACGCCAACCACCAATTAAAAGGCCGGGCCTTCATGAAACTTGAATTCCATCACATCAACTTTGTCTCGGACGATGTTGAGCGGTTGCACCGTTTCTACACTCAGGTTCTGGGGTTGGCCGATATCCCGATCGAGAGTTTCCCTCGGCCCGATGAGACCGACGACAAAGGCTATAGCGGCAAGATCCGCTTTGCCACCGACGGGGCCATGCAGATGCATCTGGCCGAAAAGAACCTCGACGTCGCGTTCAAACATGGTGAGACTATCAACCCTGTCGAACGCGGCCACATCGCGTTTCGCACTGATGATATCGAGGCGTTCAAAAAGCTGCTCGACGACAACGGCATTCCGTATTCGGACTATGGCACCGCATTCGCGAAAGAGTGGCACCAACTGTTCTTCTACGACCCCGAGGGCAATATCATCGAGGTTCATCAAGCGGTTTAGCCAGCATCGGAGGTATTGATTGAAACAGGCCGTATTGGTTGTCGACGTCCAACCCAGCTTTGACCCGCCTGATTGGCTGGTCGAGCGCAGCCGTCTGTTGGCGACCAAATTCCCCTCGGTCGCTACCGTTGAACGCCATGACGAGGACAAAGTTCCCTTTTTTCGGCAAATTGGGTGGAAGCCACGTTCTGTCGACGAAAGCCTTGTTCAGGCAGATCATATTGTCCTGAAATACGGCTACAGCCCGCCCCCGGAAGTCATCGCACAATTTCAAAGCTGGAAAGTCGACCGTGTGCTGGTCTGTGGCATCCAGGCCGACACCTGCGTTCTTGCCGCAGGGTTCGCCCTATTTGACGCGGGCCTGCAACCGACCATAATTGCCGATACGGTTGTTGGGTCTTCGCTGGATCGCAGCGGTAAGCTGGGCGTGGACCTGTGGCAGCATCATTTTGGCCAGGTGATTGATAAGCACTCGGATATTTTGTGACGTCGCAATCCCTGTCCGCATCGGAGAGGAGAGCTATTGTGACCTCGAACCCCATTTTAAGAAAAACAGCCTTTGCCATTTTTGTGGCCATCCCTTGTGCAGCATATGCAGAAGGCTTTTCACTGACCGGCCAATACGAAGGGCGCTATGCCTGTGACAGCACCACGGGTGGCGTGCCCTCAAGCTGGTCCGACCCCATGAGCGCCGGGATCGTTCAGGACGGAGACCGCATATCCATCGACCTGCGATACACGGACAAACAAGAGCTTGGGGCTGAATACTCGCTTTATACCGGATCAGTTGTTCTGAACCCCGAGGGCACCTTGGTCAGCGGCTATTTCGAAGCCTGCGGCGGCACTTTCCCGTCGAAAGAACTTGCGCGGTTTTTTCCCGCCGCTGCAAACACGCCATTCAGTTTTTCGGTGACCAGTGTTTGGGCTTCGGATCAGGTGCCAAACCTGCCAGGTCTAACTGTTCAAACCTGCACCTGGAGCCTGCAGCGCGTGTCCACGGAAACACCCACAGTCAGGCCGTGCGAGACGGCGGCTCAATAAGGAAATTTTCAATCTGGACCTATTTCTTAAGTCCAGATGTTTAAATTGGATCCAAAAGACCCATATAGCCGCAATCTTATAAATTAACCGTGCTTGAACAGCGACAATACCCCTGTCAGGCCCCCAATCAAACTGGATGGTCCCGATGAATTTTATTCTACGCGGTAGCCTGGTTACGCAAATCATCATCGGTCTGGTAGCCGGTGCCCTTCTCGCCACCCTCTGGCCCGCTGCTGGTTCATCCGTCGGTCTGCTGGGTGATTTCTTTGTCGACGCGCTAAAAGCCGTCGCCCCCGTTCTGGTGCTGATCCTTGTCTGCGCCGCAATCACCAACCACAAGAAAGACAGCCAGGCCCGCATGGGGCCGGTGGTGATGTTATACATTCTCGGCACGTTTGCCGCTGCACTGGTTGCAGTGGGCGCCAGTTTCCTGTTCCCCGTCTCTTTGCACCTGACTGGCACGCCCGAGCTTTTGGACGCCCCGGACGGGCTGGCAGAGGTGGTCAAGAACATCCTGCTAAAGATCGTGGACAATCCGGTGAACGCGCTGGCGCAGGCCAACTATATCGGCATTCTCGCCTGGGCCATCGGCCTTGGGCTGGTTTTCCGCCACGCCAGCGACTCGACCAAGACCCTGATGTCTGATCTGGATGGCGCGATCACCAAGATCGTGGCTGCCATCATCCGGGTTGCACCCATTGGTATCTTTGGCATCGTGGCCTCGACCATTGCTGAAACCGGCTTTGAAACGGTTGCCAGCTACGGCCAGCTGCTGTTGCTGCTGATTGGCTGCATGGCGTTTATGGCGCTGGTTGTGAACCCGCTAATCGTGTTCCTGCGCATTCGTAAGAACCCCTATCCGCTGGTCTTCACCTGCTTGAAGGAATCCGGGATCACCGCGTTCTTCATGCGCAGCTCGGCCGCCAATATTCCGGTCAACATGGAGCTGTGCCGCCGCATGAATCTGGATGAAGAGACCTATTCGGTCACCATCCCCATCGGCGCCACAATTAACATGGCCGGTGCCGCCATCACCATCACGGTGATGACACTGGCGACCGTGCACACCATGGGAATTCAGGTCGATTTCTTCTCGGCTCTGTTCCTAAGCATTATCGCTTCGGTTGCAGCCACCGGCGCGTCGGGCGTCGCGGGCGGGTCCCTGTTGCTGATCCCAATGGCCGCCAGCCTGTTCGGTATCGACAACGCAACGGCCATGCAGGTGGTCAGCATCGGGTTCATTATCGGTGTTCTTCAGGACTCGGCGGAAACCGGTCTGAACTCGTCCACCGATGTGCTGTTCACCGCGGCAGGATCGTACAAGCAAGGCGATCCCTATCCCCGCAAACTGCCGATGGAGCAAGTCGCCGCCTAAGCGGCCCTGACCCCCCCACAACCGTCAGGTTTTACTCGGCGGTTGTGGGGTCTGCACTACCCCACCCGGCGGCGCGCATTGCCGAAGTCAAATCCCGTACAGGACCTGGATCGGCAAATACCCTGGTTTTCAACGCCCCCAACGGAAAGTTTGGCCAGGTCCTGGCGTATAATTCGGCCAGTCTGCGTGCCTCACCCCGATCACCGTTTCTCCAATGCGCGGCCATCAGATAGGCAGTTGAAATTGGCCCGAATGGGCCGCCGCGCGCGATCGTATTCTCATAGGTTCGGATTGAGCCCGCATAGTCGCCGGTGTGAAACTGCGCCGCACCCAGCGCGTTTCCGGCCACCGACCCACCACCATCTTCAGCCAGCGCCTGATAATGCTGTGCCTGTGAAAGTACGCGTTCAAAGTCAGAAGTATAAAGCGATATCAGGGCGTCAAATTCCGCAATATGTGGATCATTGGGGGCCAGCTTGGTTGCCCTGTGAGTCAGACTGACGGCCTGATCGAAATTGCCAGCAGCGAACTCAGACCATGCTCTGGCAGACAAAGCCCAGGGCGCATCCGGGGCCAGTTCAAGTGCATGGGCGCTGTTCTTATCGGCGGCTGCAAGCAACTCCTCTGCGACAGGATCGTAGAACTGCAAAATGGCAAGCATGGTTTCCACCTGCGCAGCCCCTGCATAGCCGCAGTAATACAGCGGGTCTCGCTGTATAGCCGTTTCAAACACCATCAGAGCCGGGCGGAGTCGTTGTAAATCCACAACCGGAAAAATCAGGTCCTGACCAGCGCTACACAGGTTCATCGCCTCGACCCGTGTCGGAGAAACATCGTAGATCGTGGATTGATCGCCGGTGATCGGTGGCCCATTGCGGCCGCTCAGATGCGTGGTTGCCACATAACCGCCAAGGCCCAGCAGAACCGCTCCAGTCATCGCTCCGACCAGCAGCAGGTTGCGCTTACCTCCAACCTCGGCCGCACCCGACTGAAACTCTGGCGCGTAGCTGCCGACGGGCAAGGTGATGACCACCGGGTCCGACGCGCCTTGCCCCCCGTAATACGCCTTAAGTTTGCGCCGAACGCGACCCGCGTCGACACGCACCACCCCCTCACGCCGGGACAGGTCATCGGTGCTGTAACCGTAGACATCCATGGCAATCGTCTTGGCGCGGATTTCATCCGTGCGTCCGGCAAGCGCCTCGGTCACGACATAGGTCAGAAAGGACTGCATCCGCGCCGAACCCTTGAAATCCTTCGACGCAAGAACCCGATCAAGCGCCGACTGGATCTGTTCCTTTGGGAACGATCCTGCATCCCTCTGCGTGGTATCGTCGGTTGCGGCAGTCAAGAACTATCCTTTCAAGGTAAGGACTTGGCGGCATGCTGCTACGGTAGCATGCGGTTTAATACGTTCAAGACATATTCTTGGACAGGCATGTTTGAATGGCGAATCCAGCGGATGCCGTTACAATGACAGATGATGACTTCTTTGCAGCACAGTTTCCCGGCGCGGCACATCAATTGCAGGCATTGCGCGCGCGGGACAAGGAGTTTGACCAAATCTGCGCCGATTACCACGAGGTACTCCGCGAGTTGGCGCTTGCCCCGCGATCCGCAGGTGGAACGCAGACCCGTTACCTCGCGGATCTGGCCGAAAGTGTCTCGGACCTGCGAAGCAGTATTGAAAAACGGCTGCACGCCCCTGACCGCACAAATGAGTGAAAGGTTGACTATGAAACTCTGTACCCTTCTGCCCCTGCTGATCCTGACCGCCAGCCCGGCCATTGCTCAGGACACCCCAATCATTCACGATGGTGAGTTCGAATACCTGCGCGCGCAGTTCGGCACGGCCTGGGACGCACAGGATGTTGAAATTGACGCCAAGCTTGCCGAAATCCGCGATGCGAATGGCGGCCAACCACCCAATTTCCTTTACATCCTGATTGATGACGTGAGCTTTGGTCAGATGGGCGACCGCAAGATGAACTACGTCATGGGGATCGAGACACCGAACATCAACCAGCTGGCAACCGAGGGTCTGTCGCTGATGCGAATGTATACAGAACCCTCCTGCACACCCACACGCACGGCAATGCTAACGGGCCGCCATCCGGTGCGAGCCGGGGTGGAAGAGGTCAAGGTGGCGCTGGTGGGCGAGGGTCTTCCGGCCTCAGAAGTCACTCTCCCTGAAATCCTGAAACAAGCGGGCTATAACACCGCCCATGTCGGCAAATGGCATCAGGGCGATATCGAACAATCCTACCCCCACAATCAGGGGTTCGACTGGGCCGCCTTCCCCCTGCACCAACAAGTACAGCTGAGCCTCATGACCCCCGAGGCGATGCGGTCCAATGCCATGCTCGGCTATGTACCCGAAGGACAGAACAATCAGTTCCTTCTGGACGCGCGGTTCAAACCCTACGGTCTGGTCACAGGTGTCGAGGCCGAGGCGGGGGGCGTGGCCCGCGAAGTCGACATGGCGGCGGGCGAGGTTTGGACGCAGGTGAAATACGAAGACATGAACCTGCGCTATCAGCAGCAAGCTCTGGAACAACTTCAGCGCGTTGCGGCTGAAGATGCGCCATTCTTCCTGCAATACTGGCCGCTATACCCGCTGAATTTCGTCTATCCCGATCAAGCGATTTCACGCAACGGGGGCTTTCACGCGGACAAGCTACAATTGCTGGACAGCTGGATCGGTGATCTGCTGGCCGCGCTGGAAGAAACCGGCGAAGCCGACAACACAATCGTCGTCCTGATGGCCGACAATGGCCTGATGTATCACTACGAGGGCACCTCAGGCCTGAACCAACTGATCTATCGCGGCGGCAAGACCCAGCATCTTGAGGGCGGCGTACGCACCGATGCCTTTATCCGCTGGCCGAATGTGATCGAAGCCAATAGTGCGGCGGGCGATATCTTTCACGTCTCTGATATCTACACCACAATGGCCCGGATCGCGGGGGCGACTGACTATATACCGCGCGACCGCGTAATTGACGGCATCGACCAGACCGCCCTTTTGCTGAACGGCGAAGGCCACGGACGGCGCGATTATGTCTATGTTTACGAGGGGCCGGTCCTCCGGTCTGTGGTCAAGCAAGAGTTCAAGATGCACCTGCCCGCCCCCGGACAACCCGGCGCTGGCGCACCGACCTACAACATCTATCGCGACCCGCGCGAAGAACACCCGCTGGTGGGGTATTCCCTTTGGGCCGGGGCCTCGTTTCAGGACATGGTCAAACGCCATCAGAAAATGATCGCCAAATACCCGCATTCTGAGATTGGCACTGGCCTGCCCTATGAAGGGATCGAAAACCTGCGTCCGGAATCGGAACTGGCGCGCGAAACCTTCATGAGCTGGCAATGAGGTAAACCGTAGAATTTTAGAAATAAACATCATAATGTTTCAATGTGAGAATACCTCGGCAGCCATAGGCCAAGAGAACATCTTGCATACAAGGGGAGTACGGAATGAAACTGGGATGGTTAATCACCTTATCATCAGGTCTTGTGGCCACATCGGCATTGGCGCAGGAAAACCCCATTCAGCACGACGCCGAATTTTACGTTCTGCAGGCCCAGCACGCCGACCAATGGGCACAGGATGATGCTGCTGTAAACGAAGCATTGGCCGCGTTTAGGGACGGCAACGGTGGCAATCCTCCGAACATCATCAGCGTGTTGATCGATGATTTGGGCTTTGGCGACATGGGCATCCCCGAATTGAACGCAGTGCGGGGCTATGAGACGCCAAACATCAACGATTTCTCGGATCAGGCCATGCGAATGGTGCGTATGTACACTGAGCCATCATGCACGCCGACCCGTGTGGCACAGATGACTGGGCGTTTGCCGGTAAGGATGGGGATGGGCGACACCGCCGTGGATATAGCAGGGTTTGGCTTGCCTGGCGATGAGGTCACCCTACCGGAAGTTTTGAAACAGGCGGGCTATGCCACAAGCCATGTGGGAAAATGGCACATGGGGGACATCGCTGAAAGCTGGGCCATGAACCAAGGCTTTGACTACGCCCAAATGGCCGTACATCAGCAAGGACAACTGACCATTTTCAACGATGATGCCATAAAGGAACAGGTATCTGTCGCGATCCGCGATTATGACGACAAATACACTTTGGACAATTGGTTCAGACCTGATGCATCCGCGATGATGACAGTAATCGAAGGCGAGGCCGACGGTCCGATCCGCGAAATCCGCATGGAAACAGGCGAACGTTGGAATGCCGCCAAATACGACGAGATGAACCAAGCCTTTCAGGACAAAACCCTATCTGAACTTGAGCGTTTGGCCGGCGATGAAGAACCTTTCTTTCTCCAATATTGGCCAATGATTCCCCTGGATAACACGCGTGCTGGTCGTGACGGACCCGAAAGCGCCAACGGCGGGCTGTATGTCGACAAAATGCAGTTGCTGGATCAATGGCTTGGTGACCTATTCGCCAAAGTGGACGAGCTTGGGTTAACCGAGAACACCATCATTGTCGTAATGGGCGACAATGGCCATTTCACCAAGTATTCTCCGCAATCAGGGTTCACCCCAATGATCTTCCGCGGTGGAAAAGCTGACACGACAGAAGGTGGCGTTCGTGTTGATGCCTTTATTCGCTGGCCGGGAATGATTGAAGAAGACGCATTGTTGAACAGCATTGTTCATGTCTCTGATATGTACACAACGTTTGCGCGGTTTGCTGGTGCGGAAGAGTTCATCCCTCGCGACCGGCTTGTCGATGGTGTGGACCAGTCGGCCGCACTTCTTTTTGCCGATGAATCCAAAGCACGCCGGGATCACGTGATCATCTACTCGGTCGCCAAGCCCGAAGCCATCGTCAAGGATCAGCTCAAGCTCAAGCTGCCAGGACCCGGTGAAAGCCCGATTGTTGCCAAGTTTTTCGACCTATATCGCGACACGCGTGAGGAGTATTCGGTGTCGACCGAAGTTGGTGCCTGGGGTGGACAGGAGTTCGTTCGGATTCTCGGGCGCCACAATGCGCGAAAGGAAAAATTCCCGGATACTCCTCCGGCCACGGGTGTTCCGTACGAGGGCATCGACAACATCCGCCCCGAGACACAGCAAGCGGTTGAAGCGTTCCTGGTCAAACGCCAATCGTCACAACAATAAGCTTAGACTGCCCGCAGTATTTCCGCGGGCGGCCTTTTCAACTGACAGCAGGTAAGGCGATGGCTGGAAACATAATCTTCGCACTTGGCATAGTGGTGTCGCTTGGCATTGGCTTTGTCTATTTCCGCGATCTGGGCGACATCTCGCAAATGCTGTTGAAGGTGAAGCGCGAGAATATGGTGCGGTTCATCCGGCATGAATACCGCCTGATCGGTATCGGGTTGGGTGCATTTGCCGTCTCCACGCTGACCTTTCTCTTTTTGGGTGGCGGGTCGTTCTGGTTGTGGGCTTTGTCTGCGTTGCTGGTGCTGTTCTTTTACGGCTTCCCTTTTGTCTGGGTGCATCTGGGCCTGCGTAACCAGTTGAACGACGCGGCCTTCTTTCCGATCAGCGAGGCCCGCAAATATGTTGGCCCAACCGCGCCGGTCATCGTGATGGATAACAACGGCCATGCCCGCGCGCACCCGGATGCACAGATCATGCGACCTCATCTGGCCGGTGACGTCGATGGGTTGGGCGGTGAAGATGTGGTGATGACCTATTGCGCAATGGCCAACCTCGGCCAGGGATACACCCCACGGATCGAGGGCAAGCGGCTGGACCTTGAGGTGCTGGCCCAGCACGGCAACAACCTGATCCTGCGCGACAATGAATCCGGCGAACCGATCCAGCATATCTATGGCTTCCGCGAGGCCGACCGCGACCCGAACGCAGATGGGCTCGCCTGCCCCCTGCGCCCCGAGGCGCAGATGAAGCCCTGGCCGACCTACCGGATGACGTTCCGAGGATTCCAAAAGGCCTTTCCCGACGGCGAAGTCTTTCTGAACAAACCCTCGTCCAATCCTCTGCTGCGGCTGCTGGACATGGTGACCGAGATCACCTTTGGCTGGGGCATCGGCCGCCAGCATCAGGAAGAAGCACCCGTAATGGACAATATGGATCGTTCCGATGACCGGCTGCCCAACAAGACCTATGTCTGGGGGATCACAATCGGCAAGGATGCCGCCTGCTGGACGGATGATTTCGTCACCGACAACAACTGGATCGTCAACGCCACCGTCGGTGGCCGCGATGTCGTAGTCAGTTTGGACCCGAAATACGAAAGCTTGGGCGTGTGGTATAATGACAGTGGTCAGCCCGTTTCACATTGCGATTTCTGGGGTGTGTCGGACCAGGGTCAGTTGCAACGGGTAGAAACTCTGCGGGCCGGAGTATTCTGGCACGTCTGGTCCGAGTTTTTCCCGGACACTGACATAAATCGCGTCGGCTCGGGCGCAACGGACTCTAAGGACGTAGCGGCATAGGACCCATTTCGGAAACACATAATTTAAGACAGAAATAGTGAGGGACAGAATGGTACAATCCAAAAAAACAAGGCTCGGCACCGTCGCAGCGGCCTTACTGACATCCGTGGCAGCACCCACCTCGGCGCAGCAGTCCGATTGGTCTTACGAGGCCACTATCTATCTGTTCATGCCCGAGACCGAGACCAGCATTGAAACCCCTAGGGGTACGCTTGACGCGACACTTAGCTTTACAGACGCGCTGGAAAACCTCGACTTTGCGTTCATGGGCGCGCTGGCGGCAACAAACGGGCAATGGAGCGTGCTGGCCGACTATAACTATACCAACTTGTCTTTTGGCGATACCGGGCCTGGCGGCGGCGACCTTGAAACTTCGGTCAAGACACAGTTCCTGACGGCCTTATTGGGTTACCGAGTGCGCAATGATCCAACCGTCAAGGTGGACCTTGCGGGCGGCTTCAGGTGGTACAGTACCGACACTGATTTCTCGCTGACACCTGTGGGAGGTCCCGCCTTTACCTCTACTGCCGACGAAAGTTGGGTCGACCCGGTAGTTGGGGTCCGGGCACGGTTTACGCTATCCGATTCATGGACCAGCACCGCTTATGTGGATTACGGAGGATTTCGCAGCGGCAGCCAGACCTGGTCGGTTCTGCTGACTGCAGACTACATCATAAACGACAGGTGGATGCTGCGGGGTGGATACCGTTACATATCTTTCGACCACGATATTGACGGCAATGATTACGAATTCGATCAATCCGGCCCGCTGATAGGTGCTACTTACCGGTTCTGAGTGCGCAATCTTTAACAACCGGGGTTACGACAGATGCGCTGTGGCCTCAATCTCAACCATGGCTTCGTCTTCGACCAAACCGGCAACGATGATCATCGACATGGCGGGGAAGTGCCTGCCAAACACCTCTCGGTAGGCTGCGCCGACTTCGGCCTGTTTTGCCAGGTATTCGCTTTTGTCGATGACAAACCAGGTCAAGCGGGTCACGTCGGTTACCTCACCACCTGCGGCTTCGACAATGTCCACGATATTTTGCAGGGCCTGTTTCATCTGGCCAATAAAGCTGCCGTTGACGAATTCCTTGTTCGCGTCCCATCCGATCTGGCCGCCAATATGCAAGGTTCCATCCTTGGTCAGAACGCCGTTCGCATAGCCTTTGGCCGGAAGCCAGCCGTCGGGCTGAATGATCTTATGGCTCATGTCGCGTCCTTTCTGAATGTTTCCAGCTTGCTGCGGATGGTATCTGGCCAAGCCTCGGGGCGGCCATCGGCGTTGATGTGGACCAATGTCGCCAAAGTTGCCAGCCGCACCTCATCCCCACAACGGGCGGTCATCGTGTACCCCGCCGAGCTGTTGCCGATCTGTGTGATTTCAAGTTGGAAAACCAATTGGTCTCCATGGCGGCTGGGTGCGGGAAACTGGGTCTGGATCTGAACAGTTGGTACGGCACCTGCGCGATGCAGATCGTGGAACGGCGCGTTCAAGCCCTGATCAAAGAACGCCTCGACGCAATCATTGATCATCTCGAAGTAACGCGGAAAGAACACGATCCCGGCAGGGTCGCAATGTTTGAACAAGACTTTTTGATGAAACTCAAACGCCATCAGACCCCCACATATTTTTCGGAAATTTCAGGGGTCAGGTCAGTGATGGTACCGGTCCAGACAGTGCGGCCCCGCTCCAGAATGACCGCTTTGTCAGACACAGCCGCCAACTCCTTTAACGATTTGTCGATCAGCAGGATCGCCACGTTGGTCTCTTGCCGCAGGCGGTGCAGCGCTGCCCAGATTTCCTGCCGGACGATCGGGGCAAGCCCCTCGGTAGCCTCATCCAGGATCAGCAGTCGGGGGTTAGTCATCAGCGCGCGGCCTATCGCCAGCATCTGCTGCTCTCCTCCCGACAGGGAAACCGCCCGTTGCCCCTGCCGTTCACCCAACCGGGGAAACAACTCGGTCACACCACGCAGGGTCCAATCCCCTGGACGTGCCGCCGCAATCAAGTTTTCACGCACAGTCAGGTCGGCAAAACAGCGGCGCCCTTCGGGCACCAGCCCCACGCCTTTGCGCGCGACCTTGTGACTGGGCAACGCATGCAGGTCCTGACCGTCCAGCGTCAGCGTGCCGTCTGACCGGATCATCCGGCAAATGGCCTTTACCGTGGTGGTCTTACCCATCCCGTTTCGCCCCATCAGGGCAGTGACCTCACCCTGCGCAATCTCAAGATCCACACCAAACAGGGCCTGACTGACACCGTAAGAGGCGCTGAGGTTTTCTATCCGCAGCAGACTCATGCCTCGTCCCCCAGATAGGCGTCGCGCACTTCGCGGCTGGTGCGGATTTCGTCCGCCGTGCCCGTGGCGATGACCTTGCCATAGACCAGCACGCTGATCCGATCGGCCAACGCAAAAACCGCGTCCATGTCGTGCTCGACTAGCAAAATGGGCGCTTCCTGTCTCAGCCCGTCAAGAAAACCCGTCAGCCGTTTCGACCCTCCGGCACCAAGCCCGGCCATTGGCTCGTCCATCACAAAGGCTTTTGGGGACAAGGTCAAAGCAACTGCAACCTCCAATTGCCGCCGCTGACCATGGCTGAGGTTGGCACAGCGCGTATCGCGGTCATCGCTGAGGCCCACGCGCTCCAACGCTGCCTCGGCCCGCTCGCGTAGCGCGGGCCGTTTCAGGGCAGGTCGCCAAAACCGCCAAGCCATATGTTCGGCGCCCATCGCGCCCAGCACGGCGTTTTCCAGAACGGTGTCTTCCATGCACAATTGGGAAATCTGAAAGGTGCGCCCCAGCCCGGCCCGCGCCCGCGCCTGCGTGCTATGCCCTGAGACATCTTGACCATTCAGCTGGACCCGTCCGGAATCTGGCTGCAACCCACCGCAAATCTGTTGGATCAGCGTCGATTTGCCCGCCCCGTTTGGGCCGATGATCGCATGGATTTCGCCGGGTATCAGGTCAATCGACACGTCGTCCGTGGCCTTGAGTGCGCCAAAGCTTTTGTTCAGGTTCAGCGTGGAAAGGACGGGATCAGACATGTGCCCCCTCTTTCCCGGTCAGCAGACCGATCAGCCCCCCACGCCCGAACAACACAATGCACAGCAGGACCACGCCCAGGTAGACGTGCCAGAAGTCAGTTAGCTCGCCCAAAAAATGTTCCAACGCGACAAAGACGCAGGCCCCGATGACCGGCCCCATCAAGCGCCCCACCCCTCCGATGATGATCAGCACGATCAATTCGCCCGACAATTGCCAACTGAACATCGTGGGGGAGACAAAGCGGTTCAGGTCTGCAAACAGCGCTCCTGCCAACCCGGTGATTGCCCCCGAAAGGACAAAGGCCAACAGCTTCAACCGCATCGGGTTCAGGCCCACGGTCTCAACCCGAGTGGGCGTCTGACGCGCCGCGTTCAGCGCCAACCCGAAGGGTGAGCCCTGAAGGCGGGCGAACAGAAATAGCACCACACAAAGCAGCGTGAAACAGATGCCATAGAACTGGATCGGTGCTAGTGTGTTCAGACCAGGAAAGTCGTTGCGGACATAGATCGACAGCCCATCCTCACCCCCGTACTGCGCCCAGGAGATCGCGAAGTAGAAAAACATCTGCCCAAAGGCGAGCGTGATCATGATGAAATACACCCCGGACGTGCGCAGCGACAGCAGCCCGATAAAGAACGCCACCATCCCTGAAAGGATCATCGCCACCAGCCAGATCACCGGCATAGCTTTGGTGCCATCGGTGGTGAATAGTCCCAGATCAAGCGCCGTGTAGGTCTGCGCGTGATAGGCAAGGATGCCCATCGCGTACCCTCCGATCCCAAAGAACACGGCATGACCAAAGCTGACCATGCCGCCGATCCCAAGGATGATGTTTAACCCCACCGCCGCCAGCGCAAGGATCACAGCTCGCGTCACCAGTGTGATCGTAAAGGGCTGGTCTGCCATAGCAGCCCAAAGCGGCAGTGCCAGCAGACCCGCGATCATCAAGGCGTTGAGGTATGTCTCATTCAACCTCATGCGCGTGCTCCGAACAACCCGGTGGGTCGCCAGATCAGCACCAGCCCCATCAGCACATAAATCCCCATCGAGGCCAGCGCCGAGCCGCTTTTCTGTGCCGCGCCATTGTCCATGAACAGCTTGAACAATTCGGGCAGGAACACCCCGCCCAGCGTGTCGGTCAGCCCGACCAGTAGCGCGCCGATAAAGGCACCACGAACTGAACCGATCCCGCCGATGACAATGACCACAAAGGCCAGGATCAACACCGGTTCTCCCATCCCGACCTGAACCGATTGAATCGCCCCGACCAAAGCGCCGGCCAATCCGGCCAGCGCCGCGCCCAGCGCAAAAACCAGCGTGTAGAGTTTCGAGATATCGACGCCCAGTGCCGCGATCATCTCACGATCATTCTCTCCCGCTCGTATTTGAATGCCTAGACGGGTGCGTTCAATCAGCACCCAAAGACCCACAGCCACGGCTAGCCCGATGCCAATCAGGGTCAGACGATACAGCGGGTATTCGATCCCGCCCGGCAAAGTGACAGGTCCGGACAGCGCGTCGGGAATGTCCAGAAACAGCGGAAAAGAGCCAAAGACCCAGCGTGTTCCTTCAGAAAAGATCAGGATCAGCGCAAAGGTGGCCAGCACCTGATCCAGATGCGGCGCGTTATACAATCGCCGGATCACCACCATCTCGACAATCGCTCCGGCCAGCGCTGCGGCGGCCAGGGCGGCAACCAGCGCCAGCAGGAAAGACCCAGTTGCGCCCGCCACAACCGCCGCCGCAAAAGCCCCCACCATATACAGCGAGCCATGGGCCAGATTGATAAGACCCATCACGCCGAAAATCAGCGTCAGACCAGCCGCCATCAGGAACAGCATCACACCGAACTGCAGCCCGTTAAGGATCTGCTCGATAATCAGGATCGAGGACATGGGAACTCCGGTGGCCTGCCCGCCCCGCAATCGGGGGCAGGCAGAGGGTCAGTTACATTTTGCACTCGGCCGCATATGCGTCAGAGTGGTTTTCCAGCGCAACGCCGAGGATCTTGTTGGTGAATACGTCACCTTCCTTGATCACTTCACGCGCATAGATGGTCTGAACCGGGTGATGGTTTGGGCCAAAGCTGAAATCGCCGCGGGTGCTGTCGAACTCGGCCGCTCGCAGCGCCTCACGGAAAGCATCGGCATCTGACGGGTCGGCCTTGTCCAGCGCCGACAGCAGCAGATTGGCGGTGTCAAACCCTTGACTTGCGTAGAGCGAAGGCAGACGTCCGTATTCCGCCTGAAAGCTTTCCACAAACGCCGCATTGGTCGGGTTGTCGATATCCTTGTTCCACTGGGAGGTGTTCACCACACCCATTGCCGCATCACCAACTGCCTGCAGGATGCCCTGATCAAAGCTGAAGGCCGGACCGACCACGGGCAGGTCGATCCCACTGTCGGCATATTGCTTGAGGAAGGAAATCCCCATACCGCCCGGCAGGAAGAAGAACACACTGTCTGCATCGCTAGCCCGGATTTGGGCGATTTCAGCAGCATAGTCGGTCTGTCCCAGTTCGGTATAAATTTCACCGGCCAAGTCACCCTCGAAGAACCGCTTATAGCCGGTCAAGGCATCCACGCCAGCCGGATAGTTCGGGGCCAGAATGAAACTGTTCTTATAGCCCGCACCGTTGGCATAGGCCCCGGCGGCCTCGTGCAGGTTGTCGTTCTGCCAGGCGACGTTGAAATAGTTCTGATGGCAACCTTTCCCGGCCAAGGGAGACGGGCCCGCATTGGGCGACAAATAGAACACGTTCTGGTTCACAGCCGCAGGCACAACCGCCATGGCAAGGTTGGACCAGATGATACCGGTCATCACATCGACCCGTTCGGATTGGATCATCTTGTCCGACAACTGCACGGCGATGTCGGGCTTGCGCTGGTCGTCTTCGATTACAACCTCAATATCGTCGCGGCCCGATTGCGCGATGGCCAGCATGAACCCGTCCCGCACATCGATGCCCAACCCGGCCCCGCCGCCGGACAGCGTGGTGATCATCCCGACCTTGACCTCGGCCACCGCACCGGTGGCGCACAGCGCGGAAACCGCAGCGGCCGCTAGAAACTTTTTCATCTTCATCTCCCTTCGTTGGTCTTTCGAACGCGCCTTTTGCCAATCTTCCCCGCGTTCAGCCTATGCCCCTGACAGGGCGTTCTTTTTTGTTATGCCGCTATTCACACCGATCACGCCCCGTTCGTCGAGGGGGATTTCAACCTGAAGCGCTGAATTTTTCCCGTCGCAGTCTTTGGCAACGCGTCGCAGAACCGGATCGAGCGTGGGTACTTGTAGGGCGCGATTACGGATTTGACATGAGTTTGCAGCGCCTCGCGCAGGGTATCTTCTGCCACAGCACCTTCGGTCAGCACGACATGCGCCTCGACAATTTCGCCCCGATCCGGGTCTGGGGCACCGATCACGGCGCATTCCAGAACAGCCTCATGCGCCAGCAGCGCGGCTTCGACCTCGGGGCCTGCGATGTTGTACCCGGCCGAGACGATCATATCATCATTGCGTGCCGCGAAATGGAAATAGCCACCCTCGTCCTGATAGAAACTGTCGCCGGTGATGTTCCAGCCGTCGTGAACATAATCCTTTTGACGATCATCATTCAGATATCGGCAGCCGGTCGGGCCTCGCACCGCCAACCGGCCGATGTCACCCGTTTTGGCCTCGGTCCCGTCGCGGTTCAAAACCTTCGCTTCGTACCCTTTGACCGGCCTTCCGGTGCAAGCGGGCCGGTGATCATCGAACCGGTTTGAGATGAAGATATGCAGCAATTCCGTGGCCCCGATGCCATCGAGCATCGGCTTGCCTGTACGTGCAATCCAGTCGTCATAGACGGGTTTGGGCAACGTCTCGCCCGCCGAAACGGCAGCGCGCAGGCTGGACAGATCGGCCCCGTCATCCATCGCTTGCAACATGACCCGATAGGCGGTTGGAGCTGTGAAACAGACGGTGGCTTTATACTTCTCGATGATCTCGATCATACCGGAGGGAGAGGCTTGTTCCAGCAAGGTCGCCGTTGCCCCAAATCGCAGTGGAAACACCGCCAGTCCACCCAGCCCGAAAGTGAATGCCAATGGAGGGGACCCGACAAAGACGTCCTCAGGCTGCACGTTCAGAACCTCGCGCGCATAACCATCGGCGATGATCATCAGATCGCGGTGAAAGTGCATCGTGGCCTTGGGCTCTCCGGTCGAACCTGAGGTGAATCCCAGAAGGGCAACGTCATCGCGACCCGTTTGCACGCATTCGAACTGAACCGGTTTTTCCAGCGCCAGACGATCAAGTTCGGCATCGTGGTTTGAGGTGCCGTCGAACCCCACGACGCGCTCTAGGAACCGGCTACCCTGTGCGCAGGTTTCCATTTCCTCCATCAAACGCGTATCGCAGAGGGCGAACTGGATCTCGGCCTTGTCCACATGTTTGGTCAACTCTCCCGCCCGCAGCATGGGCATAGTGTTGACGACCACGGCCCCAACTTTGGTCGCGGCCAGCCAGCAGGCCACCATGGCCGGGTTATTTGCCGAACGGATCAACACACGGTTACCGGGCTGTACTCTTATATCTTCGACCAGCACATGCGCCAGACGGTTGGTCCAGTCGGTAAGCTCTTTGTAGGTCCTCTGCCGCCCGTTTCCGATCAGCGCGATATTGTCGCCAAACCCCTTGTCCACCATCGCATCGGTCAGCTCATACGCAGCATTCAGAAGGTCGGGATAGTCGAACCCGTCCAACAGAAAATCTGGCCACTGCTCCTCGGACGGCAAGCTATCGCGGCTGAACGTATCGATATGTGCGGACGGTCCCAACATCACTTCCCCTCCCTATGCGCGGCCATTGCCTGACGGGCGATGACCACTTTCTGAACGTCCGAGGCACCCTCGTAGATGCGCAACGCCCGGATTTCACGGTACAGCGCCTCGACCGGCATGCCCGATCGGACACCATCACCGCCGAACAGCTGTACCGCCTTGTCGATGACCTGCTGCGCGTGGTCGGTGGCAAAAAGCTTGGCCATTGCGGCCTCACGTGTGATCCGTGGTGCCCCACTGTCTTTGGTCCAGGCGGCGCGGTAGACCAGCAGCGCCGCCGCATCGACGTCCAGCGCCATATCGGCGATGTGACCTTGCACCATCTGCAGATCGAACAGCGGCGCGCCTTGCACATGCCGGGTACTGACCCGCGTCAACGCTTCATCCAACGCGCGCCGGGCGAACCCCAACGCCGCGGCCGCCACAGTCGAGCGAAACACATCCAGCACCGACATGGCGATCTTAAACCCGGCACCGGGCGCGCCGATCATCGCCGACGCTGGGATGCGCGTATCAGAAAACCGCAGTGTCGCCAGCGGATGCGGAGCGATGGTGTGCAGCTGTTCGGCAACCTCAAACCCCGGCAAGTCGGGTGTTACCACAAAGGCGGACAATCCCTTAGCACCCGGCGCCTCGCCCGAGCGGGCGAACAGTGTGTAGACATCGGCAAGGCCCCCGTTCGATATCCAAGTCTTTTCGCCGTTCAGAACATAGTGATCGCCATCTCGTATTGCGGTCATAGTAGAATTCGCCACATCCGATCCTGACTGTGGCTCGGTCAGCGCAAAGGCTGAAATCGCCTGCCCGCTGCGCGTTTTTGGCAACCATTCGGCCTTTTGCTGGGGTGAGCCGAACAGGGAAATCGCACCGGTGCCAAGGCCCTGCATGGCAAAGGAAAAATCGGCTAACCCATCATACCGGGCAAGGATTTCCCGGGTCAGACACAAAGTCCGCACATCCAACTGGCCGTCTTCATCCGCAGTTGGCTGCAGCAGCCCCGCCGCACCCAAGTCGCGCACCAGCGCGCGGCAGGCGGCATCCGTGTCCGCGTGGTCGACCTTTAGCTCCTGCACGACCTCTTCGACTCGCGCGGCCCAGCTGCGGTGGCGTGGCTCGAAAAATGGCCATGACAGGAAGCTGCGATCTGCCATCAATCCCCCTCGAACTCTGGTTTTTCTTTGGCGACAAAGGCGTTGTAGGCACGCTCAAAATCGCCGGACTGCATGCAGATGGCCTGCGCTTGTGCCTCGGCTTCGATGGCCTGTTCGATCGACATGGACCATTCCTGCGCCAACATGGTTTTGGTCATCATATGCGCGAAATTCGGTCCCGCAGAGATACGCCGGGCCATGTTCTGCGCCGCGCCCTCAAGCTGATCCGCCTCGACCACGCTGTTGTAGAACCCCCAGCCAAGCCCCTCCTCGGCGCTCATAGACCGCCCGGTATAGAGCAGCTCTGCCGCCCGCCCCTGCCCGATGATACGGGGCAAGATGGCACAGGCTCCCATGTCACAACCAGCCAGCCCAACCCGTGTGAACAGAAAGGCGCATTTCGCCTGTGGTGTGGCGATACGCAGATCGGATGCCATGGCGATGATTGCTCCAGCCCCAACGCAGATACCGTCCACCGCCGCAATCACCGGCTTACCGCAATTCACCATCGCCTTGACCAGATCGCCGGTCATGCGGGTAAAGGCCAACAACTCTTTCATATTCATGCGGGTCAGCGGGCCGATGATGTCATGCACATCGCCACCTGAGCTAAAATTGCCACCATTCGACGCAAAGACCACGGCGTCCACATCATCGACATAGACCAGATCGCGAAACCAGTCGCGCAGCTCGGCATAGCTGTCGAAGGTCAGCGGGTTTTTCCGCTCAGGCCGGTCCAAGCTGACCGTGGCAACGCGGCCCTGCACCTCACACTGGAAATGTTTGACGTCACGGATCATTAGGCTCCTCCGGCAGGCTGAATTCGGTGGTGAGCGTCCTTGCATCCTCGGCCGAGAATTGGCCCAGCATATCGGCGATCCATGCCTCATGCGCAGCGGCCTGGCGGGCGAATTCCGCGCGGCCCTTTTGGGTCATACACACGCGATGGGCGCGGCGGTCTCCGGGCACCGGCACCCGCACCAGCAGACCATCGTCAGCCAGCCGGTCCACGATCCCGGTCACGTTGCCATTGGAGACGCGCAGCACGCCCGAAATCTCGCTCATTTTCAGGCCGCCCTCAAAGCGCGAGAGCGCTGCCATCACGTCGAACCGGGGCAAGGTCGTGTCGAACTCGGCCCGGAAATTCTCACGCAGTTTGGCCTCGATACCTCGGGTGGTTTTCAACAGACGCAACCACAGACGTAGCCGTTCTTTCGAGGCATCCTCAAGCGGGGGGTGTGCAAGGGTCGGGGTCATATTTCACCTCCCGAAAGGCTGAGCGTGTGTCCGTTCACGGATTTCGCAGCGTCCGAGCACAGCCATTTCACTGCGCTGGCGACCTCATCCGTTTCGATAAACCGGCGTTGGGGGTTGCCCCGGTGAAGCGAGGCGGCGGCGTCCTCTGCGCTCATCCCCGTTTTTTCGACGATGGTTTCGATCGAACGTTCCAGCATCGGCGTGTCTACAAAACCGGGGCACACGGCGTTGACGGTGATCCCGGTCGGGGCCAGTTCAACTGCCAGCGCGCGGGTAAGGCCGATAACCCCGTGTTTCGCGGCGCAATAACCAGAGACGTAAGGATAGCCTTTCAATCCCGCTGTCGAGGCGATGGCGACCAGACGCCCGGCGCCCGCCGTCTGCATGTCTGCCAGCCCGGCCTGCCAGACGTTGAACACACCGATCAAGTTGACCTCGGTCATGCCGCGCAGGTCATCCGCCGTCATTTTGGCAAACGGCACCGAATGCGCCGCGCCTGCATTGGCGATGACCGCCGTGACCGGGCCGCGTTGGGCGCGGGCGGACTCGAAAGCGGCCTGTACTTGCACCGTGTCGGTCACATCGCAGACTTCGAAAGGTAGCCTCTGCTGCTGCAAGGTGGCCTCGGTCCGACCCAAAAGAGTGATCGCCACGCCATCCTCTGCAAACGTCTTCGCAATCGCTGCACCGACCCCGGTGCCACCGCCTGATATGACCACATGACTCATACCTTACCTGCCATTTCCGCGTCGCGGTCGGCCAGACGCCAGGCCTGATCGCGCCCAGCCTCATAGGGTTTTGGCCAGATCTCCTGCCGGTCGCCCAGCGCCGTGGCTGCGTGCAGGGTCCAATAGGGGTCGTTCAGATGCGGTCTGGCCAGACAGACCAGATCAGCGCGCCCGGCCATCAAGATCGAATTGACATGGTCGGCCTCGTAGATATTGCCAACTGCCATTGTCTTGATGCCACGTTCATTGCGGATACGGTCCGAGAATGGGGTCTGGAACATCCGCCCATAAACCGGCTGCGCCTGTGTCGAGGTCTGGCCTGCGGACACATCCACGATATCCGCCCCCGCCGCATCGAACATCGCCGCGATCTCAACGGCCTCTTCCGGTGTGATGCCGTTTTCACCCGCCCAGTCACTGGCCGATATACGCACTGCCATCGGCTTGGCCTCGGGCCAGACCGCGCGCATGGCCGCGAACACCTCAAGCGGGTAACGCATGCGGTTTTTCAGGCTGCCGCCATAGTCGTCGTCTCGTGTGTTTGAAAGCGGAGAGATGAAGGACGAGATCAGATACCCATGAGCCGCGTGCAGTTCTATCATGTCGAACCCGGCGCGATCAGCCATTTGGACGGCTGCTGCGAACTCAGCCATGACGCGATCCATATCCCACCGATCCATCGCTTTGGGTATGGCGTTGTCGTCTGACCACGCAATGGCCGAGGCGGAGATCAGGGGCCAGTTGCCTTCCTCCAACGGCTGATCCATGCCCTCCCACCCGATGCGCGTCGATCCTTTGCGCCCGGCATGACCGATCTGGCAGCAAATCTTGGCGTCGGTCTCGGTGTGGACAAAATCGGTCAGGCGGCGCCATGCCGCCTCATGCTCGGGCGCATACAGACCGGGACAACCTGGCGAGATGCGACCATCGGCACTTACACAAGTCATCTCGGTATAGACCAGCCCTGCCCCGCCCTTGGCGCGCTCGCCATAGTGGATCAGATGCCAGTCGGTTGGGCAGCCATCCACGGCCTTGTACTGTGCCATGGGTGAGACCACGATCCGGTTCTTCAACTCCATCCCACGCAGACGGAATGGCGCAAACATGGGCGCGCGGGCGGGAGCGTTGATCCCGACCCCGGCTTGCGCCATGAACCAGGCCTCGGCCCGGCCCAGCCACCCAGCATCGCGTTCGCGCAGGTTTTCATGGCTGATCCGTTGCGACCGGGTCAGCATGGAATAGTTCAGCTGCACGGAATCCAGATCCAGATAGCGTTCAACATCCTCGAACCACTCAACCGAGTTCCGCGCCGCCGATTGCAGTCGCAGTACTTCGAGCCGCCGTTCGTCTTCATAACGGGCAAAGGCAGCCTCAAGCGTATCTTCGCTGTGGATATACTCGGCCAGCGCAATCGCGCTTTCCAACGCCAATTTGGTTCCCGACCCGATCGAGAAATGCGCCGTAGCCGCAGCATCCCCCAGCAAAACGACGTTGTCGTGGCTCCATTTCTCACACAGCACGCGCGGAAACCGCAGCCAGGCTGAGCCACGGATATGGTTGGCATTGGTCATCAGAGCATGCCCGCCCAGATGATCCTTGAAGATGTCTTGGCAAACGGCAATCGAGTCCTGCTGGCTCATCTTGTCAAAGCCATAGGCATCGAATGTCTCTTGTGTGCATTCGACAATGAAAGTCGCGGTGTCTGGATCGAATTGATAGGCATGGGCCCAAACCCAGCCCCTATCGGTCTTCTCGAAGATAAAGGTAAATGCGTCGTCGAATTTCTGGTGCGTTCCCAGCCACACAAACTGACACAGGCGCTGGTCGATATCCGGTTTGAACACATCCGAAAACTCGGCGCGGGTTTTCGAATTCAGCCCGTCCGACGCAATGACGACGTCATAGTTGGCCATATAGTCCAAGGCGGATGCAGCCTCGGTTTCGAACCGCATCTTCACATCCAATTCGCGGGCGCGGGCCTGCAGGATCAGCAACAGCTGCTTGCGCCCGATGCCGCAGAACCCATGCCCGCCAGACACAGTGCGCTGGCCTTTGTGAACCAGCGCCACATCGTCCCAATAGGCAAACTGTTCCCGAATTCTCTCAGCGCTGATCGGATCGTTGACCGCCAGATTGTCCAACGTTTCATCGGACAGAACGACGCCCCAGCCAAAGGTGTCATCGGGTCGGTTGCGCTCGATCACCTCAATCTCGGCCGCCGGATTTCGAAGCTTCATCGAAATCCCGAAATAAAGACCCGCCGGTCCGCCGCCAAGGCAAGCAATGCGCATCGCTAAACTTCCCTTCATCCGTCTGAATACCTGAAACGCTAGACCGAGTCGCCGATCCCTTCAAGTTAAAATATTTTATGCTTGAAGTTTTTTTGCGAGAAGTTACGCTTTCAATTATTCTCCAAAACGTCGGGTGGCCGGATGGTGGTGCGTGTCGAAACAAAGGACGATTTGGCGGTTGTGACGATCGACAACCCGCCTGTGAACGCGGCCAGTCAGGCAGTGCGCGCGGGGCTGTTGGCAGCCATTGCCGAGACCGAAGCGAACACCTCTGCCAAGGCCGTCATACTGTGCGCTGAAGGTCGGACATTCACTGCTGGTGCGGATGTACACGAGTTTAACAAGCCGCCAATGGAACCCCACCTGCCGGACGTCATCCAGGCGATTGAAGACACAATAAAGCCCTGGGTCGCGGCACTGCACGGTTCAGTCCTTGGCGGTGGACTTGAGATCGCGCTTGGGTGCAGTCACCGCGTGGCGCTGCGCAGCACCAGGTTTGGCCTGCCCGAGGTGACGCTGGGCCTGATCCCTGGCGCGGGCGGCACCGTTCGACTACCGCGCCTGATCGACCCGCTTGAGGCGCTGAACATGGTGACCAGCGGTAAGCCGATCTCTGCTACGACGGCGCTGAACCTAGGTCTGATTGACGATATCGCCGACGGTGACCTGATGGCCTGTGCCAGTGCGCTGGCCAGGTCGGCCGCAAACGCTCAGCCTAGAACTACATTGCGGCACCGGAACGCCAAACCAGTTATGGATCCAACAGCCTGGGAAGCAGCAAGGGCCCGCGTCATCTCAAAAGCGCGCGGCGCACATGCGCCTGTCGCAGCGGCCAGGGCAGTGCAAACCGCGCTCGACCTGCCCGCGGATCAAGCTCTGTGTCAAGAGCGTGAGACGTTTTTGGCCCTGAAATCCGACCCGCAAAGCGCGGCCTTGCGATACATCTTCTTTGCTGAAAGATCAGCGTCTAAACTGTCCGAACTGAAGGACATGGAACCCCATCCGCTCACAAGCATCGGCGTGATTGGTGGGGGCACCATGGGGGCCGGAATCGCCGCCGCCTGTTTGTTGGCAGGGCTGCCAGTGACCTTGGCTGAACGGGACGAAGCTGCCCGTGCAGCCGGGCAAGGTCGCATCACAGCCATCCTAGACAACAGCAGAAAGCGCGGCCTGATTGACCAAGACAAGCAGGAGGCTCTGACCGCCGCTTTATCAACCACGACCACATTCGAAGCTCTGACCGAAACCGATCTGATCATCGAGGCTGTATTCGAGGACATGGAGCTGAAAACGCAGGTCTTTCAGGAGCTTGATAAGCATATCCGGCGCGACGCCATTCTAGCCAGCAACACGTCTTATCTGAATATCAGCGCCATGGCCGCCCAAACCAGACACCCCGAACGTGTGATCGGCCTGCACTTTTTCTCACCCGCCCACATCATGAAACTGGTTGAGGTCATCATCCCAGACAATGCCGCCTCATCCGTTGTGGCCACTGGCTTTGCGCTGGCCCACAGGCTTGGAAAGATCGCCGTACCCGCCGGAGTATGTGACGGATTTATCGGCAACCGCATCATGTCTGCCTATCGACGTGAATGCGAATACATGCTCGAAGACGGTGCCCTCCCATGGGACGTTGATCAGGCGATGCGCGATTTTGGTTTTCCCATGGGCGTGTTTGAGATGCAGGACCTTGCGGGCCTCGACATCAGATGGGCCAAGCGCAAAAGCCAAGCCGCGACCCGCGACCCCGCCCAGCGCTATGTTCACATTGCCGACAAGCTGTGTGAGGCGGGACGTTTCGGGCGCAAGGCTAGCCAAGGTTGGTACGATTACGCGGACGACAAAGCGACCCCATCGCAATGGGTGGAAAGCCTTGTTCTCGCGGAATCCGCGCGCAAAAAGATCGCGCGCACTCCGATATCCGACACCGAGATCGTCCAGCGCATTCTGACCACTATGCAGACCGAGGCGCAGGCCCTTTTGACGGAAGGCATAGCGCGGCGCCCCGAGGATATCGACGTGGTCATGGTCAACGGTTATGGCTTTCCACGCTGGCGCGGCGGCCCGATGTTCCTGAAACACCACCCTTAGTTGGATTGAACACCCTCAGAAACTCGGCGCGATCATGTTGGCATAGTTGTTGGCCAGCACCTCGGCATCAGCGCGGTTGAACTTGACCGAGGGCAGCGCCTGCATGTCGATCTGTGCCGCATTGTCGAATAGTTTCGCCAGATCGACGGTCAGATGAACCTCTTGCTTTCCGTCTGCCAAAACCTCCGCCGGAACTAAAAATTCGACCTCGCGCGCGTTCTCGGAAAACCCCACGTGATAGACCAGGGGGGACACGTCCCCACCCACTTGCAGCGCCCCTTCGAACACGACAAATTTGTACCCGACCTCCCAATTCCAGGCCATCTGACTGTTGGGGTCCAGATCCCCGCGCACCTCAATCGAACTGTTCGCAGCCGGGTCGACACCGATCAAAAACCGCACAGTTTCAATCGATGGCAATGGCACGGCAGGCAAGGTGATCGAATGCGCGCTGTCCGCATTGTCAAAGCGCAGCAAATGATAACTTTCGGGTTCGGCATAGGTCTCATCCCCGTGCCCGAAAGACAGGTTGCTGAGGTAGAACCTGAAGTCGCGAACCCTGAACTGACCCTGCCCGCCCGGATTTTCATAGATGAATTGATCATAGATCAGAGGCTCATCCCCCATCTGGGCGTGGAATGTCAGCGTGATCGGCGTGGCTTTGTTTTGCCCCGGGTTCAGCACGAACCACCCCGCGATCAGGACCACCAAGGCTGAAATTACAATGATCGGACGCATCACGACCCTCCCTCGAACGGGTTGGAAAACTGCGGGTTGGTCATAAACGCCTCATCCGTCAGAGTGTGCAGGAAGGCGATGATGGCCTGGATTTCATCGGGCGTCATGCGCAGGCCCACCGTTTCCTGCCCCGCCTCGGGCGCGTTGTCGGCCTCAAGGATCAACGGGCTGAGTGTATCGCTGACCACGATACCATCGTTGTAATGGTCCATTACATCCTCCAGCGTGTCGAACCGACCGTCATGCATGTAGGGAGCTGTGACGGCGATGTTGCGCAGGGTCGGAACCTTGAAAAACCCCTTATGCGCCGGGTTGCCCGTCACCGCCATCAGACCGTCGGGCAAGGTCTCATCCGGATCCAGCCCGTTGTTGGAAAACCCGTCCAGCGCATCGCGAAAGCCCGAGGTCAGGAACTGACTGTGGCAATCGATGCAATTGCCGCCCCTCAGGGACACCTTGGTATCGGGATGCGCCATGAACAGCTTGCGCCCATGTTCTTCCTGCGCGGTCAGCCGGACCTCACCCCGTAGGTATTGATCGTATTTCGAGTTTGACGAGATCAAAAGCCGCATGAAAGTCGCCAGCGCCTTGGCTGTATTTTCGGGCGTTACCGCACCATAGGCCTGACGAAACATCTTGCGATAAGACCCTGAGGCCTGAAGCTCCTCCATCAGCGCATCGATATCCTGCCCCATCTCATCCGGATGTTGGATCGGCATCAAAGCCTGCTCTTCCAACGAGGTCGCACGGCCGTTCCAGAAAAACCTCTCCTGCCCCCAAAGCAAATTGGCGAGGCTCATCGAACTAAAGTCCAGCTCACCCCCGGACAATGTCGGCGACTTTGCCAGCCCATCGGTAAACGCCAATTCCTGCACGTGACAGGTTGCGCAGGACACCTCATTGTTGCCCGACAGGATGGGGTCATAGAACAGGTGCCGGCCCAACGTGAACGCCTCTTGCGTCAGCGGGTTGTCGGGCGGAACGGCAAACCGCCCGAACACAAAAGGGGCTGAGAAATCGGCAATGGGCGTTACCGTCGGGCCGCGCATCCGATCCCAGACCATCCAACCAGCCACCGCAATCCCTGCGGCGGCCAGGATCAACACAACCCAACGCATTCCGCCCCCCCCAACGGCCGTTAGTGGTGGTGAACAAACCCCGAGCCGAACAGTCCTTCGAGGTTATCCACTCCCTTGTTGTAACGCTCTTTGAAATCAATCGTAGCCAGACGCTCTCCGGTCTCCAGATCATGAACCGAGATCGTATGGCTGGCCAGATCGGCGATGAAATCCACATCGGTCGGATCATCTTCAGCCCCGTTGCCCAGATTCAGCAGATTGTTCTGAACGGCAATCAAATCGCGCCCCGAAGCCGAGGTGAAAAAGATCATATGATGCGCCCCCGGATCGGCGACGATATCCGGCCCGCTGGGCACCAGCTCGGGCAACGCGGCCAATTCATAGCGTTTCACCACACCCGGCAGGGCATGCGAGATGAACAGCTCATCCTCGGTGCCGTAGAATTCCAGAGGTACAGCCGTTTCATTGGCAACACCGCTATAGATCACTTCGGCCTCACCAAAACTTTTGGAACTGGCGTCATAAGGTACTTTCCACGTCTCGAACCCGAACATTGTATTGGCCAGAATGGCCGGTTCGATATCTGGATGGATGCCCGGGCGGGCAAACAGCACCTCGACCGGAGAGGACGGAAAGTCCAGCGGCTTTTCTTTCTCAACCAAGATGTTTTCAATGGGCTCCAGCGCGTTCAGATCAATGATCGTCAGCATGTTGCCAACACCGGTGGCCAGATCCGGATGCACGGTCGACGTCACGACCATGCGGTCCTCAAAAGCCGAGATACCATGCGGATACATGATATAGGGCGCGCCTTCGCCCACCTGGCTTTTGCGGGCTTCGATCACTTTTACGACCTCATTCGTCTGTGGATCAAAAACGCCCACCGAACCGCCATCATCGCCGCCGGTTCCGCCCATGAAGGTCACGAACATGTATTCCTGACCGTTCGAATTGGCCCACATGATGTCTTCACCCACCATCTGTCCCTGCGTATCCAGACAGGTAAAGCCCGAAATCACCGGCGCACCGCCCGCATCGCGGGCCAACCCGACCTCGGCCAGGCTGCACGAGGGATCAAGCCCCGTGGCATAGAGCCTGCCATTCGGGCTGTAATACAGATGGTGCAAGGGATGCTCCATCTCAGGCTGTTCTACTTCGCTGAGGATTTCTCCGAACCGATCCGACTCCGGGTCCAGCTCAATGATTGCGATACTGTGACTCGTATCCAGCGTCGGCAGCCCGCGCAGCAGCACCATGCCCTGGCTTTCCTCGCGGTCCTGCGACAATGCGGGCGACAGACCTGCCAGTATCAGGCCCGCACCGATCAGAACACTACGTGTAGTATGGCTGAATTTCATAACTTCCCCCCCTGAGATGAAATTTAGGAATACTTGTGAATAAGATGCACCTTACCCGACGTCATATCACAATACTGGAATGGAACCAAATTCATGGGGGCCGAAAGATTTGTTGACGGATGGGGCATTCCTCACTCAATGTTCTAGGCATCAGAGGATAAGGAACCGAAGCTGTGACAGCCACCCTTCGACAACCGATGATGCGTCGCGACACCGGGTGCGATCTGGTCGTCTAACCTGCGGGGACAGACCGTTATCATCTGACCCGGCTTCGGGTTTGTTCCACCTTTTCAGGCTGATACCCAAATGATCCAACCAGATGGATTGCGCATGGCAATCGATATCGGCGGTACGTTTACTGATACCGTCCTGTTGAACAGCGCATCGCAGGTGGTGGCAACCACCAAAACTCCCACCACTCCACATCGCCCCGCCCTTGGTGCCGTTGCGGGTGCCACGCATGTGCTTGAAGCCGCTGGTGCCGATTGGCATCGGGTAACCGGTTTCATTCATGGCACCACGCTCGCCACCAATGCGTTGATCGAACGGCGCGGGGCCGCGACCGCCACCATAACCACGCGCGGGTTCCGGGATATCCTCGAAATCGCGTATGAGCGGCGCTACAGCCAATATGCGATTGATCTGGTCAAACCCGACCTGATCGTGCCGCGCACCCATTCGCTGACCATAGGTGGGCGCATGGACGTCAACGGGCAGGAACTGGAACCGTTGGACGCGGCGGCCATCGCGCCTTTGGTGGACGAACTGACGGCCCTTGAGGTCGAGGCCGTCGCCATTTGCCTGCTGCACGCCTATGCCAACCCTGCACATGAACTGGCCCTGCGCGATCTGCTGGCTCTGCATATGCCCAATTTGGTCATCTCACTCAGCCACGAGGTCAGCCCCGAAGCGCGCGAGTTCGACCGGCTGTGTACCACCATTGCCAATGCCTACGTGCAGCCGCTCATGGCCGGATATCTGCAGGATTTTGAGGCGCGCTTTCGGCAGATGGGAATAACCTGCCCGATCCTGATGATGACGGCAGGCGGCGGCATGACCACGCTCGACACCGCTGCCCGGCTACCGATCCGTCTGGTCGAATCCGGCCCCGCCGGTGGCGCCGTTCTCGCCGCCCGCATCGCCGAGGCCACTGGAGAGGCGGACGTGCTGTCCTTTGACATGGGCGGCACCACGGCCAAGCTGTGCCTGATCGACGAATATCGCCCCCAGACCGCACGTAAATTCGAAATCTCGCGGGCTGAACGCTTTATCAAGGGGTCGGGTATGCCGGTCCGGATACCGGTGATCGAGATGATCGAGATCGGTGCCGGGGGCGGTTCCATCGCCAGTGTAGACCGCCTGGGCCGCATTCAGGTTGGCCCCCACAGTGCCGGATCAGATCCCGGGCCGGCAGCCTTTGGAAAGGGCGGGGAAAACCCGACGGTCACCGATTCCGATCTGACGCTGGGCTTGATCGAGCCTGGGCATTTTGCCGAAGGACGTCTGCAGATCGATCAGAGCGCAGCACAACAGGCGATGGCGAAGGATGTCGGCGAGCCGTTGGGTTTGAGCCCCGATCAGGCCGCCTTTGCCGTTAGTGAGATTGTCGACGAAAGCATGGCCAGCGCCGGTCGTATGCACGCAGTCGAATCCGGCAAGGACCTTGGCAATCGGCTTATGATCGCGTTTGGCGGCAACGGTCCACTGCACGCCACCCGTGTGGCCCGTCGCGCCCAGATGCGGCGCGTACTGATCCCGCGTGATCCGGGCGTCGGGTCGGCCGTCGGGTTCCTGTTTGCACCGGTCTCTTATGAGGTCATCCGGTCACGCTATGCCCGATTGGACAGTCTGGATATCGACGGGTTGAACCAGTTCTTCGACAGTATGCAGGCCGAAGCGGAACAGGTTGTCCGCGCCGGTGCGCCCGACGGCAAATTGCTGCAACGCCGGATCGCCTATATGCGATATCACGGGCAAGGGCATGAAATCGAAATCAGCCTGCCGGATCGGGCTATGGCCGCCTCGGACCTCGACGCGCTAAGGCAAGCTTTTGAGACGGAATACAGCCGACAATTCAGCCGTATCGTGCCCGGCATGACCATCGAGATTCTGAACTGGGGACTGTCCGTTTCATCGCCAACACCTACACATGAGCCGTATCCTGGAAACCCGGGTCATCGGCAGGCGGAAACGACCGAACAGCGCCAGATCCTGTGCGACATTACCGGGGAATGGCGCTCTGCAGGCGTCTACAGCCGCACCGACCTGACGCCGGGATCAACGCTCAGCGGTCCGGCGCTGATTGTCGAGGCACAAACGACCACATTTGTTAGCGCAGATTTCGGCGCAACCGTGGATGGCCAGGGCAATATCTGGCTGACGCGGCAAGAGGAGGCACAGGGATGATCCAATCAGATACACGCCTGCAAGTGATGTGGAACCGACTTCTGGCCGTGGTCGAGGAACAGGGGCAGGCGCTGATCCGCGCCGCCTTCAGTCCGATCGTGCGCGAATGCGGCGATATCTCGGCCGGGATATTCGACATGCAGGGCCGGATGCTGGCACAAGCTGTCACCGGCACGCCCGGACATATCAACACCATGGCCGAGGCGGTCAAAACCCTGCGCGCCAGATTTGCCCAGACCGATATGAAACCCGGCGACATCTATATGACCAACGATCCGTGGATCGCCTCGGGTCACCTGAACGACTTTTTGCTGATGATGCCCGTGTTCCACGGCGATACCTTCATCGGCTATACGGCCTGTACCTCGCATCTGGTCGACCTCGGCGGGTTGGGCATGGGGCCGGAAGGGTCGGATATCTATGACGAAGGGCTGCTGATCCCCCCCTGCAAACTGGTCAGCCAAGGCGAGGTCAACGCGCTGGTGCTTGAGATCGTCAAAGCCAACTCTCGCGAGCCCATCGCCAACGAGGGCGACATTTATGCCCTGATCGCCTGTTGCGAGGCCGGGTCAACAAGGTTGGTTCAGATGATGCAGGAATTTGGCATCACCGACCTGAGCGCGCTGTCCGATTACATCATCGAAACGTCACGTCGCGGCACGCTAGATGCTATCGCCGGCCTGCCCAAGGGCACATGGCAACACGTGCTGAAAGTAGATGGTTACGACAAAGAGATCGAGCTGCACGCAGCGCTGACCATCGCCGATGATCACCTGTTGCTGGACTTCGACGGCACAGCGGCCTGTGTGGGTAAAGGGATCAACGTGCCACTGAACTATGCAACCGCCTATACCGTCTTTGCCCTGCGTTGCATCATCGGGGCGGATATCCCGAACAATGCGGGTTCGCTCGATCCGTTTCGGGTGACGGGCCCCGAGGGTTGTATCCTGAACGCGCAACCTCCGGCACCGGTGGCGATGCGGCATACGTTGGGGCAGATGACCCCCGACCTGGTCTATGGCTGCTTGTCGCAGGCCCTGCCTGAAAAGGTTCCGGCCGAGGGGGCATCATGCATGTACGATCTGCCCCTGCGCCACGCGCCTGAAGCGACCGATCGGGGCGATGACCAGTTTGCGTTGGAATTGGTGTTCAATGGCGGCACTGGCGCACGCCCCGGGCTGGACGGTCTGTCGGCCACGGCCTTTCCCAGCGGCGTTTGGGGCAGTCAGGTCGAAACCACCGAGGCGGTTGCCCCTGTGCTTTTTCACCGTCGTGAACTGCGGTCCGATTCCGGTGGCGCCGGGCGTCTGCGCGGCGGTCTGGGGCAGCATATCGAACTCAGCGCGTCCAAGGATCAGGATTTGATGCTGTTCCTGTCGGTCGAGCGGATCAAGAACCCAGCCAACGGCCGAGAAGGTGGGTTGGACGGCGCGTCCGGTCGCATCACCGTGATGCCGGAAAACCGCCAACTGCCGGGCAAAGGTGAGGTTCGGATCAAGGCCGGTGAAACGCTGATCTTTGAAACTCCGGGTGGGGGTGGCTTTGGCCTGCCCGAGGAACGCCCGGAGGAGGCGGTGCAAAGCGACGTCCGCGCGGGCCTTGTCAGCGAGGCGATGGCCCAAACCCAGTATCGGAGGCAAACATGACCCAACCGCACCCGCATATTGCGTGCATGTCCCCCTATGCGCTGGCCAACCTTGACGCGCCCGAGGGCAAAACCCTGATCTCGCTGTCGCAAAATGAAAGCCTGCGCCCGCCCAGCCCCAAGGCGACCGAGGCGGCGGCGCAGGCGTTGGGCAGCGCGATGCTCTATCCCGATCCGGACTGGACGGACCTGCGGCACGCACTGGCCGAACTGCACGGAATAGATCCCGATGGTATTTTGTGCGGCAACGGATCGCTCGACCTGATCGGATGCCTGGCGCGCGTGTTCGCAGGGCCAGACCGGGCGGTACTGGCGCCCGCCCATGCCTATCCGTTCTTTCAAACGGCGGCGCAGGTGACAAACGCGCGGTTCGACCCTGCCGCCGAAGTAGATGCCGTCGTCAGTGTCGACGCCATGCTTGCCGCGGTCCAACCGGATACCGGGATCGTCTTTGTCGCAAACCCCGGCAACCCGACCGGCACGCGCATTCCGAAAGCCGAACTTGTCCGCCTGCGTCAGGGCCTGCGGCCTGACATCCTGTTGGTGATCGATGAAGCGTATGGCGAATTTTCTGATCACCTGGGCGAGCGGTTTTTCGATCTGGTTCAGGGCGGCAATACGGTCGTTTTACGCACGTTTTCAAAAGCATACGGCATGGCGGGGTTTCGCGTCGGGTGGGGTCTGTTTCCATCTGCCATCGCCAGAGAGTTGCGTAAAGTGATGAACCCGAACAACGTCCCGGCCAGCGCCCAAATCGCTGCAGCGGCAGCCGTGCGGGACGATGCCTATATGCGCGAAACCTGCGCGATCACCGCAAGCTTGCGGGATCAGGCAACGGCCCAGTTGAAACAGGCCGGGTTCGCGCCTTATCCCAGTTTCACCAACTTTGTGCTGCTCAACATGGGCAGCACCGAAGCCGCAGCAAGCGCGGATCAAAGGTTGCGGTCCGAGGGCGTGTTCCTGCGCCCGCAAGGCGGCGCGGGCCTGCCTCATACCCTGCGCATGACCGTCGGTCCGCAGGCGGCGCTGGTCAAAGCGATAGAAATCCTGACGCAATGGAAACAGGAGGGACAGATATGACAGCTTCCAGAGGGCGGGCCCGGTTCGGCCTGCTGGTGCCCTTCACCAACACCAATTTTGAGCCTGACCTGGCCCTGATGTCCCCGGCAGGCGTTTCACTGCACGTAGCCAGATTGGGTGGGTATGACGAGGACGAAATCCCCGACGAATCCCAGATGCACGATCTAGGGGCCGCCGACTTGGATGAGCCTTTGCGCCTGTTGATGGGAACCAAGCCGGACGTTGTCTTTTACGGATGCACCTCGGCCACGCTGACTCATGGCCCCGAGTTCGACCGAGATCTGGCCAACCGCATCAGCGCCGATAGCGGGGCCAAGACGGTGACCGCAGCGGGGGCGTTGGTGCATGCGTTGTCCACCTTGGGGGCCAAGCGTATCGGTTTCGCCTCGCCCTATGTTCCGGCGATCAACGACATGGCGATTGCTTTTCTGGGCAAGCTGGGGGTGGACTCGATCCAACGCTCGGAAGTGTCTGAACCGCTTGGCAATGAAGGCCAGGGGGCGTTAGAGCCGGATGCCGTATTCGAACTGGGCCGCGGGGCTGATCACCCCGAGGCCGACGCGCTGGTTCTGTCCTGCACCGACATGCGCAGCGTCGAGGTCATAGCCCGGCTGGAAGATGTGGTTGGGAAACCGGTGATCAGCTCGAACCAGGCGATGCTGTTTCAGGCGTTGCAACTGTTGAATATCGATGAACCCATCCCCGGGTACGGACAGCTATTGGAACGCGAAAGGTGATCCGAGCGGTCAATCCTTCAGTTCACCAACGGATGTCACTCCGATTTGGGCCATGGTAATGCTGAATTCTTCGCTCAACACATCCCAAAGCTGCTGCAGGCCCGCCTCGCCTGCGGCGGCCATTGCAAATTGCAGGATGCGGCCAAAGAACACATAATTCGCACCCGCGGATATGGCCTTTATGGCGTCCTCACCGGACTGCAACCCGCTGTCATAGAACAACGGGTATTCGTCGCCCACGGTGGTGCGTATCTGTCGCAGCGCTTCAATCGCCGCCGGGGCGCTGTCCAGCTGCCGCGCGCCATGGCTTGAGACCTGAAGGGCATCAGCGCCCGCTGCTTTCACGGCCAGCGCATCCTCGGGGTCTAGCACACCTTTGACGACCAGCTTGCCCTCCCATTGATCGCGCAGACGGGCCAGCGTCTCCCATGTTGCCTTTGCGCGGCTTTCGGTGCGGTCAAACTCGTAACCCTCAGTCAGAAAGTTCGCCATCTGAGGTTTACCTGCCATCAGGGTTGAAAGGGACCACTTCGGATGCAGGGCAAAGTCGACGAATTGGCGTGGGCCGATCCGAAAGGGCATCTTGAACCCATGGCGCAGCTCGCGCGGGCGCCGCCCGACCTCGGGAACATCCACGGTCAGCACCAGCGTCTCGTAACCTGCAGCGCGGGCGCGATCGACCAGCTTGAACGTGCCCGAGCCGTCGCCGCTGAAATAAAGCTGGAACCAGGCGTTGCCTTCGGCTTCGACTATGATCTCCTCCATCGACGTCGACGCCACGGTAGACACGCCCAACGGCACCGAATACTGCGCAGCCAAACGGGCCAGCATCAGATCAGCCCCGGGTGCGGACAGGTTACACATGCCCATTGGCGCGATGCCGAAGGGGCGTTGTGTGGGCTGGCCGAAGACTTCGGTCGCCAGAGACCGTTCGCTGACGTCCCGCAACACCCGCGGGCGTATTGTCATAGCGTCCAGGGCGGCACGGTTGCGAGCAGCGCCGGTTCCAAGCCCCGCCGCGCCGTCAATGTAGTCGAATACCATCCACGGCAGACGCCGCCGCGAAATGCGGCGAGCGTCTTCTGCGCTGTGGATCGCGTTGCTTGGGATCAAGCCTGAACGGCCTTCATAAAGCGGTCACGGATGACTACCGGATCCATTGTGATGACAGGCATCTTGGCATTCCCGCTTTCGCATTTGCTTACAATGATGGTCATCTGTTTGGCATCCAGCGCCTCTTGCAGCACACGGCCTGTCTCTTCGGCCTGGCATTCGATCACACGTTCGCACCCGGCAGCCTCGGCCATTTTCGCCAGCGAGGTTTTCTGCCCCGCATAGGTCGGTTGATCCCCGGTCGAGCCATAAGAGCCATTATCGACGATCAGCAGGATATAGTTATCGGCCATGTTGTTGGCGATGGTCGGCAGCGTGCCGAGATTGGTCAGGATCGAACCATCCCCGTCAATCACGATCACCGGCTTCGGCTGCGACAGCGACAGCCCAAGACCGATGGATGAGGCCAGCCCCATCGTGCCCAGCATATAAAAATTGGTCGGCTGATCATCGATTGCGTGCAGTTCCTGGCTGGGGATACCGATGTTGCAGACAACCAGTTGATCACGCAGGATCGGGGCGATTTCTTTCAGAATCTCAGAACGGATCATTGGTCGCCGTAGCCTCCCCAGAAATTGGCATCGGTCAGGATTGCGACCGGCTTGTTGCACACGAAGGTGTATTTCAGGATCGCATCCAATTCCTCGACATCCGCCTGATGGTGAAAGTGGTAGGTCGGGATGTTCATCTGCGCCAACAGGGCCTTGGTATGCACCGCCATTTCCACCTGACAGGCAACGGGTTCGCGCAATTCTCCACGGTATGAGATCAGCATAGGCAGCGGCATGCGATAATACTGGATCAGCGTTGCCAGCGTGTTGATGGTCACTCCAATCGCGGTGTTCTGCATGATGATGGCCGGGCGCTTACCGCCCATCCACGCGCCTGCGCACAGGCCCATCCCTTCGTCTTCCTTGTTTGACGGGATGTGGAAAATCTCGTCCCGCGCGTCGATCTCCTCGATCACGCCAGCAAGCTGCTTACACGGGACGGTGGTTACAAACGAAATATCGTTCGCCACCAGATCGTCAGTGATCTTCTTGTCTATGTTCATTTCCGGTCTGTCAGTCCTGTTTGGGGCGCCCGGGGCGCGATTGATGGTTCAGATGCCACGATGCACATGCACCGCACATCCGGCATGACGGACGACGCGCGACGCGGTCGATCCCAGAAAATAGTCGCTGAGGCCCGGCTTGTGCGAACCGATGACGATGCAGTCAAAATTATTGCTGTTGGCGTAGTCAATGATGCTCCGGGCGGTGTGGCCCTTGACGATCTCGGGCTGGATGCCCTCAAGATCCTCAGTCTTTTCTTTCAATACTCTGGCAGCGGCCCGAAAGCCTTCCGCGACCATCTCTTTGTCCAGATAGGCACTGACCGAACCCTGTGGCATCTCATAGACGTGCAGCGCGACGATCTCGCCACCCTCGGCGGTCAGCGCGCGGGCGACCTCTAGCGTGTGTTGCGAAATATCGTGATCCAACGCCATTGGAACCAGAATTTTCTTATACATGAATCCCTCCGTTTCTTCCGGACCTATGCCCACGGCATGAGGATGATTTTCGGTGCCGCAACGACCCCATTGCGCAAGTCACGAAACGCCTCGGCGCCTTCAGACAGGGCCCGTTCTTCAACCCAATCCAAACCACCCAATCGGCCATCAAAAATGGCCTGCGCGGTTTGCCGGAAATCCTCGGCCGTATATGTATAGGTGCCGATAAAAGTGATTTCCTGCAAGGTCATGCGGCGTATATCCAGCCCTCCGGCGTCTTCGCCCAACCCGACATGGGCAATTACCCCGCCCGGCTGAACCATCGTTGAGGCCATGGACCTAGTGGCAGCAAAACCGACCGCGTCGATCACAAGGGGGAAGTCTTGCATCGTCTCTTTGACCACGTTGAACGCACCAGTGCTCTGCAAATATGCGCGCCGTCCGTCGCTGGGTTCGACGATAACCACATCATCAACATCCATCGCAGACAATGCCAGCGCTGCGGCCACACCGATGGCGCCGCCGCCAATCACCAACGCTTTGCGATCCATCGTGGGATGCAGCGCCTCAAGGCCCAGCCGGACCGCGTGCCAACTGACCGCCAGAGGCTCGGCCAGCGCAGCCATTGCAAAGCTCACATGTGCCGGTACTTCGACCAGATTGCTGGCGGGCATGGCGACATATTGGGCAAAGGCCCCTTCACGCGGTGGCATTGAAATGATCTGACGGTCGGCGCACAGGTTCTCGCGCCCCGACTTGCACGCGCTGCACTTGCTACAACTCACCAGCGGGTTGATGGTGACGCGCGCGCCATCGCGTGGGCCGCCTACAATCGTGCCTGCGGCCTCGTGCCCAAGGATCAAGGGTGCCGGGCGGCGTGCATCGTGGCCCAGATAGGCGTGCATGTCCGATCCGCAGATGCCAGCGGCCTCGATCCGGATAAGATGTTCGGCTTCCCGCGGCGCAGCATCCGGGACATCCCGAAAGGCCACTTGTTCTACACCTTCATAGACCAGAGCTTTCATTTCGCCGTAAACCCTCCGTCAACCATCAGCACCTGCCCGGTGACGTAATCCGAGGCTTTCGAGCACAAAAACAGGATCGGCCCGTCGATATCCTCAACCCGCCCGTTGCGCTGGGTACAAGTCTGAGCCGCGTTGCGAGCGGCACGTTCGGGATCATCGAACACGGCTTGGGTCAGTTCGGTCGGGAAGAACCCCGGCCCGATGGCGTTGGCGGTGATCCCGTGCGGCGACCAAGCCTCGGCCATGGCGCGGGTTAGTTGCCCGATCCCGGCCTTGGTTGCACCATAAGCAATGCCCCCCGGAAAAGCCCGTGTGGTTTGCAGCGAGGCGAAATTCACAATCCGTCCCCAACCGCGTTTCTTCATGGCAGGCACCATCGCCTGGCTCAGGAAAAACGGCGCGCTGAGGTTCAGCGCGAGCGTGGCATCCCAACCTTCGGCGGTGACATCATCCGCTGCTTCACGCGTGTTTACCCCGGCCGCGTGAATAACAATGTCCGGCGATCCGAATTTCGAGCCTATCTGTTCCACCAACGCCCCTGTCACCGGCCGATCGGCCACATCGGCAACCACGGTTTCGGCACGCTCACCGATTTCGCGTTTCAAATCTGACAGTGCCTCGGCCCGGCGGGCCACGCCAACCACCTGAGCACCGGCAGCAGCCAGAACAACCGCCACCCGGCGACCAAGCCCCGAACTGGCCCCGGTCACGCAGGCCACCTGCCCCGTCAGATCAAATAGAGATCGGGGGTCATCCATCTGAGGTCAGGTCAAACTGTTCATCAGGAAAATACTTGGCCAGACGAACATCTGCCGCCCGGGCGTGCCCCTCCATCCCTTCCAGGCGGGAAATCCGGGCAGTTGCCACAGCAATAGGCTTTGAACCTTCGCGCGTGGCCCTCTGCCAGGTGACGATTTTCATGTACTTGTGAACACTCAGACCGCCGGTATAGCTGGCGGCACCTGATGTCGGCAGCACATGGTTGGTTCCGGTCGCCTTATCGCCGTAAGAAACCGTCGTTTCCTCACCCAGAAACAAAGAGCCATAGCAGGTCAGCCGGTTCAGCCACCAATCCAGATCTTCGGCCTGAACGGTCAAATGCTCGGGCGCGTATTCGTCAGAACAGGCCGCCATTTCTTCACGATCCGAACAAACGATCACCTCGGCATAATCACGCCACGCGGCCGAGGCGTTTTCGCGGTTCAGTTCCGGCAAGTCTTCAATAAGCGTTGGCACCAACTCCATCACTTTTTCGGCCAGGGCACGATCATCAGTGACCAGCCAAACCGGCGAGTTGTAGCCGTGTTCAGCCTGAGAGACCAAATCGGTCGCAACCACATGCGCATCGGATGAACTGTCGGCAAGGATCAGGCTGTCAGTAGGCCCTGCGATCATGTCGATGCCGACCTTGCCGTAAAGGATACGTTTCGCTTCGGCGACAAACTGATTGCCAGGACCAACCAGGATATTGGCGCGCGGCAATCCGAACAGGCCATAGGTCATCGCGGCCACACCCTGCACGCCGCCCATGGCCAGAATGCTATCGGCCCCGCAGATATGCGCCGCATAAACAATCGCCGGGGCAACCCCTGCGCCGGGACGCGGAGGGGAACAGGCCGTGATATGGCGGCACCCGGCAACCTTGGCCGTCGTGACCGTCATGATCGCGCTGGCGATATGGCTGTACCGGCCACCAGGCACATAGCATCCCGCCGCATCCACCGGGATCGCCTTTTGGCCAGCGACGAAACCCGGCACGATCTCCATCTGAACATCGGACACGGTTGCCTTTTGCGTTTCCGCAAAGCGGCGCACGTTATCATGGGCAAATCGGATGTCAGCCTTCAGTTTTTCCGGCACCAGCGCTATGGCGGCGTCAATCTCGTCCTGAGTCATTAGGACATTGCCGTCGAATTTGTCGAACTTGGCGGCATATTCCATGGCCTTGGCGTCGCCACCAGCCTCGATATCGGCAAGGATGGTCTTGACCGTTTCATGCACTTCGGACGCATGAGATTCAGGGGTCAGCGTCGCCTTTTTCAGATAGTCACGAGGCATAGTCAGCAAGTCCTATTGGTAGATTTCAGGTAGCAAAGTGGTCGACACCGCCGGGACATACGCGATCAGCAAAACCACGATCAGCATCGTTAATACGAAAGGCACAGCACGTGCGGCAATCTTCAGAATGGACTCGCCTGTAATGCCAGATACGACAAACAGGTTCAGGCCCAGAGGCGGGGTAATGAAACCCACACCCAACGCGGTGATCATCATGATACAGAATTGAATTTCGTTCATGCCGATATTGTCCGCCAACGGCTTGAGGATGGGGGCAAGGATGACGATATTCGGTGTCGTTTCCATGACGCAGCCAGCGGCGATCAGTATGCCGATCATCAGCAGGATCAACAGATAGGGGTCATCGGTCAACGATGTAATCGAGGCCACGAACCCCTGCGGCACACCCATGATCGCCAGCGCCTCGGCTAAGGGGGCAGAGAAAGCGATGATGGGCAGGATAACGCCATTCACCTTGGCGGAACTGACCAGCATTGAGGGGAAATCGGCCAGCGTCAGCGTACGCAGGATAAAGCCCATGATGATAGTGACAACAACGGCGGTGGCGCCGGCCTCGGTCGGGGTCAGACGCCCCGAGAAGATACCGTAAAAGATAATGCCTGGCACGATAAAGGCGTACCAGCCGGATTTCAGCGCTTTGCCTAGATTGGCCAGCCATTCGCCCATGGTCATCATGCCGCCGCCCTCATAGGCATAGAGGCGATTCATGATGATGTTGGTGACCAGAATCGACACCAGAATGGCCAGACCGGGGATCAACGCCGCCAAGAACAGGGTCGAGGCGGAAATTCCCAACACAAGACCGATGATGATGTAAGCAATGGAGGGCGGGATCAGGATACCGGTACAGGCACCGGCGGCCACCAGCGCGCAGGCATAGGGGCGCGGATAACCACTTTCGACCAGCCGGTTGATGGTCATGCGGCCCACTGCGGCAGCCCCCGCCGCGTCCGAGCCGGAAATGGCCGCGAACATGCCGCAGACCAAAACGGTGGCGGATCCGAAACCGCCCTTGGCGAAACAGGTCAGCGCCTCGGCTACATCCAGAAACTTGCGCGATAGCCCGGTGCGCACCAGCACGTCGCCGGTCAGGATAAACAGCGGCACGGCGGTCAGCGCAAAAGCGTCGATGCCGGTGAACAGGCTTTCGCCAACAAGGCTGAGCGGCAGGTCGCCCGACATAATCAGCATGACAATCGCAGCCGTACCAATCGCGGCCCATACCGGAACCGCAAGCGCGATCAGGCCCACGAACATGATTACAGGCAGATAAAAATCCCAGCCCAGCTCAACGGTTTGATTGAGGGAATTCCAGAGCATCCTGTTTCTCCTCAGTCAAACAGCTTGTCGCCTTCGAAAACGGGCGTGCCGTCACGAAGCGATTTCAAATCACGCAGGAAGGATTGGATCAGACGCCAGATCATCAGCGCGAATCCGGTGGGCACCGCCATCAGGAACCACACCTTGGACACTCGCAGCCCGTCCGTCACCGAGCCGAACTTGGCCGAAACGTGGACCGCCTCGAACGACCAGTAAAGTGCAATGATCGCCACGACGAACATCACAAGGTCACCGAAGATATACAACAGCGCTTTGGGTCGTTGCGGCAGGTAATGCATGATTACGTCAATGCGGATATGGGCGCGTTCCCGGACCGCAGCCGCAGCCCCGATCCATGCAAGATAAATGAAGGAATAGCGAACGATTTCCTCACCCCAGATCGAGGAAAACGCGAAAATCTCTCGCCGCAGAACCTCGATGGCCATTGTAATCACCAGCATCACGTAGAACACCAGCAGCAGCCAGCGTTCGGCGTTGCGGTCTATGTTTTGAAGAACGGTCATCGTATCCCTCGACAAAAGAGCAGTCAGGCGTTGGCCTTCTGTTACGGGCCGGTTTCGGCCTGACTGCTAAGGATGATAGCGGGCACGTTGGCTGCGCCCGTCGGCTTGGTATTACGCGTCGTGGACGTAGTATTTGCCCTGCGTTCCGGCCGCTTCGACCAGCTTTTCAAAATTGTCCATTGATCCGGCCAACTCGGTCTTGAACGGATCCCATTCCGACCGCTGATAGCCACCGACATCTTTCCACTCGGCCAACTGATCGTCGGTCAGCGACTGGAATTGCACACCGGCCTTGTTCAGTTCAGCCATGGCAAAGGCGCGGGCCGAGGGTACTTTGGACAGGTTCTGGTGGCTGGTCATTTCCGCCCCCCACATGATACCTTCCTGCACATCCGCAGGCATCGAGTTGAACCATTCCAGGTTACAGGAATAAACCTGACTGTCCGGCACCGCCTGCGTGAAGGTCACGTTGCTGAGAATGTCTTTAAACCCAAAGACATAAAGCGCGCCGACCGACGGATCGAGCGCATCGGCCACGCCTTGTTTGATTGCCGAAGGTGTTTCACCCCAGGCCACCGGCGTCGGGTTCGCGCCAACCATCCGGTAGTATTGTTGCAGCATTTTTGAGCCCGGCACGCGGAACTTCACGCCGCTCATATCTGCTGGTGTGACAATGGGGTTCCCGCCCTGACGCACCGCAACGACACGCGGGTCGATCACCACATAGAACAGCGCCTTGAACCCGGCGGCCTCGACCTTGGGATGGACCTCATTCTTCCAAGTTTCGGAATGCACCAGGTTGGTGAAACGCTGGTTCGAGCCGCACAGATACGGCATGTTAATCAGGTCAACGGTGGACGCGAAAGGCGCAAAGTTCGACAGCGAATGTTGCGCGGCCTGAATGGTGCCACCTTGCACTTTCTGCACCAGCGAACCGCCTGCACCCAACTGACCACCCGGCGCCAGTTTCACATAAACTTTGCCGTTGGTGGCATTCTGGATGTTTTCCTTCAGATCCAGCTGCATGATCGGATAGCTGCGCGACGCGCCCAGCACATAGGCCGTGGCGATCGTCATCACATGATCCGCAGCGTTTTCACGCTCTTTTTCCTCTTTTGCGGTTTGCGCTGCCGCTTCGGATGACCACAACACGCCGCCTGCTCCGGCCACGAGTGCAGCAGTGAATGCACCGCTAGCGCTGAGCTTCAGGAAATTGCGGCGCTCTGCCGAGGCCAGTTCTTTTTTGTCGTTGTTCATTAATTGCCCTCCCAAGCAAAAAAGTCAGCCGTCGCTTTCTGCGTCGCGGTCAGCTTCCCTTTTCAGAATTGCGACAACGAACAGGATCGACGCCGCGAACAGGACCAACATCTCTCCTACGTCCCCAAGAAACGCGCTGCCCGCAAATGCCCCCATGGCAACGTTCGCAAAATAGATGACGAACACGATGATGGATGCGGTCAGAAACATTTCTCAGGACTCCCTTTGGAATCGGCCCGATCTCATTTGTAAGCGCTTACATAAAAAATGCAAGCGCTTACATAACGGCTTTCCTTGCGACCCGGTTAAGTTTAGACTTATTGGCAAAAGTGAATGGCGGATTTGAAAATGTCGAAACTTGGATCGGCGCCAACATTGGATGATGTGGCCAAACTGGCTGGCGTTTCGACCGCAACCGTATCACGTTGCCTCAACAACCCAGATCAGGTGGTCAAGGCGACGCGCCAGCGCGTTCAGTCAGCTGTAGACGCGCTGGGTTACGTGCCAAACTTTGCTGCGCGCGTGATGGCAGCCAAGCGATCCTCGACGATTGGTGCGATTATTCCGACGATGGAGAACGCCATCTTCGCCCGTGGCCTGCAGGCGTTTCAGGAAGAATTGCACCAGCACGGATATACGCTGCTGGTCTCAAGTTCGGCCTACAAACCGGAGATCGAGGAAGAGCAGATCCGAACGCTGGTCGCGCGTGGCGCGGACGGCTTGCTGTTGATCGGACATGACCGCAAACCGCAGATTTACGAAAACCTTGAGCGATGGAAAATTCCAACTTTGGTCGCTTGGTCATACCTGCCCGATGGGCAGCTTCCCTGTATCGGCTTTGACAACCGTGCGGCAATGGCCGAACTGGCAAACCGTGTGATCGGTTTGGGCCACAGAAGGATCGGCGTGATTTCAGGCATCAGCGCAGGCAATGATCGCGCCCGCCTGCGGATCGAAGGTGTACAGGATGCGGTCAGACAGAATGATCTGACATTGTCAGACCTGACTATCATCGAAACCCCTTATGAGATTGAAAACGGGGCCGCGGCTTTCTCGGGCTTGATGGCGCAGGATATGCCGCCCACCGCGATCCTGTGCGGCAACGATGTTTTGGCCGTGGGCGCCCTGCATCGGGCGCAGGAAATGGGATTGAGTGTGCCCGGGGATGTCTCCATCACCGGATTTGACGATATCGAGCTGGCCCGGATTGTCACGCCCCGCCTGACAACCGTACACGTCCCGCACCGGGAAATGGGTCGCAGGGCCGCATCAGAGCTGATCGGAATGCTTGAAAACCAGGCAGGTGGCAGCGGTAAGCGGCTAGACACACATATCGTAGAGGGCCAATCCCTCGGGCCGCCTGTTAACAGCTAGGCGGCTTCGGCCTCCATGGTGCGGAAATCATCTTTTAGCCAGGCATGACTCGCACTCATGGGGTCGGTGAAATGCTGCCGTATCAGCGTCGCCATTACCTTTTGGATCAGTTTCGAGGTTGTTTCGGGATACACCTCGGTTGTGAACAGCGACACGGTGCGCACAAAGTTCCGCCCCGGAAACGGGATCGCCCTAAGACTGTCGTGGAACCTCTGAGCGCGATGGAAACAGGCGGCGGTCGTAATTGCCCAGCCGCTACCCTCGGCAACCAGCCCGATGATCGAGTGATTGCATTCCAATTCGAACCGGTTGGGCAGGTTGTATTTGCTGCGGGTCAGCTGAATCTCAATCTGTTTGCCGATCATAAGGTCGCGTGAATAGCGCAGCAGAGGCAACTCTGCATCAGGCGTCAGCAGATCTTCGGGTGTACCCTGATATCCAATGGGCAGGATCACAATAAACGGATCGCGCATCAGCGGGTATTCGATCAGCCCTTCCGTCCGTTCCGAAGGCCGCGTGGCGACGCCAGCGTCCAGTTTATGCTCTTGCAGGTTGGCGATGATCTCGTGACTAGGGCGCGTATAATGGCGGAAACTGCATCGCGGCAGGGCCTGAGCCAGAAAGCGGAATAAATCCGGCGCGATCTGATTGTCGAAATCGTCGATCAGGGCCAGCCGCAGGTCTGTTGCATGCTGCCAGTTGCCGGACCGGATTTCAGCCTCTCCCCGTTTCAGCACGGTCAGCCCATCGCGTACATATCGCGCGAAAACCTCACCCGCAGGGGTCAGACCCATCGGGCGGCGCCCGTGATCGACCAGATCGACACCCAACGCGCCCTCAAGACTGCGCAGATGGTTCGAGACGGTGCTTATCGACAGCCCCGTCTCGGATGCGACCTGTTGGATCGACCCTGATTTGGCCACCAGCCGGAAGACTTCCAGCCAACGAAGGCTCAGAGATTTCGACACCGCAAACACCCAATGTTTCGATTTCTTCGAAACGAACCCAAGCAAAGTTTTGCGCTGGCGGCAATGGTGAAGTCGACTGACGGGCTGGAATTACTCTCGCATCCGCTCGAATCCCGGATCGTAGGGTGACGGCGGTATGACCGTAGCGCGCACGCGATGACCGCAGGAATCCAGCTCCATTTCAGCCCCGATATCGGCCAGTTCGGGATCGACAAACCCATGTGCCAGATTGAGCCCGGTGCGGTGCCCCCAATCGCCCGAGGTAATTGTGCCCACAACACGCTCACCTTGCATCAATGACGCGCCGGGATGCGCAGGCTGTTGTGTTGCGTGGACCTGCAGAGCAACCAGTTTTTTGCGCGCACCCTCTGCCTGCCGTTTCAGTAATGCGTCGCGCCCGATAAATTCACCCTTGTTCAGCTTCACAAAGCGATCCAGCCCCGTCTCAAACGGGTCAAATTCGGTGATCAGATCGGCCTTCCAATGTAGAAAGCTCTTCTCCATGCGCATGGATTCCACTGCCCGCGCGCCGAACAGTTTCAACCCGTACGCGCCCCCAGCCTGACGCAATGCCAGATAGGCTGCATAAAGCGAGGCGTTGGGCACGTGAATTTCATAAGCCAGCTCACCCGAGAAACTGATACCCATAACCATCGCCGGGGCGATCCCGACAAAACATTCCCGCACGCTGAGCCACGGAAACGCCGAAGCGGACCAATCGCCACGTGCGCAGGCAGACAGTACATCGCGGGCTTTCGGGCCAGCTAGCACCAGAATGGTCTGATCGCTGGTCAGGCTGCGCAGCTGAACGTCCTCGCTAGGCCGAACATGCTGGGCCAGCCAATCCATGTCGTGAAATTCACTGGCGGCGGCCGAGCCATACCACAGACGGGCGGCCCCCCGATCGCTGGCCGGCAGGTTGGCAACGGTCGCCTCGGCTTTGACCATGCCGTGATGGTTCAACAAATACCCCAGCCCCACCCGGCCCTCGCGCCGGGTTACGGTGCCGCAGAACATCCGGTCCAGAAAGGCGTGCCGATCCGCACCCGTGATTTCGATCCGGTTGAAACCATTCACCTCGGCCAGCCCGACGCCGGTTTGCACATTTGCCACCTCAGCCGCGACCAGATCAAAGGTTTCGTCAAAATCGAAACTAAGCGTCGGAGAAAAGCTGGGGGAAGGCCTGATGTACTCCACCCTTTCCCACCCGTTGACCACGGTGAATTCCGCCCCTTCTGCCGCCAACACCGGCGTTAACGGCGTCGTCTTGGCCGGTCGTCCGGCAGGGCGGTGTTCATGGGGGAAGTGAAACCGGAATTCGTTCTGATAGTCTTCAATTGCTTTCAGCGCCGTGAGTTCCACATTCGCATGACCCGTGAATCGGCGCGGGTCCAGACACCAAGTGTCATAACAGGCCTCTCCATGCACGATCTGCTGGGCCAGCAGCCAACCGTGGCCGCCCCCTTCACCCAACCCCGCACGCAACCCGATGATACAGAACGCATTGCGTTTGCCGGGGATCGGCCCAACTAAAGGCGCGCCGTCAATGGTATAAGTGATCGGCCCGTTGACAATCGTATGAACCCCGACCTCCATCAGTGCGGGCATTCGGGCAAACGCGCCTTCGAGCACGTCAGTCACCCGGTCCAGATCATCCGGGCACAAGGCGTTGACGAAGTTTGGGTCGATCCCGTCCATCCCCCAGGTCTTGCAATCCTGCTCATAAAACCCCAGCAGCAGCCCGTTTTTTTCCTGTCGGCAGTAATAGTCGCTGATCGGGCAGCGCAGCAGAGGCATCCGGTGCCCCGCATCTCGGATGGCCGGGATTTCTTCGGTCAGGAAATACTGATGCTCCATCGACGCGACCGGATGGTGAACCCCCATCATCGCGCCAACCTCGTTAACCCTGTAGCCGCAGGCATTCACCACAACATCGCAGTCGATGTCGCCATGTTCGGTATGCACGGTCCAAGTGTCGTCGCTGTGTTGTGTCAAGGCCGTAACGGGGGTGTTGCGATACACCTCGGCCCCGGCTTTGCGCGCCCTGCGCGCCAGCGCCTGACACAGCTGGGCCGGGTCGATGTCTCCATCCATGGGATCCCACAGCCCGCCAATCAGGTTCTCGGTCGAGATCAAAGGGTGGCGGCGGGCGCATTCCTCGGCGTCGATCACTTCGAATTCCACATCCATCCCGCGTGCCATCGATGCGAAATGGCGATAGCCTTGCATCTGGGCCTGCGTGTTGGCGAGACGGATACCACCATCGCCATGATGATAGTTGATCGGATAATCCGGGTCCTCGGCCAGTTCCTTATACAACCGGATCGAATGAGATTTCAGACCGACCATTGTCTGGTTCATGCCGAAATTCGTAACCTGTGCCGCCGAATGCCATGTCGTGCCCGAGGTCAGCTCGTTCCGCTCGACCAAAACCACATCCGTCCACCCTTCTTGCGTCAGGTGGTACAGCGTCGAACATCCGGCGATCCCGCCGCCGATGACAACGACCTTGGTGCGCGACTTCATGGCTCTGCTCCCTCTTGTCCCCGACAAGTCTTGCGGAAAAAAGGGCTGAGCCGACAACAGAGGCATCGACTGTATTGAAAAATCGAAACTGCGATTGAGGATTTTGAAATTCGCAAATCCCCTTTGCCGTAGACTGGATTTGCCGATTAGGGTTTCCGAAAGACGCGCGGGAAAGGAAAGGGATGTCCTCGGAAGGTGCTAAACGAAGCGGTCGGCGGGCCCGGCATGCGCAGCGCGCGGCCAAGCCTGTGATCGATCCCTGTCCGCCCGGTCAAAAGGGCGGCGCGTTCAAGCCATTGACGCAGCCCGAGATCACACAAATCTACGACACCGCCCTGCGCCTGCTGGAAACATTGGGCATGGGCGAGGTGCCGGATCGGCTGGCCACAGATCTGCGGGCGGCTGGTGCGCAGCCGGGTGAACAGGGTCGGTTGGTGTTTCCACGAGAAATGGTAGAGCGCGTAATCCAGGGCGCCGCCAAGACATTCACCCTCCACGGTCGGGACGAAACCCGATCCATTCAGGTTGGCGGCGACCGCGTGTTCTTTGGCACCGGAGGAGCCGCCGTACAGACCCTGGACATGGATACCGGTCTGTACCGGCCTTCGACATTGGCTGATCTGCATGATTTCGCGCGGTTGCAGGACACGTTGGCCAATGTCAGCTGGTTCACTCGCTGTTGTGTGGCAACCGACCTGCCGGATGTACGTGATCTGGACATCAACACAGTCTATGCACTGGTGCGCAACACGACCAAACCAGTGGCAACTTCATTCACGCTGGCCGAGAATGTCGCCCCGATTGTCGAGATGCTGGATATCGTGGCCGGCGGGCCGGGTGAGTTCGCAAAACGCCCCTTTCTGAAGGCCCATATCAGCCCGGTAATATCTCCGCTGCGTTTCGGCGAAGATGCTGTGGACGTGGTCTATGAATGTATCGCAAACAACATACCCATGTCCTGCATCACCGCAGCGCAAGCAGGTGCAACCGCCCCTGCAACACTCGCGGGGTTTCTGGCGCAATCGCTGGCCGAGACACTGGCCAGTTTGGTCATGGTCAACGCGATCCAGCCCGGCTTTCCGATGGTGTTTTCCAACTGGCCCTTCATCGTGGACCTGCGCACCGGCTCGTTTGCCGGGGGCAGCGGTGAAACCGCCATCCTGAACGCCGCCTCGGCGCAGATCACAAACTGGCTGGGTCTGCCCTCGGGTGTCGCGGCGTCGATGGCCGACGCAAAGGCCATCGACGCGCAATACGGCGCGGAAAAGGGGATGACATCGCTGGCTGCCGCACTGGCCGGGGGCAACCTGATCTATGAAAGCTCGGGCATGACTGCCTCGCTATTGGGTGTCAGTTTCGAGGCTTTTGTGTTGGATAACGAAATGCACTCGCACACCTACCGGGCGTTGCGTGGGATCGAAGTGACTGAGGAAAACCTGGGCTTCGACGCGATCTGCCATTCGGTTCTGGGAGACGGTCATTTTCTGGGCAGTTCGCATACGTACGCGGCGATGGAGCGGGATTACTTCTACCCGGATCTGGCCGATAGGAACGAGCCGCGCACGTGGCAGGAAGAAGGCGCACCAGACGCTTGGTCGGCGGCACGCGAAAAGGCCAAAGAGGTGTTGGCCAAGCATCATCCGAAGTATCTGACCGACGCTCAGGATGCCGAAATCCGCAAACGCTTTCGCATTCTGATCTGATCGCGCCAGACCATTTTCAATCGACAATTCTGCCGCTAGGCTCACCCACAACCGACAGAGAATGGGGACCTCATGACCAATTCGTTTTTTCAGCCGGTCTCGGCGATGGAGCTTGCCCGGTTCGCCGGCATTCCCACCTTCATGCGGCTGCCCAGCATGACACTGGATCACGACCGCATTGCCGAGGTTGAACTGGGTCTTGTTGGCATTCCTTGGGATGGCGGCACCACCAACCGCCCAGGCGCGCGGCATGGTCCGCGTCAGCTGCGGGATTTTTCGACAATGATCCGCGCGATGAACCCGGTGACCGGGGTCGCGCCATTCTCAATGGTCAATTGCGCCGATCTCGGCGACGTCGCGCCGAACCCGGTGGATATCGGGGATACGCTGGAGCGGGTGACCGCGTTCTACTCGGATTTGCAGGATCGCGGCATCACCCCCCTGACCGCTGGAGGGGATCACTTGACCACCCTGCCCGTCCTGCGCGCGCTGGCCATATCCGGCCCGCTTGGCCTGATCCAGTTTGACAGCCATACCGACCTGTTCGACACCTATTTCGGTGGTCATAAGTTCACCCACGGCACCCCGTTCCGCCGCGCGGTCGAAGAAGGACTGGTCGACCCGAAACGTTTTGTTCAGGTCGGCATTCGCGGTACCGCCTATAACACGGAAGACATCGAATGGGGCGAGGCGCAGGGCATCCGCATCATCCGCATCGAGGAACTGTTCGATCGCGGCATCGACGACGTCATGACCGAAGTGCGCAGTATTGTCGGAACGGCACCGACCTATTGCACCTATGACATCGACTTCGTCGACCCGACCTATGCGCCCGGCACCGGCACGCCCGAAATCGGCGGACCGAACAGTTTTCAGGCGCAGCAGGTCATTCGCAAGATGGCTGGCGTCAATCTGGTCGGGGCCGATCTGGTCGAGGTCGCGCCGCCCTTCGATCCCGAGGGCGGCACAGCCTGGCTTGGTATTTCGCTGATGTTCGAACTGCTCTGCGTGCTAGCGCAGGCAGTGGATGCGCGGCGACCTTAGGCCCCACTGACGTTCTCAGCGATCATCGAGATCATCTCGAACATCACCGCTGCTGCTGTCAGGGCGGTGATGTTGTTGGGGCTGTCCTTGGTGGGCATCATGCAGACGACGTCTCCGCCCACAATGTTCAACCCTCGCGCGGCGTGCAGAATGCCGACGGCTTCGTCAATGTCGAACCCCTTTTCGCCGGGTTCCAGATTGGACACCGCAGGCGCAACTGTCGGGTCGAGGCAATCCAGATCAAAGGTGATATAGACCGGGCGGTCACCCAGAACCTCTTTGGTCTGTGCCACCACATCTGCAAGCCCGCGCTGGCGGAATTCGCGCATGGTGACGATGTTATACCCATAGTCGTATGAAGGCTGCAGCCAGTCCAGGCTGCGTGGATGGCCACGAAGTCCGATCTGCATAGACCGGGTCGGGTCGACCTGTCCCTGATCGGCCAGATAAGCCCCCCAATGCGCTGCCGATTTCTTGGCGCCCAGAAAATGATCGACCTTGGTGAACACATCCGTGTGGGCGTCCAGATGCAGAAAGCTAATCGGCTCACCGCCCGCCAGCTTGCCCCGGCCCAGCGCCTGCACGATCCCGCCCGTTATGGAGTGATCGCCACCCACCGAAACAGGCCGCGCACCGGCTGCATCGATATCTTTGTAAAACTGCGTGATGCGCTCGATGCAGTCCTCGTTGTCATTGGCCCTGGGGAACGGCACGTCGCCCACATCGGCAATCCGCGCAGTGTTCCAGGGATCGATCCCAAACAGCGAATGAACACGGCGCTGCACGGCCGAGACATGGCGCAAGGCGCGCGGACCGAGATGCTGATCCCGCTCGGTCGTGCCATTGCCGGTGGAATGGGGCACGCCAGCCAGCGCGATATCCTGCCCTTCAGGCCCGACATTCGGGCAGCGGAACAGGGTGGGCACCCCCCACCAGTAAAGGTTTTCCATCATGGATTGTTCATAACGGTCTGTCATTGTTGTCCCCGGTAAAAGAAAAACGCCCCCGGCGGAAACCGGGGGCGAGTATGTTCAGAGTTTCTCGTCTTCTCGCCGGAAGGCCCCTTGCACGATCCGGTCCATGACCATGGCCAGGAACAGGATTGCAAAGCCGCCCAGCAGGCCCGGACCCTTGGCGGCGTATTGCAGCGCCTCAAGGATTTCCTTGCCCAAACCACCACCGCCGATCAGCGAGATGATCACCACCATCGACAGACACATCAGGATGGTCTGGTTCACCCCGGTCATGATGGACGGCAAGGCCAGCGGGATTTCCACATCTTTCAGCAACTGCCATTTGGACGCGCCAAAGGCGACGGCCGCTTCCTTGATGCTTTCCGGAACCCCGCGCATACCCAGCGCAGTCAGACGGATCACCGGTGGCATGCCAAAGATGATCGTGGCCAGAATGCCCGGCGGGTTACCCGTGCCAAAGAAGGCAATGATCGGGATCAGATAGACGAAGGCCGGAAGCGTCTGCATCAAGTCCAGCACAGGTTCCGCTGCGCGATAGGCGCGTTTGGACTTGCCAAACCAGATGCCCAGCGGGATGCCGAACACAACACACAGCAGAACCGCAGCCCCAACCAGGGCCACTGTCTCCATCGCCACATCCCAGTAGCCCAGCAAGGCGATATAGGCCAGCGAAGACGCGGTGAAGATCGCCACGCGCGGACCCGCCGCACGCCATGCGGTCACGCAGATGACCAGCATCACAACCGGCCACGGCGACCCGATCAACGCCACCGTCAACGCATCCAGAACCGAACGGACACCGGCGACAATCCCGTCAAAGACGTCTCCCCCAGCAGCGGCAGCAGCGTCAATCCTCGCCTCCATCCAACTGGCCAGGTTAGAAAACAGCGTTCCCTCGCCCGGGCCCAAAATGATCTCGGACACCTGTTCCTCGGGGAAGGCATCCAACAGGGGCAACGAAGCGTTCACCGTGAACTTATAGACGATCAATGGCGCAATCGCGGCCACCAGAATGGCACCCATCACTGTGTTGCGCGTGGAACGGCCGCTTTCCGTACTGGCCGGATCCGTCCGCCATTTCGAATACTGCTTTTCATAGACCCGATCCGCGTAAAACCCCTGCACCAGTTTGAACACCAGCAGCATCAGCAGGCCAGTGACCATAATACCCACAGCCTCGGACTGTGCAGCAGCAGCCTTTTCAAAGCTGGTATCGGCGGCCTTTTGGATGTTTTCAGCCAGTTTGGTGAATCGGTCTATGTCGGCCTTTTCCGTGGCTTCCCCAGCCCGTTCCAGCAACTCGTTCGCGCGGGCCTGCTGGCGCTCGGCACGCTCGGCCAAGTCGGCCCCGGGGTTACCCCAGGCACCTCTACCGATCTGAACCCACGCGATGATTTCCAGGATCAGGAAGGTCCAGAACATGCCCCAGATTGCGCGCGACGCCGACCAGAAAGGCCCAAGCACCGCTGCCCACAGGTTGAACGTGTTCGGAACCGGGCTGGTTGCGTCATGGATTTTGTGGAACGCGTTGACATAGTAATCACCGCTCGGCCCGACGAAATCGTGAATGGACTGGTCCAGCGCCTCGCGGTCGACCTCGATATCTGAGGCGGCCGTTACTTTGACCTCTGTGGTTGCATCAGTCATTTTTGCCCCCCTGAATTCCGCGCAGCAGGCGCGGTTTGGTCACAACGCCCACATCGGCGCCCGCGTCAGTGATGATCACTGGCATATCCGTATTGACGGCCAGGTCGATCAACTGATCCAGATCCGCCCCTTCGTCTGCACGTGGCGCGCCCTCGGTCGGGCCGGAATAGCTTTCCATGGGTTCCATGATCGAATGCGCCTTGACCAGTTTGAGCTTGGAGATGCCCTGTACAAACTCGCGCACATAGTCGTCCGCCGGGTTCATGACGATGTCTTCCGGCGTGCCGATCTGAACGATCACGCCGTCTTTCATGATCGCAATCCGGTGACCGATGCGAATGGCCTCATCCAGATCGTGAGTGATAAACAATGTCGTCTTCTGCAACTGCGCCACCAACGCCTTGAACTGATCCTGCAATTGCAAGCGGATCAGCGGGTCAAGGGCCGAAAACGGTTCGTCCATCAGCAGAATTTCCGGGTCCGAAGCCAACGCGCGGGCAATCCCCACCCGCTGCTGCATACCGCCCGACAGTTCTTTGGGCAGGCGATCCTCATATCCAGTCAGGTCCACCAGACCCAGCGCGTGATCGGAAACCGCCCAGCGTTTCGATTTGGAAACCTTTCGAATTTCCAGCGGATAGGCCACGTTATCGCGCACCGAACGGTGCGGCATCAGCGCCATATGTTGGAACACCATCCCGATCTGCTGTGCCCGAATGCGCCGCAGTTCATTTTCGGAAATCTTGGACACGTCGTGCCCCAGAATTTCGATCTTGCCTGCGGTCGGCTCGATCAGGCGGTTCACGTGCCGCACCAGCGTCGACTTGCCCGAGCCCGATAGGCCCATGATGCAGAAAATCTCTCCCCGAGGCACTTCGAAGGTGGCACCCTGCACACCCACGACACAATTAAATCTTTCCAGAACTTCGGGCTTTCCTATGCCCTCGTTCCGCACTGCGGTCATGGCTTCTTCGGCCCGTGCGCCAAAGATCTTCCAGACATCCGTCAGTTTTACGACTGTTTCTGTCATTTTTGTCCCTTCGATGCAGAACAGGCCGCCGGTCAACTCCGGCGGCCTGTCCGAGTTTCAGCCCTGATTGGCGTCACTCACTGTGACATCCAGTCCAAAACGGCATCTTCGTTGGCTGCCACCCACTCTTCCGCATAGGCAGCAGGCTCTTTGCCTTCGATCACCAGCGCATAGGTCATGGCGGAAACCGAATCGGTATCTAGCTTCATGTTGGCCAGCAATTGGGCAACCTCGGGATATTCATCCTCAAGCGCCTTTGCATAGTGCAGGTGCAAATAGGCCAGATCCCAGGCTACACCGGCCTCGGACTTTTCAAGCCAATCCGGATCGTCGGTTGGCTGAAGCACATTCCACTTGGACGCGTCATAGGCCGGCTCTTCCAGAATCTGCATATCGTGCAGGGCAAACACGTAGTGCGGCGTGTAGCAGAACCCGACCCATGGGTCGCCTGCCTTGATCGCATTGTCGAGGTTCGCATAGGCGACGGTCTCGTCAATCTCGGTCAGCTCCATAACCTGATCGTAGCCGTATGACTTGGCCCGGATTTTCTCGACATTGGTCGAGGCCCAACCCGGCGCACCGATCCATACTTCACCCTGGCCGTCACCATTACTGTCAAACAGCGCGGCAATGTCGGGGTTGGTCAGATCGTCGATCGAACGGATGTCGTTGGCATCCGCTGTCGCCTTGTCGACACACATGCCCTGGAACGCTTCAACACCATTGGGGTTGAACGCAACGGTGCCTTTGTCGGTCACATAAGTGTCGTGCAGATTCTGCTGGTTCGGCATCCAAACTTCGGGGTGAACATGCATCGCACCGGAATCCATCGCCTCGAAAACGATTGGGTTGGTACCGTTCTGCAGTTCGACCTCAAGCCCGAGGTTCTGTTCAATCGCTACCTTCAGGATATGCGCTGTCGCATTCACCGATGGCCAGTTCGGCACACCGATCACGATGTCCGCGGCCATAGCAGGCCCGGCGATCGCCATTGATGCGCCTCCCAGTAGCGTTGCAAATTTTTTCATCTGATATCTCCATGTTGGTCGTCTTTAGTGCTTATTGTTGTCCCCGGTCTGACCGAGACGCACCTTTCGAACAAATGCCGGAAAGCCGAATTACCTGTCTTCTTAGGTAAACGACTTGCTACTCCGGGATTGCCCGAAAATTCAAACATGCCAGCACGCCGCCCATCAAGAGCTTCGCGCGACAATTTCCTTAATACGATATTATCGTAGGTTAGTTTCGCTTTTTTGCAAATTGAATGGCTGTGACGCCTGAATTTTTCGCATGAAGGCTTCTGGCATAGCTTTGTCGATTTTATTTCGGAAGAAAACCACCGTGATGATAACCATGAAACGGTTGCGGGTTGGACCTGCCCCCAACCGGAAGATCAATTGTCATGGCCGCCAGAATAGCCAACCCTTCAGGGTCGCTTAGCAATACTGCTTGGTCCTGGCAGTGCATCAACGGGCACTTTCAAATCTTTTCGAATAGAGCTGTCGCCTCTTTGCGGGTGGTCGATGGATGTCACTGGCGCATATTTTAGAGCAAACGGTTATTCTTCAGGAGCATACATGAACACCAAGTATTTCGCGCCGCACGGGGGCCATCCCGCGCAGGACCAACTGTTGACTGACCGCGCTGTTTTTACGGACGCTTATGCCGTCATTCCCAAAGGCACAATGCGGGACATCGTGACCAGCTTCTTGCCGTTTTGGGACGACACGCGCTTGTGGGTAATCTCGCGCCCGCTGAGCGGCTTTGCCGAAACATTCTCGCAATACATAATGGAGGTGCAGCCGGGCGGGGGTTCTGACCGGCCTGAGGTCGACCCCGAGGCCGAAGGCGTTTTGTTCGTTGTCGAAGGAACAGCGACGTTGAACGTCGAAGGCGAAACCTACGAATTGACCCCTGGTGGCTATGCCTATTTGCCTTGTGCAAGTGAATGGACGCTGCACAACCACGCTGAAGAAACGCTGCGGTTCCACTGGATCAGAAAAGCCTATGAGGCGGTCGAAGGGCTGGATAAGCCCGATGTTCTGATCCTCAACGAAAACGATATTGAGCCGACAACCATGCCCGGCACAGACGGCAAATGGGCCACAACACGGTTTGTCGACCCAAGTGACCTGCGTCACGACATGCATGTCACGATTGTCACGTTTGAGCCGGGTGCAGTCATCCCATTCCTCGAGACGCATGTGATGGAGCACGGGCTCTATGTCCTCGAAGGAAAAGCTGTTTATCGGTTGAACAATGACTGGGTCGAGGTTGAGGCCGGCGATTACATGTGGTTGCGCGCGTTTTGCCCCCAGGCCTGTTACGCAGGTGGTCCGGGCAAGTTCCGGTATCTTCTTTACAAGGATGTAAATCGACACATGGCACTGAGACCGGGATCGGTTGCCTACCCTCAGCAAAAGCGCCTCAGTACGGCGGCTAAATAGCAACTATATAGCCAGGAACATACGATGGGCCACCTTGATTTCGGGGCGGCTTGGTCGTTCGGCCTCTGGTTCCTCAAATCTGATCCTGACAGTAGGATTTAGGAACAAACAAAAGCGGCGTACCTCGGCACGCCGCTTTTTTTACTGTGTCGCGTGGAATGCCATTTCAGGCATCATTAGACGTGATCGTCATGTCCAATCGACCCCTGACCGTGACCCGCCATACCACCTGAAACCTCTTCGGTTGCCTCGTCCGAAAGTTCCTCGGGCAGAACCAGGTTCAAAACAATCGCGATGACGGCGGCGGGAAGGATACCCGAGGTGGCCAGAACCTTTAATGTGCCGGGCAGATACTGCAAAGCACCGGGCTCAAGCTGCAATCCAAGGCCAAGGCTCAGCGCAATCGCAAAGATCACCATGTTGCGACGGTTCCAGTTCACGTCCGACAACATCGAGACACCCGCCGCGACCACCATGCCGAACATAACGATTACGCCACCGCCAAGCACTTCGATCGGGATGGATGAGATAATCGCACCAATTTTCGGGATCAGACCACAAATGATCAAGAAAAGCGCACCGATGGTGACAACCATGCGGCTCATGACACCGGTCATGGCGATCAGACCGACGTTCTGGCTGAACGACGTATTTGGCAACGCGCCAAAAAGGCCCGAGATTGCGGTGCCGACACCATCGGCATAGGTCGCGCCCTGAATTTCCTTGTCGGTCGCTTCTCGTCCAGCGCCGCCCTTGGTGATACCGGACACGTCGCCCACCGTTTCGACCGCTGATACAAAGGACATCGCGCAGAAGCCAATGATCGCCGCGACCGAAAATTCAATGCCGAAATGCAGCGGGTTCGGCAGTGCGAAGGAAGCCGCGTTGCCAACATTACCCAGATTCACCTGACCAAGTGCAAATGCCACCGCGTACCCGACCAACAGGCCGATCAGCACCGCCGACACAGACAACATACCCCGCGCAAAGAACTTCAGACCAAGCGTGACCACGATCACGGTGCTGGCCATAAACCAGTTCAGGCCCGATCCGTATTCCTCGGTACCAATGGCGGGCACACCGCCAGCGGCGTATTGAACGCCGACCTTCACAAGCGCCAAACCAATCATGGTCACCACAAGACCTGTCACCAGTGGCGGCAGCGCAAATCGAAGACGTCCGATGAACAGCCCCAAGAACGCATGGAACAGCCCACCAACAACAACGCCGCCCATCAGGACAGCAATGGCATCAACGCCCTTTCCAACCACCAGCGGGATCATGATCGGGATGAAGGCGAATGATGTCCCCTGCACGATGGGCAAACGGGCTCCGACAGGACCCACACCAATGGACTGGAACAACGTGGCGACGCCCGCAAAGAACATCGACATCTGGATCATATAGATCATCTGCGGAAAATCGGGACTGTTCGAGCCAAACCCAAACCCAGCCGCGCCGCAAACGATAATGGCTGGCGTAACGTTCGAGACGAACATCGCCAGCACGTGCTGAATGCCCAGTGGGACCGCTTTGATAAGTGGTGGTGAGTAATTCGGATCGCGGAGCTGCTCCGGCGTTCCGATGGTTGCATCTGACATTTTGTCTTTCCTCCCTTGAGAGACGTTAACCGGCTCCTCTTCCGGCTAGGTTTCTCATTCTGTGATTGTGAAGGGCTCCTCGAACCAATGCTCCTCAAGGTTGGGCCCGGTTCCAATTCGGTCGACCACTGCAAAAAGCCCGGGCGCGTGAAGAGGGGTCAAAACCCCATGCCACGTGTTGCGGTGGTAATTCACGCCCTGCCCCGGTGCTGTTTTGAATGCGATAGGCTGTCCGGGGACTCCATCTTCGTCGGGCGCCACGACCACAACAAAGGGTTTGTCCGACAAGGGCAGAAAGGCCTGACTTCCATCCGGGTGACGTTCGACCATGTCCAGTTTGATCGGCAGGCTGAACGCCTCGGACTGAAACACGCTGATCCCTGCGCGCCCGTCGTTGAAATCCAGTGCGGCGCGGTCATGATACCGCGCGCACTTGCCCTGATTGATGTATTTGTCCACGTCACCAGCCACTTCGATGACATCGCCGAATGGCGCAAAGGCCTCGGACGTCAGGGGCAGAAGATTCAGGACGGTCGTCATCCCGCGAACTTCTCGATCAGGCGCAGTTCCGCGATCCGTTCGACCTGGCGGCAGGCTTCGGCAAATTCGGTGTCGCGGTCGCTATCGATACGGCGGTGGAAGGCGTCTAGAATGCTGGCTTTCGTGTTGTCCTTGACCGCAATGATGAAGGGAAAGCCGAACTTGGTTGTGTATGCCTCGTTCAGCGCTGTGAAATTCGCGCGTTCTTCGTCCGTCAGCATATCCAGACCGGCCCCGGCCTGTTCAGCCGTGCTTTCCTTGGTCAGACGACCTGCTGCGGCAAGCTTGCCCGCCAGATCCGGGTGGGCAGTCAGAACACCCAGACGTTTTTCGGCAGAGGCCGTACGGAACACCCGCGCCAGCGCGTTGTGAACTCCGGCAGCATTGTCATGGGTCGGCCCAAGCTCCAGATCATGCGCGCCTTCGGCAATCCATGGGCTGTGTTCGAATATGCCGCCGAATTCGGCAACAAAGGTGGGCTGGTCCATTTCGGAAGGGGTCAAGCGTTGCATCGGGGGGTGCTCCTTTGCCCAGTGATCGGCAATCTGTTCGCGCGTCGCGAACCAGACACCGTCATGTTTCATGAAATGCTCCAACGCGCGTTTCAGCGCCATGGCGCGGCCCGGCCGGCCAATCAACCGACAATGCAGACCAATTGAGAGCATCTTGGGCGCACCGGCTTCGCCTTCGGCATACAGCATGTCGAAGCTGTCTTTCAGATAACTTTCGAACTGGTCGCCAGTGGTGAACCCCGCCTGAATCGCAAAGCGCATGTCGTTGCAGTCCAGCGTATAGGGCATGATCAACTGATCTTTGCCACCGGCCTTTGTCCAATAGGGCAAATCGTCGGCATAGCTGTCTGCGATATAGGCAAAGTCGCCTTCCTCGGCAGCCAGATCGACTGTATTCATCGAGCAACGGCCCGTGTACCAACCGCGCGGCGGCCGGCCCGTGACCTCGGTATGCAGACGGATCGCTTCGCGGATTTGCGCGCGTTCTTCGTCTGGGCTCATGTCTTTGTGTTCGATCCACTTCAAGCCATGGCTGGCGATTTCCCACCCTGCGTGCTGCATCGCCGCAACTTGTGCCGGTGCGCGGGCCAACGCAGTGGCCACGCCATAAACAGTTATGGGGAGGTCTTGCAGAAGCTGGTGAACGCGCCAGAATCCGGCACGGCTGCCGTATTCATAGATCGTCTCCATGTTCCAGTGTCTTTGGCCCGGCCAAGGGGCGGCACCGGTGACCTCGGACAAAAAAGCCTCGGACGCGGCATCACCATGTAAGATGTTGTTTTCACCGCCCTCTTCATAGTTCAGCACAATCTGAACCGCGATTTTGGCATCATTGGGCCAATTGGCTGTGGGCACTTGCCCACCATAGCCGGTCATATCTCGTGGATAACGCGTCACATCAATTTCCTTCTTCTTGAAATGATGAATACCCCAGATAATCGACGATGTTTTTCAAAAAATACAACAAAGAGTTTCGGCCAGTCAGCCTTTGCCTCTTGGGGAGTATTCGGATTAGTAATTTCCAAGTTTTATAGAGAGGCGCAAATGTCAGGTTACCTAACTACACATGTTCTGGACACGGCGCGGGGGTGCCCTGCCGAGGGTCTGAAAATCGAACTTTTTCGAATTGAGGGGACTGGCCGTACATTGCTGAAAACCCTGGTCACCAATGATGACGGCCGCACGGATGAACAAATCCTGCCCGAAGCCGAGTTTTCATTGGGCGAGTACGAATTGGTTTTCTACGCCGGGGAATACCTGGACGCATCTGGCACTCCGCCCGAGGATCCACGTTTTCTGAACGTAATCCCAATCCGCTTCGGGATGTCCGAACGCTCGCATTACCATGTGCCGCTGCTTCTTTCGCCCTTCGGGTACTCAACCTATCGCGGCAGCTGAGCCGCCTTTTAGGGCGTGTTTGTCTCAGCAATCGTTGAACCAATACGCTCGATTATGAACTCCATGAACAGGCGTGTCTTGGGGTCCTGCATACGACGGTGGGTAAACAAACACGCCATTTGAATTGGTTCCGGTGGTGTTTTAACCGCGACCGGAACCAAGGTACCGGCGTTGAGGTACTTTGAAATCTCAAATACCGGCTTCAACGCGATGCCGTGCCCGGCCAGGGCCCAATCCGTCAACACGTCGCCATCGTCTGACTCGTACCGCCCTGAAACACGGAATCGCTTTGGTCCGGTTTCGGTTCTCAAAAGCCACTGGAATTCAGTTGCACCGGGAAACCGCAGGCTGAGGCATTCATGCCCGTTGGCGACAATATCGTCGCCACTTTCTGGCATCCCATGTTTCTTGATGTATTTCGGGGAAGCACACAGAACCCGTTCCACGTCAGCAATCTTTCGAATGCGCAAATTGCTGTCTTCGGGCTGGCCAAGGAAGAAAGCCAAATCCAGGCCTTCGGTCGTGATATCCACATTTCGATCAGTCAGCCTTAGCCGAACATTCACCTCAGGGTATTCAGCCAGAAATTTTGGCACCTGCGGTGCTATCAGACGCCGACCAACCCCCAAGGGGGCGGCGATATACAGCGATCCCTTGAGGTTCTCGGTGATATTGACGATTTGCGCTTCGGCGTTCTGGACGGCTTCAAGAATTTCCGTCGCCCCCCGATAAAACGATTTTCCCTGTTCTGTCGGCGTCAGGCTGCGCGTTGTACGTTGAAACAGACGTACACCAAGATGTTCTTCAAGCTGGGAAATCCTAGCCGAGGTTACAGCCGGTGAAACCCGCAAATCGCGGCCCGCGGCAGACATGCTGCCCAATTCATAGACACGGACAAAAGTGCGGATGTTATCGAAGTAGGACATTTTTTTGCATTTTTTGATACTGCTTGGTCTTTCGCAGCAATACCAGAACAAACCTCTATCGCATAGAGTGCACAGGAACTTTGAACTTTAGGAGCAATGCCATGTACGACTTGGCCGTAATGTGGGAGTGGATCGCCTTTTCTGTCCGCTGGCTGCATGTGATCACCGCGATGGCGTGGATTGGCGCGTCATTCTATTTTATCGCGCTGGACCTCATGCTTAAGCCAAACCCTGCCCTACCGGACGGGGCTTATGGCGAGGAATGGGAAGTACATGGCGGCGGGTTCTATCACACCGTCAAATACCTTGTGGCGCCTGCCCGGATGCCCGAACATCTGACCTGGCACAAATGGCAGAGCTATACGACCTGGCTATCTGGAGCGGCCCTTCTGATGATCATCTACTGGGTCGGCGGTGAGCTGTTCCTGCTTGATCCAACCAAGGTGGATTTGGCGCTGTGGCAAGGCATCCTGATCTCTGGCGGTTCACTGACTATCGGATGGTTGCTGTACGATCAGATGTGCAAATCCAAGCTCAGCGACCACCCGACCGTGTTGATGCTGTTGCTATTCGTGATCCTGGTGATCATGTCTTGGGGTTATAACCAGATCTTCACTGGCCGCGCTGCGCTCTTGCACCTTGGTGCGTTCACGGCAACGATCATGACGGCCAACGTGTTTTTTCAGATCATGCCGAACCAGCGGATCGTGGTCGAAGACCTCAAGGCCGGTCGGACGCCCGACGCGAAATACGGCAAGATCGCCAAGGTGCGTTCGACGCACAACAACTATCTGACCTTGCCGGTCGTGTTCCTGATGTTGTCGAACCACTACCCTCTGGCTTTCGGAACCGAGTATTCGTGGATCATTGCCAGCCTGATCTTCCTGACAGGCGTGACCATCCGGCATTACTTCAACACCATGCACTCGACCGGGGAAGGCCCGCACTGGACCTGGGCTGTCACGGTCATTCTCATGGTCATAATCGCTTGGCTGTCTTCGGTCAGGCCAACAGAAACATGGGAAGACGCCGAAGCCCGCGAGCTGACGCCATATGAACAGAAATATGCGTCAGCCGCCGGTTTTGAGGCCGCGTATGACACGGTGCTGGGCAATTGCTCCATGTGTCATGCGCGCGAGCCGGTCTATGGCACAATGAAATGGGCACCCAAGAAGGTTTACCTTGAAACACCCGGTGACGTGGCCCGGCAGGCCGACCAGATTTATCTGCAGGCCGGGATCAGCCACGCGATGCCGCCACCATCGGCGGTTCAGATGGATGAAGAAGCACGCCAGACCATTGTTGCGTGGATCAACGAAGTCAGAGATCAATAGCACCAACAGAGAAATTGGTGACAGGCAAACTGGGTTTTCATACCCAGTTTTTTGTTTTTCAGCCCGGCGCGAAAAAGCGTTTGCTGTGCTGCGCGATATGTTCGACGAACAGGCGCACCTTGGGGTCCTGAAGCTTTTTATGCGGATAAAGGCACCCGAAAATCGTCTGCACTGGGGGTGTCTTCGGTAGGACCTCGACCAGTCGACCGTCCTCAAGATAGTCCCGCACGTCAAAGCGTGGTTTGTTAACGATCCCTTTGCCCGCCAGCGCCCAGTCCGTCAGCACGTCCCCATCATCCGCATCGTATTTACCGTGAACTTCCAGCTTTCGCGGTCCCATGTCGGTGTTGAGGGTCCAGAAGTATTCGGGCGATCTGGGATACCGCAGCAAAAGGCAGTTATGGGGCGTATGCAGAAGGTCATCCGGCGTATTGGGCACGCCAAAGTTCGACAGATATTCCGGAGACGCACACAGCACGCGATCGCAATCCGCAAACTTCCGCAGTTTCATGGTGGAATCGCCGGGCTCACCGATAAAGAACGCGATGTCCAATCCGTCGGCCATCATGTCCACCTTGCGGTCCGAAAGACGCATGCGAATCTCTGTTTCGGGGTAGAGTTCCGAGAATTCCGGCACCAGAGGCGCGACGATTCTACGCCCGACACCCAGCGGCGCGGTGATGCGAATGGCACCTCGCGGGGCATCGGAAAAGCTCGCAACGCGCGCTTCGGCGTGATCGATCGCCAGCAGAACGGCTTTGGCCTCATCGTAGAAAACTGATCCGACTTCGGTTGGGGTCATCGACCGGGTCGTTCTGTTGAACAGCCGCACACCCAAATGGTTCTCAAGCTCTTTCAATCGTTTGCTGGCCACCGCCGGGGTTAACCGCAGGTCGCGCCCGCCGGATGTAATGCTGCCCAGCTCCATCACTCTGACAAAAACACGCAGGCTTTCGATGTACGACATTCGATCCTCTCCTTGCGGAAAGACTGCGCCATGGTGTTTTATTTTTCAACGATCTGTTGAAAGTATTTGCCGTTTCCGGCGATTTTAAGACTCAATCGTTGCGCCTATGGTCCCCCCGATCACCCACCTGAAAGGCAGGGGCATAGGGAGAATACCATGACGCATCGCACCGACATCCAATTTGTCCTAAATGGCAAGGATGTGTCCGTTCCAAACGTATCCGCAGACCAGACGCTTCTGGATTTCCTGCGGTTGGAGCGTCGGCTGACAGGCACAAAAGAAGGCTGCGCCGAGGGCGACTGTGGCGCGTGCACCGTTCTTGTTGGACGGCTTGGCGGTGAAGGTCTGGCCTATGTTCCCGTGAATGCCTGCATCCGGTTTCTTGCCTCGGTCGATGGCTGCCATGTCGTGACGGTTGAACACCTGTCCGGCCCGGACGGTCGTCTGCACCCGGTACAACAGGCGATGATTGATCACCACGGCAGCCAGTGCGGGTTCTGTACGCCGGGCTTCGTCATGGCGCTATATGCACTGTGGATGCAAACGCCCGAGCCGACCAAAGCGCAGGTTGAAACCGCGCTGCAGGGCAACCTGTGTCGCTGCACCGGGTATGAGCCAATCATCCGTGCCGCCGTTGCCGTCAGCCGCTATGGCACCCCGGCATCGGACCACCTGAATACCGAACGTGAAACCATGACCGCACGTCTAGCCGCGCTCAAGGACGATCGGCGCGTTGTATCCGGGCCGGAAGACAACCTGAGCATTATCCCCTCCAGCGTTGATGACCTTGCCGATTGCCTGCAGACCTATCACAAGGCCACGATCGTGGCCGGTGCCACGGATGTGGGTCTTTGGGTCACCAAATTCCTGCGTAACATCGGGCCTGCCATCTTCACCGGTCATCTCGAAGACCTGAAAACAGTCGAAAGACAGGGTTCCCTCCTCCTGATCGGTGCTGGCGCCAGCTACACCGATTGCCAGGAACTTCTGTCTGAACACCTGCCACACCTGTCCTCCTACTGGGATCGCATCGCAGGGTGGCAGGTGCGGAATATGGGAACCGTCGGCGGAAATATCGCCAATGGCTCGCCCATCGGGGATACGCCGCCGGTTCTTATCGCGCTTGGAGCGGAAATCACGCTGCGGCGCGGTTCTGAAAGCCGGACGCTGCCTCTCGCTGAATTCTTCATCGACTACGGAAAGCAAGACCGCCAACCCGATGAGTTCGTCGCAAGCATCCATGTGCCCCTGCCCGGACCCGATGATCTGAATGCAGCCTACAAGATTTCCAAACGTCGTGACGAGGACATCTCCTCGGTCGCTGCTGGCATTCACATGACGGTCACGGACGGCACCATCAGCAATGCGCGCATCGCATTCGGCGGTATGGCTGCCACGCCCAAGCGAGCCGCTGCTGCCGAAGCGGCGCTGAACGGTCAATCCTGGTCGCGGGAAAGCTTTGAGGCCGCCGCCGAGGCGCTGGCTGAAGATTTCAGCCCTCTCACCGATTGGCGCGCATCGTCTGACTACAGAATGCTATCCGCCCAAAACCTGCTGCGTCGCTTCTACCTTGAAAACGACGCCCAAACCGACGCCCCCGTTCAACTGGCTTGCGCCTGATAAGGAGACAAAAAATGAAAGATAACGTTTCCATCACCGGGGCGGCCCACACCAATGTCAAACATGACAGCGCGATCAAGCATGTCACCGGACGGGCCGATTACACCGACGATATTGCCCAGCCCGAAGGCACGCTGCACGCGTATCTCGGCGTCTCGGACGTAGCGCACGCCAAGCTATTGGGCATCGACTTCACCGACGTTCTGGCCACGCCCGGCGTTGTCGGAGTGTTGACCGCGGATGATGTGCCGGGGGCCAATGATATCAGCCCGACCCATCTGAACGATGAACCGGTTTTCCCGACCGATGCCATTCAGTTTCATGGGCAGCCTTTGTTTGCCGTTGTTGCCGAAACCCGCGACATCGCGCGCCGGGCCGCAGAACTGGCAAAAATCAACTACGAAACTCTGCCCCATGCGCTGGACCCGATTGCCGCGCAGGAGGCCGGTTACCCGCATGTCACGGCACCACTCAAGCTGGAGCGCGGAGATGTCGCCCCGGCGCAGGCTACCGCCCCCAACCGGATCAAGGGCCGCATGAGCGTTGGCGGCCAGGATCACATGTACCTCGAGGGTCACATCGCCTTTGCCATTCCGGGCGAAGACGACGATGTGGTCGTGCATTGCTCAACCCAACACCCGTCCGAGGCGCAGCATATGGTGGCGCATGTCCTGGGCGTGCCATCCAACGCCGTTGTGGTCAACGTGCGCCGTATGGGCGGTGGCTTTGGCGGCAAGGAAAGCCAGATGAACCTGTTCTGCGCGGTTGCTGCCATGGCTGCCAAAAAGTGGAACCGCGCCGTGAAAATCCGCCCCGACCGGGATCAGGACATGACGGCGACCGGCAAACGCCATGACTTTGTGATCGATTATGACGTCGCCTTTGACGATGATGGCCGCATTCAGGCTGTCGAAGGCAGCTTTGCCGCGCGCTGCGGGTTTTCAGCAGACCTTTCGGGGCCCGTGACCGACCGGGCGCTATTCCACGCGGACAACGCCTATTTCTATCCGAACGTGCGCCTGAACAGCCATCCGATGAAAACCAACACGGTTTCGAATACCGCATTCCGTGGGTTTGGCGGCCCCCAAGGCGTGATCGCGGCAGAGCGGATGATCGAAGAGATTGCCTATGCCACCGGGCAAGACCCGCTGGATGTACGCAAGGCCAACTTCTACGGCACCACGGACCGCAACATCACCCCCTACCACCAAGAGGTCGAAGACAGCATTCTCGACCGGTTAATCGGAGAGCTGGAAGAGACATCGGAATATCGCAAGCGCCGTCGGGAGATCATCGAATTCAACAAGACGTCGCCGATCCTGAAAAAAGGCATCGCGCTGACACCAGTCAAGTTCGGCATTTCCTTTACAGCGACTTGGTACAATCAGGCTGGCGCACTGGTGCATGTCTACAATGACGGTTCGATCCACCTAAACCACGGTGGCACCGAAATGGGGCAAGGCCTGAACACCAAGGTTGCGCAGGTCGTGGCCGAAGCCTTTCAGGTCGATTTCAGCCGGATCAAGATCACCAAAACGACCACCGAGAAGGTTCCCAACACCTCAGCCACGGCTGCCTCGAGCGGGACTGATCTGAACGGCATGGCTGCGTTGAACGCGGTCGAGCAGATCAAAGCGCGTCTGGTGAAATTCGCCGCTGAGAACTGGGATGTTACACCCGAGAACGTGGCCTTCCACGCCAATCAGGTGCATATCGGCGACGAAGTTCTGCCTTTCGACACGTTCGTCAAACAGGCCTATCTAGCACGCGTGCAACTTTCGGCGGCCGGGTTCTACAAGACGCCGAAAATCCACTGGGATCGGGCCAAAGGACAAGGCCGCCCGTTCTACTATTACTCCTATGGCGCGTCCTGTTCGGAAGTGACAATTGACACCCTGACCGGTGAGTACCGGGTAGAGCGTACTGATCTTTTGCACGACGTTGGACGCTCGTTGAACCCTGTGCTGGACAAGGGCCAGGTCGAAGGCGCGTTTATACAGGGCTTGGGGTGGCTGACCACCGAAGAGCTTTGGTGGGACGACGCGGGCCGTCTGCGCACCCATGCGCCGTCGACCTACAAAATTCCGCTCGCGTCCGACCGTCCGCGCATCTTCAATGTGAACCTCGCCGACTGGTCGGAAAACCGCGAGCTGACCATCAAACGCTCCAAAGCTGTCGGAGAACCGCCGTTCATGCTGGGCATTTCGGTGTTCGAGGCGCTGTCAATGGCTGTGGCCTCTGTCGCTGATTACCGCGAATGCCCGCGCCTTGACGCGCCAGCCACCCCGGAACGTGTGCTGATGGCAGTTGCGCGGCTGCAAGCGGGGCCCTGAGCCATGACTGCCCCCGGTTCCCTTAGCGAATTCCTGTCCACGCAGCACAGTGTGATCTGCATTGCGCTGACACGCGTGCGCGGGTCGTCGCCGCGCAATGAAGGGACAGAGATGTTCGTGGCACCCGGGGCACTGTGGGGAACCATCGGTGGTGGCCAATTGGAGTTCATGGCCATCAACGCCGCCCGCGACATGCTGCGCGACGGGGTTTTGCATCAGGATCTGGATGTGCCGCTTGGCCCGGAAATCGGCCAGTGCTGCGGTGGGCGGGTCGAGATGAAACTGACCCGCATGCGTGCGTCCGACAAATGGGCCGCCACAGAACGCGCGACCCAGCGCGACGAGGCTTTGCCACACGTCTATGTCATGGGCGCAGGTCACGTGGGGCGTGCTTTGGCCAATCAGTTTCAGCATCTGCCGGTGCGCTGCATCCTCGTCGACACTCGACCCGAAGAGGTCGAGCTTTGCACAGCCAATGTCGAAACCCGCGTCAGCGCGATTCCCGAGACGGATATCTGGGGTGCGCCTGCGGGCAGCGCCTTTATCGTTCTGACTCACGATCATGGATTGGATTTCCTGCTGACATCCGCCGCACTGGAACGTCAGGACGCCGCTTATGTGGGGATGATCGGGTCCGCCACCAAGCGGGTAAAGCTCAGGAACTGGGCGCACAAACACTGTGACGGACAGTCTATCGAACACTTGAAATGCCCTATCGGGGCAAGCGGTAGCCGCGACAAGCGGCCCAGCGTCATCGCCACCTTCGTGGTGGCCGAGGTGATGGCTGAATTGACCTCTGAAACTGCCGCGACCGCCCCGACCGGGGCAAACCAGGCGCCCCTGCGGGGCCACCATCACGACCGGAAAGGGAGATCGGCCTGACATCTGTCGGGCCATTCCGGTCACATCAGAGGAGGAGACCGTCATGGACGGGAGGACCTACGAATACAAGCTGTTTACCCGCAGCGACTTCAGCGCTTTCTGGGCGCTGTTTACTGACAACCTCGTGAATCTGCTGATCCTTTCCGGGGTCTGCCAGTTCGTGTTTCAGATGCCCGCCGAAATCGTGTTTGGCCGCATTGTTCCCGGTGCCGCCGTCGCGATTTTGGCCGGTGTTGCCGTTTATACGTACCTCGCCAAATGGGCCGCAAACAAACGGGGTGAAGACGTCACCGCCTTGCCCTACGGCATCTCGACGCCGGTTATGTTCGTCTACTTGTTCGGTGTGATCGGACCCATCTACTGGGCAACCAATGATCCCATGCTGGCATGGCAAGTGGGCATCGGCGCCGGGTTCATGGGCGGCATCGTTGCGGCCTTGGGTGCCATTGTCGGGCCTTATCTGAAGCGGATCACGCCGCGCGCCGGGATGCTGGGCACGCTGTGTGGTATTGCGCTGGTCTTTATCGGTTCCGTTCCGTTGGCCGAGGTGTTCGAAAACCCCATCATCGGCTTCACGTCGCTGCTGTTTATCCTGTGGGGTCTGATCGGACGTTTTCGCCTGCCGGGCAATGTTCCGGCCGGTCTGGTCGCGATTGCTGCCGGTACGGTGATTGCTATCACCCTTGGTGAGTCCAAAATCGACGTCAGCGGCATCGGCTTTTACCCGCCGGTCCCCTATTTCGGTGACCTCATCGCCGGTGTGCAATACCTGTTCGCCAACCCCGAGCTGTTCCTGGTGCTGATCCCGGTACAGATCTACAATTTCATCGAAACCATGAACAACGTGGAATCGGCCGAGGCTGCAGGCGACCACTACCCGGTTGGACTGTGCCAAGTAACGGACGGCGCAGGCACAATGTTGGGTGCGCTTTTTGGTTCGCCCTTCCCGACAACCGTTTACATCGGGCACCCTGCCTACAAGCGGCTTGATGCACATGCCGGTTACATCGTTGGTGTGGCTGTTGTGATCGCTGCCGCCGCTTTCCTGGGCTTCTTGTCCTTCCTTGCGGGCCTGATCCCGATTGCCGCCGCGGCTCCGGTCCTGGTCTTTGTTTCGGTCAGCCTGATCACCAACACGGCCTGGGCTGTAAAGCCGATGCACATGGCTGCCGTATCCTTTGCGATCCTGCCTCACATCTCGGCCTTCCTGATGGTCAAGTGGGGGTCTCTGATGAACGCTCTGCGCAGCACCGGTGTCGAGGGACTGCCCTCGCTGGGTGACGAAGGCCTGACCGCAGCACTACTGATGGAAGGTGCCCATTACGAAGGACACCTTGCCCTGAGCCAAGGCGCGATCATCACTGGTCTGGTCTGGGGTGCCATTGTGGCCGACGTAATCGACGGTCGGTTCCGGATGGCGGGCGCGTTTGCTGTCGCTGGTGGGCTGATGTCTTCTGTCGGGATCATCCATTCCTACACGTTGCAGGTGCCTCAGTTCGACGGGATCACCATTGGTTACTTGATCATCGGCGCGTTCCTTTACGTCTATCCGATGTTCGCACCCAAAGAGGATCTTGAGCATCGTGTGATCGTACCGGATGAGCCTGATCTGATCGACGACGACTCACCTGCACAACAGGCCTAATCCATAGCGGGGCAGTCGCAGGGCTGCCCCCTACTCTTTCCCTATCCTACAAACGAGACCTTTCATGACACAGAGATTGCTTCGCGGTCGTCTGCTGACCTTTCATCGCGAACCCCTAAGCGGCGAAGATTCCGGCGCGTATACCTATCTTGAGGACGGTGCCCTGCTGATCCAGGACGGCATCATTCAGCACACCGGACCCTTCGCCGAGATCAGCGCCAAAGCCGGGGATGTGCCTGTGACAGACCATCGCCCACACCTTATGATGGCCGGGTTTATCGACACGCATATTCACTTCCCCCAAGTGCAGGTGATCGCCTCATGGGGCGCACAGCTTTTGGACTGGCTCAACAATTACACCTTCCCGGAAGAAACCCGTTTTGCCTCGGATGCACACAGCGCGAACATGGCGCGGGCATTCTACGATCAGCTCATCACCCACGGCACCACGACCGCCGTGGCCTATTGCTCGGTCCACAAGACCTCGGCGGATGCATTCTTTACAGAAGCAACCAGACGAAACATGCGCATGCTTGGTGGTAAGGTCCTGATGGACCGCAATGCGCCAGAAGGTCTGCAGGACACGCCACAAACCGGGTACGATGACACCAAGGCGCTGATTGCGGACTGGCATGGCAAGGGCCGCAACGGCTATGTCTTCACACCTCGGTTCGCGATCACATCGACGCCGGAACAGATGGCCATGACGCAGTCCTTGGCGCAGGAGCATCCGGATTGTCACATCCAGACGCATCTGTCGGAAAACAAAGATGAGATTGCCTTTACCAAGCAGCTTTATCCGCAGGCGCGCGATTATCTGGATGTCTACCAATCCTTTGGTCTGCTGGGGCAAAAGACTCTGTTGGGGCACTCGATCCATCTGGAGGCACGCGAGATCGACGCGCTTGCAGAAACCGGTGCACATCCCGTGTTTTGCCCGACCTCGAACCTGTTCCTGGGCAGCGGCCTCTTTGATCATGGCGGGCTGAGCGCGCGCGGTATCTCAAACGGGATCGCAACGGATGTCGGTGCTGGCACCAGCTACTCGATGCTGCAAACCTTGAACGAAGGGTACAAGATTCTGCAATTGCAAGGGCTGGCTCTGCATCCCCTGCAGGCCTTCCACTGGGCTACGCGAGGTAATGCCTGCGTTCTGGGTCTGGAAGACAAAATCGGAAACCTCGACCCCGGAACCGAGGCCGATGTCGTTGTTCTGAACGCCCGCAGCACCCCCGCCATGGCCCTGCGTATGGATCGCGTTGGCAGTCTTGCAGAAGAATTGTTCGTCCTGCAGATGATGGGAGACGATCGCGCTGTTGAAGAGGTCTATGTATCGGGTACGCCCAGCAAATCTGTGACCGGCCAAACCTCCGAAACCAACTTTGCGTTCGATCCCGCGTAAATAATAACTGACCTGTGTTTGGCCGCTCCGTAACCGGTTAACGGCCAAGCATTTCAACGAACTGCCGGTGCAGCCCGGTGCGGCCCGGCGCAACTAACGATCCTTTCCGCTTTTCATCATTACTAACCGAGATCGGGTTTTCACCGCTCTCAGTTCGAAAATAAATTGTCATGGTTGACAAAGTATATTTCTCGCTTATTTGTCATTCGTGACAATAAACGAGATCCTGATGCCCAGACCTTCGCTAAAAGACCAAAGATCGCACGAAATACTCGACGCCTATCTAACCTGCGTGGCGCGGTTCGGGCTGGAAGGCGCGACCCAGGCGCGGATCGCCGATGAAGCCGGCGTCAAGCGACCGCTCTTACGCCATTACCTTGGAAACAAGGACGAAATGATAACCGCGCTGGCCGAATACGTGATTGCCGGATTTACCGCGTCATTGGACGGTTTGCGTCAGGCATTGCCAGACACGGCGACACCTTCGGACCTGGTAGACACCTTGTTTTCCGAAGATAGCGGAACCGATCCACGGCTGATGCTGGCCTATCAGGCACTGGTCACCACAGTGCCCGATCGCCCCGATCTGCGCCAAGGTCTGATGGACAGCCTCACGGATTTCTTTGACGTGGTCGAAGCAATCCTGCGGCGCGCGGCCCCAATGGCACCAGACGCAACCTTACGCGCAGCAACACAGGGCATTTCGGCAATCTTTGTCAGTATGGACGCCCTGTCCCCGTTGGACCCACCCGAAGCATGGCGCGCCGAATTGAAACTGGCCGCCTCTCTACTGGCATCGACACTGGAGGCTAAAGTATGACCCCGACGCGAACGGTGAACTACATTGCCCTGCCCATCCTGCTGGTGGCCACTGTGCTTGGTCTCTACTGGGTTTGGGGGCTGCTCTTTGTCTGGTGGATCGTCCCAACCATCATGAACGGACAAGCCTTTCTGGTGTTCGAAATCAACCGCGACGATGACCCGGTTCTGTACTGGGCCATCGTCGGCCTCTGGGCTGTGCTGGGTCTGATGATGATCGCCGCCAGCCTGTTTCCCCAATATGCCCATCTTCTTGCCTGAGGTACTCTGATGACCAAAATGTATCACCATCTACCGGTCGAGGCTTACACCTCGCAGGACTGGTTCGACCGCGAACAGCGCCAGATCTTCTCGCGCACTTGGCGTTTTGCCGGGCTGGTTGAAGATATCGAAGGACCGGGCCATTACCTGTCGATTCAGGCCGGGCTGAACAATCTGTTCATCGTCATGGGGCGCGATCACCGGCTGCGCGCCTTTCACAACATCTGCCGGCATCGGGGTACCCAGTTGATCCGCGCGGTCGGCAAGACACAAAAAGCGCTGACCTGCCCTTATCACGACTGGACCTATGATCTTGAGGGCAACCTGATCTCGGTCCCGGATGAGGCGTCGGAGTTTCCCTACGGTGTCGACAAATCCTGCCTTGGCCTCAAACCGGCCAGCGTGGATGTCTGGCGCGGGATGCTGTTCGTGCATCCGGACCCTGACGCCCCCACCCTTGCCGAATGGTTCGGAGAGGTCGATCCCCTGTTAGGCCCGCACAAGCCCGAGGAACTGGTTGAGTATACCGACGGGCGCAACACCTATGAAATCAAGGCCAACTGGAAGATCGTTGTTGAGAATTACATCGACGTCTACCACTTGAGCCATCTGCATTCGAATACGCTGCATATGTATGACCATGCCAAGGCGGAATACGGATGGAAGGGGCCGCATTACCACTTTTGGGAACCCCCGTCCGAGGCCTACGCGAAGGACCACGAAGCCAAACTTCCTATGCCGCGTGTGATCGCTGAACCTCATACCGGTGCGTGGGTTCCGATGCTGTTTCCCGGCATTGGTATCGGGGCCAGCGAAGAAAGCTGGAATCTGTTCATCATCACACCGTTGGCCCCCGATCTGACACGGATCGAGAACCGCACAAAGGTTGCCAACGCTTCGAACTGGGAGTTCCAGAAGCAACAGTGGAAAAGCGCAGGCTTTTGGAGGGATTTTGGCGGCCCGAAATATCAAGGCGACGATGCAGCAGGCGCAGATGATCCGATGGCATCGGGCGATTTCACGACCGAAGATATCTATGCCTGCGAACAGCAGCAGAAATCGCTGAAAAGTCCGTATCTGGAAATCGGCCCCGCTGGGATTGGCGAAAGCCCGATCACGCAGCACCAGAAAGCGGTGCTGGATTTCATGCAAGACAGCTGAATGCCCCGGAGATTGATCATGAAACCAATCCAAGCCACCCTGATCGGAGTTGCGCTTGCATCGGCTCTGGTGCTGACGGCACAAGCTGACGCACCGGAAGACATCGCCGCGCGTATCCTACAAGCGCAGGATGAACAAAGCCTGCTTGCCACCTGGAGCGATTGGCACCCCGATGCCACGCATCAGATCATCCTCAAATACGGGATGGGGCAGCCGGACGACGTGTTCTCGTACCGTGTCGGGGATGACACCGACGCGGAAGACCCCGAGATCGCGAAGGCGTTGGAAGGTTACTCAGAAACAGCCCGATCAGCGCCCGTGATTTCATCGCACACCGAGGATGGCGTGTTGCACGTCACCGCCGTGACCGATGTCGATTATGATTGGCAGGGATACAGCGGCAGAATGCGTCAGACAGACAACTTTGTCTTTGCGCCTTATCTTGGCGGGACGGTGATCCAGTCCTTGACCACGACCTATGATTACCGATGACGGGACCTTGTTATGCAACGTGACTTTCATACCCTGACCGTGTCCGACACTCGCCGAGAGATCGGCGGCGCGGCCACCAGTGTAACTTTCGACGTCCCGCCCGATCTGACCGATCTGTTTCAATGGACGGCCGGGCAACATCTGACGCTCAGGTTTCAGATTGCCGGTGCGGAGCAAAGGCGCAGCTATACCATCTCGAACCCGCCGGGATCGGCGCTGCGCATCACGGTCAAGCGCGTAACGGATGGGATCGTTTCCAACCACATAGGCGACACCCTGTCGCCCGGTGCCACGGTCGAGGTCATGCCCCCATTCGGGCATTTCACCTTACAGCCCGGGGCCCTGAAACGCCGCACCCACTATTTCTTTGGGGCGGGCAGCGGCATCACGCCGCTTTATGCAATGATCAAGACCGTTCTGGCAGATGAGCCCCATTCCGTGGCCCATCTGGTCTTTGGCAATACCAATGCGAACAGCATTATTTTCCAGGATGAGCTTGAGCAGTTGCTGGAACAACACCCGAACCAGTTCACCCTACGCCATGTCCTGTCGCACCCCTCCATGCTCAGCTGGTTTTCACCGTGGCGCACGGGGCGGTTGGACGCAGATACCATTCAGGCGGCAATCACTGAAACGCCCCCCGTGGCGCAAGACACTCATTATTGGATCTGCGGCCCCGGCAGTATGAATACGGATATCCGGGAGGCGTTGCGGAATCTGGATGTGCCAGACGATCGCATCCACATGGAAAGCTTCGGCGGAGACGCCCAAGACGACCTGAGCGAACCCGGCATGGCCGCAACCGCCCGGATCAGGCTTGACGGCAAGGTCTCGGAGGTGCCTGTTGCTGCAGGGCAAACCCTCCTTGACGCGGCGATTGCAGCCGGTCTGAACCCACCGTTCAGCTGCCAATCCGGTGTGTGTGGTGCCTGCGTCGCCCAGCTTGAGGACGGCGCCGTTCATATGCGCAACCGGATGGCTCTGGAGGATCGTGACGTCGAGAAGGGGTTGATCCTGTGTTGTCAAAGCGTCGCAACACAAAAGGAGCTATCCCTGCAGTTCGAAGATTAGGTTATGTCAGGGCGTTTTGACATAACCCACCTTACTTGAACGTCAGATCAGGTGCGCCGCGCGTGACATTTTGCGTGCGGCTTTTACCAGCTTGATCAACCTGCACGGCCAGATTTTCAGCCGTCGGGAATCGTTCGAAATATGCAAAGTGGATGGCCTCAATCACGTCGATATTCTTGCATCTTATCAGGTATTCAGCCTGAAATTCGTTTGTGTCATCACCATCCGTCCGCGTGGTGTCTGTGTCTTGCCCCAAACCTATGGCCGAAAGTGTGACATTGGCCATCGCGGCAAAACACTCGGCCTCTTCGGGCACAACAAACAACTCCAGAGGTTTGGACAGGTCGGAAATGGCGACGGCAATAGAGTCCCGCCCTTCATCGTTTTGTGCAGGCTTCTCGGTGCCAAGAATGCCGGCGGCGGGGACTGCCAGTGACAAGGTGAACTCGGCCCCGGAAACCACAATGTCCAGATCACCCGCAGCATGATCCTGCGCAACAGCGGTATGAGCCTGCGACACAAAAACCGCAGAGATCAGGATCAGGGCGAAAGCTGCGCTTTTCATAAACAGGCACCACAAAACAAAGAATCACCCGGATTATTCTAATATGTTTCAAATCCCGTGCAATCTTGGCCCCACGCATCGCGCCTCACCAATATTGGGGAGTATCGGGGTGACCAATATTATCCGACTATAAAACTCAGGTTGACATAGGTGACTAATTCACTCAGTTAATACATCATACGCGCCACATAACCGGCGTATGAAAACCTTTTTCTGACTGGAAAGTGTCACCCCCATGACCCGATTTTTCACCGCCACCAGCATCCTTACAATTGGTGCTGCCTCCGCAGCTTTTGCAGCTGACGCACCCTCGAAAGCCGAAGTTCTGAATACCTACGCAAACATCGCCGAAGCCAAATATGACGATAGCCTGATCGCTGCCAAAGCGCTGCAAGAGGCCGTAAACGCCCTGATCGCCGACCCATCCGATGCCACCCTGAACGCGGCCCGCGCCGCCTGGGTCGCCGCGCGCGTGCCCTATCAACAGACCGAGGTCTACCGCTTTGGAAACGCCATCGTTGATGACTGGGAAGGCAAAGTGAACGCCTGGCCGCTGGACGAAGGCCTGATCGATTATGTCGATGCCTCCTATGGCGGACCCACTGATGAAAACGAGTTTGCCGCGCTGAACGTGATTGCCAATCCAAGCTTTGAGTTGTCGGGCGACGCCATCGACGCCAGCGAAATCACCCCCGAACTGCTGGGCGAAACCCTGCACGAGGCTGACGGGATCGAGGCAAACGTCGCCACCGGCTACCACGCCATCGAATTCCTGCTATGGGGTCAGGACCTGAACGGTAACGGCGCGGGCGCGGGCAACCGCCCGTATACCGATTATGTTCAAGGTGACGCCTGCACCGGCGGCAACTGTGATCGCCGCGCCCAGTATCTGAGCGCCGCGACCGCCCTGCTGGTCAGCGACCTGGAATGGATGGCCGCACAATGGGCCGAAGGTGGTGAGGCACGTGCTGCACTGAACGCGAATGAAACCGCTGGTGTCAGCGCGATCCTAAGCGGCATGGGTTCGCTGTCCTATGGCGAGCAAGCAGGTGAACGTATGCGCCTTGGCTTGATGCTGAACGACCCCGAAGAAGAGCATGATTGCTTCTCGGACAACACCCACAACAGCCACTATTACGACGGCTTGGGCATTCAGAACGTGTATCTGGGCAGCTATACCCGCATCGACGGCACCCCGGTTTCGGGCGCTTCGCTATCGGACTTGGTGATCTCGTTCGATCCGTCGCTGGACGCCGAGATGAAGGTCAAGCTGGCCAAAACCATGCAGGCCCTGGGCCGCCTGAAGTCGACCGCCGAGGCCGGTTTCGCCTATGACCAGATGCTGGAACGCGGCAATGAGGGCGGCGAGCAACTGATCATGGGCGGCGTCAACGGTCTGGTCGATCAGACCAAGACGATCGAGCGTATCGTGACCGCTCTGGAACTGGATCAGATCGAGTTTGAAGGCTCCGACAGCCTGGATAACCCTGACGCGGTTTTCCACTAAGCAAACCCCGGATCGGGGCGTGCGCAAATTCACGCCCCCGGCTTTCCTGTCACGCAAAATTGTGACTTTCAGCTGGACCCGAAACAAATAACTTACTAATTAAGTAAGAAATCTATCGAGCACAGATTCGCTATGATCGTATGTCACTGCACAAATATAACTGACCATGATATCCGCGCCGCGATCGATTGGATGCGGACAGCAGATGCACACACGATCATCACCCCCGGCAAGGTCTACCACGCCCTTGGAAAATCAGCGGATTGTGGCGGCTGCATGCCGCTTTTTCTGGACACAATGCGATCGAACGATAATCTGGAAGTCCCCATGCAGCTCCGTGCCCTACGCACCAGAGCAACTCAGGAGAAAGCAGATGAAGGGCAACCCCAAGGTAATAGAATACCTCAACAAATCTCTGCGGCATGAGCTGACAGCCGTCAGCCAGTACTGGCTCCATTACCGCCTGCAGGAAGATTGGGGCCTTGGCCACATGGCCAAGAAAAGCCGTGAAGAATCCATCGAAGAGATGGGGCATGCCGACAAGCTAATCGAACGGATCATCTTTCTGGAAGGCCATCCCAACCTGCAGAAACTGGACCCGCTGAGAATTGGTCAGAACCCCAAGGAAACACTGGAATGCGACCTGGCAGCCGAGCAGGACGCGCGCGCGTTGTACGTAGAAGCGCGGGATTACTGTAGAGAAGCACAAGACTATGCCTCTATGTCGCTGTTCGAAGAATTGATCCGCGATGAAGAAAGTCATATCGACTTTTTGGAAACGCAGCTCGACCTGTACGAAAGGATTGGCGACGCCAATTATGCGCAACTCAACGCATCGAAAATGGACGAGGGCGAATAGCCTTTTCATCCTGTTGGTGGTCGCCCTTGCGGCCACCCAAACCCCAGCCGCCGAGCTGCGGGACTATCACCTGAATTTCGAACCCAGAACCGAGGATGAGCGTGCGCGCATCGCCCGTGTCACCGCTGCGCCCACCGATTTCAGCACGCCCCAAAGGTTCGAGGACTTGCCCGCCGGTGCCGCCACCGTTCGCGCCCGTGCCGATGCTGACGCATTTTCGCAGCCCTCAGGCAACCTGAGCTTTGAGCAAGAGCTGGACTTTAAGGTTGGAAACGGACTGTTCAAGAAAATCTGGGTGTCTTCTCCGGCCTCAACTCTGGCCTCGGATGGGCTGGGACCGCTGTACAACGCCCGCTCGTGCCAGCGCTGCCATATCAAGGACGGGCGCGGGCACACGCCCAACGGTCCGGATGACAATGCAATTTCGATGTTCCTGCGGGTCTCGATCCCCGGTGGCGGTGGGTATGACGAGATCGAGGATTACATCGCCACCCAGCCCGAACCAAATTACGGGGGCCAGATGCAGGATTTGGCCTTGCCCGGTCATCCGGCTGAATATCGCCTGGATATCACTTACGAAGACGTCAAGGTCACTTTGTCAGATGGCGAAACCGTCACTTTACGCAAACCGACCTACGCGGCGGCTGACCTTGGATACGGGCCGCTGCATCCAGAGGCGATGCTCAGTCCACGAGTGGCGCCGCAAATGATCGGCCTTGGATTGCTCGAAGCGATCCCGGTCGCGGATCTGCTGGCCAACGCTGATCCCGACGATGCCGATGGGGATGGGATTTCCGGGCGTCCCAATATCGTCTGGGCGATGGAATATGGCGCCCCGATGATGGGTCGGTTCGGGCACAAGGCCGGGATGCCCACGATCATGGAACAATCGGCGGCGGCCTTTGCCGGTGATATCGGCATATCAAGCCCACTTTACCCCGCCAGCCACGGCGATTGCACCGATGCTCAGATTGGTTGTGCGACCGCCCCGCACGGGGACGGTGACGTGCGCGAGTTCGAGATCGACCAGATCGGAATGGACCTCGTTGCCTTTTACAGCCGCAACCTGGGCGTTCCCGCCCGGCGGGACATGGACGACCCTCAGGTGCTGCACGGTAAGCAGGTGTTTTACGACACTGGCTGCGCGTCCTGCCACACGCCTGCCTTTGTCACCCATCGCATGTCAGACCGGCCCGAACAGAGTTTTCAGCTGATCTGGCCTTACTCCGACCTGTTGCTGCACGATATGGGCGAAGAGCTGGCTGATAACCGCCCCGAGGGTCGCGCCACAGGGCGCGAATGGCGCACGCCACCGCTTTGGGGCGTTGGGCTGACTGAACAGGTTTCGGGCCACACCCAGTTCCTGCATGATGGTCGCGCGCAATCCTTGCTGGAAGCCATCCTCTGGCATGGGGGTGAGGCACAGGCAGCCCGCGATACGGTCGTGGCCATGCCCAAACCCGACCGCGATGCCCTGATCCATTTTCTGGAAAGCCTCTGACACATGCGTATCCTTGTTGCTGCTGTCGCATTGACGCTGCCCCTAACTGCGCTGGCGCAGGACCGTGAGCCGATCTTGTCGGATGCGGTCGAAGGGCACATCCTTCCCGGCTTTGCCGCACTGGCTGAAACGACCGGGGTATTGGCCCAAACAGCACAAACCGATTGCACCCAAACCTCGCCCGAGTTGCGGGGCGCCTATCACGCGGCCTTTGACGACTGGATCTCGGTCAGCCATCTGCGCTTTGGCCCGTCCGAGGTGAACGACCGCGCCTTTGCGCTGGCCTTCTGGCCCGACACCAAAGGGTTCACCCCCAAAGCCCTGTCCAGCCTGATCGCGACCGAGGATGCGGCTGTGGAAAGCCCCGAAGGTTTTGCCGAGACATCCGTCGCCGGACGTGGCTTTTTTGCGTTAGAGCAGATGCTTTATGAGCCCAATTTTTCCGATCAGGGCGGCGCCCCGTATCGCTGCGCGTTGATACAGGCCATCACCACCGATATCGTCAGCAATGCCCGCGCGATAAACGCAGATTGGGGCGGCTATGCACCTGCCCTAACCCAACCGGGCGACGACAGCCCCTATCGGTCCGACGATGAGGCCATGCAAGAGCTTTACAAGGCGTTGGTGACCGGACTTGAATTCACTGGCGACACCCGCCTTGGTCGTCCGATGGGCACCTTCGACCGCCCGCGCCCCAACCGGGCCGAGGCACGCCGTTCGGAACGCGCGCTTCGTCATGTGGAACTGTCCCTGATCGCCCTGCGCGATCTGGCCGCGCGCCTGTCAGCGGACCACCCCAAGATTGCCGCCGATCTGGACAGCGCCTTTGACAAGGTCATCATCCGCGCGCAATCGCTGGACGACCCGGTGCTGGCCGGGGTCGCCACTCCGCAGGGCCGCCTTAGGGTCGAGGCGTTGCAGCAAGCCATCAACGATATCCGTGCGATTGCCTCGGCCGAGCTGGGTCCGACGCTAGGCATCAGCGCCGGGTTCAATTCACTGGACGGGGACTGACCTGTTGCCCAGCCGTCGTCATTTTCTGGCCGGTCTGGCCGCGACCAGCCTTTCGCCGATACAAAGCTGGGCCGCAGTTGGTTCGCCCGACTATCTCGCCGCTGCCCTGTTCCCGGATAGCAGCTATCGACTAGCCGGGCTGGATACGGGTGGAAACATCCTGTTTTCCATACCTCTACCTGCGCGCGGCCACGCGGCGGCAGCCCATCCGCACCGCGCAAAGGCTGTGGCTTTTGCCCGTCGTCCCGGCACATTTGCGGTGGTCATCGATTGCGCCACAGGCACCGAAGTCACCCGACTTAACGCCCCACACGGTCGCCATTTCTATGGCCATGGCGTCTTTTCCCCCGACGGCACTCGTCTGTTCACAACTGAAAACGACTATGATTCCGGAGACGGCGTGATTGGCGTCTGGAACACAGACAGCTACACCCGCATAGGCGAGTTCACTTCGGGCGGGATCGGTCCGCATGACATGCGATTGATGCCCGATGGTCAGACGCTGGTCATCGCCAATGGCGGCATCGAAACCCACCCCGAGACAGGGCGCACCAAGCTGAACCTGCCAACCATGCAGCCACGGCTGACCTATCTCGATTTATCCGGCACGGTTTTGGAGCAGGTGGAACTACCACGCGCGCTGCATAAGAATTCGATCCGCCATTTGGCTGTACGGCACGACGGTATGGTGGCATTTGCGATGCAGTGGCAGGGGGACAAGGTGCATCACCCCCCTCTGCTGGGCCTACATCGTCGGGGCGAAGCACCGCGTTTGCTTTCAGCGCCTGATGCCGCGCAAAGCACATTGCAAGGCTACGCGGGCAGTGTCGCCTTTGCCGGGGATGAAACCACGGTTGCCATCACCTGCCCACGCGGCAACGCCTTGCACCGGTTCGACGTCGCGAATGGCCAACTGAACGGGGATTTCCCGTTGGAAGACGTCTGTGGCCTTGGCTTCGGCCCCAAAGGGTTCGTTTTCACCACCGGCACCGGGATAGTCGGAGAGCTGACATCCACCCCCCGCATTTCAGCCTGGCCGGACTGTCATTGGGACAATCACCTGATCCCAATTCGCAAGCCTGCATAAACTCGGCAAATCCCCCCACATAGATTACACTTGGAAGAATCAAAATGCTGCCGTATTGGCGGGCGCTAAACCGGCACTTTAACCGCAAGGACTGACCTGATTGAAACAGACGCCCGACGCACCGCATTCCATCTACGGGGTAGAGAAATGGGGCAAAGGCCTCATTGAGGTGACGGAGCAGGGCGAGATCGGTCTGCGCAATCCCCTAGTGCCCGAGGCGGCGGCAATCAGCCTGCCAGGTATCCTGCATGATCTGGATGAACGCGGTATTAAGGCACCGATGTTGCTGCGCATCAGTTCGTATCTGGAAAACGAGATTGCGCATATCAACGAAAGCTTTCACGATGCGATTGCACGTGTCGGCTACAAAGGCAGCTATCGCGGCGTATTCCCGATCAAGGTGAACCAGCAGGCCCAGGTGGTCGACCGGATCGTCGAGTTCGGTAAAAAGTACGACTATGGGCTCGAGGCTGGCTCCAAGCCCGAACTGGTTGTCGCACTGGCGCACCGTCTGGCCCGCGAGGCGCTGATTGTCTGCAATGGCGTCAAGGATGCCGAGTTCATCCAACTGGCCATCCTCAGTCGTAAGATTGGCTTCAACACGGTCATCGTTCTGGAAAGCCCGAAAGAGGCGGACACGGTGATCGAGGTCTATAACGAACTGAGCATCGAACCCCTGATTGGTGTGCGGGTCAAACTGACCAATCAGATCAGCGGCAAGTGGGAAGAAAGCTCGGGCGACCGGTCTGCCTTTGGCATGAACACTGACCAACTGGTCGCCACGGTGGACAAGCTGAAAGCGGCAGGTTTGCTGCATTGTTTGAAGCTGCAACATTCACACCTGGGCTCTCAGGTGCAGGACGTCAACGACGTGCGCCGCGCCGTTGGCGAGGCCTGCCGGTACTACACCGAACTGACGCGCGAGGGCGTGCCGTTGACCCATCTGGACCTCGGTGGCGGCATGGGTGTGGACTATACGGGTGAGAAAAAGGCTGCCGAGAACTCGATCAACTACACGGTCGAGGAATACTGCGCCAACGTGGTTGAAACCGTGGCCTACGCGATGGACGAGGCCGAGGTCGAACATCCAACGCTGGTGACCGAGAGCGGGCGCGCCGTGGTGGCGACGTCGTCGATGCTGGTGTTCAATGTGCTGGAAAGCACCTTGTATGACGCACCGAACGGCCCCGAGGTCGAAGCGGACGATCACCATCTGGTCTCGGACCTTGCCGCGATCAACGGGTACCTCAGTACCGAGCGTTTGCAAGAATGCTGGAACGACGCAAATTTTTACCGCAACGAGCTGCGCGCGTTGTTCCGCCGCGGCTATGTCGATCTGCGTCAGATGGCCCGCGCCGAACGCATCTATTTATCGCTGATGGCCCGCCTCAAGGCGCTGGCAGCAAGCGATGATTTGGAAACGGATGTGGACGACCAACTGGAAAAAGTGGCCGATATCTACCACTGCAACTTCTCGCTGTTCCAGTCGCTGCCCGATGTCTGGGCCATTGACCAGTTGCATCCAATCGTGCCTCTGCAAGGTCTGAACCAAACTCCGGACCGCCGCGCGGTCCTGTCCGACATCACCTGCGACAGCGACGGTAAGATCGACCGGTTCATTCTGGCCGACGGTGTCTCACCCAGCCTGCCGGTGCATACCCTGCCCGAGGACCAGGAATACCTGATGGGCGTGTTCTTTGTCGGTGCTTATCAGGAAACACTGGGCGATCTGCACAACTTGTTCGGGGACACCAATGTCGTAACCATCGACCTGCGCGCTGACGGTGGCTTTGACCTGCTGCACGAACAAGAGGGCGACACCATCAGCCAGGTCCTGTCCTATGTCGAGTTCGACCCCAATGATTGCGTCGCCGCCTTCCGCAAAATGGTGGACGAGGCGATCTCGACCGGTACTCTGATGGCCAAGGACCGCAAAACCCTGATGAGCGCCTATCGCGACTCGATCAACGGCTACACCTATTACGAATAACCCCAGAGAGGAGATTACCCCCATGGGAACTTTGAGTGGCAAAACACTGGTTGTCGGCGCGGGCGGCGTATCCCACGCCGCCGTGCACAAGATGGCAATGAATTCGGACATCTTCACCGAAATCACTCTGGCCAGCCGGACCAAATCGAAATGCGACGCCATCGCCAAAGCGGTGAAAGACCGCGTGGGTGTTGATATCGCCACGGCCGAGTTGGATGCCTACAAAGTCGAAGACACCGTCAAGCTGATCAAGGAAACCGGGGCCGAACTACTCGTGAACCTCGCCCTGCCCTATCAGGATCTGGTGCTGATGGACGCCTGCCTTGAGGCCGGGATCCACTACCTCGACACAGCGAACTATGAGCCCGAGGATGAGGCCAAGTTCGAATACCACTGGCAATGGGCCTATCAGGAGCGGTTCAAAGAGGCTGGGCTGACCGCCATTCTTGGATCGGGCTTCGATCCGGGCGTGACCAGCGTCTTTGCCAAATGGCTTAAGAAACACAAGCTGGACACCATCCGCCAGATCGACGTTCTGGATGCCAATGGCGGCTCGAACGATCAGGAGTTCGCCACCAACTTCAACCCCGAGATCAACCTGCGTGAAGTGCTGGCCGAAGTCCGCCATTGGGAAAACGGCGAATGGCACCATAGCCCGGCGCTGACCAACAAGGTTGAATACGACTTTCCTGCCATCGGGCGGAAAAACATGTACCAGATGTACCATGAGGAACTGGAATCGCTCTCGACCCACTTCCCCGAGATCGAGCGCGCCCGCTTCTGGATGACGTTTGGCGACGCCTATATCAAACACGCGACCGTACTGCAGAACGTCGGCATGACACGCATCGATCCGGTCATGCATGACGGCAAGGAAATCATCCCGATCCAATTCCTGAAAACCCTGCTGCCCGATCCCGGCGATCTGGGTGCCGAAACCAAAGGCAAGGCCTGCATCGGCGACATCGCTACCGGTCAAGCCAAGGACGGCTCGGGTGAGAAGACCTATTACATCTACAACATCTGCGATCACGAGGAATGCTATGCTGAGGTCGGCAGCCAGGCCGTCAGCTACACCACCGGCGTCCCCGCCATGATCGGCGCGGCGCAGGTGATCAAAGGCAACTGGTCCGAGCCCGGCGTGTGGAACATGGAACAGCTTGACCCCGACAACTTCATGGACATGCTGAATGAGCATGGCCTGCCTTGGCAAGTCCACGAACTCGACGGCCCGGTCGAGTTCTAAGTCCACTCATTTCATCTTTTGCCAAATACTCCGGGGGTCCGGGGGCAGAGCCCCCGGCCTCTCCACCACAAGGAAACGCCGGACATGTCCGACATGATGACCACACAGGCTGGCGACGCCGGAGCCTTCCGCAATTTCGACCTGAACCGTGTGCCAACCCCCTGCTTTGTGGTCGATGAAAAAGCGGTCGAGCGAAACCTGACCATCCTCTCCGATATCGGCACCCTGTCTGGCGCGCATGTCCTTTCGGCGCTCAAAGCGTTTTCCATGTTTTCGTTGGCCCCACTGGTGCGCCAGCATCTAGGTGGCACCTGCGCCAGCGGCATTTACGAGGCCCGGTTAGGCCGCGAAGAATATGGCGGCGAAGTCGCCACTTTCTGCGCCGGGTACAAAGATGCCGACATGGACGAAATCCTATCGCTGTCCGACCACATCATCTTTAACAGCCCGGCACAAAAGGACCTGTTTTTGGCCAAAGCACAGGCCGCAAACGTGCAGGTTGGGTTGCGCATCAACCCCGAGCATTCCGAAGGCGAGATTGCCAAATACGACCCCTGCGCGCCCTGTTCACGTCTGGGTACCCCGATTAGCCAGTTGACCGCCGAGGCCATGAACGGTGTCGATGGCCTACATATGCACACACTCTGCGAACAGGGGTTCGATCCCTTGCAGCGGACATGGACCGCCGTAGAACCAAAAATTGTGCCCTATATCAATCAACTCAAATGGCTGAACTTTGGTGGTGGCCACCACATAACGCGCGACGACTATGACCGTGAGGGGCTGGTGGGCTTCATCAAGAACATCCGCGAAACCTATGGCATAGACGTTTACCTCGAACCCGGCGAGGCTGTCGCGCTGGATGCGGGTATTCTGGTCGGCGAAATCCTCGACCTGCCCACCAACGGAATGAACCTTGCCATCACCGATATTTCGGCCACCTGTCACATGCCTGACGTGATCGAAGCCCCTTATCGCCCCGCGTTGATGGACGAGGCCGAGGCAGGTCACACCTACCGTCTGGGCGGCCCGTCCTGTTTGGCCGGTGACGTGATCGGAGACTACACATGGGACAAACCACTGGAGATCGGCCAGCGTTTTGCCTTCCTTGATCAGGCGCATTACTCAATGGTGAAAACCAACACGTTCAACGGCGTACCCCTGCCCACCATCGCCCTGTGGAACAGCGAATCGGACGAGTTGAAGATCATCAAACAGTTCGGCTATGACGACTTTAAGGACCGACTCTCATGAGCATTTTCCTCGACAGTGAACTGACCGCAACTGAGCGCACCGAAGATGCCCGGTTCCGCGTGATCCCGGTACCGTTGGAGCGCACGGTATCTTACGGTTCGGGAACGGCCAAAGGCCCCGAGGCCATCATCGAGGCCAGCAATGAGCTGGAACGTACCACCGGCCACGCCGAGCCCTGCGTCGAGGGGATTTTCACCGAAGAGCCCGTGGATTGCGATGCGTCCCTGTCCGAGATCATGGAGCGCCTTGCCCAGCGCACCGAAGCCGCCATTCGCGCGGGCAAGGTGCCGGTCACTTTGGGGGGCGAACATTCGCTGAGTTACGGCGCTGTGATGGGTGTGGCTCGCGCCTTGGGTCAACCCATAGGCATTGTCCAGATCGATGCCCATGCCGACCTGCGCAATGCCTATCAGGGGGAAAGACACTCCCACGCATCGGTCATGCATCTGCTCGCTGAAGAAGGTATCCGATTGGCGCAGTTTGGCGTGCGCGCCTTTTCGACCGAAGAAGCGCAAAGCCGCCTGAAAAATCACGTTTTCCACGTGGATGCTGAGGAATTGGTCACCGGTAATATCCACGCCGTCGACCTGCCCGAGGATTTTCCTGAGCTGGTCTATGTCAGTTTTGACGTGGACGGGCTGGATCCCGCCATCATGCCCGCCACCGGGACACCGGTGCCCGGTGGGCTGGGCTACTATCAAGCGCTGCGGTTGGTCGAACATACCCTGAAAGGCCGCAAATGCGTGGGCTTCGACGTGGTCGAACTAGCCCCCAATGGCAATGCCGCCTGGGACTTTACCGCAGCGCAGATCGTCTATCGCCTGATGGCTGCCTGTTAACCCTCGGACGTTTCGTTCAGTTCCATGTGCCCCTCGCCCTTGTTCAGGGCACGGCGCAACATGGGTTCGAAGAACTCCAGCGGTTTGGTCGGGTAATCCGGGTCGAACGCCTTTTGGTCGTATTCATGGCAGAAATAGCGGCAGTCCTCCCAATAAGGGCTGTCGCGATACTTGTCGCGGGCGTTGCGGTCGCCGCCTAGATGATGGTTGTAGTAGTACCCCTGAAACACACAGTGATGTTTGAGAATCCAATAAGTCTTCTCACTGACATAGGGCTTCATCATCGCCGCTGACAGCTCACCATGGTTATAGGGTGACAGAATATCGCCGGTGTCGTGGATCAGTGCTGCGACCACGATTTCCTCGTCCGCGCCGTCTTCAAAAGCGCGCGTCGCGGCCTGCAGGCTGTGCTGATAGCGGTTCACGGGATAGGGCGTCCAGTCTTCGTCCAGCGACCGGATCGCGTCCAAAATCCGGTCAGGCAAAGCGGCATTGTATGCCTCTTCATACTCCATGACGGCGTCCCAGTCGGCCTTGGTGGCCTCTTCGAAACTGGTCCAGGTGGGTTTGTGGCTTTTGTCCAGCATGGCGCGGTCCTTTGGCTGATCTGTTGGAATCAGAGTAACGCATCCCTCCTACTCAAAAAAATGAATTGATTTTATCAATCTGATGAAAAAATAGTATCGCCATGCAATTCAAAGCAATCGAGACCTTTCTATGCGTGGCCGAGACCGGGGGCTTCCATGCCGCCGCACGCAAACTGAACGTGACACAAACCGCTGTCAGCGCCCGTATCCGGCTGATCGAAGAAGAAACCGGCAAGGCGTTGTTCACCCGCGGTGCAGGCGGCACCAGCCTGACTGAATTCGGGCAACAGTTCCGACCATATGCCGAACAGATGCTGTCGCTTTGGTCATTTGCATCGCGCGAGCTGCCAGCCCAAACGCAGAACCGGATCGCGCTGCGTCTTGGTGCGCAACTGAGCATCTGGGACCCGCTGCTAGTCGATCTGGCCGTTCAGTTCGAACAGCGCCTCGGGCAACTTTTGCTGACGTTGAACTATGACCACGATCTGAACATGGTCGACGCGGTCGCCACCCATGTTCTGGACGCCGCATTGACCCACGAAACACCCAACGATCCGCGCGTGCAATCGCACGAGTTAAACCCCGAACGCCTGTTGCTTGTCAAAACTCCGGAAACGGACGATCCAGTTTTCGTCAATCTGGAACTGGGCGAGGTCTATCAGGACCACGTCCGTTCGGCTGTGAGGCAGGCCACGGGGCAGACGGTGTTTCTGGGCAATTGCCTGATGGCCCTGCGTTATGTCCTGCGGCGGGGCGGAACCGGGTATTTCCCGGAATACGTCATCCGAGATCATCTGTCCGCGGGTCAACTGACCCCCGTGGCCGGGGCCATTGACCTGCTGCTGCCGCTGCATCTGGTGACCCGCCGTGACAGCACCACCAGTGACGATATCCTGTCCTGTCTGACCGACCTGCGTGCTAGCTAGGCCCGGGACATCGCGCCCGTCGCGTCCCTGTAGCGCCTGCGCAGCAACGGCCGCCCGGCGATCAACAAGAACAGACATGATACAGCAATGCCAATCACCGCTGGCAGATACAACAGAACCCATAACTTCGGCTCGGCGATCACAACGGGTGACACAAAACCCCGCACCCCTTCAAGCACGACCAGAATCGAAAATGCACCCAGGATCTGCGGCCACAGTCCAAATCGCGAAAAGCTACCCAACATCAACGTGGCATACCCGGCCATTGCTACGGCGATACAAATGGCAACCCACGAAAACCGCTGATGCAATTCGTCAACCAATTCCCCGACGGGAAAGCCTTCGGCCGTACTGATGGCGGCGCGGTCTCGCAAAAGTTCAATGGTGGGGATGGCTTCGAGACTGCGCTCGGCCATGACATTCGAATTCGTCAGTGCGGAAATGTCATATGAGGCGTCCTCGAACAGCGTCGAGGACAAGGTTCTGCCCTCCTGATCCAAACGCAACGCGATCCCGTCCAACATCACCAAGTGGATCCCAGATTCATTGTTGACCAAATAGGCCGTTTTTGAGGAATAGCTGACCGGGTTCAGCGCATCTCGCCGATCTGATACAAAAACCTCGGACAGCGTGCCGTCCAGGTCAATCTTGCCGATATAGACAGTAACGCCAAAGGCGGGATGCAGGAATTCGCCTTCATTCAGCAATTGCGCGGTGACGTCCCCTGCTACTTCGGCTTGGCGCTGTTCAAGCTGCTCAACAGATGCGGGACGTAAAAAGACGCTGATGACGGCCATCATCAGCCCGGCCACCAACCCAAACAGGAATACCGCACGGGCTAGCCGCCATGGGCTGGAACCGGTGGCCAGCATCACCGTCATCTCGCTTTCGCGGCTCAGCCGGTTGGTGGCATAAACAGCGGCGGCAAACACCGCCATCGGCATCACCGTGCGGATCAGCGTTGGCAATGTCAGCGCCGAGAATTCCAGAAACACCATGGCCGATTGGCCACCGCTGATGACTCGGTCAAACAGGCTAACCGATCGGGTGATCCAGAACACACCGACCAGAACCAAGGTGAAAAAGCCGAACAGAATCAGCAATTGCCGCAGGAAATATCCATCAAAGCGCGACATGGGTCCTCTTACGTGTGTTCGTGGTGGTCGGACATTATGTCATTCCGTCGCTGTAGGAAACCGGGATTGGCCAATTGTCACCACCACGAAAAGCGCGGCAATGGCCTGGCTTGCTGAACCCAAGACTGTGGCGTGGCCGATTCAAGCGGACTATGCCTCTGTAAACTATTATATTCGGATCAAGGTGTGTCCTCCTTACCCGCCCATCCCGCTGTATCTCGGCGTTGTGTATCTACCTTTTCGAATTCCTGCTAAACGAAAACAAAACAAAAAAACATCCTTGAGCAGACGAGCAGATGAGAGGTCTAACCGCAGCGTTGGCAGTGCTCTTGACTATGAGCACGCCATTGGCATCGAAAGAAATACAGGTTGGCAATGATCCAGGCGGGCGGATTCTGGACCGCAAGGTTCAGATCGAAATCGCCAATAGGACCAACGCGCGCATACACATTGTCGGGGATTACTGTAACTCCAGCTGCACCATGCTGTTGGGGGCAGACGATGTGTGTGTATCCTCCGAAACGCTTTTCGGGTTTCACGGCCCGTACCGTGTAAACCGGACAAAGATGACCGAAAAGGAATTCGACCAGAAAAGCACTTCGCTTGCCACGTACTACCCGCGACCGATAAGAAACTGGTTCATGTCCAAGGCAAGGTTTGTGGGCCCGGATGAGTTTCTGTATGTGTCCGGTGAATATCTGATAAGCATCGGCGTGCAAGAGTGCGCGTAAAACTTCTGCAGGCTGTCACTTCTCACAACAGCCCATATGCAGGTCGCACGACTTTTGCGCATCCATTGAAACAGCGATTTGAGTGGAATGGCAGGGGCAGCAGGGTTCGAACCCGCGACCTACGGTTTTGGAGACCGTCGCTCTACCAACTGAGCTATACCCCTAAGGTGGGCCTCAGATATGCCAGCCGCGCGACGGACTCAAGAGGCTTTTTCAGATTCCGCGCGACAATTGCATTCGACAAACAAGTTGCGTGCAGCGTTGAGTTCTATAAGACACGGTTTGGTCAGTACGAGGGACCCCATCCGTGAGTATCCGCAAAAAGATCGCCGACAGCGAAGCCGTTCTGAACTGGGCTGCGCGCCGCATCGCAAGCTATATCCGGATGGTCAATCGCAACACCAAATGGCAACGCATCGGGTACGACGAACTGGACCATCTGGTCGAACAGGGTGAGCCGGTGATCGTGGTGCTGTGGCACCAAAGGCTGGCGCAATCCCCTTATTTCTTTCCTTTGGAAAAAGGGCCGATCTGTTCGATCACCTCATCCGCAAGAGCGGGTAGTATGGTGGGCCGAGTGCAGAAACTGTTCGGCATGGATACCATCGCCATGACCAGCAAAAACGCAAATAACATTGCGATATCGCGCCAAGTGATCGGCAAGATTAAGCAGGGCATTTCCATAGGCATCGCCGCGGACGGTCCGCGCGGTCCCGAACGGGTACTGTCCACTGTGCCTCTGGTCTGGGCGCGCACCTCGGGCAAGCGGGTGTTCGGCATCACCTTTTCGGCAGAACATGGCCGCGAGGCGGGGACATGGGATCGCCTTTTGATGCCGCGCCCCTGGCGGAATAAGGGTGTCTTTCTGTGCCGGGAATGGACTGAAACCGTGCCGCGGAAAGCGTCCGAAGAACAGATCGAAACCCTGCGCCAAAGCCTTGAGCAGCACATGAACGACATCACCGCCGAAGCCGACCGCATGGTCGGGCGCGAACCGTGGTCGCCTAAGGGTTAGCCGCCCCTCAGCCGTTGCATCAGATAGATTTCGCTGCCTTCGGGGATCGGTTCGGTTAACCCGCTGGCGATAACCCGCCCGTCGATGGCGATGGACACCCCCGCATCAATCGGGGCCTGCAATTGCGGATGGATCTTCACCAATTCTCGCAGCAACTCGCCTGTGGTCTTGGCCTCAACCTCCACCACCTGCTGGCCCCCGGTCAGTGACCGGAGGCTGGACCAGAGGTGAACCTCAACCATTGTTCTTTAGCGCCGCCAGAATGCGGGGCGGTGACATCGGCAGTTGCTTCATCCGAACGCCCGCCGCATGCGACACCGCATTTGCGATGGCGGCCAAAGGTGGCACGATGCCCGTCTCACCCACACCACGCACGCCAAACGGATGGCCAGGGTTGGGCACTTCGACAATCACCGTGTCGATCATCGGCAAGTCACTGGCGACAGGAATACGGTAATCCAGGAAGATCGAGTTCTGCAGGCGGCCATCCTCGCCATAGATATATTCCTCGTTCAGTGCCCAGCCGATGCCTTGCGCGGCACCGCCCTGATACTGGCCTTCCACATAGGTAGGATGGATCGCCTTACCCGCGTCCTGAATGACCGTATAGCGGGTAATCGCAGTCTTGCCTGTTTCCGGATCGACCTCAGCATCAACGATATGGGTGCCAAAGGATACGCCTGCGCCTTCTGGCGTGGCCTCGAAATGGCCCGAGATAGGCCCGCCGGTTTGACCCATGTGGGCGGTGATATCGGCCAGTGGGCGCGGGTCGAAATCACCCGCGTTTGGACCCGAAGGTACAGCGCAGCCGTTTTCCCATTTCACCGCATCCGCCGGAATTCCCCAGCTGGCGGCAGCTCGTTCGCACAGCTTTTCAACCGCGTGTTTTGCTGCCTTGATGGTTGCCAAGCCGCTTGCATAGGTCACGCGCGAACCATGCGAAACGTCGTTATACCCCAGCGTCGCAGTATCGGCGACGGTCACACGGATGTTCTCATACGGAATGCCCAGAACCTCGGCCGCCATCAGCGCCATTGACGCGCGTGAGCCGCCGATATCGGGCGTGCCCACCATCAACTGTGCCGAGCCATCCTCGGACAGCGCCAGCGAAACCGACGTTTCACCCCCGTGGTTGAACCAGAACCCGCAGGAAATCCCACGACCCTGCCCCGGCTTCAGCGGGGCTGAGTAATGCGGGTGGGCCTTCGCGGCCTCAAGCGTTTCCACCAAACCGATCCGCTCATACGTCGGGCCATAGCTGGCTTTGGTGCCTTCATGGGCGGCGTTTTTTAGACGAACTTCGATCGGATCGAGGCCCAGCTTCTTACACAGCTCGTCAATCACCGATTCAACCGCAAAAGCCCCCATCGGCGCACCCGGCGCGCGGTAAGCGGCCTGTTTCGGGCGGTTGGCCATCACGTCATACCCAATCTGGCTGACATTGGTCAGGTTATAGGGTGCAAAGGCACACATGGCGGTCATGTCACCCGGGGCGCCCGGAAACGCCCCGCCCTGCAGGCGGAACACGCCTTGGGCTGCCGAGATGGTGCCATCCTTCTTCATCCCGATCTTGATATCCATCGACGCCGAGGATGTCGGGCCAGTGGCCCGGAACACCTCGGACCGGGTCATCACCAGCTTAACCGGGCGGTTCGCCTTGCGGCTCAGTGCCAGCGCGACAGGTTCGATGAAGACTGTGGTTTTACCGCCAAAACCACCACCAATCTCGGACGCAGTCACGCGCAGTTGCGAGGTTTCGATACCCAATAGCGCCGCGCAGGTCTTTTGCGCGATCCAGTGGCCTTGAGTGGTACACCACAGCTCACCCTTGCCGTCGTTGCCCAACATGCCCAAACAGGCATGCGGCTCGATGTACCCCTGATGGGTCGCCTCGGTGACAAAGCTGTCTTCGATGATCAAGTCAGCTTCGGCAAAGCCAGCTTCTACATCGCCGTGCCCGCTTTCGTGGTACCGCACGACGTTTGGGTGCATCCCCTCGGGTACGGAATAATCCGCAGCACCCTCGCGTAAGACCGGCGCATCCGGCTCCATCGCTTTGTCTACGTCGGTGACGTGCGGCAGCACCTCGTATTCAACCTCGATCAGCTTGAGCGCATCGCGCGCCGCCAAAGCCGAGGTCGCCGCCACAGCCGCAACTGCGTGCCCGTCATAGAGCGCCTTTTCACCCGCCATGACGTTTTCCAGAACATTCCAGAATTCACCCTCAAGGCCGGGTTTGAACGGCACTTCGGCAAAATCCGCGCGGGTGACGACGGCTTTGACATCCTTGTGCGCTTCGGCCTGCGAGGTGTCGATCTTCACAATCCGTGCGTGGGCGTGGGGCGAACGCAGGATCGCGCCGTGCAGCATGCCTGGCGCAGAAACATCCGCCCCGAACTTGGCGCGACCAGTGACCTTGTCCAGACCATCGGGCCGATCCGGGCGCGTGCCGACGAAGGTGAATTGCGTTTTACGATCGTCGAGTGCCATTATGAAGCCTCCCGCAGTTCTTCGGCCGTTTCCATCACGGCGCGAATGATCTTGTCATACCCAGTGCAGCGGCACAGGTTGCCTGCCAGCCAGTACCGGGCCTCTTCCTCGGTCGGGTTGGGGTTCTTCTCCAGCAGCGATTTGGCCGCGACCAAAATGCCCGGCGTGCAGATACCGCATTGCAGGGCGGCATGCTCGATGAACTTTTTCTGCAGCGGATGCAGAACGTCACCCTCCGCGATGCCTTCGACGGTTTCGATCTGCTTGCCATCGGCCTCGACCCCTAACATCAGGCAGGAACAGACCAAACGGCCATCAACCGTGACCGAGCATGCGCCGCAATCGCCGGTGCCGCAGCCCTCTTTCGCACCAGTCAGGTTCAGCTTGTCGCGCAGACAATCCAGCAGGGTTTCGCGCGGATCGCAAAGGTAATCGACCGCGTCACCATTCACGGTGGTGGATACGTGGAACTTGCTCATGCTTCCTCTCCCTTGGCGCGGGCATAGGCGATTTTCGCGGCGCGCTTGGCCAGAACGCCGGCGACCTCGGTACGGAATTCGATAGTGCCGCGTTTGTCGTCAATCGGGTTGCAGGCGGCGGATGCCGCAGCGGCCAGTGCATCCAATGAAGCGTCGTCCAGCGCGCTGCCGATGATGGCCTTGGCACAGTCCTCAACCAGCAGCACGGTCGGCGCGACAGCGCCCAATGATACGCGCGCCTCGGTGACGGTGTCCCCGTCCAGACGCAGGCTGACGCCAACGCCAACCACGGCAATGTCCATCTCAGTGCGCGGGATAAAGCGCAGGTATGCGTCGCCGCCATTGTCGCCCCGTGCGGGGATGTGGACGGCCGAGATCAACTCGCCCTTGGCCAGCGACGTTCTACCGGGTCCGGTTGGGATGTCTTCGACCGCTACCTCACGGTCGCCATCCGGGCCGGTCACCGTGACCGTGACACCCGCCGCAACCATGGCAGGCACCGAATCCGCCGCCGGAGAGCCGTTGCACAGGTTGCCGGTCAGCGTCGCGCGCCCCTGAACCTGGGTCGAGCCGATCAGATCCATCGCCTCGACCACGCCGGGCCAGTCGCGACCCAGTTCCAGATGTTCGCTCATCTCGGCACCAGTGGCAGCGACGCCCAGCGTCCAACTGCCGTCGGCGTTGCTGTTGATATCGCGCACGCCGTCGATCTTCTTTATGTCGATCAGCGTATCGGGCGTCACAAGTTCTGATCGCAGTTGCACCAGAACATCGGTGCCGCCTGCCAGAAACCGTGTGATGCCCGTCGCGTTTGCGGCCAGTGCCGAAGCTTCGGCAAAGCTGGCGGGGCTGTGATAATCCATGAAATACCTCGCACCTGTTGATCAGGATTCACTGGGTTCAGAGGGGACGTTAGTGCAGCAGCATGGCCGCGTCCATGGCAGGAGCGACCAAATTTCATGTTACCCGATGTCGTTTCCAGACCTGAGGTCAGAAGTCGATCTCGATCACGCCGTCTGGCTGCGCCGCGCGACTTTGGCACAGGATCATCGCATCCGCGCGTTGCTGGTTCGACAGAACGAAATCGCGATGTTCAATGTCTCCCGAAATCACACCGCATTTGCAAACCCCACATATGCCGTCTGAGCATTTGACGTCCACGTGAATCCCCGCCTCGGTCAACACCTGTGCGGCGTCCTTTTCCACAGGTACGATCAATTCCCGACCCGATTTTGCCAGCCGTAAGGTGAACGGATGGTTTTCATATTCAGGCTGTTCAGGGACCGAGAAATACTCCAGATGCCGCGCGTCCTCGGGGAAGCCCTGCGCCTCGGCCGCTTGTATCACACTGTCCATGTAGCGGTCCGGCCCACAGGTATAAACGTGCCAACCCGGTTGGTAGCCTGACAGAACCGCATCCAGATCGGCGCGGGTGCCTTCGTCCGAGAAATGAAAATGTACATGTTCCGCCCAGGGCATCGCCGCCAAATCGTCCAGAAACCCCGCACTGGCGCGGGTTCTGGCTGAATAATGCAGCGCGAACGGCTTGCCCAGCGCGTGCAGGCGGTGGGCAAAGGCGATCATGGGGGTAATGCCAATCCCGCCGCCCATCAAAAAGGTCTTGGTGGCCGTCTCATCCAATTCGAAATGGTTGATCGGTTTTGAGATGAACACCTTGCGCCCTTCGTTAAAGATGCGGTGCAAAAGGGCTGAGCCGCCGCGCCCGTCATCCTCGCGCAGCACTCCGATTTGATAGGAGGACCGGTCAGACGGATCGCCAGACATAGAATACTGCCGCAGGAATTCCGGCGCGACCAGCACGTCCAAATGCGCCCCTGCGGTCCAGTCGGGCAAGGGCGCGCCGTCGATGGCCGCAAATTCGTACTTGGTCACATCCGCCGTCATCTTGTCGACTTTGGTCAGCTCAACCCGCATCACTGGCGCGTCGCCCGCAATAGTGTAGCGGTGGATTACCGACACATCACCGGCCGCTTTGCGGGCCTTGTATTCCTCAGCCGTGACCATCGCCTGATAGGCAGCAATCCCGGCCTCGCGGTCCATCGCAAAGGGATAGGGCCACGGGTGCGGCGCCAGATAGGCGGGGTAGACGGCCAAAGTCTGATCTTCGTATTTCAGGTCAAGGTCTGTTTGCAGACCACACCGGTTCAGCGGGTGAGTGGTGGGGCGATAGGCACCATCAGTCTGCAGTTCGATATCCCACCACCACTTCTTGACGTCGTTCAAACCGCCATTTCCGACCGCATCATCCAGCTTTGCCAATACAGGCGCAGCTTGCGGCAGGTTGATCGCGGCCCAGCGAAAGGGCCGCTCTTGAAATATACCTTCAAGGTTCCACGGGCAGGTTTTCATGCACCGCCCGCACATGGCCCCACCTGACGTGCCGATCCGGTACGTGGCACATTTCTGGCTGTCGGATTTCCAGATTTCATAGCCGTTGAACATCAGCTTCGGCCCGGCCGTGATCGCCCCCGAAGGACATTCACGCGCGCATTTGTTGCATGCCTCACAAAAGCTCTGCAGACCGAAATCGATGGGCTTGTCGTGGCCAACCGGCATATCCGTTGTCACCACACCGGACTTCAGGCGCGGCCCCAGATAGGGGTTCAGGATCACCTCTCCGATCCGACTGACCTCACCCAGACCAGACAGAAGCAACAGCGGCGGTTGCAGCACTTCGCCGTCCATGACGGTATGCGCTTTGGCCTTGTATCCGAGGTTACGGATTTGCTGCGCAATCACGCCGCCAAGAAGGGAAAACCGCAAGTAAGCCCGCATGGACTGGCTGACCGCGATCCAGTCGTCACCACTGGACCCTTCCATGGTTTCACGCCCCTGGTCGATGATCATACTGATCGCCTGATCATGCGGGGGGTTGATTTCCTCTCCAGCAGCGTCGTGGGAATACCAGCTCCATTCAGGGCACCGGCTGAGGCCAACGGCATCGGCACTTAGAAAATAGCTTGCGGCCTTAATATTCGCGGCATTGCGCGCAGCATCGGTAGGCTGCGACACCTCAGCACTTTCACCATCCTGCAAAAGCACGAAGGCCCCAAGCGCCCGGCGCTGCGCAAAGCTGGGGGCAGATTTGCGGACATAATGCCCACCCTTTGCCGCGTCCTGCAGCGGTTTGCCCATATCGCCAAACAACGCACGGGCGAACATGTCAGCACGCTTGGGGACGCGGGCGACATTTTCTTCGTCGATATAAGTGGTAGGGCTCTCAACGCGTTTAAGCTTTTCGAACGGATGTGCGCCGTCCACATAGCGCCGTTTGGCGTAAACGTCGCGGTTCAAGGCGTTCTTGGCAAACCCGGTGCCCAACCACCAGGCCGGACCCTGTGTGTGAAACCACGGCTGTTGCGCCATGGGCAACAGAGGCTGGTCATGCGTGATCTCTAACTCGGTCGTTACGGCGGCCAGACCGAACCGTTTGCCCAACCACGGGGCCACTATGTCGCCACCCTCAACCGTGGCTAGACCCGCTGCCACTGCCAGCCGGCCCAGATCAACCTCGGACGACATCGCGGTATGCGCCCGCGCGTCATAACCCAGCAGGCGGATGTAATTGGCGATCACCACCGCATTCTCGGTCGCCAGCAGACAGGCGCGATGATCCTGCGCGTCGATGATCCACTCGGCTCCTGGCTCGGTCGGGTCTGGATCACGATTGTGTTCGTACAGAAAAACGATGGCGTGGCGATGCGTGTCCATCGGTTTGGGCGCGGCCTCCATGCTTTCCTTCAGGTCCGCCATGATCAGGTCGATCCCCGAAGCCAACGTCTTGGTCTGTCGCGTCTTCAGCGCATGGGACAACCGGTCGATATCGGGGTTGCGACGTGGCTCGGACAACAACGCCTCAGACGGCAACGGGCCGCAGCCCATCATCGAGGCATCATTGAAATAGCCAAATGCCTTAAGGTGGTTGGCGCGCTCGGACGGGTTCGCCGGAATCCCTGATCTCACCGGATTCACGAACCCGTCGCGGATGGCGTCCATCATCGCCTGAAACTCACCCATCGCGTTGACGATGCTTTCGGGTTGGTTCGGTCGGCGAAAGCTCAGCTTTGGCATCAGGGGCACGACAGACAGATCCGGCATCTCGATCTGCCGCGCCAACCGCTCCAGCGGATACCGGCCCATATGGACAGGTCTGTTCTTATCCGAGAAAAAGCGGATTCCCATTGCGCGCCTCCTGTTGCTGACTGTCACCTAATGTGCCGTAGACAGCAAATCCATTCATGAATAGTCATAGATGATATGAGCAAAACTGATTTCACGGATCTGGACGGCAAAGTCTTGCGCACCTTTCTGACGATCCTCGAGGAAAGCTCGGTTTCAAAGGCTGCCGACCGGTTGGGTGTGACGCAATCAGCAATCAGCCACACGCTGGCCAAACTGCGGCAGGTTCTGGGGGATCCGTTGTTCGTGCGCTCGGGTCAGGGCCTGACCCCGACCGAGCGCGCCTTATCGCTGAAAGAGCCGGTACAACAGGTGCTGGACGGCATGCGGGCGCTGACTGACGAGCGTCCGTTTGATCCGCTGGCCGATGAGATCAGCATCCAGATCGCCACCAACGACATGCCGCGCGACCTGATCTTTCCGCCATTGCTGCACGCGCTTCGGGCCGAAGGCGTGCGCCTGCGGCTGGGGTTCATCCCGTCCGGCGTCCCCGACCCCGACCTGCTGCGCAGCGACCGGTGTCAGTTGATGCTGACCCCGCTGCCGCCCGATGGGCCGGATATTTTTCAAAAACGCGTACTGATCAGCCCGCTAATGATTTTCTACGATGCCGATCAGCGTAATCCGCCAGACAGTTGGCAGGCCTATTGTCAGTCTGAGCATATTGAAGTGCGATTTACCGACGGACGCAGTTCCCGCGCTGTGATGCGTGGTGTGGACCAAAGCCAGATCCGGCCACCCACCGTCACCCTGCCGCATTTCCACGCGATTCCGTCCTTTGTGAAGGGCAGCGACCTGATATCGACGGACACTGTGCTGATGAAACACGGGCCGTTGGCGGCACTGGACTGCGCGCCATTGCCGTTCGAGTGCGAGCCGGTCTCGATCTACATGGTCTGGCATCAACGCTCGGCCAATGACCCGGCCCATCGCTGGCTGCGCGCACGGATCGAGACCATCGCCACGACGCTGCAGAATTGATCACCGGGGCGGTCGCGGATCAGAACCGTGCCTTGATCAGATGCATCAACGTCGCGCCGGTCTCGAAATAAGCACGTCGCAGGGCGGTCCAGCTTTCGCGGTATTCAGGAACCGCAGGCACAGGCAGCAGGCTCGGGTCGTCCTGCAGCAGGCTTTCTGCCATCAAGCGGCCAAAAACCGTACCCGGACCGATGCCCCGTCCAGAATATCCGTGTGCTGAAAGGGCATTGGGACCGATCTGCGTGATCTTGGGGATGTGGTCCGAGGTCATGGCGATGCGCCCATGCCACCCCTCGGTCAACGGCTGATCTGCAAGTTGAGGAAACAACTCGGCCAGTTTGCGCCTGCACCATGCCGCGTGAACCGCCCGGCCCACTTGGCCCAGATCACCCATGCCCCCGATGATCAGCCGCCCTTCGGCATCCATACGGAAAGAAGTCATGACCAACCCGGTGTCCCAGCACCCCTCCGCCCCCGGCAGAATACTGGCCCGCAGATTGTCCGACAGCGGAGCCGTAAAGAACTGGAAGTAATAGACCGGAACATAGTCCGGGGCGGTATCTTGAAGACCCTGATGATAGGCATTGGTGGCCTGAATTACCGATTTCGCCCGCACCGAGCCATGCGGGGTTTTCAGCACCCATTGACCATTGTCGTACTTCATCGACTGCACCGGGCATTGGGTGACAATCCGCGCCCCGGCCTCGGCAGCGGCACGGGCCAGACCACGCACATAGCCCAATGGGTGAATCGTCCCCGCACGCGGATCAAACAGCGCGCCATGGAATGCCGCGCTGCCAGTCCGTTGCGCGGCCTGATCGGCGGGCAGCAATTTAACTGGGGCTCCCGTGGCGCTCAACTGGGCGTGACGCCTCTGCAAATCCTGCAGGCCCGAGGCGGAATGCGCGCAGTGTAACGTCCCATTGCGAACAGGATCACAGTCGATGCCATGCCGCTCGATCAGGTCAAACACATCCGCAGGTGCCGCGGCCAAAAGATCGATCAACCGATCCCCGGCCCGCTTGCCCAGATGCGCGCGGATATCCTCGGGCGGCAACCACAGCCCCGCATTCGCCAGACCGACGTTTCGGCCTGAACCGCCGTGGCCAATGCCTTGCGCCTCCAACAGGCAGACCGACGCCCCGGCCTGCGCTGCCGTCAATGCTGCGGAACAGCCAGTATAGCCGCCGCCGATTACGGCCAGATCAACCGTTAGATCACCGCTTAGGGGGCGGTCTTCCACATGCTCGCGGCAGGTTTTCAACCACAGGGATTGGTCGTGGTCACTCACGCTGGGCTCCAGAATTTTGCGCGGATCATTGCGGTGGACTCAGCCGGTTGCAAGTGCCCTTTGATCATCACGGCCCATTGCGATCAGAAACGGCTCGACCTGTTGCCGCGCCTGAAACGCCGCCTTGTCCGACATGCCCTTCCAATCGGCCAGAACCAGTGATTGCGCCACGGCACCCCCCAGGGTCGCGCCCGGGCCGGTGACTATGAACAGGTCAGGGGCGAACTCGCGCGCAGCGGTCTGGATGGCGCGGGTAAAATCATAGGTCTCGGTCACCTGATGGCCCAGAGTGTAGTCCCGCAGCGCCTGCGTATCTGTCGCGCCCGGCCACCAGATTTTGCCGCGCCCATCGATCAAGGGGCGATCAGGCTGCGCAAACAGATCCGGTGCCAGTCGCGCGCGCCCTTCTGCAGCGACCGGAGTCTGCAAGGACGTATGAAACGCCGCGTGGTTCGCCAACCGCATCGGAAAGCGTTCCTGTACAACAGGCTGAGAAGCTTCGAACGCCTTCAACCCCGCTTCGTTCCCAGCCAGCACCAACATCCCACCCAGATCAATGGACAGCGCCAGATCACACCCGTCGGTTGCGTTGATCCGCGCCACATCCGCCAGCAACTCGGCCTTGCGCGCCGGAGCATCCCGCCAATCGTCGCCCGCATATGGATAGACAAGCTGCCCGCCAATAAGCTGTTCCTGCATCAGCGTGCCCATCGTGTTCACCACCCGAAAACCATCCTGCGGCGACAGCGCACCACCAGCGGCCAGGGCAATATACCAGCCCATCGAATTACCGGTGACTGCGACAACCTCGATATCGTCCGCCAAAGCCTGCGCATCGGCAAACGAGGCCGCATAGATCAAGGGCGAGGCCACATCGCCCCGCGAATACTTGGACATCGTATACCGGCCTGCCCCATCCAGGGCGGTCACGGCGTCCTGCCCCGTCTCGGCACGGATGGCGTCGAAGCTGTGGAACAGGTCCATCCGCTGCGCGTGATGGCGGTGCAGAAAGCCCAGCTCGGGCTTGTTATAGGTGCCCCGACCGGGGCAGATGACGACGGCTGTGCGGGTCATTGGCGGCCTCCGGCCAGTTTCAGCGCGGCGGCAACGATACCGCCCTTGGATGGCAGTGGCGCGGCATAGGCCGGACCCGTGGCGATAAAGCAATCCTCGGCCACAACGCGTGCGGTTGGCGTTGCGGGATTTTCTTCGGCGAAGAACGTCATCAGCGCCTCGGACTGGCTGCCGGTGCGGCGGCATTCATCTACGACCAGAACATGTGCGCAGGGCTTGGTGGCCTCGCGCAAGGCCTCGACTGGCAATGGCGCCAGCCAGCGCATGTCGATGATGCGCGTCTTTATCCCGGCTGCGTCCAGCTTGGGCAGCGCCTGTTGCGACAGATAATGCCCGTTGCCATAGGTCACGATGGCCAGATCGGTGCCATCCCCATGCACTCCAACCTCACCCAACGAAATACGTTGATCCGGCGAAGGGTAGGTGGTCATCCATCCGCCATCTTGCGCCCCGTGCAAATCGCGCATCGGATAGAGCGCGATGGGCTCTAGAAACACCACCACCCTTTGCTCTTCCCGCGCCAACCGCACGCATTCACGCAGCATCTGTGCCGCATCTGCACCAGAGGACGGACAGGCAATGATCACGCCGGGAATGTCGCGCAACACCGCCAGGGAATTGTCGTTGTGGAAATGCCCGCCGAACCCTTTCTGATACCCCAGCCCCGCAATCCGCAGCACCATCGGGTTTGTGAACTGCCCGTTTGAGAAGAACGGTAGTGTCGCGGCCTCGCCCCTGATCTGATCTTCGGCATTGTGCAGATAGGCCAGGAACTGAATTTCGGGGATCGGAATAAAGCCGTTGTGCCCCATTCCTATCGCCAGCCCAAGTATGGATTGCTCGTCCAACAGCGTGTCGATCACTCGATCCGGACCAAAGCGTTGTTGCAATTTCTGCGTCACACCATAGACGCCTCCCTTACGGCCCACGTCTTCACCCATACAGACGACTTCACCGTGTTCCAGCATCAGATCTGTCAGCGCCCAGTTGATCAGGCGGCTCATGGGCTGGGGGTCATTCATCGCCCGCAAATCGCCGCCAAGGGCTTTGGCGCGCGCCTCGGCATCCATGCCGTTGGTGGGTTTGCAGATACGTTTCGGTGGAACCAGACTGGACACCACCTCGGCGGCATCTGACAAGTGAGGGCGGGTGGCGGCCTCGGCGGCGATGCGATCCGTGCGGGCGCAGGTGTCATTGTAAATCTTCAACGCCTGATCCGGCTGCAACGCGCCCGCTTGATCCAACAAACGCACAGTATGCAGCAGCGGGTCGTTGGCCTCATCAGCTTCGACCTCGGCTTTCGACAGGTAGGTGGTCGGCACATCCGCCCCGGCGTGACCGTAGAGGCGCACTGTTTTCAGGTGCAGAAAGGCGGGCTTTCGGCGGGTTCGCACGTAATCGGCGGCTTCCTTGGCCACGGCGTAAGTCTCGAATATGTCTAACCCATTGGCTTGGAAATACTTGACGCCCGGCCGATGCTCCATCGACGATTGAATCCAGCCCTTCGGTGTCTTTACCGAGATTCCGATCCCGTTATCCTCGCACACGAACAACAACGGTAACGGCGTCGATTGCACGCTGGTCCAACCGGCCGTGTTGAACGCCCCCTGCGCGGTCGAATGGTTGGCCGAAGCATCGCCAAAAGAACAAACAGCAATCCCGTCCAAGGGCAACTCGCGGTGTTCCGGATCATGCCGCCGCGCCGCGCCCAGGCTATAGGCCGCGCCCACCGCTTTGGGCAGGTGGCTGGCAATGGTCGAGGTCTGCGGCGGGATCGTCAGCGCCTTTGACCCCAGCACCTTGTGTCGCCCGCCCGAGGTCGGGTCATCCTTGGAACACGCAAAGCTAAGCAACATGTCCCAGGCGATCTGCTGGCCCGGCACCTGTTCGGCCCGGGCAATCTGAAACGCCGCATCGCGATAATGCAGAAAGGCAATGTCGGTCGGGCGCAGCGCATGGGCGACGGCTGCCATCCCCTCGTGCCCCGAAGAGCCTATCGTATAGAAGCCCTGCCCCGCCTTTTGCATCGCACGGCTGGTGCGGTCCAGCGCACGGCTGAGGACTTGCAACCGAAACAATGACACCGCATCGGGGTTGCTCAGACCCGCTCTGGGTGCGGCCCCGTCGGGTAAATCGCGCTGTGCGACTCGGGTCAGGAAATTCTCGTGAACGATCTGAGCGCGATCCATGGCCAGTTCCCTGATCCTGTGTGACTTAATCCGGAGTGTTGCCGCAGCAGCACCCCCCCTTTTTTGCAGGCATTCGAGGGCAGAGGCAAAAGAAAGCCGCAAGCACCCGGGAAATAAACCTCCGATCCGATGCACAGGCTTACACGCACATACCCTGAAGAAATACCTGCATTTGTATCGGGCTGGCGCGCGGCAAAAGCCAGTGATATTCCTTTCGAAAGGTATGAGGATTTGTCATATGATCGCCCCGCGCCGCTTTTTGCCCTCGATCCCCTCTTTGCTGGCGCTTGAGGCCGTTGATCGCCTTGGCAGCGCCTCTGCCGCCGCCGAAGAACTGTCACTGACGCAAAGCGCAATCAGCCGTCAGCTCAAGACGATGGAGGAACAGCTTGGCGTCGCCCTTATCCAGCGCAGCCAGATGCGGTTGCATCTGACGCCTGCGGCAAAGGAATATGTCCAGGTCGCCCGCAAAGCGCTGAATCAACTGGCGCAGGCGTCGCTGAAGCTCAAGGCCAACCCGACCGGAGGGTCGCTAAACCTGTCAATCCTGCCTGCATTCGGCATGCACTGGCTGGCGCCACGCCTGCAGGATTTCGCCCGCCGCCATCCAGAAGTCACGGTAAATCTGAATACGCGGCTGCGGCCCTTTGACTTCGACACAGAACAATTCGACGCCGCGATCCACTTTGGTCAACGCGACTGGGCCGGCGTGAATTACCTGCCCATTATGCGCGAAGATGTAGTGCCCGTTTGCGCACCCGATATGCTGCCCGACGACAGCGATGACATTGAGTGGTTGATCAAAGCGCCCCTGTTGCATTTGGAAACACGCCCCGAAGCCTGGGAGAAATGGTTCGCCGCACAAGGCCGCGAGGTTTCTGGGATACAGGGAATGCTATTCGATCAATTCTCGACCATGGGACAGGCCACTATCCACGGGCTGGGCGTGGCATTGCTCCCAAGTTACTTGATCGATGCTGATCTGGCAGCGGGGCGGCTTGTCCCAGCGTGGCACGGTCCGGGTGTCAGCCTTGGGAATTTCTATCTGGTCTGGCCACAATCGCGGGCGGAATCCGAACCACTCAGATCATTCCGAGCGTGGCTGCAAGGTCAGATTGATCAGGCCCCCAACACGTAAGCCAAAGGTGCAATGCGGCTCTGCGCCGCCTTCGGCCTTGCGTCCTGCCTGGCCCAACGGGAGGAGATGTTTCGTCAGAAACATTGATGACGGGCGGGAGTAACCGGTCTGATTAAGTATCCAAAGATCGGGCAATGAGTTCCTTCATGATCTCATTGGTGCCGCCATATATCATCTGAACGCGGGCATCCGCGTAAAGGCGGGCAATCGGGTATTCCATCATGAACCCATACCCACCGAACAGCTGCAAGCATTCATGCATGATTTCGTTTTGAACTTCCGACCCCCAGTATTTCACCATCGAAGCGGTCGCCGCATCCAGCGTGCCAGCTTCAAGCCGTGCGATGCAATCATTGACGAAGCTGCGCAAAACCTCGGCCTTGGTCTTGCACTCGGCCAGCTTGAAGCGGGTGTTCTGGAAATCCATCACCCGTTGACCAAATGCCTTGCGTTCTTGCGTGTACTTCACCGTCTCAGCGATGGCGAAATCAATTGCGCCCAGCGCACCGATGCCAATCGTCAGGCGTTCCCAGGGCAATTGGTTCATCATTTGGTAGAACCCCTGCCCCTCTTCCGCGCCCAGAAGGTTGGTCATAGGCACCTTAACGTCTTCAAAGAACAGCTCAGCCGTGTCATTGGCCTTCATCCCCAGCTTCTTGAGGTTGCGCCCCTTGCGAAAGCCCTCGGCGCTCTCGGTCTCAACCCCAATCAGTGAAACCCCTTTTGAGCCCAGCGCCTTGTCCGTCTTGCACGCCACAAGGATCAAGTCTGCCGATTGCCCGTTGGTGATGAATATCTTGGATCCGTTCAAACGGTAGGAATTTCCATCCTTGTCGGCCGTCGTGCGAATGGCCTGCACATCCGAGCCAGTCCCGGGTTCGGTCATGGCAAGCGCGCCGACCATCTCGCCCGACGCCAGTTTCGGTAACCAGTTTTGCTTTTGATCCTCGCTGCCATAGGCGTTGATGTAGTGAATGACGATGGATTGGATCGCATAACCCCATCCTGAATCCCCGTGCGAGGATTGCGCGTACATCGTAACTGCATCAAATCCGATGCCACCACCTACACCGCCGTAAACCTCGGGGATCGCGCCTGCCATTAGCCCTATGTCGCCAGCCTTGCGCCACATATCGCGATCCACGACACCATTTTCGATCCAGCGTTCGATGTTGGGGATCAGCTCATCATCCATGAACCGATCCGCCATTTCGGCAAACATCCGGTGTTCTTCGGTTACCCAACTGGCGGTCGTGGTAAATAGCTGCATGCGGTATCCTCCCCAAATCTTCCGTTGATCAAGGTAGCTTTGGAGGCATTGCAATCCAATCCATCCAACGCGTTGGAACGTAACGTTCTTTTGAATGTTCGGGTCTGGTCAGGCCAGCGCCGCGTCCAGCAAGACCCGGGCAGCCGCCTTAGCATCCCCCGCCGGGTCACAGGTTTTCAAGAACACAGCCGTCACAATCGCGCCTTCCTGCAATAGAACAATCTGGCAGGCCAGATGTTCTGGATCACGGGCACCGGCCTTCCGCGCCAGATCGATAAAATGATCGAGCAATATGCGCTTGTGCTCGGCGGATTGCTTGTGGATCGGGTGGTCAATTTCCTGATACTCCGCCCCTGCTTTGATGAACATGCAGCCGCGGTATTCTTTCTCATCAAACCACTCGCCCAGCGCATCGAAACTGGCGAGCAACTGGCCGGCAGGGGTATCTGCGAGCTCCTCGATCCGAGAAAAGAACTCTTTTCGGAAGTTCTCATCCCGCAACTGCAAGGCAGCCAGAATCAGCTCTTCCTTGGTGCGAAAGTGTTTGTACATCGAGGTTTTTGACACGCCCGTTTCCACCACCAGCTTGTCCATTCCGGTGGCGTGAAATCCGTCACGATAAAAGACCTGCAAAGACTTGCGGACCAGTTCATCGCGTTTGTTTGGGCGCATGTGTCACCTCCTACATGTACAGATCAGTACATAATACCGCACTGTCCTCACGGCAACCGTAGAGTGCGCTGCGGTGAAATTTCAAAATAAGACTTGCAAAAGTTTACAGATCGGTACACATTGCCAACATGATGTACCGATCAGTAAACCATGGAGCGTTCAGATGAGACACCATGCCAGCCTTTTCCCACCCCAGTACGTCCCGGTTGTTTTAACCTTGGCGATGCTTGCAGCCATACTGACATGAAAGACCACGCAATGAGCCGACCCCCGCTGCCCCCGTTCAGTTTGGAAACCGCCAAACAGAAAGTCCGAATGGCGGAAGACGCTTGGAACAGCCGCGACCCGGATGTGGTCACTCCGGCCTATACTGATGACAGCCAGTGGCGAAACAGGGCAGAGTTCCTAAACGGTCACGCCGAAATCCACGCCTTTTTGACCCGAAAGTGGAGCAAGGAACTGGACTATCGTTTAATAAAGGAACTGTGGGCCTTTTCCGGCAACCGTATCGCCGTGCGCTATGCATACGAATGGCGGGACGACAGCGGACAGTGGTTTCGGTCCTATGGCAACGAGAACTGGGAATTTGCACAAGATGGACGGATGGCCAAACGCTATACCTCATTAAACGACTTACCAATTTCCGAGGGCGATCGCCTGTTTCATTGGCCACAAGGGCCCCGTCCCGATGATCACGCCGGGCTGTCTGACCTGGGGTTGTAAAGGGGTAAAAACATGCCGCGTGCCTTTTCCGAACTGACATTTACACCAGCCGTCCGTGCGCATCAGGAAAGGATGGGCTCAGCCAAGACTTACGCCAAGTTTGTTGACGGCGGTCCGCAGCAAGGCCATCAGATCGGACCGGTTGAAAAGGCCTTTATCGAAGCGCGCGATGGATTCTATCAGTCCACCGTTTCCGAGACCGGCTGGCCTTACGTTCAATATCGCGGCGGACCGATTGGGTTTCTAAAGGTTCTGGACCCACAGACCATCGGATACGCCGATTTCACAGGGAATAAACAGTATATTTCGCGCGGGAACCTGGATGGAAACGACCGGATCGCCCTGATCCTGATGGATTATGCCAACCAGAGGCGCCTCAAGATTTTGGGTCGGGTGGAGTTTACTGAGGGCGCGGCCGCCGCCGCCGACCTTTATCCCGAAGATGCAAAAGCCCCCGCCGAACGCGCCGTCCGAATTCGGGTCGAGGCGCTGGACTGGAACTGCCCCAGCAACATTACACCCCGCTTTACCGAAGCCGAGTTGCGCCCGCATCTTAACACGCTGGGCCAGCAACTGGCTCAGTTACAGGCCGAGAACGAAAAACTTAGACAACAACTAGCGCAACGGTCCTGACCCCGTTGCACCCAAAATTCGCAAACTAAATCAGATAATAGGGTCCACAACCATGCTACGCTTTGCCTTGAATGTTGTTCATCTCGGCCTGATTGGGGCACTGTTGCTGGCTATGGGCCTTGCGTTGGCGTTTTTTGCCTCGCCTGAATCCGTGCGTTCCCCTCTTCCCTTTTCGCACGATTCCCTTTTGCTTGATCAGCTATCGAACAATTGATCTGCGCTGCGGAATTCTACGGAAATCTGACATGACCCCTTGACCTTCCCGTGACTGGAACCCTCATCTGGAGGGTAAAAGTGACGATAGGATGAGTCGGATGGCTGCGCCACAGACAACTCAGTTGAAAATCTCTGGCATGGGATGTGCCTCTTGCGTCGGTCGGGTGGAAAGCGCCTTGCTGGATGTGCCGGGTGTGTCTGACGCATCGGTCAACTTTGCGACGGAAACCGCGCAGGTTACCTATGACGGTCAGTTCGGCGGTTTGATCAACGCACTGTCACATGCCGGATATCCCGCTGCGACCCGGCAAACGACCCTGAAGATCGCCGGTATGAGCTGTGCCTCGTGCGTCTCTAAAATCGAGCGCGCGTTGAAAGCTGATCCGGCAGTGGTGGACGCTCAGGTCAATCTGGCCACGGAAAGCGCGCAAATCACCTATGTCGACGGTGTAACCGATCCACAGATGCTGGCGAAACGCTGCGAAGAGGTCGGGTATCCGGCGCGCGTGGCGGACGCCGCCGACCCCCAGACCGATGGGCGCAAAACCGAAGAGGCCCATGCGCTGACCCGCGCCACCCTGTTTGCCGCCATCCTGGCCTTGCCCGTGTTCGTATTAGAGATGGGCGGGCATATGATCCCGGCTTTCCATCACTGGGTGCAGGCAAGCATCGGCACGCAAACCAGCCATCTGATCCAATTCGCGCTGACCTCAGTGATTTTGCTGGGGCCCGGGCGGGTTTTCTACGCAAAGGGCATCCCCTCGCTGCTGCGCGGATCGCCGGATATGAATGCGCTTGTGGCTTTGGGCACGGGCGCGGCGTACTTGTTCTCGGCCACGGCCACCTTTGCGCCGCAAATCCTACCGCAGGGCAGCGCAAACGTGTATTTCGAGGCCGCCTCGGTCATCGTCGTTTTGATCTTGCTGGGTCGCGTGATGGAAGCCCGCGCTAAGGGCCGCACCGGGGCCGCAATCCGCAAACTGGTAGGCTTGCAACCCAAAACCGCGCGGGTCGAAATGGACGGTCGCTTCATCGACCGTCCGATCGCCGACATTACTGTTGGGGACATTCTGCAAATCCGCCCAGGTGAGAGGGTTCCTGTGGACGCAGAGGTGCTTGAGGGCACCTCCTACGTGGATGAAAGCATGATCACGGGCGAGCCCGTTCCTGTGGGCAAATCCCCAACCGATCAGGTTGTTGGCGGAACGGTAAACGGCACCGGCGCGCTGCGCCTGCGCGCCACGCGGGTCGGGGCTGATACGGTTCTGGCGCAGGTCATTCGGATGGTCGAACAGGCGCAAGGGGCCAAGCTGCCGATTCAGGGGCTGGTCGACCGGATCACCGCATGGTTCGTGCCGGTGGTCATCGCCGTCGCGCTGCTGACGATTGTCGTCTGGCTGATCTTTGGCCCTGCGCCTGCGCTGCCGATGGCACTGGTCACCGGGGTCTCGGTCCTGATCATTGCCTGCCCCTGCGCGATGGGTCTGGCGACGCCAACCTCGATTATGGTCGGCACCGGGCGCGCAGCTGAACTGGGGGTTTTGTTCCGCAAAGGCGATGCGCTGCAGCAATTGCAGCAGGCTAAGGTCATCGCGCTGGACAAGACCGGAACCCTGACGCAGGGGCGGCCCGAACTGGAAAGCGTCACCACCACGAACGGCTTTGATCGCGACACCGTTCTGCGGTTGGCCGCAGCGGTAGAGGCGCAGTCAGAACACCCCATCGCCACCGCAATCACCCGCGCGGGCCCGGACGATCTGCCCGCAATATCCGCATTTAAATCCCTAACCGGGCTAGGCGTTCAAGCGACGGTCGACGGACACGATCTGTTGATCGGGTCGCCGCGGCTGATGGCGCAGAACGGGGTGGACTTAACCACCCTGACTGCCGAGGCCGATCTGCGCGCCAGCGAAGGTGCCACTCCTCTGTTCGTCGCCATTGACGGTCAGGCGGCGGCTCTATTGGCGGTCTCGGACCCGGTGAAACCCGGCACGCAGGACGCGTTAGAACGATTGCACGCGATGGGCCTGAAACTGGCGATGGTGACCGGCGACAATGCCCGCACTGCACAAGCGCTGGCCGACAGGCTGGGCATCGACCATGTCACGGCCGAGGTTTTGCCGGACGGTAAACTGACCGCGATTACCGCGCTGCGTGAACAATTCGGCACATTGGCGTTTGTCGGCGACGGTATTAACGACGCCCCAGCGTTGGCGGCGGCGGATATCGGCGTGGCCATCGGAACCGGCACTGACGTGGCGATTGAAACGGCGGATGTGGTGTTGATGTCGGGTGATCTGCGCGGTGTGGCCAATGCGGTCGAGATCAGCCGCCGCACCATGCGCAACATTCGCCAGAACCTGGGCTGGGCCTTTGGTTACAACATCCTGCTGATCCCGGTGGCCGCTGGGGTGCTGTTCCCGTTCAGCGGGCATCTGCTATCCCCTGCCCTCGCTGCCGGGGCAATGGCGTTGTCCAGCGTCTTCGTGGTCGCCAACGCGCTGCGCCTGCGCCGTGTCCGGGCTGCACTGCCCGAAACATCCCAAGACCACACATCCCAAACGGTGACGCCATGAATATCGGAGACGTTGCAACCCAAACCGGCCTGCCCGCCAAGACGATCCGGTATTACGAGGATATCGGCCTGATCAAACCTATGCGGGACGACAACGGCTATCGCCGGTTCCGCGAACAGGACGTGCATAAGCTGAACTTTCTAGGCCGCGCCCGCGCGCTGGGGTTCACGATCGAGGATTGCCGCACTCTGATGGCCCTTTATGAGGATGAAACCCGCGCCAGTGCCGATGTCAAAAAGGTTGCCCGCGCGCATCTGGCGCAGATCGAAACCAAGATCGCCGACCTCAACGCGATGCGCTATACGCTGGGCCACCTGATCGACGCCTGTGCCGGAGATGACCGGCCTGATTGTCCGATCCTGCAGGATTTGGGTGGCAAACCCTGACACGGGGTTGCTCTTTGCGCGTGGCTTTGCTTTGTCTCTGCCTGGCAATCCGGCCCGCCAAATGAAATGGCCCGGACAACAGAGAGGATCACAATATGGCAAAAGTTGCGTTTCTGGGTTTGGGCGTCATGGGCTATCCAATGGCTGGTCACCTGCAGGCGGCGGGCCATGAAGTAACCGTATACAATCGCACTGCCGCAAAGGCCGAAGCCTGGGTTGCCCAACATGGTGGCGCGATGGCGACCACCCCGAAAGAAGCCGCCCAGGGCGCGGAGTTCGTCATGGCCTGCGTCGGCAACGATGATGACCTGCGGATGGTTTGCACGGGTGAAAATGGTGCCTTTGACGGAATGGCCGACGGCACAACTTTCATTGATCACACCACCGTTTCCGCCAAGGTGACCCGTGAGCTTTATGCGGCGGGCCAAAGCAAGGGTATCGCATTTGTGGACGCCCCGATCTCGGGCGGTCAGGCGGGAGCCGAGAATGGCGTCTTGTCGATCATGTGCGGTGGTGATCAGGCCGCCTATGATGCGGCTGAACCGATCATGCAGGTCTATTCCAAGATCTGCCGTCGGATCGGCGACAGCGGCGCAGGGCAGATGACCAAGATGAGCAACCAGATCGCCATTGCCGGTCTGGTTCAGGGTCTCAGCGAAGCGCTACATTTCGCTGAAAAAGCCGGATTGGACGGTCGATCCGTTGTTGAGGTGATCAGCCAGGGCGCTGCGGGCAGCTGGCAGATGGCGAACCGCTATGAAACCATGCTGGATGATCATTTCGAACACGGTTTTGCGGTTGACTGGATGCGCAAGGATCTGGGGATTTGCCTTGAGACGGCAAACGAAACCGGGGCGTCCCTGCCGGTTACGGCGTTAGTCGATCAATTCTACAAAGATGTGCAAAAGCTGGGCGGCGGACGGTGGGATACATCTTCGCTGTTCAAGCGGTTGCGCGCGTTGGACTGACGGCATTGGGGGGCTGTCTGCCCCCTTTTGGACCGTTCGGCCAATTCACCCCCGAGGATATTTTCGGCCAGATGAAGGGGAACCTCGTGAAAATTGGACAGGGAAGCGTATGAGCGACTTGACCGTATTCTGGGCGGATGCCCTGCGCGCCCATTGGGGGCTGGACGCCAAGCTGACGCGGCTGGATGGCGAATATGATCTGAACTTTATGGTGCGGGCTACCAATGGTCAGGATTATGTACTGAAAGTCATGCGCCCCGGATGCGAAGCAGAGTTCGTTGATCTGCAGGTCAAGGCATTGGCCCATATCGCGGGTGAGGCGCCGGGGCTGCCATTCCCTCAGGTCTATCCCGCCCTTACCGGGGCGCAGCTGCCGCAAATTGCCGATCAGCAAGGGCAGATGCGGCTGGTCTGGTTGCTGGAATGCCTGCCGGGGCAATGTTACGCCAAGGCCGCGCCTAAATCCGAGGCGTTGATCTTAAAATTGGGGCGTGTTCTGGGTGCCACCGACAAAGCGTTGGAGCGGTTTACCCATGACGGGCTGCATCGTGCAGATTTCAAATGGGACCTTACGCAAGCCGGTTGGATCGCCGATCGGCTGGATGCGATCACTGATCCTGCTCGCCGGGTTTTGCTGTCCGAGATTTGTGACCAGTTCGCGGCGATCTCGGGTCCGTTGGCGGAACTGCCGAAACAGGCGATCCATAATGACGTCAACGACTACAACATTCTGGTTGAGGGCGAACTGGGTCAACGTCAGAGTATCTCGGGCCTGATTGATCTGGGCGATATGTGTGCTGCGCCGCGTGTCTGTGATCTGGCGATTGCGGGGGCCTATATCGCTCTGGATCACCCCAAACCGGAACGCGCGCTTGCCGCTCTTGTGCAGGGCTATCACGCGGCTAATCGGCTGCGCCCCGATGAGATTGATTTGATCTGGCCCTTGCTGCGGATGCGGCTGGCGGTGTCCGTTGTGAACTCGACCCTTATGGCGATCGAGAACCCGGACGATCCTTATGTGACGATCAGTCAGGCCCCCGCATGGCGGTTCCTTGAGAATGCAGGCCTGAACGGTGACCTGATGGCGGCGCGGCTACGAACGGCCTGCGGTTTGCCCGTTACTGACGGGGCCGAACGCATCCACGCCTATCTGTCCGAACATCGCGGCCAGTTCGCCCTGATGTTCAATCAGGATCTGAGCGATGCGCCCATGGGCTCGCTGTCGGTTGAGAACTCGACCTGGCCGCAGAACCCGTTCCACATGCCACTGGAAGAGGCCGCGCGTGTGGGTGAGGAATTTGGCCAAGGCCTGTGGTTGGGCTATTACAACGAACCCCGCCTGATCTATGCCGAGCCCGGGTTCCGCAAGGGGCCCTGGAAGGCTTCGGATCGGCGCACCGTGCATTTGGCGGTGGATGTGTTTGCCCCGGCAGGCACCGTGCTGCACGCGCCGATGAGCGGACGGGTTGAAGCGGTCGAGAACCGCGACGCCCATTTGGACTATGGCGGCGTCGTGATCCTGCACCACGAAACGCCCGAAGGTGATCCCTTCTATACGCTTTATGGTCATCTGGACCCCGAAGTTTGTGACCGTCTGAAGCCGGGCGATCCGGTGGCGCAAGGCGCGGCATTTGCCCGGCTGGGCGATGCTAGTCAGAATGGCGGCTGGGCCCCACATGTGCATTTCCAACTGGCGCTAACCACGGATGGGATGCAGACCGACTGGCCCGGTGTCGGCGATCCGGATGAGATAGAGCTGTGGCACGCCGTCTGCCCCAACCCCGCGGCATTGCTGAACCTGCCAGACGACAAGGTATTCTATCGGCCCACAGATAAACAGGCGATCCTGCAGGGGCGGCACGACCACTTCGGCAGCAACCTTAGCCTGACCTATGACGATCCAGTCATGCTGGTGCGCGGGTGGAAACATCATCTGTTTGACGAATGGGGACGGCCCTATCTGGACGCCTATAACAACGTCCCCCATGTGGGCCATGCGCATCCGCGAATTCAGGCGGTGGCGGCGGATCAGCTGAAGCGAATGAATTCAAATACGCGCTATCTGCACCCTGCCCAAACGACCTTTGCCGACAAGATTCTCTCGAAACTGCCGGATCATTTCGAGGTCTGCTTTTTTGTCAATTCAGGCACCGAGGCGAACGAGTTGGCCTTGCGACTGGCCCGCACCCATACCGGCGCCAAGGGCATTGTCACCCCGGATCACGGCTATCATGGCAACACCAACGCGGCTGTTGCGATCTCGGCCTATAAGTTCAACAAACCCGGCGGTGTCGGTCAGGCCGACTGGGTCGAGCTGGTTGAGGTTGCCGACGACTATCGCGGGTCATTCAAACGTGACGACCCGGACCGCGCTACAAAATTCGCGAATTTTGTAGACCCTGCAATCGCTGCTCTGCAAGACAAGGGGCACGGGGTCGCAGGTTTCATTGCCGAGACCTTCCCCTCGGTCGGCGGCCAAATCATTCCGCCCAAAGGTTACCTGCCAGCGGTATATGAGAAAATCCGCGCTGCGGGCGGTGTGTGCATTGCCGATGAAGTACAAACCGGGCTTGGGCGACTGGGTGAGTACTATTTCGGCTTTGAACATCAAGGCGCGCTGCCGGACATCGTCGTCATGGGCAAACCTATCGGTAACGGCCATCCGCTGGGCGTACTGGTTACGACCAAGGAAATCGCCCAGAGCTTTGACAACGGGATCGAGTTCTTTTCAACCTTCGGCGGCTCGACCCTGTCATGCCGGATCGGCAAAGAGGTGCTGGACATCGTCGATGACGAAGGCCTGCAGGACAACGCCCGCGATATGGGCGCGCGCATGATGGATGGTCTGCGTCAGATTGAGTCCGATTTCGGATGCGTTGGCGATGTGCGAGGAATGGGCCTGTTCCTTGGGGTTGAGCTGATCAACCCGGATGGGTCCGAGGGCACCGAAATCTGCAAATACGTCAAAAACCGGATGCGCGATCATCGTATTCTGATCGGCAGCGAAGGGCCCAAGGACAACATCCTGAAAATCCGCCCACCGCTGACGATCGAGGCCGAGGACGTCGACATGATCCTCTGGGCTTTGCGGGACGTTTTGACCGGAGTGGGTGATTTCACCCCTGCCCCAGCCTGCGATCACGAGCGTCACCATGCTGGGTGCGGGTGCTGCTGAAAAATAAACCCCGGCCTAGGGAGGGCCGGGGTTCTGCGCCACGCTGCTGCCTAATGCAGCAGGGCTGCGGGGGGTTGGTGCCCGGTTGTTGGCAGCGGAATCGACGCGGTCATGCGTCGCAGCGCCAGTCCAAGTTCTTCTGATAATGAGGCCAGAGCGGGGGCAAAATCCGGTCGCACAATCAGGGACGCCATCATCATTGCGTCTTCACGGGACCCTTCAGAGGCCGCCGCGATCATCTGCGCAAAGCAATTTTCGTCAGCGCCAAGACAAGAACACCCCAATCCGTGACGGATCAACGGGCGGCGCCCGTGATGCGCGCACAGCGAACACAGGCGGTCAAGCGACATCATCGCAGCGCGCCCGCATTCTGCGCCCAACGCAATTTCAAAATCGCTGGCGGCATCTGCGCGGCCCTGAGCACCATCACCCCAAAGCCGCAAGTACATCACGGCTCCGGCTTCGACGGGGCCAAGGTCAGTTAAGCGGCCAACAGCCGCCCCACCCCGAGAGGAATTCGCGCTCATTTCGTCAGGATCAATTTGCCTGCGCGGGTGATGCGCAGCGTATACAGCTGGTCGCCCAATTCGATATGGGCCAGGTTACCGCCATTGGTCAGTTCTTCGGCCTTATGCGATGGCAGCATGGATACAGCATAGGATTGGCTGGGATTCGGGGTCTGCATATTCATCAGGACAACTCCAGAGGGGGCTGGGGCGAAATGCCTTAATCTGTTCGCGTTTCACTTGATCTGGCTGACCCTGACAGGGGTTGGCTGTGGACTTGAATAGTAATCTGATTAAAATAGTCAGGTATGTCAAGGCCCGTTCTGGTGAATTCTCCAACCTCGCACGATTGCACCAAAAATTCAGGCAGGGTACCACTTTCTCAGAATATCAAACCAAGGGGGCAGCCAATGGCCGCGACTATCATGTTTGACCTGGATGGAACGCTCGTGGACAGTCTTCCTGATCTTGCCGCGGCCGCGAACAATATGTTGCGTGACGCCGGCGTAGCGCCCTTATCACAGGACCAGATCAAACAATTTGTTGGCAACGGGCTACCCAAACTGGTCGAGCGTGTGATTGAGCATTGCGACCTGCCGATGGCCCAGCACGGTGATCTGACCCGGTTGACGCTTGCCCATTACAACGCCGCCTCCAGCGATAAAACCGTGGTCTATCCCGGTGTGCTGCAGGCGCTGGAGCATTTGCGTGAAATGGGCTGCGTTCTGGGGGTTTGTACCAACAAACCCGAAGCCCCTGCCCGCCATGTGCTTGAGGCGATGGGGCTTGCACCCCATTTCGATGCCGTCCTTGGCGGTGACAGCCTGAACACCCGCAAACCCGACCCGGCCCATCTTGAGGCCAGCTTTGCCGCCGTTACCACAGCCGGTCCGCAGTTGTTTGTCGGAGATAGCGAGGTGGATGCCGAAACCGCTCAACGCGCACAAGTGCCGTTTTTGTTGTTCACCGAAGGTTATCGAAAATCACCGGTTGCCGACATTCCACATACAGCAAGCTACGACCGATCCTCTGAATTGCCCAAACTGGTTGCACAAGTACTGCTATCTCTGGAGCAAAGCGCCTGAGAGCCTATTTCTAGAGGGGGATCGAAACGGGTCGCGGCCAGTGACTGAGGGGCCGGCCGAGGGGGTAAGTAGCCAGCCCCTCACAGGGGAAAAGTGGTATCGTCCGATATGACCCGTTCGATAAAACACAGTTAACGAATCGGCCTGAATTTCGATATAGGGGGTTTCCCGTAGCCCCCCGGATAGTGTTGAAATCACAGTTAATTTTTTCGCCCATTTTAGCGCAAACAGGGGTTTTGCCCTGAAAACAGAAAAATAGGCGAACCCTTAACGCGCTTGTAAGGCAGGACCGTGCGGCTGCCTGTCCTACCGGGCAAATGACGTTGGACGGTACAGTCCACCACCCTGGCGTTGACCTGGAATATACGCTGGATTCACAGGCTTGTTTGTACCACACCGCGCGACTGTGGTCGAAAAATCCGCCGGTTCAGCGGCCATTCATCTTCCACTCTATACATCCGGTTCGTCTCTCGGTAAGGAGCGTGCTTCGACAATGATCCGTGTGTTGGACGCTCTGAGGGTGACCGCATCACCCAAGAGAGCCGAGCTATGAAACAGACAATCGCAGATGCGCTGAAGCGCAAAGGATATGACACCCTGACCCCGGTCCAAGAGGCCGTGTCCGCTCCAGAGTTGCAAGGAAAAGACCTGCTTGTGTCGGCCCAAACCGGATCGGGAAAAACCATTGGGTTCGGCCTGGCCATCGCGCCGACCATTTTGGGCGATGCGCAGGTTTTCGGCACGGCAGACGCGCCTTTGGCACTGGTGATTGCGCCAACGCGAGAGCTGGCAATGCAGGTCAAACGCGAATTGGGATGGCTTTACGCCGACGCGGGGGTGTTCATTGCCTCGTGCGTTGGCGGAATGGATATGCGCGACGAACGCCGGGCTCTGTCACGTGGGGCGCATATCGTGGTCGCGACCCCGGGGCGTTTGCGCGATCATATCATGCGCGGGTCGATTGATCTGACGGCCGTGCGCGCTGTGGTTTTGGATGAAGCCGACGAAATGCTTGACCTTGGGTTCCGCGAGGATCTGGAGTTCATTCTCGACGAAACGCCCACAGACCGCCAAACACTGTTGTTTTCCGCCACGGTTCCGCGCGCCATTGCCACCCTTGCCACCCGGTATCAACGGGATGCCGAGCGTGTAAGTACCGTCAGTGAACGGACGCAACACGCCGATATCGAATACCGTGCAATGAATGTGGCCCCGCGCGATGGTGAAAACGCGATCATCAACGTGCTGCGTTATTACGAGGCCCCGAACGCCATCGTCTTTTGCAACACACGTGCGATGGTTGCACGCCTGACTGCCCGCTTGTCGAACCGTGGGTTCTCGGTTGTGGCTTTGTCCGGTGAACTGACCCAAAGCGAACGCTCAAATGCCCTGCAGGCCATGCGCGACGGGCGTGCCCGCGTCTGTGTGGCGACCGACGTGGCCGCGCGCGGGATTGACCTGCCGAATCTGGATCTGGTGATCCATGCCGAACTGCCCAACAGTCACGAAACTCTTCTGCACCGTTCAGGTCGAACCGGGCGCGCGGGGCGCAAAGGGGTCAGCGCCCTGATCGTCGCACCGGCTTCGTTCAAAAAGGCTCAACGGCTGTTGAAATTCGCCAAACTGACTGCTGATTGGGGTCCGGCACCTTCCGCAGACGCAGTCAACGCACAGGATCTACAGCGGATGTTCGGCTCGGACGACTGGCAGGTGGATCTCGTCGAGAGCGAGCGCACATCGGTCGACGAACTGGTGGCCAGATTCTCGCCGGAACAACTCGCCGCGGCCTATGTCCGTCAATATAAACGTCAGCATTCTGCTCCGGAAGAGTTAAGCGACGTCAAAACCACAGGGACAAAGTCAGAGGCACCTTTTGGCCCGAGTGTGTGGTTTTCGCTGTCGGAAGGACGCAACGATAACGCGTCTCCGCGCTATGTTCTTCCCATGGTGTGCAAGGCCGGGAACCTCACCAAATCCGATATCGGCGCGATCCGCATCGCTGACGATGTGACCTTTATCGAAATTCGCGAGAGCAGCGTTTCCGGATTTTTGGACGCGATCGGACCTGAGATGAAGGTCGAGGGCACAAAAGACATCGTGCGGCTGGACACGGCCCCCGACTTTTCGAAACCGACAAAGACAGGCCCAAAACGAGGTGTGAAAGGCAAGAGAAACCCGCAAAAGTCTGAGCGCAGACCGCCTCGCCTTGTCGATCCACAGCCTGCGAAGGCGCGAAAAAAGACGGCATCAAAGCCGCCTGAGAAAACCAAAGTCGACACTAAGCCCAAGCGCGATGGCGATAGCCTAAGCAGTAAAGGCAAAAAGCCAAACCGCAGCCCAAAGGGCCCGCCGCCGCCCAAGGGGAAGCCAAACAGCAAGAAAAACCGCGCACGCGCTGCCGCGGCAAAGGGCGGCAATTCTGTACCGAGACGTTCTAAGTAAGCTGAAACGTTCCCCCGACCCGAATTCGCCTGGGTTCGTTCTTGGGAGGCAAACAAGCCGCACTGAAAAAGCAGCTTTTCTCGCGCTGTCAGAAAAGGTTTAATCCACCCGTTCTAAGCTTTTGCTAAATGGGTCAGTGGCATGAATATTGCAGACATCGTCGACTTTGGGCGTTACCCTCTGGGAAATGAAGATTTCGGTACGAAGGCAAGATCGTCACTGAATGAAACCGGTGTCTTGGTCCTTGAGGAATTCATCCGCCCCGAGGCACTGGCAATGATGCAAGCCGAGGCTTTGACGGGACAAGACCAGGCATATTTCTGCACTCAAAGCCACTCGGTCTACCTAACGCCGCCAAATCCAGAGTTTGACGCATCACACCCGGCAAATCGTCAAGTGGAGTCGTCCAAAGGATGTATCTGCGACGACGTGGTGTCACTGACATCGCCCCTGCGCATTCTGTATAACGACCCATCCTTTCACAGCTTCATCAAGCAGGTCACGGGCGAGACTGAACTGCACCCTTATGTCGATCCGCTGTCGTCAATTAACATTCACTACGCAACCCGAGGGCAAGAACTCGGTTGGCATTTCGACAATTCCTCGTTCGCAATCACATTGCTGATCCAGAAACCCGACGCCGGTAGCCGTTTCGAATATGTAAAGGACCTGCGGGACGCGAGCGCAGGCGACATGAACTATGAAGGTGTCAGGACCGTTCTGGACAAAGAATTGAAGCCGCAAATCCTGAACATGGATCAAGGCACGCTGGTTCTGTTTCGCGGTAGAAACTCCATTCACCGGGTCTCACCGAATGAGAGTGACAAGACAAGAATGCTCGCCGTGTTGGCCTATAACTCGGAACCTGATGTGGAACTGTCAGAGAGTGCCCGCATGACCTTTTACGGTCGATTGAACTGACGTCGGCTTACTGCAATGCAGTACGAACATGCGCGAAATGGGACCTGGAAGGCCGCCAGTTATTCCACTGAGTCCAATTCTGAGGTGGCTCGTAGAATCGCCGTCTCGCAATTTAAGATATTGATTTAAAATCAAAATGACCTGGAAACACCGACTGCAAGACAAACAAGCAGATTTTCAAAGCCTCTCGGGGTTTGAAAATATCTGAGTGCAAATGGAAGTCGGTCCAGAGCCCTTCCAGCAAAGCAATCAATGCATCTGTTGCAAGTTTGGCGTCTACGTCTTTGTACCCACCTTCGCTTATGATTTGCTGTAACAGTTCAAGGATCACTGCCCGGAAACTTTTGTCCCGTGAGTCGATGAAAGGAAATATGTCGGGGTTCGAGAGCGCTTCGGCCCGAAATGAAAACCAGATCGCAACGTCCCGTGCATTCAGGACCAAAGGGTCGAAATCCGCCTTGAGGATTGAGATCAACTTGTCCGCAGGGCCTAATTCCGGACTGTTCGCGATTGCTTTCCACTGCCCGGCATAGCGCGCTGACAACTCCTCGGCCACGGCAAGCAGCAATTTCTCTTTGGAACCAAAGTGCAGGTTCACCATCCCCCTCGACAGTCCTGACAGCTCCTGGATTCTGGCCGAGGTCGTGCCGCGAATACCGTATTTATGGATGGCATCCGCAGCCGCCTGAATCAGCTGCTGTCGGTTCTGCAACTTACTCAGATCGCGGGCATTGGTCGGAGTATCGGCCTCGAGAGTAATCTTGTTTTTCCTTCGCTGGGTTACTCGCCTTTGCTTTCTCGCATCTAGTGAAGCGAAAGTTCAAGGATTGACATTGAATGAATGTTTGTTCATTTTGTGATATATGTTACATCAAGGTGCCCCATGACCCTGTTCAACTCCGACTTTCAGTCCGTACGTGACTGGGACAACGAACACTTCCTGCATCCGTGGGAAGGGATGTCATTCCTTGGCCAAAATGAACGAACCTTTGCCGAAAGTGGCCAAGGCGTTCACATCGTGACAGAGGACGGAAAACGCTTGATTGATGGGCCTGCGGGGATGTGGTGCGTTCAACTGGGCTATGGGAACGCTGAAATTGCCGATGCAATGGCCCAGCAAGCGAAAGAGATGGCGTATTTTTCGCCCTTCAACAACGCCAACTCGGCCCCAGCCCGGCTGGCACATGAGATCGCCAAAAGAACGCCGAGTGACCTGAACCATGTGTTCTTTACAACCGGCGGCTCAACAGCCGTTGATAGCGCCCTGCGGTTTGTGCAGTTCCGCAATAACCTGCTTGGCAAACCTGAAAAAAAGATCGTGATATCGCGGCAAAAGGCCTATCACGGTTCGACTTATTTGGCGGCCTCAGTATCTGGAAAAGAGCGCGACAAAGGGTGGTTGGACCAAGCCTCTCACCTGACGCGCTTCCTGCCGAATGTGAACCCGTACACGCGCCGCGCCGATCAAACGGTTGAAGATTTTCTAGACGAAAAAATCGCTGATCTAGAGAACATGATCCTGGAAACCGACCCTGACAAAGTCGCGGCGTTCATCGCTGAACCGATCCTATGTTCTGGTGGGGTCATCGTGCCGCCGCATGGATATCATCAGCGCTGCTTGGACATCTGCCGGAAGTACGATGTCCTGTATATTTCAGATGAGGTTGTGACTGGATTTGGGCGGCTTGGGCATTGGTTTGCATCCGAAGACGTCTTTGGCATTCAACCAGATATCATCACCTGCGCCAAAGGTATGACGTCTGGCTATGTCCCCATGGGGGCCTGCATTATCTCTGATCGACTGATCGCAGATGTCAGTGGTGAGAACGCGCAGGAGGCTACGTTTTCAAACGGGTTCACCTATTCAGGCCACCCGGTAAGCGCGGCAGCTGGTTTGAAAACCATCGAAATCATGGAGCGCGACGGTATTCTGGAACATGTCCGCGCGCTTACGCCGCTGTTCGAAGAACGCCTTCAGGCTCTGGCGGCCTTGCCACTTGTGGGTGACGCCCGAGGTATGGGGCTGGTTGGCTGCGTCGAATGCGTTGCCGATGCTAATGCTGATAATCTTTTGGACCTTGATAAGTCTGTTGGCGCATTGATTGACCAGCATTGCCAGGAAAACGGGTTGATCCTGCGACCGATCATCAACATGTGCGTGTTTTCCCCACCGCTGATCATCACGGAAGGCGAGTTGAACCGGATGTTCGATATCCTTGAGAAAGGTATTCGGTTGGCGACTGAAGACCTGACACAGCAGGGTGCGTTTAAGGCTTAGAAGCCGTCTTGATGCGGCATCACTATTTTACAAGTTTCAATGCCGCATCGCCTTCCGCTGTCCTCAACCCGCCTGCATCGCCTCAGGCGGTAATTTAATCGGAAACTTGGCCCGCACCTCTGCATCAGCCTTGCTGCCAAAGTAGTTCGGATAGTGATTGGATAGGATGTCGTTGACCACCGACCGACTCCGCTCAAACATGTCCTGTCGACCTGCCTTTTCCCAAGTATCGGTCAGTTCCCGATCCAGCAGGGTCGGGTAGACATATTCCGTCTCCATATATTGCAGGGTCTGCGCGTTACCAAGGAAATGACCCGGATCAATTGCGCATTCATGGATAACGTCGACCGAAAGCGTGTCGTCGCTCACCTCGATCCCGCGCAGCGTTCGCGAGATCATGCCCGCAGCCTCGTTGTCGATGACCATAGACTCAAAGCTGCAGCCCATCAGACTGCCAAGCATACCGCCAAATTCGCAGAGCCTGTTGGCACCGGCATGCGCCGCCAAAGCAAAGGTCAGTGCCTTTTCCAAACCGTATTGCGCATCCGGGATTTTAGAATCCGTCATACCACACCCAACACTGGTCGGCAGGTTATAGAAATTGCCCATCTGGATGGCCGCAGCTGAAATTAACGCCTGTTCGCCACTGCCGCCAGTAAAGGACCCAGTACGCAAGTCGGTGATGAAAGGCCAAGCTGCAAAAACGACCGGAGTGCCCGGATTGATGAGGTTCGCAATAGCGACGCAAGACAAGGTCTCAGCAACCGCTTGCGCTAAGGTTCCTGCCAAAGGCGCCGGCGAAGTCGCCCCGGCCTGTGGGGGAACGGCAAGATCGCACACCAGCCCCATCTTCGCCGTATCGATCAAGATCTCCAGATTTTCGCGCCCGAACCTAAGCGGGGATACGATGGGACAGCCTCCAAAGATGACCGAGGGCTTTTCAAGGAACTTGCCCTCGCCACCCGATGCCAGATCGAACAGATGGATCGCATCCTGAATGTGCTCGCGGGTTCTGAAGGTCAGGCAGGAAGGTTTTTCGCTGCCTGCCAGAATGGCGTAGAGCATGCTCATGTCATGCTCATAATCCTGTGGCACATCCGTCGCCAAAACCGTGTCACCGGTCATGTGAATATTATCGAGCCGGTCGACCAAGCGGGTGAAGTCGTAAATATCCTTAAGCGTTGATGGCCTGTAACTGCGAGTCTCGGCATCAAAGGTTGTCACCGCCGTGCCGGAATTTGCGTAATACACCTTGTCCTTGGTGCAGTGCATGTCGTCCTTACCGGCCCGCGATCCGCGTGCATGGACAAAGAATTCACTGGCGGCTTTGGCCAACAGATCTTCCATCAAGGCGCGAGGAAAGCACAACCTGCCGTGCGCGTTCAATGTCGCCCCTTTTGGCACCACAAGATCGAGAACTTCCTGCGTTGGGTCCCCCACGCCTGTGCGTTCCAGAATGCTAAGCGCGGCCTCGTGAATGCGCGACATGTCCGCGTCTGACAGGGGCTTGTATCGCCCACCCGAAATACCCGGCCAGATTGCTTGCGAGGCTGCGTTGCTGGTTCGCACGGCTGCGCGTGCCTCACGCCCGCCCCCGCGCCGTCTTGATCTGCGCTGCGTTAGCTCTGTCATGTTCTTTCTCCGAATTTTGCGCGTCTCAGATCATGCTGAAGTAGTTGCGATAGAAGCCCGAAATGCTCCATTCCATCTCGGACAATGGCCCGGGGACGAAATGGTGCGAGTTCACGCCTTCCTGATTGTGCCGGATGATCCGTTCGTCATCGAGCGACGTGACATGCCACAGCCATGTCAGGGTATCCTTGTCATAGTCGCGCCCCTCTTCGGCGTCGCCGCGTACGTACCAGACGATCTGAATATCGGTGTCTTGCAGAGCACGCGGCACGAACCGATACCCGACCACGTGATCGGCATAAACGAGGAAATAGTTTAGCGTACCGATCCCCAGATCGGTGGCCCCGCCGTCTTGGGATTTCAGCTCACCCAATGGCGGCGCCAAGGGCGCGCCATCCTTGCTGCCGGTCAAGTAGCCGGGGAACAGTGGGTAACGCCGCCAATAGACATCTGCGCCCGGTGCGACTGCGTTTTCTCCAGTCAGATCAAGCTCCTCGAGGGGAACCCCGGCTTCTTTCATCCGCTCGTGCAGGGCCCCGCTGAACTCAAGAACCTGGGCCGGATCTTTCAAGGAATGACTGCGCGAATAGTCCTGATGAGATGGCGCGCAGTGATAACATTCCAAGTAATTCTCCAGAGCAAGCTTCCAGTTCGCCGGAACCGGGTATGAGGCCTCATGGGCAATCTTCAGATTCTCAAAACCGAACGGCTTTGACAGCGGGGCCAGCCTATCCAAAGCGGCGTCCAGCGGCGGCGCGTCTTCGGACGGGCAAACAAAAATCAGACCCTGAAATATCTTTACCTGAACCGGAAACAAACCGTACTGGCCCGGGTCAAAATCCGCCCCCATTGACCGCCCGTTTCTGAGCTTACCGTTCAGGTCAAAGGTCCACGCGTGATAGGGACAGATGAAGTTTCGCGCCTTGCCTTTCTGTTCAATGCAAACGCGCGATCCCCGGTGGCGGCAAACATTTTGATGCGCGCGCACCTCACCCTCGCGATCCCGAACGATGATGATGGATTCAGGTCCGTAGTCGAACAGGAAATAGTCGCCCGGCTCGGCAATCTGGCTGATATGTCCGACCCAGATCCAGTTGCGATTCCAGAACGTGCTGATATCGTTTTCGTATACTGCCTGAGACGTATAGAAATGGCGCGGCAAGGCGAACCCTTCCCGCTGCGCTTCCATCAAGTCGCGCATTACTTGCAAGTCATCTTTTGGCATAGCGCACCTCATGCAGATTCAAGGGAAACGATTTCCCGACGGAAAAATTCACGGTCGATGTCGCCCGCGTCGCGTTCAAAATTCCTGGCTGCCATGTGGCCCGAATATACAGCGTCAGCGATCAAACCGGGGTTTGCCGCATCACCGATCAGTTCCAGACTTGTCAGTGGCTTGTCGGGCAAATTTCGCAGTTCCTCATAAAGGGCAGTCTCTCGCGCGCGCTGCGTGACCAAAACAACTGATGCGCACTCGACGCTTTGTTCGCGTCCGGTATAGGCGCATTGAACTTTCGCCATTCCGGGCGTGATTTCGACCAGGGTCTGGGACAACACCAGCCGAACACCTTTTTCCAACAAGCCGCGTTGCACTTTGACCTGTTCCAAGGTCAATTCAGTGAAAGGTGAAACCATCGAGGCCGGGGTTACAAAGACGACCTCTCGCCCGGCCTGCGCCAGATGATCCGCCAACACACCACCGAGATAGGCCTGATCATCATCGTAGACCATAATCGGGCCATCCCCCGGCATTACCCCTGACATGATGTCGTCCGGAGTGAATACTTGTGAACCTACCTCTATCGATACGCCCCGGAACGCAGACTTCCCGCGACCGTCTCGCCGCCATGACGCGCCAGTTGCCAGAAAGACATTCGGAATGCCCAACTCGATAACCTCGCTTGCTGACAAGGAACTGTCAGTGAACAGTTGCACGTTCCCGCGTTGCTGCAAGTCATAGATCCTGTGATCTGTCACGCGCCTCCATGCGGATAGCCCGGCCAGACCGGATTCCTGCAACACGCGCCCCCCAAGCTCTTGCTTGGCTTCGGCCAAGGTTACGTCATAGCCCCGACGCGCCAATTGCATGGCGCATTCAAGCCCGGCGGGACCGCTGCCGACAACAAGCGCGGCTTCTTCTTTTCCTCGGCTCTCTATGATTTCAGGATGCCATTTCCGGCGCCACTCCTCCCCCATCGTCGGGTTTTGAGTACATCGGATAGGAACGCCCAGCGCGTCGGAGGACACACAGATATTGCAGCCAATACACTCGCGAATTTCCTCGATCCGACCTTCCTTTATTTTGTTGGGAAGAAACGGGTCGGCAATGGATGGTCGCGCTGCGCCGATGAAATCAAGGATACCTTTCCTGACAAGTGACACCATCAAGTCCGGAGACGTGAAACGCCCGACACCCACAACAGGCTTGGACGTCACCTGTTTGACGAATTCAATGTATGAGGTTTGAAAACCGTCGCGGGGCTCAAAACGTGTCGTCGCCGAGTCATTGCTCCAGTCCGCGACGTTGACGTCCCATAGGTCTGGCAGGTCTGCCAGCAATTCGACTACGGCACGGCCTTCTTCCTGCGCCTGCATCCCGTCTGATCCCAGCATTTCATCAACTGCGAAACGCAAGGCGATAGCACACTCATCCCCGACCTCTTCTCTGGTTTCTTCCAGAAGCTCTCGGGTTAAGCGCACCCGGTTCTCCAACGAGCCTCCGTATTCATCCGTTCGGTCATTGAACTGAGGCAGCAGAAAATGATGCGGCAGGGTCATGTGATGACCGGCATAAACATACACGATGTCAAAGCCCGCCTCGCGCGACCGCCGCGCCGCCGCGCGGTGCCACTTGCGAAACTCGCGAATGTCCGACTTATCCATCGCCCGAGCCTGTTTGGGATACGCCGTTTGCAAGGCAAGTTCTGACGGGCCTAGCAAAGGCGCGCGGCTCAGGTGGTTCTGCGCATGGTGGCCGTTATGTGCCAATTCAATGGCCGCCAACGAACCCTTGGCATGAACTGCATCGGTCATCAGACGCAGCGCTGGAATATCCCGTTCGTCCCATAGTCGGTTTTCCGCATATGGGGACAAATCTGAAGTGGGATGAATTTCCGTCTCCTGATTGGACACTACGGCCCAACCACCCTCGGCCTTCATTGCCCGCATGGCAGCTTCGGCCTGCGGTCGCAGATGTCCCATACCATTGCAGTGGGGCACCTGATAGAACCGGTTTCGGGCCGATACAGGTCCGATCTGAACCGGTTCAAAGAGAACAGAATATCCGTCAGCGCCTGACATTGTCGCGCTTCCTCCAGAAAATTTGGAAATGGTTCTGTGGGATCGGCGGGCTTTCTAAGGCACCGCCATTCCCAATTGTGTAGTTAGATGGTTCTAAAAGCCCGCTTTGATGCGCTCGAACTCCTTCAACATCTTCGCTTCAATCTCAGGATTGACCGCGTCGAAGAACAGGCTGCCTTCAAAGAAGCTGTCCACGTCCGAGAACCCGTAGGTCTCAATCAACTCTGGATCAGCTTGCGCAAATGCGTCTTCATTGGCATGGGCATAACCCCAGCTTTCGATGATATACTTACCGCTGGCGGCCGAGCTGAGCGCGTTGAGCATGTCGTAGACCTGTTCATCGGACTGTTTGGCAGACTTCAGATGCACGTAACCGCAGACCCAGGTGGCGATGCCTTTGTCCACATCACGCATCATGACTGCCGGGGTTTCGTTCCAAATCAGGTTCAACTCCGATTGGTTCCAGCCCCAACCCAGGGTCACCTCACCACTGGCAATGGCTTGATCCAGTTGACCTGCATCAGACCAGTAGAAACGTACATTGGGATGAATTGCCCGCAGGTAATCCGCCGCCTTCTGGAACTCCTCTTCGCTCATATCGGAATAGCTTGAGGCACCAGTTGCCAGTGCAGCCATGGCGAACGCGCTGGAGGCTGCATCCGGAACGGCAACCTTGCCCTGATAGGCCGGATCTAACAACAATTGCAGCGAAACATCATCAGCCGAAATCATGTCGGTGCGGTAGATCAGGCCGGTGTTCCCCCATTCAAAGGGTACCATATAGGTCTGACCGTCGATCGTGATACCATCGACCTCTTTGATCTTGGGCATCAGTTTGTCCCAGTTTTCCAGCTTGCTGGTGTCAATCGGCTTGATCATATCCGCTGCGACCCATTTTCTCAGGGCGTCCGTACACGGATGGGCCAGATCGGCCTCAAACCCAGATTGAAGCTTGGTGAAAGCCTCTTCCACGCTGCCGAAATAAGTGTAGCTGGGCGGCCCGCCGTATTTTTCGACGTAATCACCAAAGAACCCCTGATCCTCATATCCGGACCAGTCGAAAACGGTCAGATCAGCCGCGTCGGCCAATGCTTGGCTTGCCGTGAAGGTGGCAACCACTGCTGCCGTTAGTGATGCTGCTTTATTCATTTCTCTCCTCCCAAAGATTCACGTTTACCCAAGTCGATCACCGAGGCGCTTTGAACCCCAAGCCAGACGGTATCGTCGCGGCTGTGATCAACTGTGTGAAAGTAGTTTGGCACTGCAACGGCGATGCTTTCCGGCAACCCGTCGACGCGCACATAATAGTGGACGCTTTCGCCATAGAAGGCGACGTCCGACACCTTGCCCTGAACATGCGCGTCGTACCCATCCGGTTTTTCTGCGCTGATCTCCAATTGCTCGGGGCGAACGCCGACCAATAGATCCATGTCATGCACCTGAACGTTGGGGTTCACCCCAATAGTCATCGAGCCAAACCCTTGAACATTCACGTCCAGCGTGTCGGCGTTCTCAGCAGTCACTTCGGCATTCAGAAAGTTCATCCCGCCGATGAAAGAGGCCACTTCTCGGTTGCAAGGTTGGGAATAAAGAACCTCGGGCTTGTCGACTTGCTTGAGCTGCCCAGCAAACATGACCCCGATCCGGTCGGACATGGTCATCGCCTCATACTGGTCATGCGTGACCATGACGAAGGTAATGCCAAGCTTTTGCTGCAGGCGGCGCATTTCCAATTGCATCGCTTCGCGCAGGTTTTTGTCCAGCGCGGATAATGGTTCATCCAGCAGCAACACCTTGGGCCGCATGACCAATGCGCGGGCCAGCGCCACACGCTGCCGTTGCCCGCCTGACAACTCATTGGCCTTGCGATCCTGCAAGCCGCCGAGTTCCACCATCTCAAGCGCCTCGGCAACGCGTTCCTTGATTTCATTTCGCGACAGCTTTGTCTTTCGCAAGCCGAACCCGACATTGTCACCCACATTCAGGTGCGGAAAGATCGCATAACTTTGGAACACCATGTTGGTGGGCCGCTTGTTAGCGGGCACCTCGCCCATCGTCCGTCCGTCAATCCGGATCTCGCCCTCTTCGTGATCCTGAAACCCCGCGATGATGCGCAAGGCCGTTGTCTTTCCGCAGCCCGAAGGCCCAAGCAGCGAAAAGAACTCGCCCTCTTTCAAGGTCAGGTTCAGGTCGGACACGGCCACAAAGGAACCAAAGCGTTTTTCGACGCCCTGTATTTCGATGATGTTCTGTTCGCTCATCAGGTTGGTTTCCTTAGGTTTCAATCTGAGGATTGGATGGAACGGCGGCGGAAATATTCGGCAATCAACAGCAGCAGAACCGAGGACAGCAAAAGCAGCGACCCCAGCGCCAGTGTATTAGGCAGCTTTGCCGGAAAGCGGATCTGGCTCCAGATATAGACCGGCAATGTCGGGCTGTTGCCGGACAGGAAGAAGGCCAGAACAAACTCGTCGAATGACACGGTGAACGTGACCAAAAGGCTGGCGATGATGCCCGGCGCAACGATTGGCAGAGTGACACGCCGAAAGGTCCCCACAACGCTTTCACCTAGATCAAACGCGGCCTCTTCCAACGACTGGTCGAAATCGTCAAAGGCGGATTTCATGATCGACACGGCAAAGGGCAAGGCCACGAATACATGGCCAAGGATCACTGTTGTCAGCGATGGCTTCAGTCCGACGCTGATGAACAGCACCAGCATGGAACTAGCAACGATAATGCCGGGAACGACCAGCGGGAGCATGACCAGACCTTCGGAGAATTCCCGCCCTTTGAACCGGTACCGGACATAGGCGCGCGCAGCGAAAAGGCCCAGAGACGTCGCCATCAAGGCAGTCACGCTGCCAACGATCAGCGAGTTCACCATCGCTTGAAGCAGTGTGTCCTGCTGACCCAACTGCGCGTACCATTTCAGCGTAAAACCCTTTAAAGGGAAGGCCACGATGGTTCCGTCATTGAACGAAAACAACGGCAAAAGCAGAACCGGCAGGTAGAGAAACACCAGGTAGGCGATCGCGTAAACAAGCAACCATGGGATACGAATGGCCTTGGTCATCTGATCCTCCGCCCCAGAGCGGTGACGACCACCACGAACAGGATCGCGACGCAGCCGACCGAAAGCATGGCAAGCAGAGACAGGGTTGCACCCAAGGGCCAGTTGTTGGCAGCGCCAAACTGAACCTGGATTAAATTGGCCACCATTTTCCCCTGCGATCCACCGACCAGGGCCGGCGTGACGTAGTCGCCCACAGTGGGGATAAAGATGATCAAGCAGGCGGCGATGATCCCCGGCACCGTCAGGGGCAAAGTCACGCGCACAAACCGTTCCAGCTTGCTGCACCCAAGGTCGGTTGCGGCCTCTAACAAGCTGCGGTCGATCTTTTGCAGCGACACGTAAATCGGCAGGATCGCAAATGGCGCCCATGCATGTGCAAGTGTAAGGACAACGGCGAATTCATTGTAGAGCAGGAAGGTCAGTGGTTCCTGTATCAACCCCAGCGAAATAAGGGCCGAATTCATCACCCCATTAAAGCCTAGGATCAGTTTCCAACTGAACACCCGCAGCAGGTAGCTGCTCCAGAAGGGAATGGTGATCAGCAATAGCCAGAGGGTCTTTTTCTGCGTCCGAAATGCGATGAAGTAGGCAATCGGATAGGCCAGACCGACTGTTGCCAGCGTCACCGCCCCCGCTATCGCAACCGATCGGATCATAAGATGCCGGACCAACGGATCGGTGAACGCCTCTTGGTAATTCGCCCATGTCAGCGTGCGGTCAATCTCGACATAGGTCTGGGTCCAAAAGCTGTAGGCGACAAGAATGCACAGGGGCACGGCCACAAGCAGACCGACATAGAGCGTCGCAGGCGCGCTCAGTGCCAGGCCCTTGCCCATTTCACTTCGTATGACTCCAGCCATGCTTCCCTGCTGAACTTTGCTTTCGGTGGCGCGACAATATCGATCACAAAATGGACAATCGTCCATTTAAATCTGGAATTTTAGGGCTAGCTGTGTCAACTGATATTTTCACAACCGGGGCTGGCCAATTTCCCAAAGGCCATTAGAAGGACCCGCAAGAGACTGAAAACAAACAAAACCACCTGATCAGATGACTGGAAGACGACAAGAAATTCGAGAACGAAACCGCCTATCACTGATCGAGGCGGTACTCGACTCGGTCGCAGAAAAGGGGATTTCCGAGACGTCGGTCAGCGAAATCATTCAACGCGCCGATTTATCCCGCGGCATGATTCACCTTCATTTCGGGGGTAAGGACAACCTTGTCGACGAAGCTGCGCGCTATTCGTCCGAGCAATATTACAATGGCATTTATGCCATGCTGGAAACGACCGGACAAACAGGCCAGGAACATATTGAGATGATCGTTCGGGGTGACTTGAGCGAAGCCATTCTCAATAAGAAAAACGTCGCAATATGGTACGCGTTTCGAGGTGAGGCCAGGAACAGAGCGGCAATCGCTGCGTTTTCAGATACCCGCGATGCAAAGCTTCGGAAACTGATCTTCAACGCGTTCGCCCGCATAGCGAAAGAGACTGAAATCGAACACCCAAATCAAGTTGCGCGCGACGCCACTCACGGCACGCTCGCCATGTTGGAAGGCATGTGGACTGACTACCTGCTTCACCCGGATTCCTTTGATCGCGACGAAGCAATGCGAATTGTCTTTCGGTTCCTGAGGGCAATGTTCCCCAAACATTTCGACCTTAGTGGCGCCCGGTTATATCAATGAAGCTTGCGACACAGTGCCTGTCTGGCCATTTTAGCTTGGGGTACCCGACAAGGTTTGCGCTTTCCTTCTTGTGTTGCAGTCACAAGACTGACTGAACGCGCCAGGTTTCCATACATAAGATTGCCTACAGCAATAGGCGTCCTTCGGTGGTTCGTCCCTGCCCTCATCAGGATTCAGTCGGCGCATAGCTTCCGTCTTTGCGATGCACTTCGCGCCCGCTGAGTGGCGGATTGAAGACGCAGACAAGCCGCAAATCAGCGTCTGTTGCGCGAACGAGGTGCCGGTCATGTTGATCCAATGCATAAAGAGTAAATGGCTCAAGCGAATGCCAGGTTTCATCGCCTGAGGTCTTTATCTGCCCTTTGCCTTCGATACAGTAACACGCCTCTAGATGATGGGTGTATTCAAGCTCAAGCATTTCACCCTTTTTGATGATCGTATCCGTAAGCGAAAACCCCATGCCATCAGATGCCAGCAACAGTCGTCTGCTGTTCCAACCCGGACCGGAAACATCCCGATCTGTACCTAGGATTTCATTGAGTGCCCTAACAATCATATTTCTGCCTCGTTGCTACCGAACCGCGCGGTTCATCCCGCCGTCGGACAATATACTCTGACCGTTAATATACCGGGCTCCCTCGCTGGAAAGAAAGACACAAGCCTGTCCAATCTCTTCAAAAGTTGCTGACCGCTGAGCGGGAATTTCACGGCGGGCCCGTTCGGACAGGTTTACGTTCTCGCAGAAGCCGGGCAGCAGGTTATTCATTCGAATATTGTAACGTGCATAGCGATCCCCATAGAGCTTTGAGAAACTGTGCAAAGCGCCGCGCAGCATGCTCATGGGATAGGGCGCACGTGGTTCGATTGTGTTCATGGACGAAATATTTACGAAAGCGCCCCCGCCTTGTTCAATCAAGATAGGCGTGACGATACGAGCAATCTTGACGACGTTCAGCACATACATGTCCAGACTTTCGTGCCACAACTCATCGCTCAGCTCCAAAAGCGGTCCGTCAAAGTCGGGGTCGAATCCCACCGTTTTGATGGCTTCGGGCACCGTTCCGCCGTGGCCCATGTTGCTGACGATTGCATCAATCCGCCCATATTCGCTCATGGTGTCGTCGATCATTGCTTGCAGATCATCGACATCCAGCACAGAACCGCGGCGGCCGATGCCCCCAAGCTCCTCGGCCAGTTCGACCGAGCGGTTCGACGGGGACATCAGCGAGACCTTGTAGCCTGCTTTTGCCATTTCGACCGCACAGCCCCGGCCAATGCCTTGGCCTGTACCTGTCATCAGCGCGACTTTGGATTCGGGCATGGGAATTCCCTTCTTTAGGCAAGCAAAGTATGAGATTTTTTGTGTTTAAATCAGTCTAACTTCTTACATTTAGGCGCATCTATCGAATTTTTAGCACGTTACTGTTAGATTTTCTCACATGATGGAAAATCTCAGACACCTTCGTGCCCTTCAGGCGTTTGACGAAACTGCAACCCATTCCAGCCTGACCAAGGCAGCGGGTGTGCTGAACGTCACCCACGGAGCGATCAGCCGACAAATAAAGTTGCTGGAACTGCACCTTGGGGTGACACTCTTTCATCGCCGCCCCAACGGTGTTGAATTGACCAAAGCCGGCGAACGCCTGCACCAATCAACACGCGGGGCATTTTCTGCATTGCAGTTGGGCGTGATGGAGGTGAAGCGATTACATCACCGCCAGTCGATTACAGTGTCTTTATCCACATCATTGGCACTCAAATGGCTTGTGCCGTTACTAAGTTCGTTTCAACAAGAACATCCGGGTATCGCGCTATTACTGGACACAAATGATGCCTTTGCCGATTTCGATACGTCCGAGGTTGATGTAGCCCTGCGATTTGGAGAACCGGGTTGGGACGGGCTTTATCACGAGCAAATAAGACAAGAGGAGCTGGTCGTCGTGGCCGCGCCATCGCTTGTCGAGAATACACAGCTGCCAATGCGTGCCACTGACATCACCGATCTTCCATTGTTGCACGATGCCTTCAACATCGGCTGGGAAAGCTGGGCCGCGCAAGTTGGTCTGAACGCGGATCAGATCAACTCGCAGAGCATCAAATACGTGGATAGTGCTGTGCTTTTGGAGGCCGCGATTGACGGACAGGGCGTGGCATTGGCAAGACACCTCTTGGCGGCGAGAGACTTGGAATTTGGTCGTCTGATCCGTCTGGACGAAAGCCATGTTCCACTAGATCGCGGGCTCTACTTTGTCTGTCGACCCAGCGATCAGGATCGAGTCTCGGTGAGAATTTTCAAGAAATGGCTTTTGTCGATTTGACCTACGGGTTTCATCAAATTCCCCCTAGACGGATACGGCCTGCAACAACTGATCACGCGTAAGGTTATCTCTTGTGCCTTTGATCATGACTTCGCCACGCCGTAACACGACAAGCCTGTCAGCAAGGTCATAGGCAAAGTCGAAATACTGCTCGACCAGAACAATTGCCATTCTACTTGTCGTTCTGAGGTGCCGGATCACTTCGCCAATCTGTTGGATGATGTTCGGTTGAATGCCTTCGGTTGGCTCGTCAAGCAGCAACAGGTTCGGCTTTGTGATCAGCGCCCGCGCGATGGCCAGCTGTTGCTGCTGGCCGCCGGAAAGGTCACCGCCGCGCCGGTTCTGCATCTGTTTGAGGACCGGGAACAGGTCGAATATCTCATCCGGGACGAAATGCTCACTGACAGGCAGGCAAGAGAACCCAGTTTCCAGATTCTCGCGAACTGTCAACAAAGGGAATATCTCGCGCCCTTGCGGGACATAGGCCACACCTTTCCAGGCCATCCGATGCGCAGGTAAGACACCCAATTGTTCCCCGTTAAGCTCCAGTTTTCCACCGGAACGCGGATGCGTGCCCGAGATTGCCTTCATCAGGCTGGTTTTCCCGACACCGTTGGTCCCCATGACGCAGGTCACTTCACCTTGCCTGGCTTCCATGGAAATCCCGTTAAGAATTTGCGAGTGCCCATAGTGCAAAGTCAGATCGGTCAGCTTCAGCATTGTTTAGCGCCCCAGGTAGACATCGATGACGTCCTGATTAGATGTCACGTGATCAAGACCGCCCTCGGCCAAAACAGATCCTTCGTGCAAAACCGTGACCTTGCAGTTCAGACGCCGCACAAACTCCATGTCATGCTCAACCACCACAACAGCGCGGGTTTTTGCGGCCTGAACAAGCAAGTCTGTAGTGTGTTCACGCTCTTGCGGTGTCATGCCCGCGGCGGGTTCGTCAACCAATAGCAGACGTGGGTCTTGTGCAAGCAGCATGCCAATTTCCAACCACTGTTTCTGCCCATGGCTCAGTTCACCGGATTTGCGGCTTAGTTCCTGATGCAAACCAATTTCGGCGGCCAGATCTTTGACTTTCTGCAGATCATTTGCCGAAGGGCGATAAAGTAACACACCCAGCCAACCACGTTTGTTTTTAAGTGCCATCAGCAGGTTATCCTGTACGGTCTGATCTTCGAAGACGGTTGGTTTCTGAAACTTCCGCCCGATCCCTGCCTGCGCGATTTTTGCCTCGGTCATGTCCAACAAAGAAATGGACTTCTTTCCCCAGATAACCCGCCCCTCATCAGGTCGTGTCTTACCTGTGATGATGTCCATGAACGTGGTCTTGCCTGCACCGTTAGGGCCGATTACGGCGCGCAATTCGGCATCACCAATTTGGAACGACAAGTTATTGATCGCGCGGAAACCGTCAAAAGTGACCGAGACACCGCTCACCTCTAGCAGAGTACTCATTCAATGGCCTCCTTTTCACGCAACGCTCCGTCATCGGGGCCCAGGTTGGCACCGTGGCGATCCGGGTGTCGCCGGTCGCTCCATAAGTCGAATAACCCGCCTATCCCTTGCGGAGCGAACAGAGTGACCAGCACGAACGAGACGCCCAGCAGCACCTGCCACCAGTCGACCCATTTGACGGTGTAGAAACCCAACGGAGTGTTGGGCGCTTGCCCGCCGGTGAACCAGGTGCTGAGCAGGCTTACAAAGGCCGCACCGATCACGGCACCATAAAGACGCCCGCGCCCACCGATGGCGACCCAGACGGCCAGATAGATAGACGCGATGGGGGCCATCTCCTCGGGGTTGATGATGCCTGCCTGCGGGTAATAAAGCGCACCCGCGATGGCGGCTATGCAGGCGGTCAGGGTGAAGACGGTCAGCTTGTAAACCTCGACCGAATATCCAAGAAACCGCACCCGCGCCTCGTTATCGCGGATGCCGCGGATGACCGAGCCAAACTTACCCGAAACGATCCACGCCGCCAGCATGTAACCCAGTCCCAGCGCCAATGCCGAAGCCCAGAGGAACCAGATCGACACCACGTCCTGCGAGGCGGTCACGCCGGGCAAGTTCTGCAAGCCCGACAGCCCGTTGTTGCCACGCAAACCGCTGTCGTTTTGGAACAGATACAGCGCCAAGGCCAATGTCATCGCCTGAGTCAGGATCGACAGGTACACACCGGTAACGCGACTGCGGAAAGCCAACCAGCCAAAAATCAGCGCAAGAAGACCGGGCACCAGCACGATCATCGCCAACTGCAGAACCAAACTGTGGGAAAATGCCCAGATCAGCGGGAATTCCGATGATCCGACGACGCCGAAAATCTGCGTCCCGATGGCGTCCACGACCTCGGACGGTGTTGGCGGGATGTCGGCCTGCGACAACGACTCGACCACGATCAGGCGGGTGCGTTCGTACATCAGCCACATGCCGATCATGTAGCCGCCCAGCCCGAAGAAGGCGAAGTGGCCCAGCGACAGGATACCGGTGAAACCCCAGACCAGATCCATCGCCACTGCGATCAGGCACAAGCATAGGGTCTTGCCCAAGGTCTTGACGAAACTGGTTGAGATTACGCCGATCCCGAACCCTTCGGACAGGATGGTCACGCCCAATGTGAACAATGACAGGATGGCCAGAAAGACCAGCACGGACGGGTTCTTGGCGACGAAGCTGCGTTCCATGTCTCAATCCCCCGCCGCGCGACCTTTGAGGGCGATGATGCCCCTTGGTCGGAACTGGATGAAAACAATGATGAAGACGATCATGTAGGTTTGTGCCGCAAGGGTGTTCGAGGGGTTCATCCACTCGATCCCTTTTTGCAGGAAGCCGATCATCCCCGCCCCGGCCAGTGCCCCCCAGATGTTGCCAACGCCGCCTACGACCACGGTCATGAAGCTTTGAACGATATAGTCGCTGCCCAGATCCGACGTGACCTTGGCAAAAAGGCCAATGGCGACCCCTGCAATCCCGGCGATGCCGGAACCCAAGCCAAAGGTCAGCATATTCACCCACCCGGGATTGATCCCCATTGATCCAGCCATGCGTGGGTTCTGCGTAACCGCGCGCATCTCAAGCCCCAGCCGTGTGCGTTTCATGATGTACAGGAACAGCCCCAGAAAGATCAGAGCCAGCACGAAGATCGCGATGCGGATATAGCTGATCGAAACCACATCATTCAGCACCCACGCCCCATCCAGCCAACCCGGCGCTGTCAGTGGACGGGCCTGCGTGCCAAAAATGTTCTTGGCCAGTTGTTGCAGGGCAATTGAGATGCCGAATGTCGCAAGAAGCGTCTCGAGCGGGCGGGCATAGAGCCAGCGGATCACCAACCGCTCCATCGCGACACCCATGGCGAAGGTGACGGCAAAGGCCATCGGGATCGCGACAATAATCGACAGCGTGTGGTCGGGGATGAATTGCTGAACGACATAGCCCGTATAGGCGCCCATCATGATGAATTCGCCATGGGCCATATTGATCACGCCCATCACCCCAAAAGTGATGGCCAAACCGATGGCCGCCAGAAAATAGATTGATGCCAGTGAGATCGCGTCCAGCGACAGGTCGAGTGTCTGGTTCAACCCGACCTTGAATTCAATATGATCCAAAGCCTTCTCGGCAGCGGCAGTTACCGCAGGCGAGGCCTCGCGATAGGTTTCAAAGAAGACATGTTTGCCCAGCGCGTCATCGATATCCGCCTCTGTTACCAACGCGGAAACCGCCACCGTTTCAGCCAAGGCGGCATATGCTTGAGTGCGAGCGGTTTCGTTGTTCAATTGTGCAACCGGGACGCCACCGACGCGGCCTCGGTCGATATTCGCTGACAAAGCCGTGCGGATGTCGTCCTGAGACACACGCGGAGCCGCAAGGTTGCTGGCGACCAGCAAGTCATATGCTTCGTCCCGCGACAAGGCCTCTGATCCGGGTTCCAGAACGACAGCGATATTCTCATCCGTCGGCAGATTCGGCGCGACCATTCGTGTGGTCACCACCAAAGGGTTCAGCGCCGCGCGCACGTCGACACCCAAGTCGTTTGACATTTCCTCAACCGCAGCCACGCGAGCCGCGGTGTCTGCGTCGTACCCAATGGTCAGCAATCGTTCGAGCCGCAGTTTCTGCGCCTTCAAATCTGCATCCGTTTCATCCTCGATCGAGGCGCGCAAAGGTTCAAGCAGAGCGCCTTCGGGGTCACGTTGAATAGATTGAAGAGCGGCCAGGCGCCTTTTTCGATCCTGATCGGTCAGTTGGTACTGCACCAAAGCGGTCCCGATCATGGCGCGGACGCCGCTGTTGGGTTTCAATTGTTTCAGATCGGATTTCTCGTAGGTGCCGATTACCTCGCCTGTGTCGAAATCGGTCAGCTCGTATGACCGCCCTTCAACCCTTTTTCCCGCAAAGAACAAACCATCGGATTTGCGCATCCACATGTCCTTGGCGGCCCATGTTTCAAGCATCACCTGCGCTTGTGGTAACCCACTGGCCGTAATCGCATCAATCGCCGGTTTGATCGTCTTGCGCGAGCTCTTGGCGATGATCTCCTGATGGCTTTGCAAGATCGGCTCCAGGCCAGCCTCTTGCGCGTTGGCGGGCAGGCAGGCAAACAGAATTGCGAGGCTCGCAAGGAATAGTCGAAACATGTGGTGAAACCCGTGTGTCTTGGCGGCAAGACGGGCGATTACACCCGCCTTGCTTGCAGATTAGTAGTTCGACAGGGTCTGAACGCACGTCTTGGTTTCGGTGTTGTACATACCGCAACCAAGATCTTTCCAATCCGATTTCAGGACCGCCGATTCCGGCAGGTAATCGGTCCAGGCGTCGCCTGGCACAACATCTGTCTCGCTAATGATGTCGAACTGGCCGTCTTCCTGAATCTCGCCAATCAGAACCGGCTTGGCGAGGTGGTGGTTCGGCAGCATGATAGCAGTACCACCGGTCAAGTTCGGGAATTCCTGCCCGTACATCGCGGCGCGCACAGCGTCGACTTCGGTTGAACCGGCTGCGGTCGCGGCGTTCACCCACATGTTAAAGCCGATGTAATGCGCCTCCATCGGATCGTTCGTCACGCGCCCGTCACCCATGGTGGCTTTCCAGGTGTCAACGAATTCGGCGTTCTCATCGGTGTCGGCCGACTGAAAGTAGTTCCAAGCCGCTAGATGGCCGACAAGGTTGGCGGTATCGAGACCCGACAATTCCTCTTCCCCGACCGAGAAGGCCACAACCGGGATGTCATCCGCCGATACGCCGGACGCGGCCAGTTCCTTGTAAAAGCCGATATTTGCATCACCATTGATGGTCGAGATCACGCCAACCTTCTTGCCATCTGCGCCCAGCGCAATCACGTCAGCCACGATCTTGGACCAGTCGGAATGGCCGAAGGGCGTGTAATTGACGAAGATATCGTCATCCGCGATCCCCTTCTGCTTCAGATAGCTTTCCAAAATATTGTTCGTGGTTCTGGGATAGACATAGTCGGTGCCAAGCAACGCAAATTTCTCGACTCCCAGTTCATCCAGGAAATAGTCGGTCGCAGGGATTGCCTGTTGGTTTGGCGCGGCACCGGTGTAGAACACGTTTTTCGAGCTTTCTTCTCCCTCGTACTGAACCGGGTAAAACAAAAGACCGTTGAGTTCTTCGATCACCGGCAGAACCGACTTGCGACTGACCGATGTCCAGTTGCCAAAGATCACATCCACCTCGTGAACAGTCAGCAACTCACGCGCTTTTTCCGCGAACAAGGGCCAGTCCGATGCGGGGTCCACGACGACCGCTTCAAGCTGTTTACCCAACAGACCGCCCTTGGCGTTTTGCTGATCGATCAGCATGAGCATGGTGTCTTTCAGCGTCGTTTCCGAGATTGCCATCGTGCCCGAAAGCGAATGCAGCACTCCGACCTTGATCGTATCTTCGGCCGACAATGCAGCAGTAGCTATGGCCGCAAAGACAACCGATCCGGCGAGCGTGGATTTGAGCGGTTTCATGTAATCCTCCTGGCGGGGCCGGGAGAGAGGGCTTGCGCAAAGGCACGTTTCTCTTCTACCTGATCCCCGCAACTGTTGTTGCGTTTACGTGTGGCGGTTGTGTTCGAGGTCCAATTCGCGCAGCCGTCACACACCCCCGGGTCATCTCCGCGGTGGCACCTATACGGTTTCTGCATTGCAGCAAGATTGGCAACTTGCCTCTAACTCAATTTACGGAATCAGCCAGAAGCGCCCAATTTTTCATCCAAGACTAAGGTCACTGTCTAAAAATTAGACGCACGATTTGGAAATAAGCAGTTTCCGACACTGCAAGTTAGTGTTCTGACCCTTCAACAGAGAAACAAGAGGCACCAAACCACGCGCTAAAGGTGCCTTATTACCCAAGTTTCAGCCATATTACCCACGCACAGTGCAGTGCCGCCGCGTGCTGCTGGCACCGTCAGTTTGAGCACCAAGAAATTGGGCGACAGAACGGTTCTGGACAAGTTTCGCCAGTCGGGGTCCTTTAAGTGCCTGTTTCCCAGAACCACGACGCCTGATCTTGATGCCGTTCTATTGAACACAGCAGGTGGCGTGACCGGAGGCGACACATTCCGGTTTTCCGGCAAGGCAACGGAAGGCACGGCGCTGACATTGACAACACAAGCCTGCGAACGCGCTTACAAGGCTCAGCCCGAAGAATGCGGCCAGATCACCAACCATCTGACAGTCGAGACAGGCGCCCGGCTGAACTGGTTGCCGCAAGAAACCATTCTGTTCAATGGCTGCACTTTGGACCGACGCCTCAGGATCGACCTGTGCCCGGATGCCGAGACGCTGATGGTAGAGCCGCTGGTCTTTGGGCGCGCGGCCATGGGCGAAACATTGACCGATATCCGCCTAAACGATCGGATCGAGATACGGCGCGAAGGGGTGCCGGTGTTTCTGGATGCAATCCGGTTCTCTGGCGATTGGCACGCGCATATGTCCAAGCCGCATACCGCAAATGGCGCAGGGGCGATGGCGCTGATCGTCTTTGCTTCAAGGTCCGCCGCAGGTCAGTTGGACCCTGTTCGCGAAATGCTGCCCGAAACCGCCGGTGCAACCCTTATCCGGGACGACCTGCTGGTTATCCGTGTTCTGGCCAAAAGCAGCTTTGCCCTTCGGAGCGCGTTGATGCCGCTTTTGCGCAGACTGAACAAAGACACGTTACCCCGATGCTGGATGCTCTGACATGAACCTGACCCCTCGTGAAAAAGACAAACTGCTGGTCGCCATGGCAGCCGAGGTCGCCCGAAAACGGTTGGCCCGCGGCGTCAAGCTGAACCACCCCGAGGCTATCGCCCTGATCACCGATGCCGTGGTCGAGGGCGCGCGCGATGGTCGTTCGGTCGCCGATATGATGCAAGCCGGGGCGGAAGTGATCACCCGAGGCCAATGCATGGAAGGCGTGCCCGAGATGATCCACGAGGTACAGGTCGAAGCCACCTTCCCGGATGGCACCAAGCTTGTAACAGTCCACAACCCCATTCGCTAATTACCAAAGGAGATACAAATGAACCGCATGCTCTTTCCCGCTCTTATTCTGGCTGGTCCGGCCATGGCCCACACGGACACTCATGTTCATGCACACGGCAGCGATTACGCCGCGTTGGCAGCTGGGTTGGCCTTGATCGCCGTCATCGCCATCACCGTGATCTTGAAGCTGCCGAAATGATCCCAGGTGAGATCATACCTGCCGAAGGGTCACTGACGCTCAACGCCGGTCGCAGCAGCCGTCTTGTTGTTGTCGCCAATACTGGTGATCGGCCAGTTCAGGTCGGTAGCCACTACCACTTTGCCGAAGCAAACTCTGCCTTGGATTTTGATCGCTACGCGGCCTTGGGGATGCGGCTGGACATCCCCGCAGGCACCGCTGTGCGTTTTGAACCGGGCCAAATTCGCGAAGTTATGTTGGTGCCATTTGAGGGGCGCCGGCACATCTACGGTTTCAATATGCACATCATGGGGGCTTTGAAAGATGCCGGGCAAGATCAGTCGGGGTGATTATGCCTCTATGTTCGGCCCAACGGTCGGCGACAAAGTACGATTGGCGGATACCGATCTGATCCTAGAGGTTGAAAAAGATCTGATCGTGGAACGCGCAACAGCTGCACGGTTCAGCGAAACCGGGCACCGCGAAGATGTGTATGGAGAAGAGGTCAAGTTCGGCGGTGGCAAAGTCATTCGCGACGGGATGGGCCAATCTCAGGCCACACGCGCCGAGGGGGCCGTTGACACGGTCATCACCAACGCACTGATTGTAGATCATTCCGGAATTTACAAAGCGGATGTGGGGCTGAAGGACGGGCGTATCGCCAAGATCGGCAAAGCCGGAAACCCGGATACGCAGCCTGGCGTGGACATTATCATTGGCCCAGGAACCGAGGCAATTGCAGGCGAGGGCCGCATCCTGACGGCGGGCGGGTTCGACAGCCATATCCACTTTATCTGCCCACAACAGATCGAAGACGCCTTGCATTCCGGCCTGACGACAATGCTTGGCGGTGGTACCGGCCCGGCACATGGTACTTTGGCGACCACTTGCACCCCCGGCCCTTGGCATATCGGTCGGATGTTGCAAGCTGCGGATGCCTTTCCGATGAACCTTGCCTTTGCGGGCAAGGGCAATGCCTCACTACCCTCGGCGCTGGAGGAACAGGTCAAGGCCGGGGCCTGCGCGCTGAAACTGCACGAGGATTGGGGAACGACCCCTGCCGCCATCGACTGCTGCCTGTCAGTGGCCGATGCGATGGATGTTCAGGTGATGATCCACACCGATACGCTGAACGAATCCGGATTTGTCGAGAATACCGTGGCTGCCATGAAAGGTCGCACCATCCACGCCTTCCACACCGAAGGCGCAGGTGGTGGTCACGCCCCAGATATCATCAAAATCTGCGGTGAGAACCATGTTCTGCCGTCCTCGACCAACCCGACGCGACCGTTCACCGTGAATACGGTCGAAGAGCATCTGGATATGCTGATGGTCTGCCATCATCTCGACAAATCGATCCCCGAGGACGTGGCCTTTGCCGAAAGCCGCATCCGGCGCGAGACCATTGCCGCAGAAGATATCCTGCACGACATGGGCGCGTTCAGCATCATCGCCTCCGACAGTCAGGCCATGGGCCGTGTGGGCGAGGTGCTGATCCGTACATGGCAAACGGCTGATAAGATGAAGAAACAACGGGGCCGGCTGCCCGAGGAAACCGGGGACAACGACAACCTGCGCGTCCGCCGGTACATCGCGAAATACACCATCAACCCGGCTATCGCCCATGGGCTCAGCCATCAGATCGGCAGTATCGAAGAAGGCAAACGCGCTGATCTGGTGCTGTGGAACCCGGCGTTTTTCGGCGTGAAACCCGAAATGGTTTTGCTGGGCGGCACGATTGCCTGCGCGCAGATGGGCGATCCCAATGCCTCAATCCCGACACCGCAGCCTGTCTATAGCCGTCCGATGTTCGGGGCCTATGGCCGCTCGGTCGAGCATTCGGCGATCACATTTGTCTCTGAGGCCGCACAGACCGACGGGATTGGTGATTCACTGGGCTTGGCGAAGCAAACTGTCGCCGTGCACAACACGCGGAATATCGGCAAACGCGATCTGTTGCTGAACAATGCAACACCCCAGATCGATGTCGACCCGGAAACCTACGAGGTCCGTGCGGATGGTGAATTGCTAACCTGTCAGCCAGCCGAAGTTCTACCGATGGCACAGCGATACTTCATGTTCTGATTAAAAATTTCGCTGCATTGCAGCAAGCGCATCCCGGGCATGACCAATTGCCCACTACTAAGCGAGTGCAATATGACGGATACTATCACGCAAGGGAGGACCAACGTCTCGCAAGCATACGAGGGTCCCAATGGCACACACAGAAAATCAACCGCATTCCGGTTTTTCCGTATTCGGTCTGTTCTCGACGATTGGTTCGTCGATCTATTCGGCTCTTGCTCGATTGGCCGAAGCACGATCGCGCACCGATCAAATCCAGTTCCTGCAATCGCTGAGCGACGAAGAACTGCGCAAACGCGGCCTGTCCCGCGACCGTATCGTACAACACGTTTTCGCGGGTTCTATCTGGTAACAGCTGCCCGTTCCACAGAGGGGGCGTTGGCATGACCATCCTCCTTTGTACAGCACGGCAATATTCTGATCATTTACACGGCGAGCCTGCGGACGCCCTGTCACTGACCTATGATGACCGTTTTTTGCGCCGCAAGGTTCTGACCTGCGAAAGTGGCGAACAGATTCTTGTCGATCTGGCGCAAACGACGTCGTTGAACCACGGCGGCGCTTTGGTTCTGGATGATGGCCGCGAAGTAGAAATACAAGCTGCACCCGAAGCGTTGCTGGAAATAACCGCCCCGGATCTGACGCGCGTCGCTTGGCATATCGGCAACCGCCACACGCCTTGTCAGATCGAAAAGGATCATCTGCTGATCCAAGTCGATCACGTCATCCAAGACATGCTTTTGAAAATCGGGGCTTCGGTGCGGGAAGTGCATGAACCGTTCACCCCCGAAGGCGGGGCCTATGGCCATGGCAGGACTCATGGCCACGCCCACTGACGCCGACATCCTGACGCTGACGCAATGGTTGTCGCCCGCTTACCCTGTAGGGGGCTTTGCCTATTCTCACGGGCTAGAGACCGCAATTGACGAAGGGACCGTCACCGATTCACGATGCACCCAAGCCTGGATTTCAGATGTGCTGGAACATGGTTCTGGTTGGAACGACGCTCTGTTCGTTGTTTCGGCATACAACGCGCCGGATAAAGATGAACTTATCGGCATCGACGTTACTGCACGGGCCTTTTGCGCGTCCTCCGAAAGAAAAATGGAAACCGAGTTCCTAGGACAGGCATTCGGGACGGTGACTGGAAATGTCTGGGATTTAGACCTTCGAAAGTACTCCTATCCCGTCTCACTAGGCCAGGCCGCGCGTTTGCAAGGCCTTCCCCTTTTGCTGACGACAAAGATGTTTCTGCAAGCCTTTGCAAGCAACCTAGCCTCTTGCGCAACACGCCTTGTGCCGTTGGGCCAGACCGCGTCTCAGAAAGTGATCCGAGAATTGACACCGCTATGCGCCCGTATTGCCGAAACGGCGCAAAAGGCCAGCCTGGATGATTTGAACTCGACCGCGTTCCTGACAGACATCGCGTCGATGAAACACGAAACACAGTATTCAAGGATGTTCCGAACATGAGCAGTATGAACGGCCCCCTGCGCGTTGGCATCGGTGGTCCGGTGGGCGCCGGAAAGACCACTTTGACCGCAGCGTTATCCGAAGCCCTGCGCGATGTCTGCTCAGTGGGCGTTATCACCAATGACATTTACACGCAGGAGGATGCCGAAGCGCTGATGCGCATGCAGATCCTGCCGCAAGACAGGATCATTGGCGTGGAAACCGGTGGGTGCCCACACACAGCGATCCGCGAAGACGCCTCGATTAATTTGGCTGCGGTCGCCGAAATGCAAGACCGCCATCCCGATCTTGATGTGGTTCTGATCGAAAGCGGCGGGGACAATTTATCGGCTACGTTCAGTCCGGAACTCGCAGACCTAACAATTTATGTGATTGACGTCGCCGCCGGAGAGGAAATTCCACGCAAAGGCGGGCCGGCGATTACGAAATCGGACATTCTGGTCATCAACAAAACCGACTTGGCGCCGCATGTTGGTGCTTCGTTAGAAGTTATGGAACGTGATGCGCAAAGAATGCGCAAAGGACGGCCGTTTTTGTTCTCGTCCCTTCGTCGCAGAAAAGGGGTCGACGCAATTGTGGACCTCCTTGTGAAAGGCGGAGGTCTAAGGATTTCGCAAGCGCGTTAGATCGCCAGCAAAGATGGTAAGTTGTCGGCACACAAAGCCGATGTTGGACATCGATTGAAGGGGTCAAAAGGACAATCGTGTTTTTCACGCTTGTCCGGAAGCTACCTAAGATTGGTGCGCACGATCATCCTGTGCGCACCAAACTCAACAGGTGCGGATTACAACTCTACAACCACTTTCCCGACCGCAGCTCCGCTCGTCAGGTGCGCATAGGCTGCGCCGACATCGGCCCACCCAAACTTGTGTTCGTCAACAATAGGTTTGAGCCCCCCTGCATCCGCCAGATTCGCTAATGTCTTGAGGATGTCACCATGGGTTTGCCGCCCGACATCATGCATCATCGGGATCAGCATGAAGACGACGTGCAGGGACAGACCTTTGAAATGCGCGGGCGTCAAATCAATCTCGACCATCGCAACGGTTGAGGCGACATGGCCGTTGAGCTTGGCCGCTGCGAACGAGTTTGTCATGTTCGGCCCACCAACGCTGTCGAACACCACATCAAAGCCCACGCCATCAGTGTGCGCAGCCACGTAGTCTTCAACCTTTTGCGTTGTGAAATCCAAAGGACGCGCACTCAACCCCTCAATCAGAGCCATCTGATCCGCGCCGCGACCTGTTGCGGACACGGTTGCACCAAGGTGACGGGCAATTTGCACTGCGACATGGCCAACGCCTCCGGCGCCGCCCTGTACCAGCACGGTCTGCCCATCGCCTACACCAGCACGGGTCAACCCTTCGTAGGCGGTGATACCGACGAGGGGCAGCGCTGCGGCTTCCCGCATACTCAGCGATTTGGGTTTGTGTGCAATCAGGCGGGCGTCTGCGTTCATGTACTCTGCCAGAGTGCCAGAAATGTCCATCAGACCACCGGCGCAGCCGTACACCTCATCACCTAGGGCGAAGTTTGTCACTCCGTCGCCCAATGCAACGACTGTGCCTGCAAAATCCATGCCAAGTACGGCAGGCAGCGCGGGGGACAGGGGCAGTTCTGCCCCCATGCTTCGGATCATCGTGTCGACTGTGTTGACGCTGGTGGCCGCCACCTGGACCACCACATGTCCGGGTGCCGCAACCGGGTCTGGCATTTCTGCGGGCTCAAACTGTGCGTCGGGTCCATAGGTATTCAGAACCATTGCTTTCATTGGGAAATTCCTTTTCTAGCACCACGCTGGGGCGCGCATCGAGATATCGGGCGCCTGGGCATAGTTATTTTGATGGGGGTTCAGTTGATATCTTGCACCTGCATAACCAGGTCGCCCCACTTACGCTGATTTTCGATGTCGTGTTCCAAACCTTGTTCATCCGCGATGGCAAACCGTTTGACAGCCGGGGTTTTGCTGGTGGCCTGATAAAGCCAATAGGCTTCGGCCTTCAGTGCCTCATGAATGGGTTTGTCGATGGATTCATAGACCATCTGCTTGCAGGCGTTGATCGACTCTGCCGGAAATTGCGCGATCCGTTCGGCCAGCGCGGTCACATATGGGCCAATCTCATCCGGCTCCAAAGCCTTGTTGATCGTGCCCAGACGCTCTGCATCATCCGCGTCATAATCCTGCGCGCTCAGGATGATCTCAAGCGCTTTGCCAAGGCCGGTTTGGCGTGCCATCCGCGACGCGCCACCGCCGCAGGGCAGGATGCCCATACCGACCTCCATCTGCATGAACTTGTACTTTCCCCGCGCGGCAAAACGCATGTCGAGCGCCAGTGCCAATTCGTGCCCGCCACCGCGTGCGAACCCCTCCAGCTTAGCAATAGTGGCCTGCGGCACCTTGCTAATCCGTTCGCAAACCGATTGCAGGTCCAACAGCTGTGCATCCTCGCGGGATACCGCCTCGGTCGACATGTCTTTGAGAAGATCGGTGTCGTAGTGGCAAACCCAGATTTCTGGGTTGGCGGATTGGAAGATCACTACTTTGGTGTCGCGGTCGCGCTCTAGCCGCATGGCCAGGCTGTTGAGGTCGGCCAACATTTCCTGGCCTTGCACGTTCACGGAACCGAAATTGAATGTCACCGTGGCGATACCTTTTCTAACGGCAACCTCAAAAGTTTGGAAGTTTTCGTATTTCATAAGGCAGTCCTTTCTTGGGCCTCGACGCGGCGCGCGTGAGGGGTGATAGGAGGTAAAGGTGGATGTGTGTTTGAGGCTACCGCGCCGCCCGGATCAGCCTGTCTGGCTAATCAAGCCCTTGATTGTGTTCATGACGTTGGCCGCGTGATCTTTGTCGAGCGCTGCGGCATGTGGATCAGCGAAGGCCCCACTGTCATTGTCAAAATAGGCACCTGACGCGTCAGCAAACCGCCCGCCCAGGGCCGCATCCATCAGTATATCAGCGCCAATGCTCATATCGTTCCCAGAAACGCCAAAGCCCTCTTTCACCATCTTCGAGGCCAAAAGCGATCCGGGATTCACTGCCACCATCACCGGCCCATCGGGTTGTAATTTGGCCCTTTCCCTGGTCCAGATCGTGATAGCCAGCTTGCTTTGGGCATAGGCCTCCATGTCTGTCAGCGGCACATTGCCCTGCATGGACTTGACGTTTACCGGGGCCTGCGCCGCCGATGACAAGTTCACAACGCGCCCGTCGGAGGGAATGATCGGCAACAACAATTCGGTCAACAGATAGGGTGCAAGCGTGTTCACGACAAAGCGGATGTCCTGCCCATTCTCAAGCACCGTTTGCGGGGCTTTCAACACACCCGCGTTATTGATCAACACATCCAGTTGGTCATGTTTGGCGCGTATGGATTCGGCCAGTTTTCGAACCGCGGACAGATCGCTTAGATCAGCGGTATAGGTTTCGACATTGCCACCGACTTCGGCGGCAGCGCTCTCCAATTTTGGTGCGCTGCGCCCGTGCAAAAGCACTTGGTGCCCGTCAGCGGCCAGTTTCTTCGCTGTCAGCAAGCCAATGCCGTCAGTTGAACCGGTGATAAGAACAGTCTTGGTCATCAGTTTTATCCTTTAGAAAAGCCTGGCAGCACAACGTCTGCCAGACGTTCAAGTGTTGTGTCGATGGGTGCTTGATTGAACCTTAAGTTCAGCGCCACGTGATTGACCCCAAGGGTTTCAATCTCGCGAAGATAGTTGCACAGGAAATCAGTTCCGGACTGAAACCCAAGGTGGATCGGGCACGGAGGTGCAGCGGGATCGGCAACGACATCGACATAAAGCGATTGCATAACCGGCTTGTCCGGTTGCCCTGCCGCCTTCGTGCGTGTTCGGTATTCCGCGATGACCCGCCCTTGGGCTGCGGCGTTGCGTGGATAGGTTATCCAACCGTCCCCGTTCTGTGCCACCCAATCGGAGGTTTGCTGGCTGCCGCCAGTGATAAGCAACGGCAAACGCGTGCCATGCGGCTTTGGCAACAGATCAATGTCGCCAGACAGTGTGCCCTGCCCGCTTTCATGCGTGGGATAGTCCAATCCGACCGCGCGGATGTACTCAACACTATCGCGGAAACGTGCCCCCCGATCGTCAAAGCCCTGGCTCATCGCCGGGTACTCCTCGGGCCGGTCACCAGAAGCAACACCCAAGAGCAACCGACCACCCGATAGCACGTCCGCGGTCGCCGCCGCCTTGGCCACATGGGCTGGGTGACGCAGAGGCAGGATCACACTCGACGTTCCTAACGCAATCCGGTCTGTCACCGTTGCCAGCGCACCCAAATAGACAAAGGGATCGAAAACCTGTCCGGCATCACCAAAACTTGGAACATTGAAAGGCACGTCGCGCAGCCAAAGTGCTGCAAACCCAAGGTCCTCTGCCCTCCGCGCGGCCTCTAAGTGGCCCTGCATCGTCGGCTCTGCGCCGACCGCGTAGGATTCAAGCGGCAACACAAGGCCGACACTCAGCCGGCCCGGACGAAACACCCGGTTGTAGGCCACATTGATCTGGGCAAACTCGTTAGGCTGCATTTTATCCAACATCTCGGGACCCCTTTAATAGCGCACCAAGGTGCGGCTCTCGATGCTCTTGCGAATGGTGGTGACGTTTGGATCCTCGATCATATCAAGCGCGCTATGTGCCACCGACGGTAGCCCTTGACTGTCGTAGATGTTGAAAAACGCAACCTCGTCCGGCGTCATCTTGGAAAGATAGACCCATTCATGGTCAGGGTTTCCCACCAACCCCATGATTTGCCCTTTGCGGTCGGGATAGATCAGGTCCAGCAGAATCCAGTCAGACGGGTCAACTGAAGACGGGCGAACAAAGCCCAGCGGGGCGGAATTAATCGGATGTTCAACAGGACGCCACACATTGACAAAGGCAAAGTGACCTTGCGCCCATTCAGCTGCGGTCTCGGCCCCCAGCAGATCGACAAGGCGCTGCTCAGCCCCGTCCTTGCTGTAGTCACTGTGGACGTTGCGCGCGGGCTTGCGCGTGGCACCGGGATCGTCGACCCGAACGGTGTGATCAAAAATCACAACCTCTTGCGCACTCAGCCTGTCCAGAAGCATCCCGGTCAGTTCCGCATCATATGTCTGTTTCCAGGAGTCCCCGGTAAAATCCCGGACCTGCGATTTCAGCAATGTGAATTCTGCGGCATCAGATGCAAATGTGACTGACGTTGCCTTCGTGCGGGTATCCGCCAGCGCAACAGTCGTTGGAGCCAGTTCTGGGGAAATCAGGTTGCCCGCAACCCCACCTGAATCAAGTTCAAAGGCTTGCCGATAGGGCTTGTGAACATGGTAGTTGACTGTGGCTGTCCGTGTCATCTGCGCCTCCTGCCTAGGCCCTTTTGCGTCTACGAAAGGGATTTAATGTCGATCAAATTGCAGATAAACTGCCAATATCAGGATTTATAATTCGGATTTTGGATATAATGAGCCTTGATACAGATGCGCTCCGACTGTTTGTAAGGGCGGCAGAAATGCTCAACATCAGTGCTGCGGGGCGCACGTTGGGCATGGCCCCAGCTGTCTCCAGCGCAAAGCTTGCCAAGTTGGAACAGAGCCTGCGCTCTGAACTATTGCACCGAACGACCCGCAAAGTGTCGCTGTCTGTCGAAGGGGCCGATTTCCTGCCCTTCGCCCGCGAGATCATCGCGCAGGAAGAAGCCGCGCTTGCGGCCCTGGGCAAGCAGACGACAACGATCCGGGGCACATTGCGCTTTGCTGCGCCAAGCAGCTTTGCCCAACTCTACATCGCGCCGATCCTACCGAGGTTTCTTCAACAGCACCCTGATCTCACACTGGACTTGCGCCTTTCTGATGTTCAGTTCGACCTGATCGAAGGCAGCTTTGACCTTGCACTTAGAAACGCTCCGCTTGTGGACACCAGCTTGAAAGGCCGCAAATTGGCCGATGACCGGCGCATCCTGTGCGCTGCGCCGCACTATCTTGAAACGTACGGAACCCCCAATACGCCCGCCGAACTGGCAAACCACCATCTGATCGCCTTCCAAAACCGTCAACCGCGCCCGCTGACAGGCCCAGCAGGCGAACGTGCTGTATTCGACCCCGCATCTGCCAAAGGTCAATTGATTATCGACGACGGCCAAAGCCAGGTCTGCGCCACGCTGGCAGGGGCCGGTATTTCCTTGAACGCTTTATGGAGTGTGCATGAGCAACTGAAGTCAGGCCGGCTGACACAGGTTTTGCCGAACTTTGAAGCCGCAGAGGACAATGTCTTGTGGTTGATCTATCCCAAGTCCAACGTGCTATCCCCCAAAGTGCGGGTGTTCATGGACTTTCTGATCGCAGAGATTGGCGCAGCCCCACCATGGGAAACATGAACCGGAAAAGATCTGTCGCTGTCGTGTGGGCACAGATCGGGTTCTATGGCATCAAGCGATGTTGATTTTGCCAAGGCCGCCAATCTAAGTCGATCGTTGCCGTACACGGCTTAACGTCCAATACGCCAATGAAATCCTTGACCTACTTTGAATCAGAGTTCTTCATTGAGTAGAACATGATCAGAAAACACCGTTTGCACGACGGGTCAAACCAACAAGGGGAAGCATGCTGGTAGGGCGCAGGCGATAGTTCTGCTGAAACGGCAAGCAAAAATGTAGATGTCCGATATAGCGTCTTGGCTAATAAAACATGGTTTGTCCAAGTATGCTGCTGCCTTTGCAGAACACGAAATCGAACATGGTGATCTTTCTGAGCTAACAGACGATGACCTTGTGACAATCGGCCTCCCCCTCGGACCAAGGCGGCGTTTCATGAAGGCTGTTCGCTTCGATGCAGAGCCAGGCCTAGACCCACACAACACCGGTACTGGCCCCGAGATCATCGCGGAACGGCGACAGCTTACCGTCATGTTCATCGATTTGGTCGGATCAACGGAAATTTCACAACGCGTCGATCCGGAAGATCTGGCCGATGTTCTTCGACTTTTCAAAGAAACATGTGCTGCGTCGGTTGCTGCGTTTGATGGCCATATTGCCAGCTATTACGGCGATGGGATTATGGTCTTTTTTGGATTTCCCCACGCGCATGAAGATGATCCAGAGCGGGCAATTCGGGCGGGCCTGCGCATTATGAATGAAATGCCGAAAATTCGCACCCACGCGAAACTTAACGTCCGTATCGGGGTTGCGACCGGATTAGTTGTCGTCGGTGATCTGCGTGGCGAAAACATGTTTGAGGACGGGACGGCGATGGGTGAGACGCCGAACCTGGCCGCGCGCCTTCAGGCAATGGCGGATCCAGGTACGATGATCGTCGCCCCCAGCACGCATCAGTTGGCCGGTGATACCTTCGAATACGTTCTGCGAGGCGCGTTCAAGCTCAAGGGTTTTGCTAAAGAGGTCGAAGCTTGGCAGGTGACGGGTGAGCGGCAAACCGTCAGCCGTTTTTTGGCAATAGATGATGTGTTGCTTAAGCCGTTGGTGGGTCGCTCCGCAGAATTAGAGACCCTCAATGACAAATGGACGCTTGCCAGCGGTGGTCAGGGACAGGTTGTGTTGGTGTCGGGCGAGCCTGGAATTGGCAAGTCGCGGCTGGTGGAAGAATTCAGGCAAAATTCTTCGGATCTGCCGGGCATCCAGATGCGATATCAGTGTTCTCCCTACCATTTTGCGACTGCGTTCTATCCTGTCATTCGACAACTTGAGAATGTCGCCAAGCTCCGTTCCGAAGACTCGAACGAGGCAAAGCTTGAAAAAGTCCGCGCTGTTCTGGACGATCATTCCAACGATGCATTGAAGCTGGCCGCGTCCCTTCTGTCCATCCCATTCGAGGATCAATTGGGCCCCCTGAACCTGACGCCTCAGCAGCTCATGGATCAGTCATTAGACCTGCTGCTAGGCAATCTCACGTCTGAAGCAAGGGAGCGGCCGGTTCTATTCTTGTTTGAAGATGCGCATTGGATTGATCCAACGACCAAGCTGCTTTTGGACCGAATAGTGGACCGAATTCGCGACCTTCCGGTTCTGGTCGTCATGACATTCAGGCCCGAGTACGACCCGGGCTGGACGCTGCAATCGAACCTCACGAAAGTTGTTTTGAAGCAGTTGGATTTTCAAGAGGTGAAGAGCATTGTGGACGAAGTCGCCAAAGGTGAGGTGATCTCGGACGAGATGTACGACGCGGTCGCGGCGAGATCTGACGGAGTGCCGCTATACATAGAGGAAGTGACCAAAGATCTCCTTGAATCTGGTATTCTAACCAAAGGCCGAGACACTTACACGATGGGTGGGGCCTCTCCGGCCAACTCGGTGCCCAGCACGTTACATGATGCACTTATGGCGCGCCTTGATCGTTTGAGTTCTGCCAAGGAGGTGGCCCAGATAGGGGCCGTAATCGGGCCGCAATTCAGCTATCCTTTGATCTCTAAAGTGGCCGGTATTGGCGATGAAGCGCTGCGTGCGAATCTGGAACTATTGCTAGAGGCAGGCATCGTTACCGTTTCTCGCTCTGAAGATTTTGAAACCTTCAGCTACTGTCATGCCCTCATTCGTGACACTGCCTACAACAGCCTATTAAAGCGGGAACGTCGCGTTCTGCACTCTCGCGTAGCGCAACAACTTGATGACACTTCGACGCACACGGGTGATGCCAGCCCAGAAGTGCTGGCCCATCATTACACTATGGCTGGCATGCGTAAGGAGGCCGTCAATTACCGGTATCTTGCCGGTCAGCGTGCTGTCCAACGATCCGCGAATACAGAGGCGAACACGCAGCTTTCCTTGGCGATCGAACAGTTGAGTGAACTGGAACAAAGCACTGAGCGAGACCGCAAGGAAATTGAGATTCAGGTTCTGAAAGCAGGCGTTCTACGATCAACCGCTGGGATTGCAGCGGATGAGACCGGCTCGGTCTACGCAAGGATTCGCGACCTGTGCGAACGCGTTGAAGAAACCGATCATCTGTTCCCGGTTCTGAACGGTTTGTATTCCTTTCATTTGGTGCGCGCCGAGTATGATTTGGCCAAGAACGTTGCCACGCAATTGCTGGAATTGGCGACTACAACACGCGAGACGCAGCACCAAATGGTGGCACATCGCGCCATGGGCGCCGTGTTGTTTCATATCGGGGAATTGGGTTCAGCATACGAGCATTTGAACAAGGCGTTAGAACTCTACAGCCGGAAACGTGATGGCCACCTTGCGTACATTTACGGGTCGGACCATGCGGCCATCACTTCGTGCTTTTTAAGTTTGGCCATGTGGATGCGCGGGGATCCAGACAACGCTCTTGAAGTTCAGACGCAAGCGGTGGCGGGCGCAGAAGAACTTGAGCATGCCCACAGCATTGCGCAGTCGCTGACCTATCTGTGCATGCTTTACCTCCTGAGACGTGAACCTGATAACGTACTCGGGGCTGTTGAAAAGCTTGAGGCGCTTTCAGTCAAACACTCATTCACGTTCATGTCCTTGACTGCGACCCTCTGGCGATGCTGGGTGAATGCGTATCTTTCGCCAAACCGGGAAACGATCCTTTCGTTACTGAAAGCTTCAGAAGCTTGGTGGGCAAGCGGGGCGGGAAACTATAAGCCGTTCTTTCTTACTCTGATTGCCGAACTCGCACTCAAAACCGGTGATCGGGAAGGTGCCTTGAGCTTTTTGACTCAGGCGCGTGAATACCAAACTCAAACCAATGAGGGATGGGCCCAATCTGAGACGGATCGGGTCTATGCGCTTGCGCGGTGCGAGAATGAAGTGGCCGAACAAGAGTTTCGTGAGGCTTTGAAATCTGCGAGGCGGCAAAAGGCAGGAATGCTCGAGCTACGCGTCTCGGTAGATTACATCAAGCAATGCAATCGTTTTGAACAAGCGCAGATTGCCGCCTTTGATCTAAGTGCCGTTTTAGAGAGGATCACAGGAGGTGAGCATACGACCGATGTGAGTGATGCATTGAAGCTAATTGCTGAAAAATCTGTCAGTTGAACCTCAGATATCCGCATGAAATGGCCGAAGCTGAAGCTTTGTGTTTTCGTTAGGTATTTGTGCAGATTTTGTAACGGCAATCGCACAGTTTGTGTCCGTGCAGCCTTTTTACGCACGCGGCGAATAGCTAGTTTTACCGTCCGCAACCCAGCAAAAAATAACCGGCTACAAACGGCTAGAATGGGTCGCAATCTCCTTCCATTGATGGCCTATCAGGAATTGGGCCCTTGTTCAGAAGATCCTACGGGCTCATCCAGATCCAACACTGCGGGGTCGATCATGCGTTTGTTTGCGCTCATCTTGACAGAATTCCGCATTGCCTCACTGCGCCGGAGCAATCGCCGGAAACGCGCTTCGTCGAGCATTAGCAGTGTCGAGGGGGCCAATGCCCGCACGTTTACGCGACGGGGCCGTTTCAACAGCATGGCCAATTGCCCAAACATTTCACCACGACCTAACCGCGTAGTATGTCTGCCGAGTTCCACTTCGACTGCCCCAGAAGCGATAAAGAATACACTCCCCGCGAATTCGTCTTTGGAAATGATCGTGTCACCCGCGTTGGCATATCGGGTTCGCAATGCTCTGCTGAGTTTCCTCAGTGACGCTTTGTCGAGATCAGAAAATAGTGGAAACTGCCGGACCAGATCCCGTCCTTTAAGGGCAATGTCCAGTACCGGACGCCCTTCAGACAAAGCACGTCGCGCCGCCACTTCCTGCATCAACACCGAATAGAGCTCTTCGCCCACAAGGCCGTCCTCGCGCATGACCGCGTATTCACGCTCTTCCAGCCGGAGCGCCGTTCGCCGGATGAACCGCCGCTCCAGCTTTTCGGCGTAGCCTGGATATTGGAGCCGCAATCCGTCAAGCGCTGCCTCAACCGCCTCGGATCGACGCGCCAACAGGTCGTCAAGCAATTCCGCAACCCGGCGGCCGTGGATTCGACGTATGCGCCCACGGACGAACCCATCAAGGTCCCGCAGGATCAGTCGCTGCATGAGCAGTCTTTCAAACCGATCCGTTGTAATACGCGTGAGTGGAAACGAGATTCGAAGCCGGTTGTGCAAAAAAACGGCGATCCGGAAAGACCTGCCGTAAACGACGGACCGGTTAGACGCGCGCTGATAGCCGAGCCGCCCTCCGGTCCGTGCGCCTTCTATGAGGCGATCCGCGTCGGACAGAATCTTCTCACTCAGCACAGATGACGTGGTGCGCTCTCGCATCCGGGCCAATACGGAATCCCGCTCTGCCCCAGCCAGCGCAATAAGGCCAAGTGTGATCCGATCACGATCAAGAATCTGCGCGCTGTCTTCAGCCGCGTTTACGGCCTCGTCGAGGCGTTCACTGAACTGTTTGGCTTCGTTTCTGACGATATCGTGGGTCAAGTCGTAGTTTTCTGCAATGCGGGACACGTCCTCGCGCACCGATTGCAAGGCGACGGCGACCACTTGGCGTGACAGTGCCGTATCAAGCGGAGAGAGCCTATCGAGCCCCAGTTTTGTGATCACTGCGCGCAAGGTTGTTCCCTGCACAATCAGTGTAAACAGCGTAAAGCCAGTGGCCAGGATGCCGACCAGTCGCTTGGTCTCCAGCGGGATATGCGTGCTTTCGGTGACTGCCAGCGCCAACGCCAGTGTCACGGCTCCCCGCAGTCCACCCCACAGCATCGCGGTGCGATAGGGGCGTTCAACAGCTGGCGACAGACCGATTGTCGTGAGCAATGGCAACAAGCCGAACAGAACCGCCGCCCGTGCAAATACTGCAGCAAGAACCACGACGGCCAACAGACCGAAGTCAGACGGCTGCACCCCTTCCAACAGTCTCGGAATCAGCAATGCCGCAAGAATAAAGATCAGCGCGCCCGCCCAATGTGCCAGCAGGTCCCATACTTCTTGAAGATTTGTCCAACCGGCCGGTGACAAACGACCGGGACCCGTGAGGTTAAGCGTAAGACCTGCGGCCACCACGGCGATAACACCAGAAGCCCCGATGCTTTGTTCTGCAACGATATACGCGAGATAAGGCAGTGCAACGGAAATAGAAATTTGTGCCATATCCCAGCGGTCGACGAACGCCATCACCCAAACAGCCATGCGCGCCATGAGCCAACCGGTGAAAGCACCTCCTGCGATTAGCAGCGGAAATTGCCCCACAGCTTCACTTAGCAATGGGTCGGGCCTTCCGAGCATGACAAAGCTCATGAATAGTCCGAAAAGAGCAATGGCAGCGGCATCGTTAAGGAGGCTTTCGCCTTCGATAATTCGCGACAGCCTGCGCGGTGCGGAGATCGATCGAAAAATGCTGACAACCGCCGAAGGGTCAGTTGTCGACACAATTGCGCCGATCAACAGACAGGCGGCCAGTGGCAGCGTACTTACCCAACTCAGCGCATAGCCAATGGAAAGTGTCGCCACGATCACCGCGACAACCGCCATCATCAGGATGGGCATCCAATCGTCCAGCATCCTGCGCAGGTTCATGCCAAGCGTCGCCTGAAAGAGCAATGTTGGCAGGAAAACATAGAGGAAGACGTTAGACCGGATCGGCAGGTCAATAATCGCTTGCGCGCCCGGGTTCAGCGCATCCGTCAGGTCGGTGTTAAGAAAGAATGCCGCGCCAAGCCCAATCACTATCCCAAGAACAGCTAGGATAACGCTGTAGGGCAAGCGCAATCGCGCGGCCAGTGGTTCCGCCACCCCGATTACAACAAAAAGAGAAGTGATGATGGTCGTAATGACGACGATATCCATCCATACGTATTACCTGAGAACTCGACCTAATGGAATCCACCCTTCAAGCGTTTCGACCACATCGGATCAAAGTGTTAAAATACACTCGCCAGGCTGTGCAGTTGCAGCCGATGCCAGCAGTGACTGGGCAAACTACGGCACCAGACCCACGATTTGAAGGATTGAATAAGCCAACCGATTAGGCCGCCCCCAGGCGTTAGGTTCCGATGACTTCAATGGGCGCCAAACAACTTTAAGATCACTGGCCACATTCGGAGCAGTGCTATCCACCAAGCTGTGACCATGAAGAAGTTGCAAGGCGCGTAAGCTGCTAGCTTTCTTGTGGTACCCTCTGCCATATCAGCGGCAGAGGGCCTATTGCGTCACAGGGCCTTTCGGAAGATAATCTTGTCATCGCCGTCCGCCCAGAAATCGCGGATGCGCGCTTCTTCCTCATAGCCATTCTGAGCATAGAACTTGCGCGCGAGTGCAAAGTTGTCAGTGCCAGATGTGTCTACGATTAAGATACGTTGCCCTTTGTCTTTCAAATACTGTTCCGCGGCCTTGACCAAGGCCGCGCCCAGACGTTTGCCTTGCAAGTCTGGGCGCACCGCGAGCGCGAGCATCTTCCAGGTTCCGTCAGCAAGGTCTTCTGGAACGATGTAGCACAAGCCGACGGCTTCGTCGTCTGAGTGGCACGTAAGCCAGAGAGCTTCTGTTTCCCCTGACAACGTAGGTGCCAGCATATCCGGAAGCATCTCGCTTGGGAAAAGTCCTGTATTGTCCAGCACGGCTTTGAGACCTGGAATGTCGTCAGAAGACGTTGGCTTGATTATTGGATTTGTCACTTTCTAGTTCACCTTAAGCCACGATGCGGGCAGCAATCCGGAGCGACTTTTTTCGACACTCAGACGCAATGTTTCAGCGCACGATAAGGCAAAGGTAAGACCAGCACCCCACTTTCTGTGCCTATTCGTCAGTTACAAGCCGACTGGCCTGCATACATTCCAAGTCCGGCACCAGCCGCCGTTGCAAGGGTCTGGCCTGTGCCCGAACCAACCTGATTGCCTAAGACGCCACCCAAGGCTGCACCCCCCAATATCCCAGCGGCACATCGGGCGTCGTTTTGTGCTTGAGCCTGAGTTGGTGTTGTCGGGGCTCCACATGCTGCCAAGAGCAACGTGCCACCAAGCAGGCATACTACTGCTGTCTTCTTCATGTCGGTTTCCTTACGTTCACGCGTATGTCTTAGATGCTTGTTTCTGGACATGTAGGGTCTGCTCAACTGCTCTCCAACCCGCGGTCGATTTAGACGCGAAAACCCGCCTAGTGGCGCGGTGTTTCGCCAATTGAGAAATATCGCCGCGCAATACCGGGGTGAACCGCAGCTTAACCCACCATTGGCTCGCCCATCACACCCAGGCCGAGAAAAGCAATTTTTGCCATTACCGTTTCTTATCTACAAAAGGTCTCGCGGTGTTTTTCCAGCAAAGAATGCGTCTAAGTTGTCCAATGCGCGAAAGCCCATGGCGTCCCGGGTTTTAGTCGTGGCGCTACCTATATGCGGCAACATGAAGATGTTTTCGTGCGCTGCGAACTTTGGATTTCCGCCCGGTTCTGTCTTAAAGCAATCAAGCCCTGCGGCAGCCAGCTTTCCACTTTCAATGGCTTGCAGCAGCGCGTCTTCATCAACAAGAGCGCCACGAGCTGAGTTGACGAGTATTGCATCGTCAGGCAGCGCAGCCAACCGTTCGGCATTCATAAGGTCCAGAGTTTCGGGCGTCGCAGGACAGTGAAGCGATAAAAAGTCGGCCACTGGCAAAAGAGTATCGACGCTTTCGTGATAAATTGCCCCCTGTTCCTTATCAGGTGACAGGCGGGTGCGGTTGAAATAGTGAACTTCCATATCAAACCCGCGCGCTTTTATTGCAAATGCCCGACCCACGCGCCCCATCCCGACGATGCCCAGACGCGCACCCGTGAGTTGCTTGCCGACCATGAAAGATGGGCTCCAACTGTCCCAAGCACCTGTACGCATAAGGCGATCGCCTCGGACAGCGTGTCGCGCCGCACCAAGCATGAGCAACATTGCAAGTTCCGCCGTAGCGTCAGAAAGGACATCTGGTGTGTTTGTCACCACGATCCCCCTTGCTGCCAAGGCCGGCAGGTCGCAATGGTCCACACCAACAGAATGGTTCGCGACAATTTTCAAACGCGGGTCAAGCTTTGACACGACCTCTGCTGAGAAGTGTTCCGAATGGCAGGGCATTATTGCGTCCACCTTGGAACTCATCTCAATGATCTCTTCTGACGTGCCCGGAGTATCGGCTTCGTTCAGGATCACGTCATAATCCTTTCGCGCACGCGCTATGGTTGCGTCGGACACGCGGCGCGGCAGCCATAGGACTGGTCTGTCACTCATGCGTTCAGTCCTTTTTGACGGCGTCTTCCCAGAAATTATAAAGCGCCAAGGCAATTACAAAGACCGCAATACACAGGAAAGGCAAACCGCCCCAAAACCCGGCAAAGCCAGTTGAAATGCTGTGTGCAAGGCCAAGAACAAAAACCATCATCAGACCGGTGCCGATAATGCCCATAAGAATGTTTGTAAGTCGCGACATCGTTTAATTTCCTTACTGTTCTTGTTCGGCGAGGGTGCGTTGTACCCATGATGCAGTGCGCAGAAGCCGGTCATCTTCCTCGACTGCGCCAATCAATTGCACGCCGATTGGCAGGTCATTCTGCCCAACCAGCAAAGGCAAGGTGAGGCACGGTAACCCCGCCAGCGTCCAAGTCAGGCAAAAGACTGAATCGCCAGTATGCCCTGCTGTCAGTGGCACGGCCTCTCCTGTAGCCGCAGGGGCAAGGATTGCATCGAATTCGGTGAAGTATTCTGCGAAAAAGCTTTGAGCAGAGATCATGACAGCCAAGGCATCTTCATACTGCGCCAAGCTTATTTCTGTTCCTCGGGTTATTGCAGACTGCATCTCGAGGCTGAGTTCCGGCCAATGAGCTTCGGAAATCTCAACCATGTTCTCGCGAATTTCGTAATCGTAGATCGTTTTGTGAACATTAATGAGGTTAGCTAATTGACGGGATGCCGAAAATCGCTCGACCCGGCCGCCCAAGCCTTCGACAACGGCATTAAGGCCTTCGACGGTATCCACATCCAAACGATCATTGAACGGAAAATCCAGCCAGGCGATGTTCGGTTCGACAGGCACCTCTGCCCGCACGCCTTTCAGCATGTTAGCCCGCGGTCTGGCAAAGCTGGCGGGATCGGCTTGGTCATAGCTAGACAGGACGTCTGTAAACAAAGCTATGTCTTCCAGAGAATTTGCAAATCCGCCGACATGATCCAGCGACACAGATGTGCGAAAGACACCGCTACGCGAGATTGTTCCGCGGGAGGGTTTGAAACCGTATACGCCACAATACGAGGCGGGGCGGATCACCGAACCACCGGTCTGGGTTCCAATCGCCAATGGAACGTGTCTGGCCGTAACTGCAGCGGCAGATCCGCTGGAGGACCCGCCCGGAGTTCGGCTGTGATCCAAAGGGTTGGTGGTGTCGGCCGGATTCATGAAGGCAAATTCAGTGGTCTTGGTCTTGCCCATGATCACCGCTCCGGCTTCACGAAGATGCTCAACCAGCCGAGCGTCCGTCTCAGGTTGGCGGCCTGAAAAAATTACCGATCCGCGTTGCGTGGGCATGTCTTTTGTATCGACAATGTCTTTCAGTCCGACGGGCACGCCATGCAGTGCCCCTATCGCCCGCCCTGCCTTGCGAATACGATCCAGCTCACGCGCCTGATCGAGTGCCACGCCGGCGTCCAGGTATGCCCATGCCCGAACCTTGTCATCCGTTTCCTCAATTCGCGCCAAGCAGGCCTCAACCAATGCTTCGGATGAAATGCGTCCGGTTCGGATAGCTTCGGCGGATTGAACCGCCGAGAACAGTGACAGATCATGCTTGGTCATGGCACCCAAACCCCAAACAGATAATCAGGAAGCCACAGGGCGATCCCCGGGAACTGATACATCAGCACCATGCACAGGATCACGATAGCCAGATAGGGCATCAGACCTTTGAAGATCTCCATCAACTGGATCTGGTTCTTCAGAACCCCTTTCAGATAATAGGCTGACATGGCCATGGGAGGCGTCAGGAATGAGGTCTGTAAATTCAGTGCAACCAGCATCGCGAAGAAATACGGATTGACCCCAAACGTATCCAGCATCGGCAGAAAGATAGGCACAAAGATGATCAAGATCTCGGACCACTCAAGCGGCCATCCGAGCAGGAAGATAATCAGCTGAGCAAGGACCAAGAACTGCCAGGGTTGAAGGTTCATACCGACGACCCAATGCTCGATCACATCGTGTCCACCAAGATAGGAAAAGATCGAGGCGAAGGTCCAAGAGCCGACAAACAACCAGCACACCATGGCCGTTGCCTTAGCTGTGAGAAAGACACTCTGTTTGACTTTGTCCCAAGTGAGCGATCGATACAGCATCGCCAGAACCAAACCGCCCAATGCGCCCATTGCCGCCGCTTCAGCCGGGGTCGCCAGACCACCAAGAATGGAGCCAAGCACTAGCATGATCAAAACGGTCAAAGGCACAAACGAAACCAGCAAATCCATATAAATCTGCCGTTTCGGAGGAATGTCTTCCTCTTGTGGTTTTGGTGCCAGCGACGGGTTTATCCAGACGCGCACCATTACATAGACGATGTATAACCCCGCCAACAAAAGACCCGGGAAAACAGCCGCAGCATACAAGCGCAATGGTGATAGCTCTGCAATGGCGGCATAGACGATCAGCATAATCGACGGTGGGATCAGAATTCCCAAAGTTCCACCCGCACAGATAACGCCAGAGGCGAAGCTGCGCTGATACCCGGCATTCGCCATCGCAGGATATGCAAGCAGACCCATCAGAGTAACAACTGCACCAACAATCCCAGACGCGGTCGAAAAAACTGCGCAGGTCAGCAGCGCCGCAATGGCCAACGAGCCTGGCAGATTTCGCGCCGCCATGTAGAGCGAGAAAAACAGGCGATCGACAATGTTCGCCCTCTCGACCACGTATCCCATAAATAGGAATAATGGGATGGCAACTAGCGTATCATTCTCCATCACCGAATAGGTGTTTTGGTTCAGAAGGTAGAAGATGTTGTTGTTGAAGATGTCCGCAATGGTCTCGGGCGCGGACTGGTAGTAGGCGTAGTACCCAAAACCGACACCCATGGCGAGCAACGTGAACGCAATGGGAAAACCCAGCAGCACCAAAACAATGAAGAGGCTGAGCATCAGGATGGCGACTTGTGGATCAGTCATCGCTGCGACCTCCTTCTTGAGTGCCAGTTGTTCGAATTTTGTCGATGGTATTTTCCATCAACATGTCTTCGGTTTCGCGCACGTCATCGAGCCGCTCGAGCCAGACGCCATTTCGCATCGCCAGCCAGCACCGGGCCATTTCGGCAAGGCCTTGAAGCATAAGAAGGAAACCAGCGACCGGGATCAGGGTTTTGAAAAAGTAAATCTGGATGCGCGCAGGGCTGTTCCAGCTGACCTCTTCATAGCGCCAACTGTCTTTCGCGATCTCCCACCCGTACCAGAACAAAGCGAACATGCCGGGAAAGAAGAACAGAATGTATAGAACAAAATCGACCCGAGCCTGCCAGCGGACAGAGAACAGCCGGTACAGAACATCGCCGCGGACGTGCGCGTCTTGCGCCAGCGCATAGGCCCCTGCCATCAGAAACAACGCGCCATACATCTGGACCATCATGTCGAACGCCCAGACGGTTGGCTTGTTCAGCACATACCGGACGAACACTTCGTAAGACACGGAAAGTGTCAGAATTAGGATGCACCATCCAAAGGCTTTGCCGACCCATTGGCTTAGCCCTTCAATGGCGTGGATTGTCTTGATCAAGGTCAGTTCCTCGCCTGTTCTGCCCGGAGTTCAGGAAGCCGCGCCACAACGCGACCTCCTCATTTCAAAGGTATTCAGGCCTCAACCGAAGTAGTGCTTGTATGCAAGCTTGTAGTCCGGTTGGTTCAGGTTGAGATAATTCATCACGGTCTTCGCATAGGCCTTCTGGCTTTCAATTACCTTTGCGAAGAACGGATCCTCGTTGGCAATCCGTTCAACGACCACATCCCAAGCATTCAGCTGTGCCTGCATCACACTGTCGGGGGTGCGATATACGTTAACGCCCTGCTCCTCTGCCAGTGTGACCAGATCCTCGGAATAGCGCTTGGTGTTGTTCCAGTAGAAGTTGGAGTTTTCGGCTTCTGACGCATACTTCAAAATGGCTTGAAGCTCAGGCGCAAGGGCGTTGTATTTGTCCTTGTTGAACGTGACCTCGAAGAATTCCTGACTCTGGTGGAACGACGCAAGGTGATAATGCTTGGACACATCCTGCATCCCAAAGTCACGGTCCGACGTTGGATTGTTGAATTCCGCCGCGTCGATCAGACCTGACTTCATTGCTGGCTGAATTTCACCTCCCGGCAGCTGTACGACCGACATTCCCATCTCAAGCAAAACATCTGCCGCAAGACCAACGGTGCGGTACTTCAGACCATTCATTTGATCTGCGCTTGTGATTTCTTCTTTGAACCAGCCAAGCGGCTGAGCCGGCATGGGTGAGTTGAAGAATGATACGACATTGAGGCCCAGAATGCCCATCAATTCGTCGAATAGTTCCTGACCACCACCATAGTTCACCCAACCCAGAACTTCCTGGCTGGACCAGCCAAAGCAGGGGCCAGTTCCAAAGAGCGACGCTGTCTTCGACTTAGAGTACCAATAGGCCGGCACGTAGTGCGCAGCATCCAGAACGCCGCGGTGAACAGCATCCTGCATCTGGCTTGTTTTTACGACGGAATTCACGGGCAACAGTTCGATCGTGAGTTTCCCGCCGGACATTTCGTTCACGCGGTTAACGTAAGACTGCGCGTTTTCCAGAAAAATACCGCCTCCCCAGGCGGCCTGCATCTTAAGGTTGGTTCCTTCCTGAGCATGGACAGCTGGAGCTGCAAGCGCACCGGCGCCCACAACAGCAGAGCCACGCAGAAAATTTCTGCGGTTCAAAGATTTTGTCATGTTTCCTCCCTTAACTGGGCCTTGACCGATTTTGCCTCGGCATTGGCACCAATCCACTCTCCAGCGGATAGGAGTAACGATAAGACAGATTCCAAATATTTCAAAATATTTTGGAATACTCTTGAAATTTGGACAACAAATCCATTCAACCTATTGATTATTTTATATTTTTATTTTTCATTTTTTTACCCCGCTGAACGAGCTAGAATCTTTCAGCAAGAAACTGAGCATTGGTTGCCCTGAGTATGAATGAACAAAAAAACCCGCTTCGCCGAGGACGCCCGCGCCTAAAAGCGAATGAGGAGAAAGCCGAAACATCGCCCGTTGTTGCGCTGGATCGCGGCATTCGCGTGCTGATCGCTCTCTCAGATACGCGCTGCGCGACACTTGCGGAACTGGCCAGAGTCACGGCAATCCCAGTTGCGACGGTACACAGGCTTTTGACCACGTTGCAGCAGCGAGGCATGGTTGTTCATTATGCCGAGCAAGGCAAATGGCGAATTGGACCGCAGGCCTACCGGATCGGCAGTACGTTTGAAGATGGATCAAATTTGCTCGAAGTCGCGCCGTCAGTGATGCGCACGCTGTCAGAAGACACCGGTGAGACAGCAAATCTGGCAATCGAAGAATGTGGGCAGCTATTGTTTCTCATTCAGGTCGAATCCGATAACCCAATAAGGGCTTCTTTCAAAAACGGAACTGCGGCGTACTTTCACACATCCGGTGTGGGAAAAGCTATGATGGCATTTATGGACGAGGCCGCGGTTGAGACCCTTTTGGCCCCACAAACACTAGTCCGCCAGACGCCCAATTCCATTACAGACCTGCAAGAGCTGAAGTCAGTACTCCGCAAGTCCAGACAGCGTGGATGGGCCTTGGACGATGAAGAACGGTTTTTGGGTATGCGTTGTATTGCTGCGCCTATCTTCGACTCGCTGGGCAAAGTTGTTGCGGGCGTTTCGGTTTCCGGTCCAGTTACAAGATTTCCCGAAAACAAGCTTGAAGATCTGGCAGCATCGGTTGTCCAAGCTGCCAAAACCATTTCAGAAAGGCTCCAAAATTCCCCAATTGGAAGCTGATTGCATAAACGCCGCAGGTTATTGAAACTTGTTGCGATTTTTGAATTTTCGGTGAAAAGCCGCAGCACTGGATGGTTTTTTTAGGGGCAGTGCCGCAAAAAATGCTGTGGAATGCGCTAATTCTCGGCTTGGGACAACGATTGACAATCTGACCCTCATCCAATGGCTCTGGCCATCACACTGTCAATACGAAAGATAAATTCTCTGTGATGTGATACAATAAGCCCGAAAAACCTGAGGGGGGCAACGTGGATCAACGATTGCGTGCCTGGCTGAGTCGCCTGGGATTGGAGAGCTATGCTTCGTTGTTGGAAGAAAACGACGTCGACATTGAGACTCTGCGCCATCTGAATGACGAGGACTTGAAAGACCTTGGCTTCAGCCTTGGGCACCGTCGTCGCCTGCTTGCGGCCATTTCGCCAGCGGCACAAGCCGTAAAGAAAGACACGATTGAAAACGCAGCACCCGAGCGGCGGCTGCTTACTGTTTTGTTCGTTGATATTGTGGATTCCGTTGTCCTCTCAAGACAGCTGGACCCCGAAGAGATGCGGAATCTGGTCACAAAGTACCAGTCGGCAGTTGTATCAGCTGTCCTTCGGTATCAAGGCTATGTCGCCAAATTTCTCGGAGATGGCGTTTTGGCCTATTTTGGGTGGCCCGAAGCCCATGAAGATGAAGCTGAACGAGCAGTAAAGGCAGCAAAAGATGCCTTTGCAGCAATTCAGGAAATTCACTCACAAGACGGACGGCAACTCCAAGCGCGTGCAGGTGCAGCTAGCGGAGAAGTTGTTATTGGAACAATAGTTGGCGATGTCATGAATGATGACGCCGCCGTCATCGGGGCAACACCCGGCTTGGCTGACCGGCTTCAACGCCTGGCGCGGCCATACGAAATTGTTGTTGGCCCATTAACCCGTCAACTCTTGGGCCGCCGATTTGAAGTGGAAGACATTGGCCAACATGAATTGAAAGGGTTTGACGAGCCTGTACAAGCCTGGCGCGTCGGCACGGAAACAACTGTCGAAACACGTTTTGAAGCATCCCGGTTCCAAGGTTCAACGCCATTGGTTGGACGAGCTTCGGACCTTCACTTAATTCGTGATGCATGGCAGCAAGCAAAGGCAGGATCGGGTCAAGTGATTTCATTGACCGGAGATCCGGGCATCGGCAAATCGCGATTGGTAGAAGAAATGCGGCACGAAATCTCTGGAGACAGGCGTTTCGGCTATCGTTACCAATGCTCTCCTCATCACACCAACGATGCCTTTTTTCCATTGATCACCGGGATGCGGAGAGCAGCCGGGATTGCAGAACAGGACTCGGTAGCGGCGCAACTTGAAAAACTAGAGAACATACTGGGGCTGACGGATATCCCGTTGACCGAAAGCGTGCCTCTGATCGCGTCGCTGTTAAGGGTAGAAACTGAAGGGCGCTACGATGCCCCGGATTTCCCTCCGGTGCAATTGCGCCGCGCGATAATTCGCTGCCTGATAGATCAAGTGCTGCGTATGAGCGCACAGCACCCGATCATCATAGTTATTGAAGACATCCATTGGGCCGATCCGTCGACGCTGGAGCTGCTGCAAAACATGATTTCTGAGGCCGCTGAAGCGCCAATCATGTTATTGCTAACGTACCGACCGGAATTTCAGCCTGATTGGAACGACTGCGGCTATTGGCGTGAGATTGTCCTTAGTCGGGTCGGTCGGCGGCAATCTTTGCGGATTTTAAACTCCGTTTCTGGGGGAGACGTGAGCGAGGAAGCCGCCGCGCAAATTATTAAACGTGCCGATGGCGTGCCGCTCTACATCGAGGAACTGACCAAGGCATTTCAAGAGGCGGGGTTGAGCAGTGGGGATGTTGTTCCCGCCACGCTTCACACATCGCTTTCAGCACGCCTGGATCGGCTTGGGTCGGCAAAAGCGATTGCTCAGATTGGGTCCGTCATTGGGCGTGAATTCGATCACAAAGACATTGTGGACTTGTCGGCAGAGGTCGGCATGGACTGCCTGCAAGCGCTTGAAAAGCTTGTTGAATCTAGATTGATACTCCGCATGGGCGTTCCGCCAATGGCAAGCTACATGTTCAAGCATGCTCTCGTCCAAGATGCTGCCTACTCCACTTTATTAAAGAGCCGACGCCACGAGTTGCACTCAGCATTTGCCGATCTGCTTGAAAGAAAAAGTTCTGATAACAATAGCGAGACCGCAGGAATTGTGGCCCATCACGCCTTTCTTGGCGAGGATTGGCCGCGTGCTTTCCGAGAGTTTCGCAGAGCGGGCGAAGACGCGGTTGAACGCTCGGCACTGCGCGAAGCAGCAGGCCAGTTTCGCAGGGCGCTCGACGCGCGTAAAAATTTTGAAATGGATGCCGAAACTGCAACCGCAGCAATAGATACGAAATTTGCGCTACGGAACGTTCTTTGGGCACTGGGACAGTTCGCCGCTATTCTAGATCCACTTGACGAAGCCGAGAAGTTGTCGCTCACGTTGGAAGACGATGTGCGCCTTGGTTGGGTTTCCGTTTATCGTGGCGCAAGTTTGTGGCAAGTCGGACGCTCTGCTGACTCCAAGGCAGCCGCCGAACGCGGGCGCGATATTGCTCGGGATTCCGGTGATCGATCGCTGGAAGTTGCGGCTGATTTTTACCTTGGCTGTACATTCGTAACCTCTGGTGAACTGCGCACAGCCGAGAGATACTTCGAACGTGTTGTTTCAAATCTGCCTGGCGATGCTGCGCTCGAAAAGTGTGGGCTGCCTTTTGCACCTGCGATTATCGCCCGGTCCTGGCTGGTCTGGTCTTACGCCGAGCGTGGCGAATTTGAACGTTCTTCGCATCATGCAGAACAAGCCGTCGCGCTTGCGGATCTTCAAGACAATCCTTTCAACCGCGCGCATATCGGTTACGATATTGGCTATTATCAGATTGTACGTGGTGACATCGCGGCTGCGTGTGCGACTCTTGGCAACGCGAGTTCGATCATCGACGTTTGGGGCCTCACCTATCTATCCCCTTTCACGAACGGATTTCTTGGGTTTGCTGAAATCCTGGCCGGAGAGGTTGAGAAGGGCCTGGCGAGGCTTGAGCAGTCTTGTCAGTTGTATGATGACATCGGGCTTGGTTTGTTCAAGTCCCTGGTTTTTACCCAGCTGGCCTTCGGATATCTCAAAGCCGGTCGCATCGAAGACGCATCCAAACGTCTCGGTCGCGCACTCGAAATAGCGCGCAGTCGTGGTGAACGCGGTCACGAAGCCTTTGGTTTGTTTGTGATGGGCGAAGTCTTAAGCAATGCAGGCGCTGGTGAGGAATACGACGCGATGAAATGCTATGAGCGTGCCTTGGAGATTTCAACTGAGCTGGAAATGCGCCCATTAGCGGCACAGTGCGAACGCGGGCTGAGCCGAATTAAATCCAGGATAGGGCATACCGATACCCAAGATCCTATGAGCCGGGAAAACAAGTTTTTTGATGGACTTGGTCATCCCAGGGACAAACGAACCTAGGCGCATGTTGAACAACGGTGTGAGGCTGGAAGAAGCCTCTCGAGCAGAAGTTAGGGGCTTCTTGGGACAAAGCGAAAAAACAGATGAAATTTTTTGAAGGATAGGCATTTGTTTGATGCTTGTTGCGCGAGACTTACGATGTGCGACAAGACTGATCGCTAGATTTTTACGCTCACAGGACGATTGCGAACCTGCGATGAGAGCCCACTACTGCCATTAATCATACTGCAGCCTTTCGCTCTCGCGCGCGTTCAAGCGTGATGAGTTTGGATGCTGAGATTCCCGTACCCAGAACTTTCGCACCGGTCTGCAGCGGATAGTTTTCACGCACAAAATCCCCTGAGGACTGATGTCGCCGGGTCCTCTTCAGCGTCTTTAAGCCAGGTGTAGAATTCGCCCATACGTGTCTGACGTTAGCAGCAATGGGACAATTCAGGGTTTTCGCATAGAGGAGGGTTTCCGGCTCATCGTAGGCTTCAAGGATCGAAGATCAGACGGGAACCATCGCTACCAGTGCCGGTTAATGCAACAGCGCTAAGGGAACCGTTCAAATTGAGTTGGCTGTTAATTGCGCGTCAGGCACCAGTCAAGAAGTGATACGGCGTCATCCGGCAGCGATATGGCAAGGCCGTCAGCGAAGGCCTGAAACTGTGGGATGGATGCAGGCCCTACGCCAACCAGCACCGGAACACCGTGTTCCAAGGCCTTGCCCATCACCGAGCGGAATCCACGGCCAGCGCATTCCTCGGGGCCGAACTTATTCAGTATGAACAGATCGGCGTTCTCGAAACTGCTTTGCTCCACTTGCGCCACGGCTTCGGCAAGCGCACTGGGATCCAATCTACACGCCTCCGAGCCGACACCGAGGTTCTGCGTAATCTTGATGACCGCTCCATCTGGCAGTACTCGCACGCTCATATCGCACCCATCCTGATAAATGGGCGAATGGCTCGCCTCCTTCACGATTCCGCGCAGTTCAAACCCGTTGTTGTTCAGCTCATCGGCCAGTTCCGACAACAACCTGTCAGCTTCGCCCCGTTTCTGCGAAGAGACGTATGCAATTTTCATCCCTCTGTCCTTTCAGTGTATGCCGCACTCACTTTCGTCTGATGCCTGCGGCCGCTCAAAACTGGGCGCCGTGGTGTTCCTCTGAGAGCAGGCATAAATCCGATCAGAAAAGCAGTCCAGCCAAGGCACCACAGCACAGCAACACAGAGTACGAGAGGAAGACCCGGAAAAACCGGTGCCGCAATGCGAATGCAGGTTGCAATCCAAATCGCCCAAACTCCAATGGTAAACCCCCAATTGGCCCTCAAGCCACCTTCGGCGGTATGCGCTGCTGCCCGGCCTGCGATCGCCATAATCATTCCGGCCATTCCGCCGATTGTGATGGCATGCAAGGCGTCCGCCCTAGGGTAGAACGACGGTGCAATCCCCGATAAACCCACGGCGATCAAACCAAAGGGTACCCAGAAAAAGGCCAGGTGCAGTGCCACAAGCAATGGGTTCCGGATGATCGCCAGCGTCCGCCATTTGAGCATTAACCACAAAACTGCCAATGCCGCACAAATCATCGCGAAATATGCCAAGTCTGATGCGCCAATCAGTCTGGCCGCAATGGCCAAACCTAACAGCACCTGCGGTACGACCAATGACTGAGTGCTCGGGACCAAAGGCCCGACGCGGTCGTGGAGAGTAAGCCAATTGCCTGTGAAAGCCGGAATTGCGCGCAATCCGATGTTGATCATCAGCAATGCGAGACCAAGCAGAAATACATCAACCATTTCCAGGCTTCGGGACGGGGACCCCATCAGCGTCGCGGTCAAAAACAAGAATTCACCGATACCAAGCCCCACTATCGCACACACAAAGCCAAGCTTTTGATAGATGCCCGCCAACAGAAGATGAGTTCCGATTACAACCGCCAGTAGGAGAAAATACCCGGCATTGAAGACGACAAGCAGCCCGGAAGGCACGAAATCCGCCAGCGCCATAGCAACACGCGCAAGGGCCCACAACGCCAACAATGTGATCAGAACTCCACCCTGAACCGGCGGTCGGCCTGTCCAGCTTGGCAATGCCGTCAGCAGATACCCACCAATCGCCGCGCCAACAAAGCCAAAAATCAGCTCGTGAACGTGCCAGATAATTGCAGGCTCAAACGCTGGACCAAAACCATCAATCCATGCGCTTAGGGGCCAGAGGGCAATCGTGAGCAACGCGCAAAGAAATGCCGCGGGAAACAGGACACGGTATGGGACGACCTTGCGCGAAATCACAATATTGCGCTGGTCAACCCTGATCACTCGGCGCCACGCACGCCAATCAGGAACCCGTCGTTCAGCTGGAAATCAGGAGCGCCGGGCAGAAAGTCATCCGCCATAGCTCCTCGCCCAACATTTCGGTCGAGAAGCTGGCGACACGGTTCACGGTTTTGCGCAATAAAGGTCAAAGAACGCGACAGGGGCGTAAGCAGGGCGACCCGCAGCGCGCCCGTCACGCGGTAGAGCATAGCAGAATAGGGTTTTGAGGGTTCGACAAACAGACCTCCTGCTGTTTTAGCAAGGTTTACCACACGGGTTTTCCTAAGCTTCCTTTGGCGCGAAGGAATTGATCGTTGTCAATCTGCCGCCGCATTTGCGTTGTTGCCGGGGAAAAATCCTGAGCGCGGTTTGCAGGATGGTCGATCTGAGCCGAAAGAACTGCGTCATAGAACGCCGACTTCTTGCAATTTCGCTACTACAAGATTGGTCATGTTGGCGCATCGTTTGCCTCCAAACGGGAAAATTGCTTCGAAGCCGCCCCGGACCCGGTTTTCAATTGTAGTTTGCAACCTGCGGCGGGCGCGATAAAGGCGTGTTTTTACTGTTATCGGGTTGACCTGAAGCTCGGTGGCGATGGCAAGAATACTCATTTCCTCTGCTTCGCGCAGCAGAAACGGCAGTCGCAGATGGGGTGGCAGATCGGAAACGGCAGATTCAAGCAAATCTCTCAATTGCGCGCGCCCAAGCGTTGCGTCGGGGAGTTCAGAATTTTGTCCGGGGAACATAATCACACTCGGTGCACTGGTTTCGTCCACGGTGTTGTACTCTTCAGCAGTACGCTCTCGTCTGCGCTGCATACGCGACGTGTTGATCACGATCCGGGTGATCCAGGTGGAAAAGCTGGCATGCTCACGAAAACCCTGCAGTTTGCTGAACGCCGACAGATAAGCCTCCTGCAGCGCTTCTTCTGCCTCGGCGTCGCTGTCAACGATACCTCTGGCAACGCGAAACAGGCGGGGGTTCAAGCGACGGATAAGTTCCCGGACCGCCAGCTCGCTTCCGTCACGCGCGGCATTTACAAGCTCAGCTTCTGATTTGGCCGCATCGCTGGTTGCTTGTTGAGTGAGGTTTGTTTGGACCTTCATGATCAGTCCTCCCTGCGAACGGTAACTTCCGAAAGGATCCTCTCTACCAAAGGCAAAGCTGTCAGAATATCTTCCGAAACATCGCTCTTGTCGTGTGAACTTCCCTCCCAGTCGGCGTCGCTGGGGGTTCCAACTACTATGCGACCAACCATCGCCGCCATTTCGTGTGGCAGGCAATAGTAGTCATATACACCTGGCGTAATCAGGGTGACTTCAAAATACTCATCCGGAAGCAAAAAGTCACTGTCCCACGGGTCGGCCGCAGCGGGAATGCGTCGCCTTCGATCATAGTTCGCCGGATGATAGGCGGTTGCTGTATGACTGTTGCCGGGATCACGATTGGTGAACCGGACGGTGGTGCCTGAAGACACAGCAAGTCCAACAGGATCATACCAGATACGTTCGCCGCGCGGGCTGCCGCGCATCTCAACCGTGGCGATCGGTTGCGCAAGCGCGATCCGCGAACTGGCGACGGAAGCAACGGCCAATCCCCCAAGCCATACAGCATGACGGCGCGTACAGATCATTCGGCCAGACGCTCTTTTGCGTTTTCGTCGTGAAACAGCACGACATGCGCGTGCGGCTTGTCCACGCCGGGATGCCCGGCATTGAAATAGATATCTGTCGAGCTGACGGTGTGTGAACCGATGTTCAATCCGTCAAATGATGCACCGTTTTGCAGATCGTCGAGTGGTGTCATGTAGACCGTGGCTGACAATCGACCGTCGCGATCATATGCGAGGAACGGACCTGCGGGCAGAGTGGTTGGGTCGACGAAGAGCGTTCCCAGACCAGGGATGAACTCGGGCAATGGCAATACGTCGCTCACTTTCACATAAGGATCGCCGGCTGGGGCAGTGGCGAGAGCTTGTTCATCGTGAGCCTTAGCAGTTGGGGCGGCAGCGACAATAAATCCAAAAGCAACTACGGTTTTTCTGAACATGGTTTGGTCCTTTCCAAGGGTTTCACCGGGTTCGCTTTAGTGCGTTCCTGGTTCCTTAGATGCAGGAAACACGGAAAGGTTCCCGAAATTCGACGAAATCGCGCAAGCTGATCGTGAATGCGCTGCAGGGTGGCATTGTCAGCTATGTATGAATTCAACTACTTCCGGAATTTGCACTCTCAGCGCATGTCTCCTTCGACGGGGCGCGCCGCAGCATCCTGAAGGTAGGGTGGATGTCAGGATTGGACCGCTGTGGACTAAGTGCTGAGGTGCCCGGTTGGCGGCACCAGGTGGAATATGCCTTTCGCGCGCTGCAAAGGATCAAATCCGCCCTCGCATTTATATCAGGCTCGAGGAATTGGGAGAGGTTGAAGTCAAAAACAGCGCTTGCCCGTTGCGATGTTTTGCAATGCCGTTCGACAACTTGATCGGCGATCCGGAACAGGACTACTTCGCCGCAGTGCAACTCGTCTAAGCTGCCGCTCGCTGCGAGCGCAAATTCTTGGCTACATGACCCTGGAAAGCAATTGAAACACCGGCATGAGTTTCCCGAATAACACAGACGTTCGTTCTATGAGGTTCGGTTCGATAACAAACGCAGGAGCCCCGGCGTCCATCCAAACGGCAAAGCCCTTGCGGCGCAATGCCTCTGCGTGGAGATGATCTTTGTCAAAGCCAGTCGGAACGCGTTTCAATTCTGGGTCCTCGATCCGGAAACCATCCTGTCGCATATCTTCAGTGAGCTGGATCAACTCTGCCCCTTTTGGACCAGCCATTGCCGTGCGGAACGCGTCCAGTGCATTTTTGCCATACTGAAATACCCCGCAGCCAAGGGACAGTTTTTCGGGCGATAGCCCAAAGAACCACATCGGTGGTTGAACCGCGTTGCCCTGCGGAATGAACGCAATATGCAGGTGTGCGTTGTAGGGCGTCTTGTCCTTGGAGAACCGGACATCACGGTAGATGCGAAAGATCTTACTGCGGTGGCCCTGCCCAGTCAGGTCTTGCAATGCGCCAGCCATGCCGTCGGCAAAATGCTTGCTGGGGTCCTTCAACTGGGTTTCGTAGGTTGTCTTGTGCGCTGCGAACCAATCCTTCGTGTTGTTGGCCTTAAGACCCTCAAGAAAACCAAGTGCCTCAGACGAGAAACTCTCAAATGTAGCCATCACATCCTCCATTCAGTCTTTCGCCGGGAGGGCTGCGGCGTGTTCGAGGCAAATTTCTACCCAGCGTCGCAATGCTGGGTCATCGCAGTCGCCCTCTTCAACATATACAAAGCCCCCCAGTTTACGGGTTCCATGGATCACTTCCTTAGCCATTGGATCCTTCAGCGCCATGCTCTCGTTCGCCTTACCCACCCGGAACATGAACCGACCGACCCCATCTTTGTGACGGCGCGCGCCGCAGAGCATGTTGCCGTTTAAAAGAAACACTGGCCGCCCATCATCCGCTTTTCGGAGATGCCCGCATGCGCGGCCAAAGCATCGCGCACACGAGTGTTAAGGTTTTCATCTACCGGCATCAGGCGGCTGTGCCGAGTTGCCAGAGGATGGCGAAAGCCAGCACCATCATAGTCAAGGTCGTCAGGGCCGCCCCAATTGCGCGTCCTTTGCTTTCTGCTGATGCGCGCAAACCGAAGTAGTGGATGAGGCGGGCTAGCAGCAGAACCCCACCACAGACAGCTATGAGCCAGGGTGCCGTTCCCGCAATCTCGGCACCCGCGAGGGCAAGCAGGGCAAGCGGGACATATTCGATGATGTTCCCGTGTGCCCGCATCAGGCGTAGCAGTCCCTCATCCTCACCATGGAGTAAAAGTATCCCAGTCCTGGCACGACGCACGCCAACGGCGATTGCCATGGGAATGCTCATCAAGACAAACACCGCTGTCACGATCAGCGCAATTTGGGGCAGTTGTTCCATCTGATCCCTCCTTTCGAGCGACGCTTAGGACGCCATGCTTTCATAGGTAATCAGCGCGAACCGCGCGCCCTGCGGGTCGGTTAGCGTCGCCATGCGCCCGACCCCCGGCATATCCATCGCAGGCTGAATGACCGCGGCACCCTTGGCTTGCGCCTTTGCAACACTCGCATCCACGTCGTCCACGGTAAAAAAGATCGTCCAGCTTCCATTGTCCTCAGGCATCGGTGAAAAGCCACCAATGGGCGTCTCGCCCACCACTGCGGCCGAATAACTCGACCCGTCCTGCATCGGCATGTCGTTTATCGCCCAGCCCAACACATCCTGATAAAAGGCTTTGGCTTTGCCCTGATCCGGTCCGGAATGCCCGATCCATCCGGAATTGCCGACAGTTGTCATCTCTAGAATACTCATGGGTGTCTCCCTTGGTTGTGCCCGCCACATACGGGTCTGATCCAAGGACGCGCGAGGTGCCGGCTTTCCTACACGCCGCGCAGTTCTTTTTGGCTGATCGCGATTTTATCTGCGATCACAACGCGTTCAGGGCCCGTTGGAGCGAGTGTCATCACGGTCTCAAAGGCGGCGATGGCGGCTTTGTGGTCGCCAGTTTCCTGCAACAGGCCGCCCCGCATCGCGTGATACCAGCGATAGGTGATCAGATCCTCTGCCACTACCTCCATCGCCTTCAACGCATATTGCGGGCCGTGCAACTTGGCCTGTGCAGCGATCTGGTTGAGTTTAACCACAGGGGTCGGCTGCAGCGCATGAAGGGCGGCGTAGTGGCTCTCTATCAAGGCCCAGTCGGCGTCTTCAGATGAGGCCGCGCGGGCGTGGGCCGCAGCGATTGCGGCCTGGATGATATAGACCCCGCGATGACCAATACGTTGGGCTTTTTGCAAAAGGCCCGTTGCCTCGGCGATGTCCGAACGGTCCCAAAGGTCGCGATCTTGATCGTCCAACGCGACAAGCTTTCCATCCGCATCGATACGTGCCCGCCGACGGGCGTGCTGGAGCAACAGCAACGCCAACAAGGCAGACTGCTCACCCATGGCCGGGAACAACGCCACAAGCAGGCGGGCGAGGCGGATGGCCTCTTCACACAATGTAAGCTTCATCTGTTTGGGACCGGCCGAAGTCGACCACCCTTCGCTGAACATCAGGTAGACCATCAGGGAAACTTCACCCAGCCGCGCTCCCCTCTCTGCCGGGCTGGGCGTTTCAAAAGCGACCGAGTTGCTCGCAATCTTCTTTTTGGCACGGGTGATCCGCTGTTCCATTGTCTTTGGTTTAACCAGGAATCCGCTGGCAATCTCGTCGACGCTCAACCCCGCGACCACGCGTAGAGCGATGGCAATCTGATCCCGTTGATCCAATTCCGGATGGCAACATACGAACAACAGTCGCAAGACATCGTCGCGCATCTCATCAGGGTCAGGTGTTTCGGTGGGCGCTGGTTGAAACTCCTCTGTATGGCGCGACAGAATTGCCGCGCGGCGTTGGGATTTGCGGATATGGTCAAGACCCGCATTGCGGGCGGTCGTCAGTAGCCACGCCAACGGATCACGGGGCGCGCCATCCTTGGGCCAAACCGTCAGCGCCTTAAGGCACGCATCGGCAAAGGCTTCTTCGGCCGTATCGATATCGCGAAACACCCGCGTCAGGGCCGCAATGGCACGTGGGCGTTGTAGGGCGAATGTGGCCTCCAGCCAGTCCGACATGAGCTACTCCGATGAAATGACACCCCCGGCCCAGGCCACAGGCCGTACTTCGAGCCGCGCAACGGGTGAGGAAATCATCTTTGCGTATTCCAAAGCCTCATCAAGATCTTTGAAATCGGCAGCGTAAAACCCAAGGAAGTTCTCCTTCGTCTCGGCAAACGGACCGTCGGTAATCAGCGGCGCGGTGCCCTCGCTGGCGGCCGGTTCGACCATCACTGCAGAGGTCGGCGGCATCAGCTTTATCGAAACAAACTCCCCCCGCTTATTTAACGCTGTTTGCAGTGCACCATGGCCCGACATTACCTCATCCTGACGGTCTCTCGGCAGAGCCTCAAACACGCCCGCCTCTCCATAGATCGTGATTGCATAGATCATAATTACCTCCGTCCTTTTGATACATGCTGCAAGGACGCGCGAGCACATGCAAATCCGACGGCCAACCAATTTGGATGTTTGGCTCGATACCGTGGTTCTGCAATTGCAACACGCATTGCGCCCGGAGGACCGATATCTTCCCGTCGATCATCTGAAGAAATCCAGTCATTGTGCAGCACAGAAACTCGCGGCGCTTTATTACGCCGACAGGATCGGGATAATTAAACCAGTGGGCCCAGAAATTAAGCAGGTTCCCAAAGCTCAATCGGATTGCCTTCAGGGTCATTGAGCCACGCAAACTTGCCATTCGGATAAGGAGAATCTGGATCGCGACGCACTTCGACACCTTTGGATTCCAACTGCGCAATCATTTTTTCAATGTCGCGAACACGAAAATTCAACATGAATGCCTTTTCCTGATTTCCGAAATACTCGGTCACCTTCTCGAACGGGGCAAAGACAGTTTCGCCCGCTTCCTGTGTCCAACAGGGCGTTTCATAATCATTGGGGACAAGATCAATTCCCAGATGATCGCGGTACCAATCTGCCAACGCGGGAGGATCCTCAGATCTGAAGAAAAACCCGCCAAGTCCCAGCACTTTTTCCATCTTAAAAACAAGACCTACTGTTAACCAAAATACGTTACTTCAATTTACGTCATTTGATAAGCTCAGCCCACAGGAGACATCCATGGAACACACTGGCCCTCCAGCGCAACTTTGACAAAGCCGCCTATCGCATTACGGTCCCGACGCCGATTTGGTAACGTGTTCACACGCAATGCGTGGAGTTAACCTCCGTGTTCAGAAAGTACGGATCGAAGGTAGTTTGTAGAGTGCCATGTCTGGCTTGCACAGATGATGCCGGCGCAGCCCTTGAGGATAAGCCGATGTTGGCTCGCTTGTCTGATTGTGCCTCGATATGTCCGCCCGGATTCTGGGTCCCGCAGCATTCCCTCCCAGGCAGTACCGTTGAACACAAGATCCGTCAGGATCAAATCGCCTCTCTTCGCATGGGGTGTCTGCCCCTCCCAACTCCAGAGCAACCGACCGCATCTGGTGGCACCATCCGCGCCACAATCCTCGAATTCAACTATGATACCAAGACCAGGCGACGCGTAGCGACCACTGAGCTCGAAGGCATCGCCGCGACTGGCTGCCAGACCCCCAACAATCGCTACAAACAGAAGTGCTGCTTTCAGACCAACAGGCCGGATGCGCGGCGCAACGCGGGCAAACTCGGTGAGGTACTTGGGATGTTCCGTCTTCATCAGCCGATCCCACCAAGAAAAATACAGGCCGAGGTTGTAACCGGCATAAGCGTGATGCAGATCGTGATGGGTGACGCTTGTTAGCCAGCCGAAGACAGGGCGGCCTTTCTGATCGGCTGGAAAGATCTCGATCCCGCAGTGACCCACTGCATTGCGCAGCATCATATGGGTTACAAAAACGAACAACGCCAATGGATGCGCCGGGAGGAGAATCAATACCAAAGGCAGGTAAACCGCGTTTACCACAGCCTCACCGACATCGAAGCTATAGGAGGTGAAGGGCGTAGGTTGGTGTGATTTATGGTGCAACCGGTGGAACCGCCGAAACAGCGGCGGGTAGTGCAGCGCGCGGTGTGTCCAATAAAACCACGCATCGTGGAGGACGATCAGCGCCACGATGCTGAACGCGAAATAGGCCCAGCCAAATGTCGCGACCTGTTGGTATATCGTGATGACCCCTGCCCTGGCGCCCAGCACGATTGATGTACCAGCAGCAGTAAAGATCAGAACGGTCCGCAGGCTTACCAGGATCTCGCGACGGATCTGGCCCTTGGGTGGATCCGACAGGCGGACTTTTTGCGCGGCAAGCCGACGTGCCAGAAGGACATTGATCAACAGATACGTACCGCCTGCGCCCAAAACATAGCGCAAGAAGTCTCCGCCAAAGACATTTGCATAGACGGAAAGCAGTGTAGTGAGATGTGTCATTGGCTTCTCCAAGTGCGAAAGGACATGCAAAACGACCTGACGCAGGCGGGTATCGGATTCCCTCTGATTTCGAAAAACGATGGGCAACTTGAGTTTTCGGCGAGTATTTTTCATTTTCGACATGGTCCAGCCATTGACCGGCAAGCCAATTCGCACTTCGCTTATGCGCGTGATGTCAGATTTAGCGGTCTTCGATATTTTCCTGCGTGGTAGCGCCGTTGGCGTTCTCTTTCTCTGTGCTGTGATCTTTTTGGCAAACGGACCCCGAACCCGGAAAAGTCTGGCCGTCGTGCTGCTGTGCCTGAGCCTAGGCCCTTATGTGATCGTGTCCTCTCCGGGTATCGATCTGAGCGAGGGGCCAATCCGGTTTGTACTTGTGATGATCGCGGGCGTGATCCCGGTTCTGATCTATTGGGCCGCGATTGAGCTGTTTCAGGATGACGTCGTCATTCGACCCTGGCAGATCACAGTTGCGGTTCTGATCGTTGGGACAAGCTGGTTGACCCAGCTGCAATTTCCACTCGGTGTGGTTCGTGGCGCATGCGTGCTGATCTTCTTTTTGCACATGCTGAAAATTGTTGTGTCAGGCGAGGTCGAAGATTTGATTGCCGAACGCCGCCGGTTTCGCCGTTGGTTTCTGGTCTGGCTATTGACCCTTGGCATAATCATCACGGTGATTGAAATCACCCATTTGGATCAGGTGCTTCCGTATTGGGTATTCCCGCTACAGGCATCAGCAATTTGCCTGTCTGCAGCGACCTTCCTGGTTTGGTCGGTGCGTGTTGCACCCGACATTTGGATCGAACACTCTGCTGCCTCGCAGCGCGACATAAACCCGAACCCTGCGCAAGCGGCATTGATCAAGCGTATTGATACTGCGATGGCTGCAGGTCTTTGGAGAGAGGAAGGGCTGACCGTAGCACAAATGGCGGCCAAACTCGGGACGCAAGAGCATCGGCTACGGTCTGCGATCAATCAAGGAATGGGGCACCGCAATTTCACCAGCTTCGTGAACGCATTTCGCGTTCACGAGGCGCAAGCGATGCTGGAAAAGCCGGAAATGGCCGAGCGTACAGTGCTCAGCATTGCTTTTGACGTTGGCTTCTCTTCGCTTGGGCCATTCAATCGGGCCTTTCGCTCGCAAACAGGCAAGACCCCCACAGAATACCGAAACGAAGCGTTGTTACGAGAGGAATGATCGCAGCCAGCCGCCCTTTGCTGACCTTGATCAAAGTGTCCAGTGCAGCGTTTCTGTTTATTCACAAGCGAACATTGATGTGCAGCGCCTCAGACTATTCTTCTTTCTCCTGCAAATACGCAACAATTGACGTACGAAGCCCTCACTTCCTAGTGGCTAGCTTGTCCACATTTGCCGCTGCCCAATCATGCATAACTTGTAACACTGGTATCAGGCTTAGGCCCAAAGGTGTGAGGCTATACTCCACATGCGGTGGGATCGTTTTGAAATCTTTGCGCGACACAAACCCGGCGTCTTGCAACTCGCTAAGCTGGCGGGTCAGCGTCCGGTGCGTGATGCTGCCAAGATTTCGTTGCAATTGATTGAACCGCGAGGTTTCCTGCGCCAGCCAATAGATGACCAAGAGCTTCCACTTACCCGATATCGCCTCAATCAAAGGTTCAATGAGGCAATTTTCATCCGGTTCAACAGGCGCCATGACAGTATCCCAAATGACCGTACTTGTCGTTGTGATCTTGTGTTTCTAATTACGGCTCAGACGGACGGAAAGCAATGAGGAACAGAATGGACAAGCAGAAAGTCGTGATAGTTGGCGGTGGGTACGTCGGCTTTGAAGTTGCAAAAGAGTTGGATGAATACGCTGATGTCACTCTGATCGAGCAGCGAGAGGCTTTCATGCAGCCGCCAGCGGCCATTCGTGCGCTACTAGATCCCGATCTGCTGGATCAGATCATTTTGCCTTACGACCGCTTGCTGAAGAATGGACGGGTCATCCGCGGCCGTGCCGCTACTGTGACTCAATCCGAGGTAACGCTGGAAGACGGCTCTGCTTACCCTGCGGATTACATCGTCCTGGCAACTGGTTCGTCTTATGCAGCCCCTTTCAAACCGGCGGGCGAAAGTATGGATGACTTTCGCAAGGCCAGTGCCGATGTCAGCGCTCGGCTGGCGTCTGCGAAATCGGTCGTCATCGTTGGGGCCGGCCCCGTCGGTACCGAGTTGGCCGGAGAGATTGCAGCGGCACAGCCCAGTAAGGGCATCACTTTGGTTTCGTCTGACAACAGCTTGTTTCCAACGTATCCCGTCAAGCTGGGGGCAGAGCTCAAACGCAAGCTGGAACGCGCCGGCGTGAACGTCGTGGTAGGTCAAAGGGCAGAGAATCTGCAGCACGCGGACAAACCTTATGCCGGATCAGTAAAACTGTCAGATGGCCGCGTTATCGAAGCTGATCTGGTCTTCCCCGTGATCGGGTCCAAACCAAATACGGCATTGGCGCAAACGCTGCCCGCGGTGACCGTGGCGCCCTCTGGCCGGATTAAGACGGATAGCTGGTTGCGCCCGTCCGAGTACCCAAATGTCTTCATCGCCGGGGACATAGCCGACGTCGGTGACAGTATGACGATTGTTGCGATCTCTCGTCAGAACCCTTGGCTGATCAAGACCCTGAAACAGGTCCTCAGCGGGCAACCCGTAGAGAAACAAAAGCCCTACGCGCCTTGGAAAATGGCACCGATCCTCGTTCCGCTAGGCCCCAAAATCGGAAACAGTTGGCTCTTTGCGACTGTCGGTGACTGGGTCACACGGAAGATGAAAGGAAAAGAACTCTTTATCCAGAAGTACCGCAAGGCATTTGGGCGGTGACGGTCTGCCCTGCCCCAGCCATCATTTTTCTGGCATCAAGACGCTCTAGGAATTCGCCCAATGCTCCGTGTTGACCTTCCCAAATTTCCGACCCGCCATGGTTACATGAGCGAGAGAATCCAGCAGGCCTATATTAAATCGGCAATCGATAAGGGGCTGCTACCGCCGGAAGCACTCCGGATGGCAGAGGTTGTCTCGCTGACGGCCCCCGGTGACCTGAGCAAGCCCATTCAGTTTTGGCAACTCTATTCCGTCCTCGGGCAAGAGCCCATCGTCGGCATCGTGCATAGGTTCTATGAACGTGTCTTTGCCGATGAGCCTTGGTTCACGTCCGTGTTTGAACGGGTCGGTGGGCTGAACCACCATGTCACAACTCAGGCGTCAATGTGGATCGATGTCATGGGCGGCGGCCCGTACTATCACGGCGCAGAGTTCCGGCTGAGTTTCCATCACACCCACAACGCGATGGCCCTGATGAACGACAAAGGGGCCAAGCGTTGGGTCACCCTGATGCGAGAAACGCTTGATGCATCCTCGGATTTGATGGCGGATGATCCCCGTGTCCGAACCAGCCTAAACACCTTCCTAACTTACTTCATGACCAAATACGCGGATGAGTTCGCGTTTGAGGATCGACACGTTTTTGGTGACACAAACGGCCTGCTCAAGCGCCGGATCAATTTCATGAAAATGACAACCGAAGCGATCGAAGCCTTGAGCGAGGAAGAACTTAGCGAAGCACTGATGGAGCGCGGTGTTGATGTTTCGCAATATCCAAACAAGCAAGCATTGGTAGGAAAGGCACTGATGATGTAACCCATCCGGCTCATAGCGGACTTAGGCAAGGCCGTTATGAGCCGTGGTGAGGCTTCACCAGACCGGCCATTTGCGGCGACCGAAAACTGAGGCGGGTACGAACTCACCTGCTGCGCAAACACACGAGCCGTCATTGCCGGGCTGTACGGAATAGCCAGTCTCTTGATTATGGCGTGAACATGAATGCCGGTCCCCAACAGTGTTTATAAGTCGGAACAGGAAAGAAATGCCGGCACGCAATCCAAGCGTGATCAGTAAAGGGTGCCTCACAACGGGATTCCAGAAGATTCCATGGCTTCAAGCCACCGGTCCAAAGCATCCAGACGGGACATGCCTTGCCCATCAATAACTCAACTTGCCGCAACTTTGATACAATCTCTTCCGGCTTCGGTCGCTTGTTCGCCATGTGGTTCCTTCATTTTCTTAACCATAACGTCGGACCACTTCAGAGGGGGAGGATCAGCAACCCTGCCCGTCCACTTTGCATTGCCGTAGTGACTTCAAAGGCCGTTTCGATCCGAAAACAAGAATTCTGGCTGCTCCACAATCGCCCCGCAATACGCGGATTACCTTTCTCGGCAACGTCACTCGGCGGGGGTCGGCGCATTGCGGGCGCGCTAGGCTCGGCTGCTAATTGCCAGCCCCAGGGCAATCAGGGCCAAACATGCAGTGGCCGTGAAAGTCATCGAAAAAGCATAGGCAACATCTGCGGCCGGAGCATTAGTGGCATCTCCCTTCCCGACTATGTTGACGAATAGCGTGGGTATTGCAGAGGCACCCGTCATCAGACCCAGGTTCCGCGAGAGCCCGAGAAGGCCAGAGAGCCGGCCACGTTGTTCTTTGGCGGCGTGTATCAGAACCGCTGTGTTGTTAGCGGCAAGAAAAAGTTGGAAGCCGGGCGTCAACATGATGAGTGCGGCCAAATAGCCGCCGACACCGAAGTATCCCGGCAGGTACGCCAGACACAGCAGACCAACCGTAGTCTGCACAAGGCCGATGGTCATCGCGCGATCCGAACCAAACCTGTCCGTCACCCATCCGGCCGGAACCCCGAAGAGCGCAGCGACCAGCGGCCCAACTGCCATAACCAAACCGATGATCGCTTCGTTCAATTCCAGAGAAAATGCCAGAAAGAACGGACCAACGACCAAAGTGGACATCATGATTGCGCTGACCAGAAGGTTCGAAAAAAGCCCGATACTTGTCCTCTGGTCGCGGAGCAATTTCATCGGCACCAGCGGTGAAGCTACACGGGTTTCGACAAGCCCAAAAAAGACGATTGCGATCAGAGCAGCAGAAAACAATGCAACCGGTGGCACGGGGATACGTGAGGCTCCGCCACTGGTTGCCAGAGCGTAGGCTGCCAGTGCAATAACCAACACTATGGTTCCCGGAAAATCCAATTCTCGGCAGGATACTGTCGGACGTTCAGAATCGCGCGTGATTGCGGTGACAGACAGTATAAGCGTGACACCAGCAAAGCCGGCAAGAAACCAGAATGCCATGCGCCAGTTGCCCATCGCCAACAACACACCGCCCAGTGAGGGGCCCAGGGCAGTCCCCGCAGCAGAAGTCGTGCCAAGCAATCCCATTGCCGTACCCAACCGCTCAGTCGGGACAAAATCACGTGCGATAGACATTGGAAGCGCGATCAGGATCGCTCCGCCAAGCCCCTGCAACGCGCGCCCAGTAATCAGCAAGCCCAGGCTCGGGGCCATAGCGCACAGAACCGACGCTGCAATAAAGACGATGAGACCAGCAATCAGCAAGCGACCGTGGCCGAATAGATCGCCAAGCCGCCCGGCGGATACGATCGTGATGGTCACGGATGTCAGGTAAGCCAGTACGACCCACTGCACCTCGGAAACTGTCGCAGCGAAGCTACGCGTCAGCGTCGGAAGCATTACCGCGGCAATACTGATACCCAATGAGGCGGTCAATGTCGCTGCAGCGAGAGTGATCAGGATGGGAATGGAAGATTGCGCCTGCACCGTATCAGTCATCGTAAACTCTCTTGTCTCATGTGCCAGTGAGGAGCTATCCTGCTACTTCAAGTCGACTTGAG